>JBJTVH010000020.1:0-4856 GCA_046081125.1 Acidimicrobiales bacterium
CCACCACATCAACGTGCCCGGAGCGTCATCGGGCAGAAAGGCGCCGTCGAGCCCGACCCGCACGAGCGTCGGGAGCTGGTCACGCTGCCCCGATTTCACCCGCACCCCGGACGTGGCCTCCTCCAGCCAGTCTTCGGGCAGCCGGTCGAGCACCTCGGCCGGATCGGGCGGCCAGATCCGATCGTGGTCGACGGCCAGGAACCCGGGTTTGCCCTCATGGCTGCCGACGTCGCCGATGTCGCGCGGCACCACCCGGGTGATGCCGTCGTCGCCGAGCTGGCGGCGCACCAGCGAGTACTCCTGCCCGCACGAACGGCAGAACCCCTGCGGCAACAGCACCGTGTTCGGCTTTCCCGGGGCAAACCGCTGGCCCTTCAACGTCAGATGCCGGGTGGCGACCGGTTCTGGCGACGCGAACACGGTGTCGCCCTTGGAAATCATCTGATGCAACCGGAACGCGAACGCCGGGAACCGGGTTTCGGGATGACGGTGCCGGTAGCCGTCCATCAACCGGGATCGGATCGCCCGGGCGGCGTCCAACGGATCTGCACCGGTGAGATCAGCGAGGGCCTGCGCAGCGCCGCCCTTGCCGCCGATCGCTTTCGGGCGCACCCGCACGAGCCGCCCTTCGAGGTCCCGTTCGATCCCGAGCGTCGACTCGACCCAGCTCGACAACGGATCGGCAGCCAGCTCACCGAACGTCGCCGGGGTCGACCGCATCGACACCGCGATCCGGTCCCGCACCGCCGGGTCGGTGAGATCGAGCTCGGGGGTGGTGCGCCGCAATGTCTCGCCGATCACCGCATCGGCGGTCACGTTCGCGCCGAACAGCAACGACGCCACCCGGGCCACCTCGGCCCGTTGCTCGGCCGGGGTGCCACCCGACGCGAGCGTCGCCGAAGTGCCGATGCACTGCAGCTCGCTCGCCGCACACGCCTCCCGCACCCGGCGCACCAGCATCGCGACGTCGGCACCCTGACGGCCCCGGTAGGTGTGCAACTCGTCGAGCACCAGGAACCGCAGCCCCTGCGCGGCACGCACCAGACGCCGGTCACGGAACCGGGTGAGGATCAGCTCGAGCATCACGTAGTTGGTGAGCAGGATGTCCGGCGGGTTGTCGAGGATCGCCTGCCGCTCCTCGGCGCGCTCCTGACCGGTGTACCGGGCGAAGCGGACCGGGCGCCCGGCGACCGGGCCGAGGAACTTCGCGAGCTCACCCGACTGGCTGTTCGCCAACGCGTTCATCGGGTACACGACGATCGCCTTGATCCCCTTCCCGGACCCGGCCCGCAGCACGTGGTCGACGATCGGGACGATGTAGCTGAGCGACTTCCCCGAACCGGTGCCCGTCGTGAGCACGTAGCTCCTACCGGTCGCCGCCGTGCGGATCGCATCAACCTGGTGACGGTGGAGCCGCATCCGATCCCCGAGCGGGGTGTCGGCCGACTTGCCGACCCGGAACACGTCCCGGGCGCCACGGTGCAGCAGACCCTCGGCGACGAGGTCGTCGATCCAGCCGCCCGGCTCGAACGACGGGTTCAACCCGATCCGGGCCTCGGGCCACAAGTGGCCTTCGGTAAGCGCTGTCGACACGCGCGCCCGAATCCGCTCGTCCCGCAGGGAGAGGAAACTCGAGACGTACCGCTCGTAGTCAGCCGTCAGCTGGTCACGAAGGTGGAAGACATCCACGATGCAGGCTCCTGCGGACGGCCCGCGCCGTCCTCACGGTTCGGACCGGAACGGTAGGCCGAGGGTGTGGCGACGTTGGCGAATCAGCTTCCGGCGTCCGGCGGTCGTCAACCTTCGTCAGCCTCCCCCCATGTGCCACCGCGGATCACCGTAGACGGCGGACGCTTCGCTCTGGGCTTGTTGCCATCACATCAGGCGCCATCACCGGCGGATCGAATGCACGCACTGATACCTTCCGAGTGGCGACGTCCTGCGACGGGCGGCGGCGTGAACGGAGGCGCCGTGGAGAAGAAGTTCACCAGCGACGAGGTGCCGCTCGGCCAACTGCTCTCCTACGAGGGGCTCGACCCGTCCGGGCGCGGCCCCAACGATCCGGCGCCGCGCTGAGGGCCTTCGGCGAACACCGACCCGGCGCAGGCGACGACGACCCACGTCGTGCCGAGCACACCGCACCACGTCATCAACGTCATCGCTACCCCGATCGGCCCGAAGCCGTCCCAACCCGACAGCAGCATCGGGAACACGACGCGGGCGACGATCCGCAACACCAGGAAGTTGACGACGGCGCCGACCGTGCCGGCGATGAGCACGGTCCGCCAGCGGAACGTGAGCGACGGCACGAGCAGGATCGGCGTGAGCCCCCAGAACACGAGCGAGACGGCCATCGCTGCGAACATGAGCACCGGCACCATGGCGCGAGGCGACGGGATCAGCAGGATGCTCTCGGTGACCCCGACGTCGACGAGGTAGAGGACGAACCACGCTGCGCCGCGCCACAGGCGTTGCAGGATCGAGGGAACCGCTCGGTTCCAGGCCATCGCGAACATGCGCACGACCGTCAGCGACATCGGGATGCCCCACACCAGGAACGCCGCGAGGCCCGTCACCGTCCAGACCTGCTCGAGGCCGGCCGCCGATCCGAACTGGCGCCGGATCAGGATCACGTCCTCGCCCGACGCCCCGAGTTGGCGGACGAACAGCTCGCCGATGCTGGACCGGGGCGAGAAGTCCTTGAACCACGCGTAGCCGATGAGCAACAACGGCATCACCGTCGTGAACAGCTCCACGGCGATGAGACCGCCGAGGTCGAGACCCTCGATGGCGAAGAACCGCCGGCCCGTCGCGACCGCCGGCCCGATCACGGCTCGGCCCTCGAGTCGTGCCATCCGGTCCGGCGGCACCTCGGTCTCGTCTACGGCATCGCCCACGGCGCCGCATTCTTGCGCGTGCGGACACGCCCGGGCGCTCAGCGCCCGGCCCCGGTCAGCGCACGACGAGGAGCGGGTCGGTGACGACGTGGCTGCGCCGCCCGTCGAGTCCGACCGGCGCGTCGCCGCGCACCGTCACCCGCCGCATGCGCCGAGGAGTCGAGCCGTAGTCGTCGACGGCGTAGTGCATCGTCGCCCGGTTGTCCCACAGCAACACGTCGCCCGGGCGCCAGCGGTGGCGAAGGGTCAGCTCCGGCTGGGTCATGTGTGCATACAAGAGCGCGAGCAGGCCGTCGCTCTCGATTCGACTCCATCCCGCGACGTGGGTGGTGAACCCCGGGTTGACGAACAGCGAGGGCCGAGCGGTGACCGGATGGACGCGCACCACGGGGTGCAGCACCGGCGGCACCTCGGCCGCCTGGCGGTAGAGCGCCTCGGCGTCGTCCCGGCTGAGCGCAGTGTCGAACGGTTCGCCCCAGTACGCGAGGGGCGCGATCCGGTGGACTGCATCGAGGTCGTCGACACACCTGCGCAGCCCGGGTGCCAGCCGTTCGTATGCGGTGCGGGTGTCGGCCCACAGCGTGTCGCCCCCGTAGGCGGGGAGTTCGTCGGCGACGAGCACCGAACACGCCGGCGGCGTGGCGACGAACGTGACGTCGGTGTGCCAACGGGCGTTGCGGCCGCCCTTGGCCCCGTCGAGCTCGAGGATCTCCGGGTGGTCCGGGTCGCCGGGCACAACGGGATGGGCCGGGGTGGGCTCACCGAGGGACCGGGCCAGCGCCACCTGCCCGGCGCGCGTGAGGCGCTGATCCCGGAACACGAGCACCCGGTGCTCGCACAGCAACTCGGCCAGCTCACCGGGCGCCAAGCCGACCCCGAGGTCGACCCCGCTCACCTCGGCGCCGAAGGTGCCGGTCAGCGGGGTCACGGTGCGGGTCACGCGAACCCGGCCACGGCGTGCGGCGTGTACGGCTCCTCGAGGCGACGGATCTCCTCGGCCGTCAGCACGAGATCGACCGCCGCCACGGCGTCGGCGAGGTGGTGCGCCTTGGTCGCCCCGATGATCGGCGCGCTCACGAAGGGCTTGGCCAGCATCCAGGCCAGCGCCACCTGGGCTCTCGGCACGCCCCGCTCGGCGGCGACCTCGGCCACCCGCTCGACGATCACCCGGTCGCTGGCCGAGGTGTCGTAGAGCGTCTTGCCGAACTCGTCGGTGCGCGAGCGCTCGGTCTCCACCTCCCAGTCCCGGGTGAGCTTGCCGCGTGCGAGCGGACTCCACGGGATGACGCCGATCCCCTGATCGGCGCACAGCGGCATCATCTCCCGCTCTTCCTCCCGCTGGATCAGGTTGTAGTGGTTCTGCATGCTGACGAACCGGCTCCACCCGTTGGCGTCGGCCGTGTAGAGCGCCTTTGCGAACTGCCAGGCGTACATCGACGACGCGCCGAGGTAGCGGACCTTGCCCGAGCGCACGGCGTCGTCGAGCACCGACAAGGTCTCCTCGAGCGGCGTGCGGGGATCCCACCGGTGGATCTGGTAGAGGTCGATGTAGTCGGTGCCGAGCCGGCGCAGGCTGGCGTCGAGTTCGGCCAGGATCACCTTGCGTGACAGGCCCCGCCCGTTCGGCCCCGGCCGCATGACGCCGTGGACCTTGGTCGCGATCACGATCTCGTCGCGATTGGCGTGCTCGGCGAGCACTGCGCCGAGGATCTCTTCGCTCGTGCCGAGCGAGTACACGTTGGCGGTGTCGAAGAAGTTGATGCCGGCCTCGAGCGCACGGCGGATGAACGGGCGGCTGTCGTCCTCCGGCAGCGTCCACTCGTGGGTGCCCCGTTCGGGCACGCCGTAGCTCATGCAACCGAGGCACACCCTCGACACCACTAGGCCACTGGAACCGAGCCGTGAGTACCTCACTCCGCAGCCTCCAGGTGGGCCCGCACGTGCGTGCCCGCCTCGTTC
>JBJTVH010000021.1:0-33882 GCA_046081125.1 Acidimicrobiales bacterium
GCTCGGACTCACCACCGCCGTCGACCGATGCGAGCGCCGCCACCGCGGCAGCTACGGCCGTGTCGGCCGCTACTTCCGACAACTCCCCGCCCGACCACTTCTCGAAGGAGTAGCCGCATGAGCGGACGATCTCAACCCACCGACCAGACCACCGAAACGGCCCGCCTCGCGCGGGCCGTTGTCTACCTACGAGTCAGCACGAAGGATCAGGCCGAGCGCGGCGGTGAAGCCGAGGGCTTCTCCATCCCGGCGCAGCGAGAAGCCTGCGGACGCAAAGCCAAGTCGCTCGACGCCGTCGTGGTCGAAGAGTTCATCGATGCCGGCGAGAGCGCGAAGACAGCCCATCGGCCCGAGCTGCAGCGGATGCTCAAGTACGTCGCAGAGAATGACGTCCGCTACGTCATCGTCCACAAGGTCGACCGACTCGCCCGCAACCGCCTCGATGACGCTCTCATCAACATGGAGATCGGCAAGGCCGGCGCCACGCTCGTCTCATGCACCGAGAACATCGACGAGACGCCGTCGGGCGCGCTCATGCACGGCATCATGAGCTCGATCGCCGAGTTCTATAGCCGCAACCTGGCCAACGAGGTCGTCAAGGGCAGCGTCGAGAAGGCAAAGAAGGGCGGCACCATCGGCCGGGCGCCGACCGGCTACCTGAACGTGCGTAAGTACGAGAACGGCGTCGAGACGCGGACCGTGGAGATCGACCCCGAACGTGGGCCGCTGATGGCCTGGGCGTTTGAGGCATACGCCACCGGACAGTGGACCTTGCGGCGGCTGCTCGATGAGCTGACCGAACGAGGCCTCACGTCTCCACCCACGCGCCGGACTCCCTCCAGGCCGCTGGTGGTGTCGAACTTCCACCGCCTGATGCGGCACCCGTACTACAAGGGCATCGTCCGCTACAAGGGGGTCGAGTACGAGGGCAAACACCAGCCACTGGTCACCGCAGCCACCTGGCAGCGCGTCCAGGAAGTGCTCGACGCCCAAGGCAACGCCGGTGAGAAGCACCGGGAGCACCCTCACTACCTGAAGGGCACGGTGCACTGCGGCACCTGCGGTTCTCGACTCATCGTCTCGAAGAACAAGGGCCGACGCGGGAAGGTATACGAGTACTTCGTCTGCATCGGTCGTCAGAAGAAGTCCAACGCCTGTCTTCAGAAGGCCGTGCTCATCGACCTTGTCGAGGCGAAGGTCGAGGATCACTACAGGGACGTTCAACCGTCGGCAGAGTTGCTCGAGCGAATCCGCTCGGTGCTGCTCGCCGAACTTGCGGAGGGGCGAGCCTTTGCCTCCAAGGAGCGTGAAGCGCAAGCTCGTCGGATCCGCAAGTTGGAGGACGAGCGCAGCAAGTTGCTCGACGGCTACTACGCCGGAGCGATCCCGGTCGACCTGATGAAGCGAGAGCAGACGCGGATCACCCGCGAGCTGAACCACGCCAACGAGCGACTGGACGCCATGTCGGCCGAGTTCGACGTGGTCGAGGCGAACCTCGAACAGGCCGTCACCCTCGCTGCCAACTGGCACGACGCCTACATGCGTGCGACCTCCACCGAGCGCCGGCTGCTCAACCAGGCGATCTTCGAGAAGCTCTACGTCGACGAGCAGGGCGAGATCGTCCACGAGTACGCCGAGCCCTTCGATCTGCTCCTCAGCGAGCCGATGGTCAGCTCCGTCATCGAGAAACTCGATGCAGCAGAACTCACCGCCGAACAGTCGAAAGCGATCGATCAAGCCTGGGCACACCTGTCGGCCCTGTGGGCAGCCGAGGACGCTGCGAGAGTGGTGAGAGCCACCGCGTGGGGTGATCAGATCCGGGACAACGAAAGAACCCCCGGAAACCTTGCGGTCGTCGGGGGTTCGAACATGACGTTGATGGTGGGCGCTGCGGGGCTCGAACCCACGACCCCTTCCTTGTAAGGGAAGTGCTCTGACCAGCTGAGCTAAGCGCCCGGAGGAGCCTTCACCCTACCGCTCAGGACCGTGGCGCCTTGGCCGGGAATCCGCGCGGGTGCGCGGGCGCCCGGCTACGGT
Organism: Acidimicrobiales bacterium; assembly: GCA_046081125.1. Classification (GTDB taxonomy): domain Bacteria; phylum Actinomycetota; class Acidimicrobiia; order Acidimicrobiales; family Ilumatobacteraceae; genus JBEIFW01. The sequence goes on from JBJTVH010000021.1 coordinate 2,038, forward strand.
GCGCAGCGATGGTGTTCCCGGCCGACCCTCAGGGTGACCGCGACGACGCGCTCAGTCCCTACGAGGTGACGGTCCGCGAGCTCGAACGGGTCATACTCGAAAGCCGGCTCGACCGTCTCAACCCCCGGGATCGCTGGTTGGCCGCCGACGCCCTCGGCGCCACCGACCTCGGCGGCCAGCGGCCCGGCGCCCTCGACGATCACGAGCCCGATGACGTCGACGAACTCCGGGAACAGGCGATCACCAAGCTGCGCCATCCGAGCGTCGCTCGCCTCTGGCGTCACCAGCCTCGCCCGCCGGCCGGGGCCTGAGCGACGTCACACCGCCGCGCCGGCCGCCCGCAACGTCTCGAGCGCCCGCCTCGCCTCCCGGTGCAGCGCGGGCAGGGCGTCGGGGGCGAACCATCCCACCTCGAGGATCTCCGGGGGTACGGCTCGAGGCACCGAGGACTCGTCCACCAGCCGGGCCGGATACACGAGGTGCAGGTCTCGCCGGTCCGGGTAGGTGACCACGGCAGGCGGCCCGGTCAACTCGATCGCCACCCCGATCTCCTCCACCGCTTCCCGCCGGCCGGCGTCGGCCGGCGCTTCGTGCCGGTCGAGCGAACCACCGACGAAGGTCCAGTCGGGCCGGTAGCTCTGTCGCACGAGCAACAACTCGCCGCCGTCGCGCCGCACGACGCAGATCGCTCCCACCGTGTACGTCGGCACGACGAGGCGGAGCAGGCGAAGGCGGGTTCGTTCCGACAGCCGTGCGTACACGGCGACGGCGAGCCGGTGCAGGCGCCCGGTCATGACCGGCCCCGCCGCCGGTGGGCGACCAGGGCTGCGGTCAAGGGCGCGGTGGCGCCCGCCACCGGCGTGCGGCGGGCCTGGTGCTCGGTGACGACCAACTCGCGGTCGAACGCATCGACCACGACGGCACCCGCCTCCCGGCACACCAGCAGGCCGCCGAGGTAGTCCCAGGGACCGTGGGCATCGACGGAACAGTCGACCCAGCCGTCGAGCACCCCGCACGCGACGGCGCACAGGTCGAGCGCTGCGGCGCCGAGCGCCCGGTACTGCGCCCAGCCGTAGTGGTGCGAGGGTAGGCCGGACAACCCGACGATCGCGTCGTCGAGGCGCTCACACGCCCTCGGCCCGATCGGCTGCCCGTCCCGGCGGGCGCCCTCGCCTCGGACCGCCTCGAATCGGGTGCCACGGGCCAGGTCGACGACCAGCGCTGCGGACGCACCGGCATCGTCGACCGCACACAGGGACAACGCGAACCATGGCACTCCCCGCGCCGCGTTCGTCGAGCCGTCGAGCGGATCGACGACCACGACCGTCGCACCGGCCGGGTGCTCGCCACTTTCCTCCGACACCACGGCAAGCCCGTTGCGACACAACACGCCGAGCGCCGCGGCGTCGGCCGCGAGGTCCGAGCGGTGCTGCCCGTCCCGGGTGCCCGCCGGCCCCCAGTCGCGCTCCCGGGCGAGCGCGTCGCGCACCGCCTCCTCGACCGCCCGGAACACGGTCAGCAGCGCCCGGGGGTCCTCGCCCATCGCCGAGACGCTAGCGGGCACTACGCTCGTCATCCCGGCGAGCACCCTCCGGTGCCGCCGAGCACGGGAGGATCGTGGCCGCCATCGACGTCGCCGGGTTCGTGTCGGACCTCAAGGACCACGCCGCCGAGCACCACTTCCACGTCCACGACGAACGCCACCTCGTCGAGACCTACTCCTTGCGCCAGGTCTGGGAGGTGGACCTCCACCCCGAGGAAGCGTGCAACGGCCCGATCGATCTCCACCTGGCGCTCGACGTCGATCCCCGGGTGCTGCTGTCGTTCGAGGATGCCGTCGCCCGCCTCGACGACGTCGACGACGCCCCGCCCGACGAATTCCACTTCCCGCTGGTGTTCACCTGGACGCTCCCACCGCTCACCCGGCCACCCGACCTGCTCGTGCTCGCCACCGAACTCGCCGGGATCGGCGGCGTCGAGCTCCCCGTCGAGGTCTCGGCGATCGATTCCATCCCGTCGGTCACCGACGCACCCGAGCGCAGCCTCAGCATCACCGCTCGGGTCGAGGTCTCCCTCGCCAAGGTGTACCTGAGCGAGGAGATCCTGTGCGGCGAGCTCGAACGCTGCCGGGAGGTCAGCCTCTACCTGCTCGAACAGGCGCCGCGCTGGCTCGAGGAGCTGTGAGCGCCCCCGGCTCGGCCGGAAGCGGCTACGTTCGGCACCCGGTGCCGGCCCGGTGAAAGGACCACCCATGAACGTTGGGGAACTGATCGAGATCCTGAAGGGCTACGACGCCGCTGCGGAGGTCGAGCTCGCCGTGGTGGCCTCCGTCGGCGACGCCGACGAGGAGATCGCCGTGGACCGCTACGTCGTCGACGGCGTCTGGCTGTGGCCGGGCGACGAGGACGACGACGACGACAACGGCCCGGCGCTGTGGCTCATCGGCGGCGAGGAAGAGGACGTCGAGGCGTTCATGGACGCCATCGAGAACGACGAGGACGCCGGCTGACCGCTCGGGGTGATCGACCACCGCCGGACCGCCGGCTCCCTCCGGGGCTGGCCGCGCAGCTCGCCGGCCCGTCCCACGAGGGGCCGGCGACGTTCGCGCAACGGCCTCTGCTGACCGAGGCCGAGGATCTCGATCGCTGGCAACCCCATGTCGCCGTGGTCGGCGCTCCGTTCGACATCGCCACCACCAATCGACCGGGTGCCCGGTTCGGCCCGAGAGCCCTACGAGCCGACGCCTACGGCCCGGGCACGTACCACCTCGATCTCGACATCGAGATCTTCGACTGGCTCGAGGTGGTCGACTTCGGTGATGCGCACTGCCCGCACGGCCAGACCGAGGCCGGGCATGCCGCGATCCGGGCCCGGGTCCACGAGGTGGCCAAGCGTGGGATCGTCCCGGTGATCCTCGGCGGGGACCACTCGATCACCTGGCCGGCCGCCACGGCGGTGGCCGAGGCCGTCGGCTGGGGCGAGGTGGGCATCGTGCACTTCGACGCACACGCCGACACCGCGGATCGCCTCGACGGCAACCTGGCGAGTCACGGCACGCCGATGCGTCGGCTCATCGAGTCCGGTGCGGTCCTGGGGCGCAACTTCGTCCAGGTGGGTTTGCGCGGCTACTGGCCACCGGCAGAGACCTTCGCCTGGATGCAGGCGCAGGGCATGCGGTGGCACCGCATGCAGGAACTCTGGGAGCGGGGCGTCCACGCCGTGCTGGCCGACGCCGTCGCCGAAGCGCTCGACGGCGCCCGTTATCTCTACGTCAGCGTCGACATCGACGTCCTCGACCCGGGGTTTGCGCCCGGCACCGGGACCCCCGAGCCGGGGGGCATGGCGCCGGTCGACCTCCTACGGATGGTCCGGGCGCTGGCCCAGCGAGCCGAGTTGGTCGGCCTCGACGTCGTCGAGGTCGCCCCGCCCTACGACTGGGCCGGCCAGACGGTCAACGTTGCCCATCGCGTCGTGCTCGAGGCCCTCGCCGGTATGGCCTGGCGTCGCCGCGAGGCCGCCACGCCCTGACACATCGAGCCGTTCGCCACCGAGCGCGCCCACTGCCCGGCGCAGCCCCCGCCGGCACCGATCCTCGATGTCGAACGGGTCGAGCGGATCGACCAGCGTCGGCTCGAGCAGCGGCAACGCCCAGGGAAGCAGCGCATCCACCACGACGTCGAGCCCGTAGCGTCCGTCAGTGAGCCGGGCGGAGAGCAGCTCGTCGAGTGTCCCCCGCACGATGCTGGAGTCCCGGAATGGCCCGAGCGGCGCCCGCCAGTCCGTGTCCTCGGTCAACGGCTCTCCGGCCATGAGCCGATCGCCGAGCGCCCCCGCCGGTCCACCTGGGCGGGTGGGTGCCCCGATGCCGGCGAGCGCCGTGACGATCGCGGCATCGAGACGGCGGCGGCCCTCCGGCCCGGCCAGCAGCGGCCGGGCGTCCGGCTCGCGCGCCACGATCAGCTCCGCGCGGGCAGCGTCCGGATCCCGAGCTCGTCGAGCTGCTTGGATTCGACCGGGGTCGGGGCGTTGGTCATCGGGTCCGTGCCCGACTGCGTCTTGGGGAACGCGATCACCTCGCGGATGTTCTCCTCTCCGGCGAGGATGGCCACGAGGCGGTCGATCCCGAACGCGAACCCGCCGTGCGGCGGCGCACCGAACCGGAACGGGTTGAGGAAGAACCCGAAACGGCGCTGCGCCGACTCGGGATCGATCCCGAGCTTGTCGAACACCCGCTGCTGCAAGGCCGGGTCGTGGATCCGGATCGAGCCCGAACCGAGCTCCCAGCCGTTGAGCACGAGGTCGTAGGCCTTGGCCCGCACGGACAACGGGTCGGTGTCGAGACGGTCGAGGTCCTCCTCGCGCGGATGGCAGAACGGGTGGTGGCCGGGCCGGGGTCGGCCGGTCGATTCGTCGACCGAGACGAACAGCGGGAAGTCGACCACCCACACGAACCGGTAGGGGCCCTGGTGGACCGGCGGTCGTCCGAGGTCGTTGCGAAGCGTCCCGAGCACCTCGCAGGCTTGCATCCACTGATCGGCCACGAGCAGCAGCAGGTCGCCCTCGGTCGCCTCGAGCCGGGCGATCAGCCCGGCGCGCTCGTCGTCGGAGAGGAACTTCGCCACCGGCGAGTCGATCGCCCCGTCTGCGCCGACCTTCATCCACACCAGACCCTTGGCGCCGAGCTTGCGGGCCCGGTCGGTGAGCGCGTCGAGCTTGTTGCGCCCGAACTCCGCCGCGCGCCCGGTGGCGTTGATCCCCTTGATGCACGGGGCCTTGAAGGCATTGAAGCCCGTCGACGCGAATACCTCGGTCAGCTCGACGAGTTCCATGCCGAACCGCAGATCGGGCTTGTCGATCCCGAAGCGGTCCATCGCCTCGTGCCAGGTGATGCGCTCGATGGGTGACCCGGGCCGGACGCCGGTCGCCGCCTCGGCGGCGTCGAGCACGGCCTCGGAGATCGCAGCGAGGACGTCGTCGACATCGACGAAGGACATCTCGGCGTCGAGTTGCATGAACTCGTACTGGCGATCGGCGCGCAGGTCTTCGTCGCGCAGGCAGCGGGCGATCTGGTAGTAGCGGTCGAGGCCGGCGACCATCAGCAACTGCTTGAACAGCTGCGGGCTCTGCGGGAGCGCGTAGAACGAGCCGGGCGTCTGGCGCGACGGCACCAGGAACTCCCGGGCACCTTCGGGGGTCGAGGGCACGAGCATCGGGGTCTCCACCTCGACGAACCCCTGGCGTTCCATCGCACGCCGGATGGCGGAGTTGACCGTGGCCCGCAGCCGGAGGTTGCGCTGCATGCGCTCGCGCCGCAGGTCGAGGTAGCGGTGCCGAAGGCGCGTCGTCTCCTCGACATCGTCGGCACGGGCGTCGATCGGGAACGCCGGCGGCTCGGCCGAGTTCAGGACCTCGACGGTGCAGTCGCCGATCTCGACGTCACCGGTTGCGAGGTTCGGGTTCGTGGTGCCCTCGGGGCGGTGCCGGACCGTGCCGGTCACCCGGATCACGTATTCGCTGCGGGCGTCCACCGAGCCGTCGACCACCACCTGCACGATCCCGGAGTGGTCGCGAAGGTCGACGAAGGCCAACTTCTCGCCGTGCTCGCGCCGGCGGGCCACCCAGCCGCACAGGGTCACGACCGCGCCGATATCGGCGGGGCGCAGCGCCCCGCACAGGTGGGTCCGCATCGTCGTTGCGCTCATCCGATCACCTTCCGTACCTCGTCGATCACCGCGGCCCGGGCCACCGTGCGCTGCTCGCCACCCCCGCGCAACGGCCGCAGCACGACCGTTCCCGCCACTACCTCGTCGGAGCCGACGATCAGCGCGACGGCCGCCCCGGAGCGGTCGGCCGCCTTCATCTGCGACTTCATGCTGCGCCCGTCGAAGGCCCGTTCGGCCGAGATCCCGTTGCGGCGCAACGAGTCGGTGAGCTCGAGCGCCTCGGCGCCGCCCGTGGTGTCGACCACGAAGGCCGACACCATCGAGCCGGGCGGGGCGAACACGCCCTCGGCGTCGCACGCGAGCAACGTGCGGTCGAGGCCGAGCGCGAACCCGATGCCCGGTGTGGGCGGACCACCGAGGTCCTCCACGAGGCCGTCGTAGCGTCCGCCACCACCGACGGCGTTCTGCGCGGCGTCGAGCGCCTCGCCGGCGAACTCGAACGTGGTCCGCCGGTAGTAGTCGAGGCCGCGCACCAACCGGAGCGCAGCGGTGAACGGCACGCCGAGCGCCCGCAGACCGCCCTGGACGGTGGCGAAGTGCGCGGCGGCGGCTTCGCTCCAGAACGCATCGATCGTCGGTGCCGCAGCAACGAGTTCGGCGTCGGCCGGACGCTTCGAGTCGAGCACCCGCAAGGGATTCCGCCGCAACGTCTCGCGGCTCTCGGGTGACAAAGCATCGAGGTGCGCTCCGAAGTGGGCGCGCAGCGCCTCGACGTAGCGGGCCCGGTCGGCAGGCTCACCGAGGCTGTTGAGCAGCAACGTGACGCGGCGCAGACCGAGCGCCTCGTAGAACCGCCAGGCCAGTGCGATCACCTCGACGTCGGCATACGGGTCCTCGACGCCGAGCACCTCGATGCCGACCTGGTCGAACTGCCGGTAGCGGCCCTTCTGCGCCGACTCGTACCGGAAGTTCGGCCCGGCGTACCAGGACTTCCACGGCGTCGTCGGCCGGTGCTGGACGAAGGCCCGGCACACCGAGGCGGTCTGCTCGGGCCGCAGCGCCAGGTGACGCCCGCCTTTGTCCTCGAAGTCGTACATCTCCTTGGTGACCACGTCGGTGGCCTCCCCCAACCGGTGGAACACCCCGATGTCTTCGAACATCGGCGGGATCACCTGCCCGTAGCCGGCCGCTTCGACCACGCTGGCGAACACCTCGACGAACCGCCGCCAGCGGCCCGACTCGGGGAACAGGATGTCCCGGGTGCCGGGGGCGGTCTGGAACTCGGGCACGGGTTGCGATCGTACCGGGTGCCCTCGGGCCGACACCGGTGTTTAGATCCGGTCGCCGTCACGACCCGGCCGGGCCGACCCCTCCCTGGGTGCCACCGCCGGGCACGATCCGGTAGGCGTCGTACACGGCGTCGATCTGCTTGACCACGCGGATGACGGTGTCGAGGTGGCCCGGGTCGGCCATCTCGAACTCGAAGCGCATGCGCGCGATGCGGTCGGCGCCCGTGTGGGTGGAGCACCCGATCACGTTGACCCGCAGGTCCGACAGGGCGTTCGACACGTCCCGGAGCAGCTTGGTGCGGTCGTAGGCCTTCACCTCGATCGATGCGACGAACACCGATTGGCCCCGGTCGCCGTCCCATTCGACGTCGATGAGGCGGGCGGCCTGGGCCGACGCCAGCGACACGGCGTTGGCGCAGTCCGCCCGGTGCACGCTCACCCCGCGGCCGCGGGTGACGAAGCCCATGATCTCGTCGCCCGGCACCGGCGTGCAGCAGCGGGCCAGACGGACGAGCACCTCTTCGAAGCCTTCGACGTGCACCCCGACCGTGCCGCCCGGCGACCGACGCCGCGGCCGGCGCGTGGGGAGGACCTCCTCGTCCTCGGGTTCTTCGTCCGAGCGAAGCCGGCGCTGGAGCCGTTGGACGATCGAACGACCAGAGACGTGGTGCTCGCCGACGGCGACGAGCAGCGCGTCGATGTCGACGTACCCCACCTCGGTCGCGACCGCCTCGAGTTCGGGGGACCGGAGCAACGGCTGGATCGGCAGCCCCTCCCGTCGAAGCTCCCGCTGCAGTTCTTCGCGGCCGGCGTCGAGCGCGTCCTCCCGCCGTTCCCGGCTGAACCACTGCCGGATCTTGGTGCGCGCCCGTGGCGACTCGACGGTCTGCAGCCAGTCTCGGCTGGGCCCGGCACCGGCCACTTTCGAGGTGATGATCTCGCAGGTGTCCCCCGACGCCAGCTTGTGATCGAGCGGGACGAGGCTGCCGTTGACCCGGGCCCCGATGCAGGCGTGCCCGACCTCGGTGTGGACCGCGTAGGCGAAGTCGATGGTGGTCGCCGGTCGCGGGAGGGTCACGACCCTCCCCTTCGGCGTGAACACGAAGATCTCGCCGGGCTCGAGGTCCGACTTGAGGTTCTCCATGAACAGCGCCGGATCCGAGGCCTCCCGTTCGAGGTCGATGATCCGGTTGAGCCAGTCGATGTCGCCGCCGTTCGACGAACCGTTCGAGCTGCCGCTCGGGTTGCCGTTGGACACCCCGGCCGACGGCCCGAGCTTGTAGATCCAGTGCGCCGCGACGCCTCGCTCGGCCCGTACGTGCATCTCCCGTGTACGGATCTGCACCTCGATCACCTTGCCCCCGGGCCCGATCACCGTCGTGTGGAGGGACTGGTAGAGGTTGAACTTCGGCATGGCGATGTAGTCCTTGAACCGCCCGGGCACCGGCATCCACGTCCCGTGGATGCAGCCGAGCGCCGCGTAGCAGTCCTTCACCCCGTCGACGATCACCCGGATCCCCAACAGGTCGTAGATGTCGTCGAACTCCTTCGCCTTGACCTGCATCTTTTCGTAGATGGAGTACAGGTGCTTGCCCCGGCCGCTCACCGCTGCGTCGATGCGGAGATCACCGAGGCGTGCCTGCACCTCGGCGAGCACACGCGCCAAGTAGGACTCGCGTTCGGGCTGGCGCTCGGCGACCATGTGGTCGATCTCGGCGTAGCGCTTGGGATGCAGCGACGCGAACGCAAGGTCTTCGAGCTCGGTCTTCAGCTCCTGCATCCCGAGGCGGTTGGCCAGGGGCGCGTAGATGTCGAGCGTCTCCTGGGCGATCCGCCGCTGCTTGTCGCGCACCATCGCCGCAAGCGTCCGCATGTTGTGCAGCCGATCCGCGAGCTTCACCGCCAGGACGCGGATGTCCTTGGCCATCGCCACGAGCATCTTTCGCATCGTGGCGGCCTGCTGCTCCTCCTTGGACTCGAAGTGGATCCGATCGAGCTTGGTGACACCGTCCACCAGCGTCGCTACCTCGGCGCCGAAGAGCCGCTCGATGTCGGCGAGCGACACGTCGGTGTCCTCCACGACGTCGTGGAGGAGCGCGCCGACGATCGTCGGTTCGTCCATGCCGAGTCGGGCGCAGATGGTCGCCACGGCGAGCGGGTGGTTGATGTAGGACTCCCCCGAGCCTCGCCGCTGCGGTGCATGGGCTTCGGCCGCAACCTCGAACGCCTGCACGATGCGGGTCACCGGCGCTTTGTTGCGCTGCGGATGGTTCGCCCGGAACGCGTCGAGGAGCGGAACCACTTCTTCGGACGGCATCGCGTGGCGCCGCCAGGGCAGCACTCGGGTCACCGTCGCCACGTCGTGCCCTCAGACCGTCAGGACGCTGACCAGGTCGTAGCCCTCGAGGCGGCGGCGACCGCCGAGCGCTGCGAGCTCCATGACGACGGCCAGGCCGGCGACCACCCCGCCGAGCCCTTCCACGAGCCGGATCGCCGCTGCTGCCGTGCCGCCCGTCGCAAGAACGTCGTCGACGATCACGACCCGCTCCCCGGGCGGGATCGCGTCACGGTGGATCTCCAGCCGGTCGGTCCCGTATTCGAGTGCGTACTCCTCGCGCGCCACCGCCCAGGGAAGCTTGCCCGCCTTGCGGACCGGGACGAAACCGGCCCCGAGGTGGTGCGCGACCGGGGCGGCCACGATGAAGCCCCGCGCCTCGATCCCCAAGACCCGGTCGACCTTGTGATCGGCGACGTGACCCGACAGGGCGTGGATCACCTGACCGAACGCCGGACCGTCGGCCAGCAACGGCGTGATATCGCGGAAGGTGACCCCGGTCTTGGGGTAATCGGGAATGTCGCGCACCAGGGACCGCAGACGGGCCACGTCGAGCGCCATCGACGGATCCTACCGCCGGGGGTCCCTCAGCGGCGCTTTCGCTTGCGCGGCCGAGGTGGATGCGTGAGCGCGCCCGCTGTGGCACGCACCGTTGCCGGGCCGCCCACCGGCGCCTCGGCAGTGCCCGCACCCTCCGATCGGTCGGCCACCGCCGGGGCCTCGCCGAACGTGGCGCGCACGCTGTCGAGCCCCGACGTCGGCCGGCCGAGTCGCTCGGCGATCGCGCGGTAGCGGGGTTCGCGTTCTTTGAGCAGCGCCAGGATCGGGGTGGCGACGAAGATCGACGAGTACGAGCCGATGAGCAAGCCGACGAGCAACGCCAGTGCGAAGTCCTGCAGGGCGACCGCGCCCAGGATCCCGGACCCGACGACGAGCAGCGACAGCACTGGGAGCACCGCAGCGAGGCTCGTGTTGAGCGATCGCATGAGGACCTGGTTCATCGACAGGTTGACGACGTCGCCGTAGGTGACGCGCCCGGCCGCGAGACGGCGCGTGTTCTCGTGCACCTTGTCGAACACGACGATCGTGTCGTAGAGCGAGAACCCGAGGATCGTGAGGAAGGCGATCACCGTCGACGGCGTCACCTCAAACCCCAGCACCGAGTACACGCCGACGGAGATGACGACGTCGTGGACCACGGCGACGAGTGCACCGACGGCCATCTTCCACTCGAACCGCAGCGAGATGTACACCGCGATCGCCGCCAGGAAGATCAAGAGCGCGTTGCGGGCCTTGGCCGTGATCTCCGATCCCCACGTGGCGCTCACTGAGGTGAGGCTCACGTCCTGCGGGTCGACGCCGGCTGCGGTGGCAAGGTCGTTGCGCACCGCCGTGCGCACCTCGGCGGTCTGGTCGGGCACCTGAATACGCAGACGCTCCCCGCCGCTCGGGCTGGCCAGCGTCTGGATCTTGGTGTCGTTCGGGCGGATGCCACGATCGGCGAGGATCTGCTCCACCCGGTCGGCGTCGAGATCCTTGACCGCCGACACCTCCCACGCCACGCCGCCTTCGAAGTCGAGGCCGAGGTTGAGACCTCGGGTGAACAGCGAGCCGAAGGTGATCAGCACGAGCACCCCGGAGATGATGAAGCCGATGCGACGGCGGCCGACGAAGTCGTAGTTCGTCTCACCGTGGTAGAGCCGCTTCCACAGCGATCGGGCCGAACGCGGCGCAACGGCGGCATCGGTCATCGGGCACCTCCCGCAAGGCTGCGCTCCCCTTGGACGACCCCGAGCACCGACGAGCCGGCGAACCAGCGCGACGACCCGAGCACCTGCACCATCGGCCGGGTGAAGAAGTAGGCCACGACCATGTCGATGAGGGTGGACAGGCCGAGGAAGAACGCGAACCCTCGCACCGACCCGACCGTGAGCCAGTAGAGCAGCGCCGCGCCGATCAACGACACGATGTCGGCCGCAAGGATCGTGCGCCAGGCTCCGGCGAACCCTCGCTGCACCGAGGACCGCAACGACCGGCCGGACCGGACGTCGTCTTTCAGTCGCTCGAAGTACACGACGTAGGAGTCGACGGTGACGCCGATCGACACGATGATGCCCGTCGCCCCCGACAAGGTGAGCACGGCTCCGAACCAGGAAACGATCGTCCACAGGATCGCAGCGGAGACCAGCAGGCCGAGCAGCACGACGACGGCGAGCCCTCGGTAGTAGGCGAACATGAACACGACCACGAGGGCGACGCCGATCAGACCGGCGATCACGCCCGCCCGCAGCGAGTCCTTCCCCAGCGTCGCCGACACGGTCTGCACCGCCTGGGGCTCCAGCTTGATCGGGAGAGCACCGGCATTGAGGAGCTTGGCCAGATCGCGGGCCTCGGATTCTTTGAACCCGGTCTGGCCCCCGCCGGTGATCGAGATCTCGTTGCGGGAGAAGAAGTCTTGCTGGAACGCCGGCGCCGAGATCACCACCGAGTCGAGCACGAACGACATCTGGTTCGTCGGACACGTCGACTGCTGCCGACGGCAGGTCCGGGCCCACTCGTTCCAGGTGTCGAGACCCTCCCTGCCGTCTTTCAGCGTGAGCTCGACGATCCACTTCCCTTGCTCCAACGCCGCTCGGGCCGAGGAGATCGCGTTGCCCGTCAACACCGCCGGCCCGAGCTGGTAGAGCCGACGGATCTTGCCGTCGGGATCACGTTCGGGGAGGGTGACCGGCAGGTTCGGGTCGTCCTGCTCGGGCGGGGTCTGCTGGTTCGGTGCCGGCAGGTTGGGGCCCGACGGCTGCCCCTCGGGGATCGTGGTCGGCGGCGGGACCGTCACGAGCGGCTCTGCCGGCACGATCGTGCTCGAGGTCGTCGTTGCTCCGGTCGTCGTCGTCCCCGTCGACGTGTCCGTCTGGCGGGGCAGCGAGCGTCCCGCCGTCGCCGCAGCGGCAGTCGTGGCCGGCGTGGTGGCCTCGGTCGCCGTTGCCGCTGCTGTCGTCGTCGTGGTCGCCGCTGCGGACGTGGTCGGTGGCGCCTCGAGGTCGGGCCCCGGCAGGATGCCGAGCACGGGCCGGAACCGCAGCTCGGCCGTCCGACCGATCAGGGCGAGCGCCCGGTCCTGGTCGGTGATGCCGGGAAGGTTCACCACGATCGCATCGCTCTGGCGCACGATCTCCGGCTCGGCCACGCCGAGGGCATCGACCCGGTCCCGGATCACCCGCTCGGCGACGTCGAGTGCGCCCTCGCGGATCTCGCCCTTGGCCTGCAGGGTGACGGAAGCGCCGCCTTGCAGGTCGAGGCCGAGCACCGGGGCGTACCCCAGCGACAGCACCGTCACCAGCGCGCCGAACGCTACGAGCACCGTGACAGCGAGGGTGACGATGGCGCGTCGACGCATGCGTTCAGCGGGTCTCGTCGCCGGAGGTATCACCGGTGCGATCACCGGTGCCATCGGTGGCCTTCGCCTCATCGTCGGCGTCGGTGGTCGTCGACGTGTCGACCGGGATGCGCTTGGCGACCGCAGCGCGAGCGAGGCGAACCTCGACGCCGTCGGCGATCTCCACCCACAGGACGTCACCGTCGACGGCGGTCACGTAGCCGTACAGGCCGGCGGTGGTGACGATCTCGTCGCCCTCACCGACTGCGGAAAGGAGAGCCTGCTGTTCACGCATGCGCTTCGTCTGCGGCCGGATCAGCAGGAAGTACATGAGGGGGAACAGCAACAGGATGGGCAACAAGCCGGCCATGGCGGGCTCCCGGGGTCGAGGGGTCGGGCGCGAAGCGGGATGACACTAGCCCCAGGCAGCGAGAACCCGGCGTCGCAGCGCCTCGAACGTGCCGGCTTCGATCGCGACCCGCATCGCGTCGACGAGCTGGAACGTCCAGGCGACGTTGTGCAGGGACACCAGCCGGGCCGCCGTCGGCTCGCTCACCTGGAACAGATGGCGCAGGTAGCCCCGCGAATGCCGCGCGCACACCTCGCAGCGGCACGAGGCGTCGATCGGCTCGTCGCTGCGGGCGTGAGCGGCGTTCTTCACGTGCAGCTTGCCGGCCTCGGTGAGCGCCGTGCCGTGACGCCCCAGGCGGGTCTGCAACACGCAGTCGAACTGGTCGACGCCGAGGGCGACCGCCTCGACCAGGGAGGCGGGGTCGCCCACGCCCATCAGGTAACGCGGCCGGTCGTCGGGCAGTTCGGCGATCGCCGCTGCGAGCGCCGGCAACATCTGCTCGCGCGGTTCGCCGACCGACAGCCCTCCGATGCCGTAGCCGTCGAACCCGAGCGCGACGGTGCGCCCGGCCGACTCGGCCCGAAGCGCAGGATCCACGCCGCCCTGCACGATGCCGAACAACGCCTGGTCCGGTCGGGTGTGGGCCTCTCGGGCTCGGGCGGCCCACGCCGCCGTCCGCTCCACCGCGGTCCGCACGACCGCCGCAGGGCTCGGTAGAGGCGGGCACACGTCGAGCACCATCTGGATGTCGGCGCCGAGCAGTTCCTGGGTGGCGACCGCGCCCTCCGGGGTGAACCGGTGCCGGGACCCGTCGTAGGTGGAGCGGAACGTGACCCCGTCGTCATCGACCGACGGCTCGAGGGAGAACACCTGGTAGCCGCCAGAGTCGGTCAGCGTGAGGCCGCCCCAACCGGCAAAGGCGCCCAGCCCGCCGAGGTGGGCCACGACCGCCGCGCCGGGTCGCAGCATGAGGTGGTAGGTGTTGCCGAGGACGATCTCGGCGCCGAGCCGCTCGTAGTCGGCTGCGGAGAGGAACTTGATCGCCCCTCGGGTGCCGACGGGCATGAAGCACGGCGTGCGGTAGACGCCCCTGGCCGTGGTCGCCACACCGGTGCGCGCCGCGCCGTCCCGGGCACGGACCTCGACCTCCACCGGCCTCACGGGCCGACGCCCCGCTGCAGGAGCATGGCGTCGCCGAACGACAAGAACCGGTAGCGCTCCGCGAGCGCGGTCTCGTACAGGCGCCGCCAGCGGGGGCCGACGAGCGCGCCGATCATCAGCAGCAGCGTCGTGCGGGGCAGATGGAAGTTGGTGAGCAACAGGTCGACGACCTTCCAGTCGTACGGCGGGTGGATGAACAGGTCCGTACGCCCGACGAGTTCCTGACGCGCCGCAGCGCTCTCGAGTGCCCGGGCCGACGTGGTCCCGACGGCGACGACCCGGCGGGCACGTCGGCAGGCCTCCATCGTCTCGGCCGGCACGGCATAGGACTCGGTGTGCATCCGATGCGTCGTGGGATCGTCCTCGGTGACCGGGCGGAAGGTGTCGATCCCGACGACCAGCTCGACGCGGGCGAGGCCGACGCCTCGCGCTGCGAGCCGGTCCAGGACCTCGGCGGTGAGGTGCAGACCGGCGGTGGGCGCAGCCGCCGAGGCCGGGCGGCGTGCGTACACCGTCTGGTAGCGCTCCGGATCGGCGATGCCCTGCGTGAGGTACGGCGGGAGCGGCACCTCGCCGTGGCGGGCGAGCGCCCCCCAAGGATCGTCGGTGCACAACTCGACGGCCCGAGTGCCGTCGCTGCGGCGCGGACCGACCCGCACGATCAGGTCACCCGAGCGGATCTCCTCGCCCTCGCGCAGCTTCCGACCGGGGCGGACCAGCGCCTCCCACCGGCGGGCGGTGTCATCGAGTGCTTCGAGCAGCAGGACCTCGACCGCACCGCCGCTGGCCCGCTGGAGACGGAGCCGGGCCGGCAACACCCGCGTGTCGTTCACCACGAGCAGGTCGCCTGGTTCGAGCAGGTCGGGAAGGTCCCGGACGCCATGGTGCGCCGGCACCGCACCCGGGCCCCGATCGACGAGGAGGCGGGCCGCGTCCCGGGGCTCGATCGGCACCTGCGCGATAGCGGCTTCGGGGAGGTCGTAGTCGAGATCCGACAGCTGCACGGTCGTGGGACGCTACCGGTCAGAACAGGCTGGGAGCCGTGCCCGGCGGTTCGAGGCCGAGGTGCAGCCAGGCCGACGGCATCGCGATCCGACCGCGAGGGGTGCGCGCCAGGAGGCCCTGCTGGATGAGGAACGGCTCGTAGACGTCCTCGACGGTCTCGGTCTGCTCCCCGACGCTGATCGCCAAGGTCGACAGCCCGACCGGCCCGCCGCCGAAGCTCCGGCACAGCGCGTTCAGGATGGCGCGGTCGACCTTGTCGAGCCCGAGCCCATCGACGCCGAACACGGCGAGGCCCGCCCGCGCCGTGCCGACGTCGATCGTGCCGTCGCCGCGGACCTGGGCGTAGTCGCGCACCCGGCGCAGCAAGCGATTTGCGATCCGCGGCGTGCCTCGGCTGCGCCGGGCGATCTCCCAGGCGCCTTCGGTGTCGACGACCACGCCGACGATGCCGGCCGCCCGCGTGACGATCGCCTCGAGTTCCTCGGTCGCGTAGTAGTCGAGCCGGGCGACCAGGCCGAACCGGTCCCGCAGTGGCCCGGTGATCAAGCCCGTCCGGGTCGTCGCGCCGACGAGGGTGAAGGGGGGCAGCGTCAGGCGGATCGACGACGCCGCCGGGCCCTTGCCGACGACGAGGTCGATCACGAAGTCCTCCATCGCGGGATAGAGGATCTCCTCGACCGCACGCGAGAGCCGGTGGATCTCGTCGATGAACAGCACGTCGCCCGCCTCGAGCTTGGTGAGGATCGCCGCGAGGTCGCCCGCCCGCTCGAGCGCCGGGCCCGACGTGACGTGCAGGTGGGCCCCCATCTCCACCGCGATGATCCCCGCCATCGACGTCTTCCCCAGGCCCGGCGGACCTGCGAGCAGCACGTGATCGGCGGGCTGGTTCCGCTGCCGGGCCGCCTCGAGGATGATCGACAGGTGCTCCTTCAGCTCCCCCTGCCCGACGAACTCCTCGAGCCGGCGGGGGCGCAGCCCGGCCTCGAGGGCGACCTCGTCCTCCGGGGCGCCGGCCGGGTCGAGCAGCTCGTCACGCACGAGAGCTCCCGAGCATCCGGAGCGCCTCGCGCACCAGGGTGGACGCGTCGGCGCCCGGCGTGGCGCGCGCCAACGCATCGCGCACCTCCTCGGGCCCGAACCCGAGCCCGGCGAGCGCGGCCCGGGCCTCGGCGACGGCCACCCCGGCACCCCCGACCGAACCGACACCGGGCAGATCGGACGGCTCGGGCACGTCGAGACGGCTCCGGAGCTCGAGGACCAGCCGTTGCGCCGTCTTCTTGCCGACCCCGGGCACCAGGCACAGCGCCGCGAGATCGTCCGAGCTCACCGCGCGCCGCAACTCGACCGGGCTGAGGGTGCCCAGGATCGCCATCGCCAGCGCCGGACCGACCCCGTGCGCGCCGAGGACCGCATCGAAACACGCCCGCTCGTCGCGGGACAGGAAACCGTAGAGGACCTGCGCATCCTCCCGGACGTGGTGGTGAACGTGGAGGAACGCCGGGCTCCCGGGGCTGAGCTGGGCGAGCGACCGAGCCGATACCTGGACCCGGTACCCGACGCCGCCCACCTCGAGGAGCACCTCGCCGGGCAGCAGCACCTCGAGAACCACCCCGCGCAGTGAGCCGATCATCGCCGCACCGCCGCCGCCATGCGGGCCCGCGTGGGCGCCATCGCCAGATGGCAGAGCGCGAGCGCGGCTGCATCGGCGGCATCGGTCGGCTTGGCCGGCCCCGCCAACCCGAGCCGGGCCTGCACCATTCGTGCCACCTGCCCCTTGTCGGCCCCGCCCCACCCGGCGACGGCCTCTTTCACTTGGTTCGGGGTGTACTGCACCACATCGAGACCGCGCACCGCCGCCTCCGCTAGGGCGAGGCCGCTGGCCTGGCCGACCGCCATCGCCGTGCGCACGTTCACCTGGAAGAACACCTGCTCCACGGCAACCGCATCGGGCCGGAGGTCGTCGAACAGTGCGCTCAGCTCACGCCGCAACTCGCCGAGACGGGCCGGCAGCGGCGCCGTGGGCGGCGTGGTGAGCACCCCGAGCGCCACGGCGCGCACCTGCCGACCGAGCGTCGTCTCGAGGCAGGCGTACCCACAACGCGACAGACCGGGATCGATTCCGAGGACGAACACCGGTTCGGATCCTACCGGTCCGCTGCGGACGAGGGGTGGATGACGGTGGCGCCGGGCACGGCGCACGTGGTCCCCTCCCGTCGGAGCGCGTCAGGCGCTACGGTTCACCGGATTCTTTTCACCGAGGAGCTTCCGGTCCCGTGACGTCGCCACTTCGAGTACCGCCCGCTGCCATCCACGTTCCCGAGGAGGACCGGGCGGCCATCCTGGCGCAGATCGACGAGTGCCTGCGGACGGGTCAGCTCACCCTCGGCAAGATCAGCCGGGAGTTCGAGGAGCGGTGGGCCGCCGTCAACGGCGTTGCCCACGCCATCACCGTCAACTCGGGGACCTCGGCCCTGGAGATCCCCCTCCGGGCGGTCGGGGTGGCCGGCGGTGAGGTGCTCGTGCCGGCCAACACCTTCTTCGCCACCGCCGCTGCCGTGATCGCGGCCGGCGCCCGGCCGCGCTTCGTCGACTGCGATCCCGCGACGTTGGCGCTCGATCCGGCCGCCGTGCGGGCCGCCATTGGCCCCGACACGGTCGGCGCAGTGGTCGTGCACGTCGCCGGCCTGATCACGCCGGCGATCGACGAGATCCTGCAGATCTGCGCCGACGCCGGGATCTGGCTCATGGAAGACGCCGCCCACGCCCATGGCAGCAGCTTCCAGGGGCGGATGGCGGGCACCTTCGGGATCGCAGCGTCGTACTCCTTCTACCCCACCAAGGTCATGACCTCGGGCGAGGGCGGGATGATCGTCACCGATGACGACCGCATCGCCGAGGAGTCGAAGATCTACCGGGACCAGGGCAAGGCCGGCTTCCTCACCAACCTCCACACCCGGCTCGGGTACAACTGGCGGATGAGCGAGCCCCATGCGGCGATCGGGTTGAGCCAGTTCGGTCGGCTCCCCGAGTTCATCGCCGCACGGCAGCGCGTGGCGGCGATCTACGACAAGGGGATCGAGGCGACGGGCTTGCACCCGGTGGCCGTCCCACTCGACAGCGTCAGCAACTACTACAAGTACGTCGCCTACCTGCCCGACGGGGTCGACCGGGCCGCCTACAAGAAGCTCCTGCGCGAGGAGTACGGGGTCGGGCTCTCGGGCGAGGTGTACGAGGCGCCGCTGCACCTGCAGCCGGTGTTCGAGCCGTGGGCTTCAGGCCCGCTGCCGGGTGCGGAGCGGATCTGCGCCCGGCACGTCTGCCTGCCCACGTCGGCCGTGATGACCGACGAGCAGGCCGAGATCGTCCTCGACGCGGTGGCCGCAGCGCTCGGGCGCATGTAGCCGACGGTCGCCCGCAGTCCAGGAACCCACAACGAACGGCGACGGCGTCGCCGAGAAGGGAACAGCATCGTGGAGCAGTTCGTCGCCGTCACCGGGGGATCCGGGTACATCGGCTCCCACGTGATCGACGCGCTCGCCGACGCCGGTCACCGGGTCCGGGTGCTCGACCCCCGCGCCCCGCACCGCAGCGACGTCGAGTGGACGCCGGTCGACATCCTCGACACCGATGCCGTCGCCGACGTCGTGGCCGGCACCGACGCGGTGTTCCACCTCGCCGCCTATGCCGACGTGAACATCGTGCACGCCGACCCGGTGGGCGCCGTCCGGCTGAACTGCAGCGGCACGGTCTCCGTCCTCGAGGCGGCCCGCAAGGCCGACGCCGGCCGGGTGATCCTCGCCTCGACCGTCTGGGTGTACGCCGCCACCACCGGCGACGTCGTCGACGAGTCGACACCTTTCGCCCCCGAGACCGACCGGCACCTCTACGTGAGCACCAAGGTCGCGTCGGAGATGATGTGTCGGGACTACGCCACGTTGTACCAGCGGCCCTTCACGGTGCTGCGGTACGGCGTGCCCTACGGCCCTCGCATGCGCGACAACTGTGTGGCGGCTGCGTTCTTCAAGCGGGCGTTCCGGGGCGAGCCGTTGCGCATCGACGGCGACGGGCGTCAGGAGCGGTTCTTCGTCTACGTCGGTGACCTCGCCCGGGCCCATGTGCTCGCGCTGAACCCGGCCGCCACGAACCGTACGTACAACCTCGACGGCGACACCCCGGTGTCGATCCGTGACATCGCCGAACGCGTCCGGGAACTCGTCGGCGATGTCACGGTGGAGTACGGGCCCTCACGGCCGGGCGACCTGAAGGCCCGGGTGGTCAAGACCGACCGCGCCCGTGAGGAGATCGGCTGGACACCCCAGGTCGACTTCGACGAGGGGATGCGCCTCACGTTCGAGCATTACCTCGCCGAAGGCTTCACGGTGCCGTCCCGCACTGCCGCCGGGGAGCGGTGATGCTCGGCTCGGCACAACCTCACTCGCCCCGACGGATCGCCGTCGTGCCGGCCTACAACGAGGAGCCGACCGTGGTCGGCGTGCTCGACAAGCTCTACGGCTACGTCGACGAACTCGTCGTCGTCGACGACGGCTCGACCGACCGGACCCGGTCCGAGATCCAGTCGTGGCTCCCGGGGCACGATCAAGCCCGCTTGTTGATCCACGAGGTCAACCAGGGCATGTCGGAGGCGTACTACACGGCCTTCACCGACCTGCGGCGGCGCATCGCCGCCGGCGAGATCCACCCCGACGACTTCGTCTACACCGTGGACGCCGACGGTCAGCACGAGCTCGCCGTCCTCGAGGACCTGCACCGTCAGATGATCGAGGAAGACCTCGACGCACTCATCGTGCGGCGCGACCTGTCCACCTACCCGAAGTACAAGCAGGCCGGGAACTGGGTGATGAGCACCTGGGGCACGCTGTGGGCCGGCCAACGCCTCTACGACATCGAATCCGGGTACCGCATCTTCCGCGCCGGCGCCCTCGCCGACGCCCTCGACTTCTACAAGGGGTACAAGTACTCCGAAACCGTCGAGGTCGCCGTGGTGATGTGCCGGCGAGGCCGCAAGCTGCGCAATGACGTCCTCGTACCGGTGCCGGTGTTCCGGTCCCGGACCCGCATGAAGGACGTCGTCATCGACCTGTGGATGACGGTCGTCGCCGGCGTGCGATCCACCCGCCCGTTGGGGCCCGTCCGGCAGGCCCGGGAACTCGCCGTGCCCGTGGCCGTCACCGGCGGGCTCGCCGTCAGCGGCTGGTGGACCCTCAGGCGTCTCGCGCGGGCGTTGCTCCGGCGCTGAGCCCGCAGGCAGCGGGCGCCAGGGTGCCCGCTCGGCCGAGCAGTCGATCGAGCCGCACCGGCTCGATACCTCTCTCGCGAAGTCCGGTGAGGATCATTGGCAGCGCGTCGAGCAGCGCTGATCGGTCGGCATCCGGACGACCGTCGATCGCGTCGTGGAGCAGGATCACCGAACCGGGCCGCACCTGCTCCAGCACCCGTCGAGCGATGTCGGCGCCGTCGATCGGCGTCCAGTCCGCAGCCGACACGTCCCACAGGATCGTCTCCATGTCGCGGTCGGCGACCACGCCACTCATGAACGGCGTCCGCTGGCCGTGCGGAGGCCGGAAGAACGAGGGGCACACCCCCGTCGCCCTGGCGATCGAGGCCTGCGTGCGGTCCAGTTCGGGATAGCGAGGATCGAGCCATCGCCAATAGTCGTGGTGGTACGAGTGGTTGGCGAGCAGATGCCCCCGGGCGACGAGCGCTCGGGCCAGTTCGGGGCGGGCGTCGACCGCCTTGCCGACCACGAAGAACGTCCCGGCGACGCCGGCGGCATCCAGGAGGTCCGCCACCGCGAGGGAGCTCTCGGCGGGACCGTCGTCGAAGGTCAGTGCGACCTGCTTCACGGCGCGATCGCCGTGGCGGATCACCGGCCCGAACCAGCCCACTGAGGGGTCGTTCGCCCCGACCCACACGAGCACGCCGACCGTGAGCAGAAGGGGCGCTCCCACCGCGAGTCGGGCGCGCACGGTCGTTCGCAGCGGCGACGACCGCAGGCGCCGGCCGGCCACCGCAGCCGCCGCAGCGACGGTCACGACGACGGCCAGCCCGATCGCCGGGCCCGCGATCGCCGCAGCGGCGACCACGCCGCCGGCCAGCCCGACGGCCGCCACGACCGCCCACCGCCGACCTCGCCGGCCAAGGTGGGCGGCCGCCAGCGGCGACGCGACCACCCCGGCCCCTCCCCCGAGCGCAGCTGCGATCACCCAGGTGATCACCCCGGGGGGTACGACGCTGAGCGCCAGGCATGCGCCGGCGACCGCCACCGTGCCGAGCGCGCTGCCCTGCGGGCACAGCCGGCCCGCCGCCGCTGCGGCGGCGATCGCGACGAGCAGGCCCACCCCGGCGATCATCGCTCGCGGCCCAGTCGGATCGTCGGGCCACACCGCAAGCGGGGCAAGGGCCACCAGGACGACGACCAGACGATCCGTCCGCCCCAAGTGGCTACGCTGTTTCCGGAACCCGACCTCGGGGACCGATGTCGGCTCGGACGCAGATCCCCGGTGGAGTTCCATGGCAGCGGTCAACCTTAGGCAACGGTTCGGCGCTCAGGCGGCCGCCGATCACGAGGTCGGCACGATCCTGGCCGTCGGTCTGGCCGTGGCCTGGGTGATCGTGCTCGGCGCCATCGGGAGCCTCGACATCGTCGTCACGCTCGACAGCATGTCCAACTACGGCCACGTCTGGTGGATCGCCGATCAGCTCTGGGGTGGCCAGGGCATCCCGTGGCGAATGGACGTGCTCGGCGCCGGCAACGCCCTCACCTATCCCTACGGCATGCTGCCCTGGACGACGGCGGCGCTGCTGTGGCCATTGCTCGGCGAGCAGTCGGTGTCGGTCTGGCTCGCCCTGGGCGGCCTGCTCGCCGTGCTCGCCACCTTCTATGCGGCCCCCGAGCTGCGGCGCGGTTGGTGGGCCGTGGCCGTGTTGGTCAACCCCGCCCTCGTCATGGCGCCGATCGCCGGCCAGCTGCCGTTCCTGTGGGCGGTCACGCTGTTGCTGGTCGGCATCGGCCGCTGGCGCCGGGGGCGCCACGTCTCGGCCGTCGCGCTCGTCGCCCTCGCCCACGTGAACCACCCGGCGGTGCTGCTCCCGGTCACGGCCGTGATCGTCGCCGCCTGGTTCTTCTGGGCACCGGACCGGCGGCGGTTGCTGATCGCCTTCGCCACCTCGGTCCTGCCGGCGCTTCCCGCCGCCTACCTCGTGATCGCGTCGCCGGTGTTCGTCGATTCGTCGCTGCGCGACAAGGTCGTCAACTTCTTGGGCACGGTAGGCATGCGAGGCTTGGTGGTGGCCGTGCCGTTGTGCTTGGTTGCGCTCCGCTCGACGCAGCACCGCCGCGCACTGCTCCCCGTAGCGGCGTGCGGGCTCCTGGCCGCCGCCAACCTCGTGGCGCTGGGCCCGCTCAGCACCGATACGGCCTGGAAGTCGCTGCGGCGGGCGCCCGAGACGACCACGGCGCAGTGGATCGAAACCGCCGGCTTCGAACCGGGGCGGATGTACCGGTACCTCCGAGCCGACGACGAGAAGGTCGGGATGTACTGGCTGCTCAAGGCCGGAGGGCGGCTCGACAGCGAGTTCTTCCCCGAGTCGATCGTTCGGCGCAGCTGGGCCGACACGGCCTCCTATTCGGCGTTCCTCGGCAAGCGAGGTGTCGAGCGCGTGGTGCTCTTCGACTCCTATCAGAAGAGGTTCGGCACCAACGAGCGGGCACTCCTCGAGGAGATGGCGGCGCGGCCGTGCCGGCCCGGCGAGGCCCGTGTCGAGGTTCGCGAACGCCCGGCCGGCTTCAGCGTCTACGACGTCGGGCCGGCGTGCCCGTGACGTTCAACTCGCGGACCGGACCGCCGAGACGATCTCATCGGTGGGTCGGTACGTGAGGCCGGCGATGGCCCGGTGGGCATAACGGATCACCCCGGCACCGTCGACGACGAACACGCTGCGGCGGGGGAACCCGAGCGGCCCGAGCGTGCCGTAGGCGGCAGCGACCTTCTTGTCGGGGTCGGCGAGCAGCGGGAACCCGAACCCGTGCTTGGCGCGGAACGACTCGTGACTCTCGATCGAACCGGCGTTGACGGCGAGCACCTGGGCCCCGACGCCCTCGAACTGGGCGAGATCGTGGTTGTAGGTGTTGAGCTGCTTGGTACACACCGGGCTGTCGTCACCGGGGTAGAACACCAGGACGACCGGACGACCCCGGTAGTCCGCCAGACGGTAGTCCTGGCCTCCGGTGCCCGGCAGGGTGAAATCCGGTGCGGGATCTCCGACGGACGGCGCCACCATCTCAGGCCTCGATCTCGGTGAGGACCTCGTCGTCGAGGTCGGCGTTGGAATATACGTCCTGGACGTCGTCGTTGTCCTCGAAGGCATCGAGGATCCGCAACACCTTCCGGGCGTCCTCGGCGTCGGCCACCGGCACCGACGTCGAGGCCACCATGGTGACCTCGGCCGACGTCACGACGAGCCCTGCCCCCTCGATGGCGGACTGCACGGGCTCGAGATCGTTCGGCTCGGTCGTGATCGTCCAGACCTCGAGATCGTCACGGACGTCCTCGGCGCCCGCCTCGAGCGCAACGAGCAACAACTCCTCCTCACTCGCCGAGCGGGGAACGCTCAGCTGCCCTTTGCGGGAGAATTGCCACGCAACCGCACCCGGTTCGGCCATCGAGCCACCCATCTTCGAGAACACGGCCCGGATCTCCGCCCCGGTCCGGTTGCGGTTGTCCGTCAGCACCGAGACCAGCACAGCGACCCCTCCCGGGGCATAGCCCTCGTAGGTGATCGCCTCGTACGAGGTGCCCTGCTCCTCGCCCGTCCCTCGCCGGATGGCCTTCTGGATCGTGTCCTTGGGGACCGACGCCGCTCGCGCCTTTTGGACCATCGCTCGCAATGTCGCGTTGGACTCGACCTCAGCGCCCCCGTTTCGGGCGGCCACCTCGATCTGGCGGATGAGCTTGGCGAACAGCTTCCCGCGAGCCTTGTCGGTCGCAGCCTTCTGATGCTTGATCGTCGCCCATTTCGAATGGCCGGACATGTCGGCGTTACCTCCTGTGCGTCGGGACGTGCGCTGCGAACAGCGCATGGAGTCGAGCGTCTCCACTGAGCTCGGGGTGGAACGCCGCTGCGTACACCGACCCCTGACGGACGAGCACCGGTCGCCCCTCGTGACGGGCGAGCACCACCACGGCCGGCCCGTTGGACTCGATCGCCGGCGCCCGGATGAACACGGCGTGGAACGGTCGGTCCAGCCCGGCGACGTCGAGATCGGTCTCGAAGCTGTCGACCTGCCGGCCGTACGCGTTCCGGCGCACCGCAACATCGAGCGCGCCGAAGCAACGCTGGTCGCTGCGACCGTCGAGTACCTCCCGGGCCAGGAGGATCATCCCGGCGCACGTGCCGAATGCCGGCAGGCCCCCGAGGAGCCGATCGCGGAGAGGACCGAAGAGTCCGGACGATTCGAGCAACATCGACATGGTCGTGGACTCACCGCCTGGCAGCACGATCCCGTCGATCCCGGTGAGGTCGGCCGGCACCCGTACCTCGGCCGGCTCGGTGCCGACCTCAGCGAGCGCGCGGGCGTGCGAGGCGAAGGCCCCCTGCAGGGCGAGCACGCCGATGCGAGCGGCCACCACCTGGCGGCTCCTGTGTCGATCGCCCGGCTCTCACCAGCCGCGCTCGGCCAGCTTGACGGAAACCTTGTCCATCCCGATCCCGGTCATCGGCTCGCCGAGACCCCGGCTGACCTTGGCCAGGATGTGGGGATCCCGGAAGTGGGTGGTCGCCTCCACGATCGCCCGGGCGCGCTTGGCGGGATTGCCGCTCTTGAAGATCCCCGACCCCACGAACACGGCCTCGGCGCCCAACTGCATGACGAGAGCAGCATCGGCAGGCGTGGCGACCCCACCGGCGCAGAACAGCGGAACGGGCAGCGTGCCGGTGCTGGCGATCTCCTGGACAAGCGGCAGAGGCGCCTGGAGCCTCTTCGCCCAATCGAACAGCTCGGCCGAGTCGGCCTGGGTGATCTTGCGGATGTCACCGAGGATCGAGCGCAGGTGGCGGACCGCCTCGATGATGTTGCCCGTGCCGGCCTCACCCTTCGAGCGGATCATGCACGCGCCCTCGCTGATGCGGCGCAACGCCTCGCCCAGATTCGTCGCGCCGCACACGAACGGCACGGTAAAGGCCCACTTGTCGATGTGGTGCGCCTCGTCGGCCGGCGTCAGCACCTCCGACTCGTCGACGTAGTCGACACCGAGCGCCTCGAGGATCTGCGCCTCGACGAAATGACCGATGCGGGCCTTGGCCATCACCGGGATCGTCACCGCAGCCTTGATTCCCTCGATCAGCTCCGGGTCGCTCATGCGGGCGACCCCGCCTTCGACCCGGATGTCGGCCGGCACCCGTTCGAGCGCCATGACCGCACAGGCCCCGGCGTCCTCGGCGATCCGAGCCTGTTCGGCGTTGACGACGTCCATGATGACGCCGCCCTTGAGCATCTCGGCCAAGCCCCGCTTCACGAGCACGGTACCGGTCGCACGAGGCGTTGCAGTGTGATCCGACATGGCATTGGATTCTAGGGCGCCTCCCGAGCCACCACCCGTGCCGTGGCCGGGCCCGGTGTCACTCGACGCTCAGAGCGGTGACCGGGCGCACGAGCGCCAGCCAGGTTCGCCCCGGCCTCAGCGCGATCGCATCACCGGCCTCCGTGCGCAGTGCCAGCGCGGCGTCTGCTCGACCCCGGCTCCAGGTCCCCGTGACCACCCGGCCGCCAGCTGCGACCGTGGCAGCGCCTCCACCGACCGTGACGGCCTCCGGTGATCGAGGATCGGCCGGGCTCGGCCGGTAGGCGACCTCGAGGACGACGACGTTGTCGGCGACGATCGGCTCTCCCGTTTCGCGATCGAGATGGGGTCGGCCGGCGACGGAATGCACGAAGCGGCCGTCGACCCAGTCCCAGCGCTGCACGACGCCCTCCATCCGCCACTCGATCGCCGAGGCCGGCCGACCGAGCGGTCCCGCCGGGGATGCGGGCAGCTCGAACAGAGCCGGCGGCGCACCGTCCGTGGCACCGGCTGCGGCGCCCACCTCCCGCAAGGAAGCGGTGGAGGAGTAGAGGTTGCTGGGGGCAGTGCGGCCGACCCGGCGGAAGTACGCCGCGCGGGGCGCGGTCTCGAAGCCCACGTCCACCACGTTCGCTGCGCCAACAGCGGCGCGCACACCAGGATTGCCGCCCGACCAGGCGAACAACGGCCGACCAAGAGCCGCGAGCACCGCAAGGTCGGAGGTCCGAGCGGAGCGGATCGGTCCGATCGGGTCGGCGTCGCTCGAGTGGAACACGGCTAGGTATCGGGTCGCCGACTCGACGATCTCCTCGACCACGACGTCCGCTGCGTTGAGACCGCTCTGCGGTCGAGCCAGAGGCCCGTTGTCGATCTTCACGACGAGTGCCGGACGCCGGTAGGCGGGCGCCGTCGCGTCGGCCGGACGACCGGTGAGCGGCCAGACGACCTGCGGTCGCCCGGTCGTGCTCGTCGTCGTGGTCGTCGTCGTCGTCGTGGTCGTCGTCGTCGTCGTGGTCGTGGTCGTGGTCGTCGTCGTGGCCGTCGTCGTGGTCGTCGTCCCGCCGTTCGTCGGCGTCGCGATCGGCGTCGTGGTCGTGGTCGGGGGTAGCCCGACGGTCACGTCGGCCTGCGCCGCCCCGCACGCTGCGCCCACCAGGACGAACACGAGTCCGGACCAGCGGCGCACGGACCGATCAGAGCTCCCGAAGCAGGGCGATCCGCTCGTCGAGCGGAGGATGCGTGTCGAACAGGCGGTTGAACCGCGACAGCCGGCCCTGGTCGGCTCGGACCGCGAGCGGCTGTTCGATCCACAGATGGGCAGTGGCCCGCGAGGCGCTGTGGGTCACCGTGCTGTCGGCCCGAAGTTTCTCCAGCGCCGAGATGAGGCCGGGTGGATATCTCGTGATCTGCACCGCCGAGACGTCGGCGAGCGTCTCACGGTTGCGGCTGACTGCGAAGTGCATCAGTCGGGCGAGCACCGGTGCGAGGAGCAGTAACAGGAACCCGAGGAGGGCCAACGGGTTCCCGGAGTCGTCACGGTCGTCGCCTCGGCTGACGCGCCCACCGTTCCACCACATCAGTCGGATCACCGTGTCCGACACCAGTGCAACGGCTCCCACCATCGTCACCGCCAACGTCGACGCGAGAATATCGTAGTTGCGGATGTGCGACAGCTCATGGGCGAGCACCCCTTCGAGCTCCACCCGGTTCATGAGCGTCAGCAGGCCGGTGGTCACCGCCACCGCCGCATGCTTGGGGTCGCGGCCCGTGGCGAACGCGTTGGGCGCCGGATCGTCGATCACGTACAGCTTGGGCATCGGAAGCCCGCTACCGATGCACAACCCCACCACGAGGTTGTAGAGCCTCCGGTACTCGGTCGGATCCGCTGGTAGGGCCCGGCTCACGGCCAGGGTGACCACGTCCGATTTCCAATACGACGTGAACGCAAGCGCACCGGAGACGACGAGCGCGAGAAGGATCCCGATCGGCCCGCCGCCGAGGAGCAGGCTGACGGCGACACCGGTAGCGACAACGACGAACACGAAGCTCGCGATCAACACCACGGTGCGCCGCTTGTTCGCAGCGATCTGGTCGTACATGGGGTTCGGTCAGGCCCGGGCGATCAGAACTGCACCCGAGGCACGTCGCGCGCCGCCTCTTCGGCCTGGAAGTACTCCCGTTGTCCGTACTTGAGGGCGTTGGCGATGAGCACGGCCGGGAACTGCTGGATCTTGGTGCTATACGACAGCACGGACTCGTTGTAGAACTGGCGTGGGTAGGCGACTCGCCCTTCAGTTGCCGTGAGTTCTTCCTGCAACTGGCCGAAGTTCTGGTTCGCCTTCAACTCCGGATAGGCCTCCGACTGCGCGAACACTTGACGAAGAGCACCGCTCAACTGGTTCTCTGCTGCACCTGACTCCGCTGGGCCGTGGGCCGACATCGCGGCGTTCCGGGCCTGCACCACGGCCTCGAGGGTCTGACGCTCGTGGGCGGCGTACCCCTTCACCGTCTCGACCAGGTTGGGGATCAGATCGAGCCGGCGCTTCAGCTGCACGTCGATCTGCGACCAGGCGTTCTCGACGCGGTTGCGGAGCTTCACCAAACCGTTGTAGGCGGCGATCCCGTACAACACCACGAGCACGACCAGCACGAGCACGACGATGAGCACGATCATCGACCGAGATGCTACCCCCGCTTCCACCACCGGGTCCGTGAGCCGGAGCGCCCTGGCGCAACCAGGCCACCGGGGCCACGGCGCCGGACCCACTCGTAGCGCTCCTCGTAGCGCGCTGCGAGGGCGTCCATCGAGAACGACGCCGCCGTGACCGCACCGCCCGCGATCAATTGTGCAGCCGTCGACGACGACGAGAGCACTTCCGCGATCCCACCAGCCAAGGCCACCGGGTCGCCGACCTCGGTCAGCAGTGCGTCACGACCATGGTCGGCAACGTTGCGATACCCGTCGAGGTTCGACGCCACCACCGGCGTTCCCGCTGCCATGGCCTCGATCAGCACGACGCCGAAACTCTCGCCACCCAACGACGGCGCGCAGAAAACGTCCGCCGCACGCATCCGTGCGACCTTGTCCTGCTCCGACAGCCGACCCAACCATTCGATGCGCGGGTCGCCGGCGTACTGCGTGCGCAAGCGTGCGGTGTCGGGCCCGGTGCTCGCCACCCAGCACCGGACCTCGGCCGGCAGGTGGGTCATCGCTTCAAGCAGGACCTCGAGCCCCTTGCGAGGCTCGTGGCGGCTACAGAAGAAGACCGTCGGACCGCTCTTGGGAGCAGGTGGCACGCGTTGCCACCGATCGATCTCCACCCCGTTGAACAGGATCAGGTACTCGCCGCCAAGGTAGCGGTGGGCGAGGTCGGCTGCGGCACGGCTGACGGCGCACCGGGCGTCGAGATGACCCGCAGCCCACCGAACCATCGGTCGCAGTGTCCGATACGTGGCGCTGTCCCCCGCCATATGGAACGTGCCGACGAGTGGGGTGTCGTGCAACACCACCGCCGTGAGCGTCGGCCCCGGCGCCAAGGGCTCATGCAGGTGCAGGACGTCGAAGTCCTCGTCGCGCAGCGCACGCATGGTCCTCAGCGCCGCCGAGGGATCGGGAGCGAGTGGCGCCATCGAACCGTTGGCTGCCGTCGGAAGGGAGTTGCCGAGCGGGGTCACGAACGGTTCCGGAGGTGGGCCGTCGCAGGGCGACAGCACCCGGGCCTCGTGGCCCCGGGCCCGCAACGCCCGGGCCAGTCCGAGCACCTGGCCCTGCACGCCGCCGGGAACCGACAAGCTGTAGGGGCACAGCAAGCCGACCCGCATGGGGCGGCACGCTACCGTGCCGCCCCATGTCGGACCTCCCTGCCGTCTCCGTCGTCGCCAGCCCTGGGAAGCGGGCCCAGATCCTCGAGTTGGCCGCCGAACTCGACCGGCGAGGCTTCGCCGGACTGGCCTGCCCGAGCCTTGGTGGCGCGATGAGCCTGTGCGCGTCGCTCGCCCACGTGACCGAGCGGCTTCGGTTCTGGACGTCGATCCAGCCGATCTACCTCTCGCACGCGAGTGAGGCCGCAGCGAGCGCCGCCCACCTCCACGAGGTGTCGGGTGGCCGGTTCCTGCTCGGGCTCGGGGTGTCGCACGGCCCGGCGCTCTCGCGTCGGGGCATCGAAGCCGGACCGCCCCTCGCCGACACCCGAGCCTACGTCACCGGGGTCCGCTCGAGTGGGTTCGACGGGCCGATTGTGCTCGCAACCATGCGCGATCGAATGCTCGGGCTGGCCCTCGAGATAGCGGACGGTGCCGTCTGGGCCAACTCGTCCCGGGCGGCGATGCCGGCCCAGCTCGCGCGGGTCGCCGCCAGCCGGTCGGAGGGATTCTTCCTCGGCAACATGGTGCCGACGGTCATCGATCCCGACAAGCGGGCCGCCCGGGCCGTGCATCGCAAGACGCTCGTCGGCTACGTGTCGCTGCCCAACTACCGCAACTACTGGAAGGACAACGGCTACGCCGAGGAGATGGCTGCAATCGGGGCAGCGATCGCCGCAGGGCGTCGGGATGATCTTCCGTCGCTGATGCCGGACCACTTCATCGACGACGTCACGCTCTCAGGATCCGCCACCGAGGTCCGTGACGGGGTCGAAGCGTGGCGAGCCGCCGGGATCACCACTCCGATCGTCGTCATGTCCTCCACGTCCGGCGGCCAGGCCAAGGCGATCCGCGAGCTGCTCGACGCCTACGCCTGAGCCTCAGCCGGCGTCGTCCGGGCGAACCGACGCCCGAGGGGAGTCCCGCACGAGGTCGAGCACCCGGTCCACCATTAGGTGCGCCTGGCGCTGGCGGTCGTCCTCGGCAAGATCGCGCTTTTCGAGGTGGGCGACAGCAGCCGGAATGCCGGCGCACACGGCAGCGAACGCATCGAGCAACACCATGGCGAGCGACCAGCCCTCGCCGAGGTTCGGCGAGGTCGACGCCATCACTTCGACCTCGCGCACGGCGAGCTGCGGACCGCACACCGGATCGAGTTTCACGTGGGCCAGCACCCGGGCCGACTCCACGAGCCGCTGATACTGCTCCGGGTCGGGCGGGATGCGGATCGTGAACTCGGCCATGGCCGAACGCTAGATACCGGAACTCAAGGAACCGTTTGGATCTGTCGCAGGCTTCGGCAGACCGCTCAATTCGGAAGACGGGAGCTGAGTGCCGTCCACACTGCCGCCGACGCCGAGTAGCCCCGCTGCTCGAACCAACCGTGAGCATTGAGATCGAGTGAGTCGACCACGACCTCGGCGCCCGGCGCGCAACCGGTCGCCGTCCACCGCTGCACCGTAGGAGCCGAGTCGGGCACGGGCACCGACGTCGATCCGCTGCAGCCGGCTCGGGCCGCCCACCACGCTGCGACGGCCATCGCCGACGCCCCTGCACCACGGCTACGACCGCTCGGCGCACCGATCGGGCCACCGGCGAAGGGAACGGTCGGATCACGACGGGACACGACCAACCGGAAGGCGACCGGCCGACTCGGGTTGCATCGGTTCAACTGCTCGGAGGCTGCGACCCCGGCCACCGCGGCTACGGAGCCGAAGACGTCGGCGGCCTCGCACGCCAGCCGCGTCGCCATCATCGCCCCGTTGGAGAAGCCGACGGCGACCACCCGCCGAGCGTCGACCCCGTACCGGGTCGTTGCATCGGCAACGACGGCGCGAAGAAAGCCGACGTCGTCGATCGGTTCCCGGTGGGCGACGGAGTCGACACCGGGGCGTCCGTCGTTCCAGCTTCCTTCGACGGCGTCGGGGTAGGCGAGCACGACCCCGTCGCGGCGGGCGAACGCCTCGAGGCCGAGCGTGCGCATCCCCGCCCCTGAACCGTCGCGCCCGTGCAGGACCACGACGAAGGGTCGCCCCTGCGTGCCCGACGGCGGCACGACCACCTGCCAGGTCCGCGCACGGTCCCCGATCGTCACGGCGTAGGACCCGGGACCCGTCGGCGCGACCGTCGTGGTCGGCGCGACCGTCGTGGTCGGCGCGACCGTCGTGGTCGGCGCGACCGTCGTGGTCGGCGCGACCGTCGTGGTCGGCGCGACCGTCGTGG
>JBJTVH010000022.1:0-31621 GCA_046081125.1 Acidimicrobiales bacterium
CCGACCGGGCCAACCCCTCCGCCCGCCGAGTCAACGCCGCATCCACACCCTCCAACCAACCCCGCACCCGCACCAACCACCGACCCGCCTCCCGCAACTCGGCCTCACCCAACACGCCGGCATCGACCGCCAACAACTCCCAAACCGCATCTTGGATCGCGTCGTGCACCCCACCAGCCATACCAACAGCACAGCGAACACACGTTCAACATGCAAACGTGTGTTCGCTACACCACCACGGTTCGATCACCGAGACCGGAACGGGTCGACCAGAACGTTGTCGACCAACCACTCACCCCGGTCGAGGGTCGAGGTATCGGTCAACCGAACCGTGAACGAGACGAACACGTCGGCCAGCGCAGTGCCACGGTCGGCCCCGGTCAGCAGCGGCGCGGACAGCCGCCACTGCGGCGTGCCGGCCCTAGCGGGAATCCTCACCTCGTGCGAGCGCGCAATAGGCACCATGGTGTTGCCTGGAGGGGTGTGGACCACCTGGTACATCGTGGCGATCAACTCCGTTCCGGGCACCCCCGGATCCCGATAGAAGAACCGCATCATCGGCTCGTCGGGCTTGATGCATACGGTGCTCGACGTGACCCTGTGGCCCGACGGAACCCGAAGCGCAGCGCTCGGTCGGTAACTCGGCAGCGGCAATGCCGGTGCATCCGACGCCGACAACAGATCCGTACCCATGGGCCGGGACCCGAAGACCCTCAACTGGGGTTGGTCATCCGCCCTCACGATCGTCGGGCCACCGTCCGCGCCCTCGACGACCCGTGCCGGTACGGCAGTCGGGGAAGGAGTCGGCGTGGCCCCGCGCGATGCGATCGGCTGACTGGGCCTCGCCGCCTGCACCATCGCCCGGATGTCAAGGATAGCGCTGGTGAACCAACCGTCGGCGTTGTCGAACCTGCCGCCCGGCAGGACGAAGTAGTTGTTCAGATCCCCCCATTGCGCGAGCACCTGCGACTGCGCCCGAGGGGCACAGGGCACCGCCGTTTTCGTGTACGCGTTCGCCACTCCGGCCCCGGCGCTCATCACCGTCGCCGCTGCGATGCCCACCCCCACCCGCCGCCGCCACCGACCCGTCGCCCCGAGGACTTGTTCTCCCGTCATGGTTTCCCGATCGGCACCCACCCCTCGCCCGTGGCGGCCTTGAGGCGCTCCTGTCCCGATCCACACCCGACCTTGCCCGAGCCGCCGGCCCGGCGGGCCTCTCAGGGCGTCAGGTCGTCGAGATCCTCACCGCGGGCCCGCGCTGCGGTGATCACGCGCTCGAGTTCCTCGAGCTGCACCGGGTCGCGCACCCCGAGCAGGTGGGCGTAGAACCGCAACCCGCGTGGCGTGCCCACAACGCGCACCGGGATGCGCTCGCCGAGATCCACCCCGAACCCGTTCGGGATCTCCACCGAGCGCACCCCAAGTTCGTGCAGTTCGTCCTCGGTGGCGTGCAGTTCGCCACCACCGAGGAAGAACCCATCGGCATCAACGAAAAACGTGTACTCGGCCATCGCTGCGATCCTGCCCGGCCCGTCGGCCGGGACCGCAGCCGGGGCGCTCAGCGAGAACGGAACGGGTCGACGTACAGGTTGTCGACCTGCCAGGGCCCGACGACCCCGAGAAATGACACGACGATGTCCGCCGTTGGCCGATGGATCGCGCCGGTCTGCACGATCGGGGACGGTCGCCAGCCGCGGATCCCCGACGACGTGATCGTGACCTCGTTCGCCTGCAACACCACGCGGTCGGACAACGAGAACCCGTCCTGGGGCACGAGCCGATACACCCAAACCGTCAGCGTCGCCCCTGCGACCCCGGGATCGTTGTAGAGGAACCGGATCGTTGGCTCGTCAACTCTGGTGCACACCGCCCTCGAGGTGACGCTCAGGCGAGCGAGCCCCGGGCCGTCGTCGGGTTGCACCGGGACGAGGGCACGGCCGGCCACGTACCGCTCGACCTGCACGGGCGGTGCCTCGGACGTCGCGAACAGCGTCGACGGGGCCGGAACACTCGAGTCGACGGCCCTGAACGTGATGCTCTTGGGAACCCCATCGGACCCGCAGGACCGATCCCGAGCGACGGGAACCCTTCCTTCCCGTTCCTTGCGGCTCGCCTGGGCACGCCTTGCGCGCCCGCCCGGCCACGCGACCCGTCGACCGGCGCCGTAGTGTCATCCGTCATGCCGAGCACCCACTACGTGCCCCGCACGGACGTCCCGGTCGACCCCGGCACGCTGTCGGACGTGAGCTTCTGGCTCGCCCCTCGCGAGCACCGCGAGGACGTGTTCGCCACCTTGCGCGAGCACCACCCCGTGTTCTGGTGCGACGAGGTCGAGGTGCCGCCGTTCCCCAAGGGCGCGGGCTACTGGTCGCTCACCCGGTACGAGGACGTCTGGCAGGCCAGCCGCAACCCGCAACTGTTCTGCTCGGGCAAGGGCTCGAACATCCCGGACCTCCCCATCGAGATCGCCGAGTTCTTCGGTTCGATGATCGCCATGGACGACCCCCGGCACCACCGCCTGCGCTCGCTGGTCTCGGCCGGGTTCACGCCGAAGATGATCAACCGGGTCGAGGGCTACGTGCAGGACAGGGCCCGCACCATCGTCGACGACCTGCTCGAGCGGTTCCCGGGAGGCGAGTGCGACTTCGTCGAGGAGGTCGCGGCCCTGCTCCCGCTGCAGATCATCTGCGAGATGATGGGCATCCCGGCGGCGGACCACAAGCAGATCTTCAACTGGACCAACGTGATCCTCGGCGCCGGCGACCCGGACTACGGCGGTTCGTTCGACCATCTGCTCCAGGTCTCGATGTCGATGTACGCCTATGCGCAGGCGCTCGGGCAGGATCGCCTCGACCACCCCGGCGACGACCTCACCTCGGCGCTCATGCTCGCCGAGGTCGACGGCGAACGGCTCACCACCCAGGAGTTCGGCAGCTTCTTCATCCTGCTCGTGGTTGCCGGCAACGAGACCACCCGCAATGCCATCAGCCACGGCATGCGGATGCTCACGGCACATCCGGACCAGAAGTCGTTGTGGTGGAACGACTTCGACCGTCACGCGAAGACCGCCGTCGAGGAGATCGTGCGCTGGGCCTCGCCGGTGATCCACTTCCGGCGCACCGCCACCGCCGACACCGAGATCGCCGGGGTGCCCATCAAGGCCGGCGACAAGATCGTCTACTGGTACAACTCGGCCAACCGAGACCACCGCCGGTTCAGCGACCCGTACCGGTTCGATCTCACCCGCGACCCGAACCCGCACGTCGGCTACGGGGCGGGGGGCCCGCACTTCTGCCTCGGCGCGAACCTCGCCCGCCGGGAGATCACCGTCATGTTCCGCGAGCTCGCGCACCGCCTTCCCGATCTGCGGATCACCGGCGAGCCCGACCTGCTGCAGTCCAACTTCATCAACGGCATCAAGCGCCTGCCCTGCGCTTGGAAGTAGGAGAGAACCGTCATGCCCTTGGCCCAGTCCCTCACCGTCGACGGCATCGAGCTCGGCGCGCCGTCGTTCTGGCGCAGGCCGCTCGACGAACGACACGCCGCCTTCGCCCGGCTGCGCGCCGAGCGCCCCGTGGCGTTCCACAAGGAGATCGAGATGTCGGTCGCGGGTGCGGTCCAGGGCCCGGGGTTCTGGTCGCTCACCCGCTACGAGGACATCCGTGAGGCAAGCCGCAAGCCGTGGCTGTTCTCCTCGGCCGACGGCATCACCATCGGCGAGACCCAACCGGAGTTCCTCGAGTTCTTCGGCTCGATGATCGTGATGGACGATCCCCGGCACGCGAAGTTCCGGCTCCTCGTCCAGAAGGGCTTCACGCCCAAAACCGTCGCCCAGGTGAACGAGTCCGTCCGGGTCCGGGCCCGCCAGCTCGTGGTCGACGCCCGCGAGCGCGGCGGCGAATGCGATTTCGTCGAGGCGTTCGCCGCTCCCCTGCCGCTGCAGGTGATCTGCGACATGCTCGGCGTCCCCGCCGCCGACGAAAAGCAGATCTTCGACTGGACCAACGTGATCCTCGGCGTCGGCGATCCGGACTTCGGCGGCTCGATCGAGGACCTCGGCGCCGCGGCGCTGGGCATGTTCAGCTACGCCCAGGCGCTCGGCCAGGACCGCCTCACCAACCCCCGGGAGGACATCACCTCGGCGCTCATGCACGCCGAGGTCGACGGCCAGCGGCTCACCGCTGCGGAGTTCGGGAGCTTCTTCATCCTCCTCGCGGTCGCCGGCAACGAGACCACCCGTAACGCGATCTCCTGGGGAGCGAAGATGCTCACCGATCACCCGGACCAGCGCGCCGCCTGGATGGCCGATCCGTCGCTCACCCCGTCCGCGATCGAGGAGATCGTGCGCTGGTCCTCGCCGGTGATCCACATGCGCCGCATCGCCACCGCCGACACCGTCATCGGCGGCCAGGAGATCGCCAAGGGCGACAAGGTCGCCATGTGGTACTGGTCCGGCAACCGCGACGAATCGGTGTTCCCCGACGGGCACTCGTTCGACGTCCGCCGGGCCAACAGCCGGGACCAGGAGGGCTACGGTGCAGGCGGCCCCCATTTCTGCCTCGGGGCGAACCTCGCCCGCCGGGAGATCCAGGTGATGTTCGAGGAACTGTTCAGCGGGCTCCCCGATCTCGAGATCACCGGCGAGCCGGATCGCCTGCAGTCGGCGTTCATCAACGGCATCAAGCGGATGCCGTGCCGCTTGTCGGTGTGAGGCTCGCCTAGGCCGAGAACATCGCCTCGACGAACTCGTCGGCGTCGAACGCCACGAGGTCGCCGATCGTCTCGCCGAGGCCGACCAGCTTCACGGGGATGCCCAGTTCGGTCTCGATGGCGAACACGACGCCACCTTTGGCCGAACCGTCGAGCTTGGTGAGGACCACCCCGGTCACCTCGGTGGCCTGCGTGAACTCCTTGGCCTGGTTCAACCCGTTCTGACCCGTCGTCGCGTCGATCACGAGCAGCACCTCAGTGACCCGGCCCGGCTCACGGCCGGCGACCCGGCGCACCTTGCGCAGTTCGTCCATGAGGTTCGTCTTGGTGTGCAGCCGGCCGGCCGTGTCGGCGAGGACGAGGTCGTCCCCCCGGGCCCCGGCGGACTGCACCGCGTCGAAGATCACCGCGGAGGGATCCCCACCTTCGGTGCCGCGCACCAGCCGTGCGCCGGACCGCTCCGCCCACGTGCCGAGCTGTTCGGCCGCAGCGGCGCGGAACGTGTCACCGGCGGCCATCACGACCGCGCGCCCGACGAGGCGCTGCTGGTAGCCGAGCTTGCCGATCGTGGTGGTCTTCCCGACCCCGTTCACCCCGACGAACAGCCACACGTTCGGCGACCCGGGCGGGCCGTCCTCGAACCGCACCGTGCGATCGGCACCCGCAAGCCGGGACTTCATGTCCGCCTTCAGCGCGTCGAGCACGTCGTCGGGGCTCACCAGCTCCTTCGCCGTCACCCGGGCCCGCAGCGGCTCGAGCAAGGCCGTGGTCACCTTCACGCCCACGTCGGAGCGCAGCAACGCCTCTTCGAGGTCGTCCCAGGTCTCGTCGTCCACCTTCGGCCGGCCCCGCACCCCGACCACCGCGGCCGCGAGCGCCGCGCGGGCTCGGCTCAGCCGATCCCGGAACCGGGGCCGCTCGAGCACCTCGGCGGGTGCGGTGTCGGCGTCGAGCGCTCCGGTCGCCTCGGCGATGTCGACGGCGTCGGCCTCGGCGGTTGCCTCGGCGTCGATCAGGGCCGCGAGCTCCTCGTCGGACAGCTCGCGCAGGGCACCTTCGGCATCGAGGCCGGTTGGCTGCT
Organism: Acidimicrobiales bacterium; assembly: GCA_046081125.1. Lineage (GTDB taxonomy): Bacteria > Actinomycetota > Acidimicrobiia > Acidimicrobiales > Ilumatobacteraceae > JBEIFW01. The sequence goes on from JBJTVH010000022.1 coordinate 5,792, forward strand.
CGTCGAGGTGGACCTCGGCCAGCACGATCTCGTCGGGGGCCCGCTGCGGCGGCCGGGCCGATGGGGCCGGGGCGGGCGGGGCCTGGGCCGCCCGGGCCTCGGCGATGGTGGTCCGAGCGGCCGGCGGCGGTTCGAGCTCGACGCCTCGGCTCCGGCGCCGACCCACCAGGAGCACCCCGACGCCGAACACGACGCCGACGACGATCAGGAGAAGGAACAACACTTCCATGGCGAGCGCACCCTAACCCTGTGGGTGCGAGCCTCCCCGGCCGGCCCGGCGAACGGGCCGACCGGGGCGACGCCGGCTCAGCTGGCGGCGAGCGCCAGGCTGCGGGCCTGCACCTGCACCATCGGTGGCACGAAGTGGTGCTCGAGGACGTCGAAGGCCATGAGCCGCCGCCGAAGGTCGGCGACCGAACCGGCGTCGACGGCCGTACCGGCCCGGCGCATCCGGAACTCGCAGTTCAGCACCGTCGCCTCGCCCCACATGGCGTCCACCCGGACGGGGTAGACCTGCGTGGCCACGGCGAACACCCGGGCGAGGTGCATCGGTCCCGGGTTCACCGCTGCGGCGAGCCGGCGGCAGAACGCGGCCAGGCTCTCCTCGGCGCACAGCACCGAGATGGTCACCGTGTCGGTCTCCGCGCCGGCGGTGTTGGCGGCTGCCGACACACTGGTCGATGCCGCGCTGAACGGTGTGGTGTTGGTGGTCATTGTCCCTGCCCCTTGCTGTAGCCGGGCTCACCGTCGAAGGTGAACAGCCCCTCGGACTTGATGAACGGGTAACCGGCCGCATTGAGCCGATCGAGCAACGTGATGGTGTCGGCCGTTGCCACCGAGGCGCCGCTGCCGACGAACCGGCAGCGGAACGCGTCCACACACAGCGTCTCGGGTGCGCCGTTCGGCCACACCTTCTGACCCCGGTTGGAGAGCATCTCGAGCCCGAACTCCGGCCCGGCGAGCGCGGCGAGCTTGTCGCCGAGTTCCGCTGGCGTCAGGTGCGGCACGTCGACGAACACGTCGATGCCGACCTGGACCTTGGTCTGGCGGGCTCGGGCGGGCACCTTCACCGAGATCGACGCCCGGTCGGCATAGGCGACCGGCGTGAGCGTCTTGGGCGTCTCGCCGATCCGGGCGATCACCGCGTCGGCGAAGGCCGTCGTGCCGACCTTGGCGGTGCTGACGGCCGGGTCGTAGATGTCGTAGGTGTGCACGCCGTCCTCGATCGTGCGCAGCCAGGCGTTGTGGGCACGGGCGGCAACCTCACCCTGACCGATGTGGACGAGCATCTGCACCGCGCCCAGGAACAAGCCCGACGGGTTGGCGAGGTCCTGCCCGGCCCGCCGCGGGGCCGAGCCGTGGATCGCCTCGAACATCGCCGAGGTCGGCCCGATGTTGGCGCTGCCGGCGAGGCCGACCGAGCCGGCGATCTGGGCGGCGACGTCGGAGAGGATGTCGCCGTAGAGGTTTGGCAGCAGCACCACGTCGAACGCGCCCGGGGTGTCGGCGAGCTTGGCCGCCCCGATGTCGACGATCCAGTGCTCGAACTCGATGTCGGGGTACTCCGCGGCGACCTCCTCGGCGACCTGGTGGAACAGGCCGTCGGTCATCTTCATGATGTTGTCCTTCGTGAAGGCCGTGACCTTCTTGCGGCCGTACGCCCGGGCGTACTCGAAGGCGTACCGGGAGATCCGCTCGCAGCCCGGGCGGGTGATCAGCTTGAGGCACTGGTACACCTCGTCGCTCTGGCGATGCTCGATCCCGGCGTAGAGGTCCTCTTCGTTCTCACGCACGATCACCACGTCCATGCCCGGGTGCTTGGTGGCGACGAAGGGGGCATAGGACGGGCAGGGCCGGACGTTGGCGTACAGGCCGAGCGTCTTGCGCACCGTGACGTTGAGGCTCTTGAACCCGCCCCCCTGTGGGGTGGTGATCGGGGCCTTGAGGAACACGCCCGTGCGCTGCAGCGAGGCGAGCGACTCGGGTTCGATACCGGCCGAGTTGCCCCGGCGGTACACCGCCTCGCCGATCTCGATCTCCTCGATCGCCAGCTGGGCGCCGGCGGCCTCGATGATGCGCAGGGTGGCATCCATGATCTCGGGGCCGATCCCGTCACCTCGGGCAACGGTCACCGCTACGGGCGTGGTGGTGGTCATCGTGGTTCCTTCCTCATCCATCGGAGGGGAGCGTCCGGCGCTCCTTTGCATGTGTAGTGAAACATGCTGCTTACCTCATGTCAACGACCTCTCTCCCTGGGCGCGCCGGGTCGCCCGGCCCGGGGCCGGGAGACGCGGCGAATCGACCTGCGCTCAGTCCGTGGCGGAACCGGCTGCGCCCGTGGCGACCTTCTCCGACAACGCCTTCGACGAGCCGCCCGGCTGCATCGAGATCCCGTACAGCGTGTCGGCGGCTTCCATCGTTCGCTTCTGGTGGCTGACCACGATCAGCTGGGCGTCCCGGCGGAACTCCCCCAACAGGTTCAGGAACCGGTGCAGGTTCACGTCGTCGAGCGCCGCCTCCACCTCGTCCATCACGTAGAACGGCGAGGGCCGGCTGCGGAACACCGCGAACAGGAACGCGAGCGCCGTCAGCGACCGCTCGCCGCCCGACAGCAGGCTGAGCTTCTTCACGTTCTTGCCCGAGGGCTTGGCCTCGATCTCGATGCCGGTCACGAGCAGGTCGTCGGGCTCGGTGAGCACCAGCTTGCCCACACCGCCCGGGAACAGCGAGGCGAAGAGCGCCTCGAAGCTCGTCGTCACGTCGGCGAAGGCCGCGGCGAACGTCGAGCGGATCTCGTTGTCGACGGCGTGGATCACCCGGTTGAGCTCACGGCGCGAGGAACGCACGTCTTCGAGCTGCTCGTCGAGAAAGCGTTGCCGTTCGACGAGCGCGGCGTGCTCCTCCAACGCGAGCGGGTTCACCGGGCCGAGGATGCGCAGTTCCCGTTCGAGCTCGGCCGCGCGTTGCGCGGCGGTCATCCCCGGCGGCAGGTCGGGCTCGGGGGTCGCCTGCGCGAGGTCGGCGTCCACCCCGTGCTCGCGTTGCAGCGCCGCTTCGAGGGTCTCGCGCCGGGTGCGGGCCTCGACCTGGTCGACGTCGGCACGCCGCGCCGCCTCACGCACCTCGTCGAGGCCGCGCTCGACGTCCACCCGGCGCCGCCGCGCCGATTCGAGGGCCGTCGTGACCGCCTGCGACTCCTCGGTGTGCCGCTGGCGGGCCTCCTGCAGGACGCCCCACTCCTGCTCCAGCACGGGTCGGCAGCGTGCGAGAACCGATTGCAGCCGTTCGAGCTGCGCCATCGACCGATCGAGCGCGATCCGGCGCTCGGCGGCCTCGGAGCGCGCCACGGCATCGGCCGCGAGGCGCACCTCGGCGTCGCGGATCCGCCGCTCGAGGAACGCCTGACGTTCGGCGTACGTCGTGGCCCGCCGTTCCAGATCCCGGCGCCGACCGAGGTGTTCCTGCATCGCCCGGTCGAGCTCCTGGCGGGCGCCCCGCAGTCGTTCGCGCACGGCCCGCTCGGCGACGGCCTGCTGCTCGAGTTCCGGCAGGCGGGCCTCGAGCGTGGCCAGCCGGGCCCGGTCGCGGGCGAGACGCTCGTCGAGCTCGGCGAGCGTCGGCTCGATCGCCGCCAGCTCCGTGCCGAGCTCCCGGCGCGTGGCCTGGGCCCGGCTCAGGCCTTCGGACGCTGCGGTGAACCGGGCGTCGTTGTCGTCGAGGCGGCGGCCGAGTTCGTCGAGCTCCCGGCGGGCGGTCTGGGCGGCCGCTGCTGCGGCTGCGAGTTCGTCCTCCGCGGCGTCGAGCGCCGTACCGGCCTGCGCCAGGTTGCTGCGGGCGTCGTCGAGCGCCGCTCCGGTCGCACCGGTGATCGTCGCGCCGACCCGCCAGCCGCTGCGGCCGAAGCAGTCACCGGCCCGGGTGACCGCGACGATCTCGGCCTCTCGCAACGACACGTCGAGCGCCGCTTCCCAACCCCCGTCGACGACCACAGCCGTACCGACGAGCCGGTCGAGCAGGGCGCCCACGGCGGGATCCGCCGCGCGCACGTGCGCCCGCACCGGGGTGCCGAACGACGCCGTGCGGCCCGGGTCGGGTCCGACCGCCGGCGCAGCCGCGCCGAGGGCGAGCACCGCCCCCGACGCCCCGGCCTCGCCGAGCGCCTGGAGCGCCCGGCGAGCCGCGTCGGCGCCGTCGACCACCACGGCCGCGAGGGCCTCACCGGCCGCAGCTTCGAACGCCGCCTCCCATCCCGGATCGACCTCGACGAGATCGAGGAGCGTCCCCACCACGCCGGGCACCCCGGCCAGACGTTCCGCCCCGGCCCGTGCCCGGGCGGCGTCGAGAGCCAGCGCGAGCGCCTCGGCCCGTGCCGACCACCGTTCGTGCTCCCGGCGCGCCGCCTGCGCGGCCAGATCCGCGCCCTCGCGGCGCTCGTCGGCCGCCGCAAGACCCGCTTCGGTCCGCTCGGTCGCTTCGACCAGCGGTTCTTCGGCCGCCTCGGCCTCGGCGCACTGGGCGCGCAGACGGTCGACCTCGGCGGCAAGTGCGGCGTCGCGGGTCACGAGCGCGGTGCGGCGCTGTTCGGCCCGCTGGCGCTCGGCGGTCGCCCGCTCGACGGCTTGCCGCACGCTGCGCAGCTCGCCGCGCACCTCGGCGAGCGCGTCGGAGGCAAGGTTCGCCGTGCCGACCGTCGCGGTCTCGGCCTCGAGCTCGTGACGCCGGCGCGCGAGGTCGGCCTCGCCGTCGGCGAGGTCGGCCGCCTCGGGTTCGATGCGCTCCGCTGCGAGGGCCACCTCGCCGAGCTCGACGCGCATCCGGGCGACATCGGCCTCGAGGTTGGCGACCACGCCGACGTCCATGGCCCGCTCGCGGTCGCGAGCGACCCCACGGATCCGCTCCGTCACCACCGCCGCCTGGCCCCGGGCGCGCTCGCGCAGCTGCTCGACGCGCACGAGCGCGTCGGAGAGCGCGAAGCCGCCGAGCCGGGCGAGCGTCACCTCGGCGGCGAACACTTCGGTGACGAGGCGCTCCGCCTCGGCCCGCAGCTCGGCCTCCCGCCGGGCCAGCGCCCCTCGATCGCCGTCGAGCTCGCGCAGCAACCCGTCGAGCCGGTCGAGCTCACGGCCGGCGAGGTGCACCTGGAGCACGGCGAACTCCGACACGACCTCCCCATGGCGGCGGGCCGCATCGGCCTGCTTCTCGAGCGGCCGCATCTGCCGGCGCACCTCGCGCACCAGGTCCTGGACCCGGGCGAGGTTGCCCTCGGTGGCCTCCAGGCGCCGCTCGGCCTTCTCCTTGCGCCGGCGGTACTTCAGCACGCCGGCGGCTTCCTCGATGATCCCGCGCCGGTCCTCGGGCCGGGCGTTCAGCACCGCGTCGATCTGACCCTGGCTGACGATCACGTGCTGCTGGCGCCCGACCCCGCTGTCGGACAACAACTCCTGGACGTCGAGCAGCCGGCACGGGGCACCGTTGAGCGCGTACTCGCTCTCACCCGACCGCCACAGGCGCCGGGTGATCGTCACCTCGTTGAACTCGATCGGCAGCAGGCCGTCGCTGTTGTCGAGGGTGAGCGCCACCTCCGCACGCCCGAGCGCCGGGCGCCGGGCCGTGCCCGCGAAGATCACGTCCTCCATCTTCTGGCTGCGCACCGCCGAAGGTGCCTGCGCACCGAGCACCCAGGCGATCGCGTCGACGACGTTGGACTTCCCGCTGCCGTTCGGGCCGACGACGACGGTCACGCCCGGTTCCATGAGCAGGGTGGTCGAGTCGGCGAACGACTTGAACCCCTTCAACGTCAACTGGCGCAGGAACACTCGGTCGACCTCGGGCGGCGAAGGACCCCGAACCCTACCCCTTCGGCGGCATCGCCGGTCGGTGACGGCGCTCGTGCGGCGCGAGTTCCACCCGGTCGCGACCGGTTTCCTTGGCCCGGTACAGCGCACCGTCGGCCCGGCGCAGCACCCCCTCCGGGCCGTCGGGGCCGTGCTCGGCCACCCCGAAGCTGCACGTCACCCGCCGCTCGTCGGCCCCGGCCTGCAACGCCCCGGCGATCCGTTTCGCCACGGCAGCGGCATCTTCGACGCTCACCCCGGGCAGCGCGATCGCGAACTCCTCGCCGCCGAGGCGGGCGGCGATGTCGATCGGGCGGATCGACGCTGCGATGTGGCGGGCGACCCCGACGAGCACCTCGTCGCCCGCCGCGTGGCCGAACCGGTCGTTGAACGACTTGAAATGGTCGACGTCGGCCACGATCACCGATACCGGTGTGCCGGTGCGCTCGGCCGCGGCCAGGTGGCGGGCGAGCGCGTCGTCGAAGGCCCGGCGGTTGGCCAGTCCCGTCAGCGGATCGGTTCGAGCCGTCTGCTCGAGTTCGTCGACGAGCGCCAGGACCCGGCGCCGCAGCAGGATGACCAACGCCCCGCTGAGCCACAGGAAGCCGGCGACGATGCCCAGGCGAAGCAGCAGGCTTCCCCAGCGATGGTCGAGCGCCGTGTAGGCAGCCGCCAGGGTCGCGACGATGACCACCCCGACGGCCACGCAACTGCGGATCGGCCGGAGCGCCCCAACGAACAGCACGATCGGGACGAGGATCAGCTCACCCGGGATCACCTGCCCGCCCTCCACCAGCTGCGCGCCGGCCACGAGATGGAGCTGGACCCCGGTGCCGACCACCGCGAGCGATGCCAACACGTCGTACACCACCCCGGGTGCCCGCCGGCCGACGAACACGAGCAACAGCCCGACGAGCGCCGTGATCACCCCGATGACGACGCCCTGGGCGTCGGCACCCGGGGCCGGTTCGCCCGGCAGCGCCGCAGCGACGAGCCCGAGCAGGCCACCGCCCATGCACAACCCGGCGGCAGCCCGGGCGCGCAGGCTGGCCTCGGCCTGCGCGGCGCGCTCCGGCTCCCAGATCGGCATCGTGAAGAGATTAGACACAATTCATGAGCAAGACAGACCAGAGGTCAAGAACCTGAAATGAAAGGTGGATCAGGCTCCCTGGCATCGCGGACACCAATAGCTGGAGCGCCCGCCCCAGTCCGTGCGCAGGATGGGCGTGCTGCACCGGGGGCAGGGCCGCCCGGCCCGGCCGTGAACGGCGTGGCGGTCCTGGTACCGCCCGGCCCGGCCGTCCACGTCGACGTACTGCCCGTCCGACAACGTCGAACCCCCGGCGTCGACCGCTGCGCCGAGCACCCGCCGGATCGCCCGGTGCAGGCCTCGGATCTCCCCCGGGTCGAGCAGCACGCCGGGCCGATCAAACCGCACCCGGGCGTGCCAGAGCACCTCGTCGGCGTAGATGTTGCCGATGCCGGCGATCACGTGCTGGTCGACGAGGAGGTCCTTCACCCGGCGACGCCGAGCGAGCCGCAGTGCGAGCCCGTGCGGCCCGAACCGGTCGAGCAGCGGATCGGGACCGAGGGCGAGCAGGTCGGGCGCGTCGTCGGCCCACCGCCCCGGGCGGACGACCACGACCTCGCCGAAGGTGCGCGGATCGACGAAGCGGAGTGCCCGGCCGTCGTCGAGGCCGAACCGGACGTGGGTGTGCGGCGGCTCCGGAGTGCCGGGCGCGGCCAGGAGCAGCTGGCCGCTCATCCGCAGGTGCACGAGCACCGTGGCGCCGTCGTCGAGGCCGATCAGCAGGTACTTGCCCCGCCGGGCGACCGAGCCCACGGCGCGACCCCGGGTCCCGGCCTCGACCGCCTCGGTGCTGGTCCGCCGCACCGTGCGCGCCCCGGTGGCGATCGCGGTGTCGATCCGGCGGCCCACGAGCTCGCGTTCGAGGCCGCGGCGCACGACCTCGACCTCGGGCAGCTCAGGCACCGGCGCCCGTCCCGCCGAGCGCGTCCGGGGCCAGGCGCTGCAGGGCCTCGGCGGCGGCGGCCTGCTCGGCCTGTTTCTTCGACCGGCCCGTACCCGACCCGAGCTCGGCGTCGCCGACGAGCACGCGGGCCTGGAACACCTTCGCATGGTCCGGGCCGTCCTCGGCGACGTGGTAGGCGGGCGGCCCCGACGCCCTTCGGGCCAACTGTTCCTGCAGCGCGGTCTTGTGGTCCGAGCCGCCGAACCGGGCGGCGCGCTCGAGCGCCGGGCCGAGCAGGCGAGCTACCAGGTCCCGCGCTGCGTCGGGGCCTCCGTCGAGATACACGGCGGCGAGGACGGCTTCGAGCGCATCGGACAGGATCGACGGTTTGGCCCGCCCGCCGGCCGCCGCCTCCCCCTTGCCGAGGAACAGCACCTCCCCGAGCCCCAGCTCGTCGGCCACCGACGCGAGCGCGCCGGCGTTCACGACCGCCTTGCGCAGGTCGGTGAGGCGCCCCTCGGTGAGCTCGGGATGCCGGTGGAACACCGACTCGGCCACGAGCCAACCCAGGACGGCGTCACCGAGGAACTCCAGCCGTTCGTTGGATTCCTCGCCGGGATGTTCGCTCACCCACGACCGGTGGGACAGCGCGATCCGCAGCAGCGACGGATCGGTGAACCGGTGTCCGATCCGGCCTGCGAAGGCCTCGAGATCGGCGGGCGTGCTCAGGCGGCGTTCACCCGCCCGAACACGTAGTCGACGGCGTCACGCACCGACTTCAGGTCTTCGAGGTCCTCGTCCTCGATGCGGAACCCGACGGTCCGCTCCCCGAGCTCTTCCTCGATCGCCTCGACGAGTTCGATGAGCGCGAGCGAGTCGGCTCCGAGGTCGTCGACGAAGGACTGGCCCTCGCTGATCGAATCGGGCTCGATCTCGAGGATGTCGGCGAGCCGGTCGCGGATGATCCCGAACACCTCGGCGCGACTGACGGGACCGTGCTCGACGTGCGTCTCAGCGGGCATCGGATCTCCTGGGAGGCAGGGGCGGTTGGCGTGGCGGCAGGTTACCGCCGTCGGGCTCAGGCCGAGATGGCGGCGCGCAGCGAGCCGACGAGATCGGCCTCGACCATCTCCTGCGCGACCCGGCACGCGTTGACGACGGCGCGCGCCGACGACGACCCGTGGGAGATGATGCACACCCCGTCGACGCCGAGCAGCATGGCGCCCCCGTAGGTCTCCGGGTCGAGCGTGGCGTAGAGCGGCAACAGGGCCGGCATCAACGCCGCGGACGGCTCGGCGTACTCGGGCTTGGCTGCGAACGCGTCGAGCAGCGCCCGTACGATCGTCTTGAGCGCGCCTTCGAGGGTCTTGAGCACGACGTTGCCGGTGAAGCCGTCCGTGACGACGACGTCGACGTCGGCGGTCATCACGTCGCGTCCCTCGACGTTGCCGATGAAGTTGATCCCGGGCGCCTGCGCGAGCAGTGCGTGGGTCTCCTTCACGAGCGGCGTGCCCTTGGTGGGCTCCTCGCCGATGGACAGCAGGCCGACCCGCGGTGTGGCGATACCGAACCGCTGCCGAGAGAACACGGTGCCCATCTGGGCGAACTGCACCAACCAGTCGGGCTGCACCTCGGCGTTGGCGCCGGCGTCGATCAGCACCGTCGGCAGGGCGCCCGGCACCGGGATCGGTGTGGCGATCGCCGGGCGGCTCACCCCTTTGAGGCGACCCATCCGCAGCAGGGCCGACGCCATCGTGGCGCCGGTGTTGCCCGCCGACAGCATGGCCGAGGCCTTGCCGTCCCGGACCGCTTCGGCGGCGCGCACGAGCGACGAATCCTTCTTGCGCCGCACACCCTGGGCCGGATCGTCGTCCATCTCGATGACCTCGGAGCACTCGCGCACGGGCAGGTCGCCCACGTCGCCGAGCGCCTCGGCCCGTCCGACGAGCAGGATCGGGATGCCGTGCTCCTCGGCGGCCTGGCGGGCGCCCCGCACGATCTCACCCGGGGCCCGGTCGCCGCCCATGGCGTCGACCGCGATGGGGAGGATGGTCACCGTCGGCTCAGGCGACGTCGATCACGACACGGTCGCGATACCACCCGCACGACGGGCAGACCACGTGAGGCCGCTTGGCCGCATTGCACCGAGGGCAGGTGCTGCGCGCCGGGGCCTCGAGCTTCCATGCGGCAGCCCGGTGGCTGCGCGACTTCGACTTCGACTTCTTCTTCTTCGGGACCGGCATGGTTCGATCTCCTCACGAGGGCCCGGTGAGGATAGCCGCCCCGCACGGCGCCGACGAATCACCCGGACGCGTAGGGTGCACCGGTGACCGCCACCGCCGTGCCCGGCTCGGACGCTGCCCGGCGCCGCTACCTGCTCGCACTCGGCGGTCTGGGACTGGTGGTGGTGATCTGGGGTCTCGGGCCCCCGATGTCGAAAGAGATCAGCGCCCCCGGGCTCACCGTCGCCGCCGTGCGGATGTGGATGGCCGTCCCGACGATGGCCGCCCTGCAGATGCTCAGCGGGTCGAGGCCCACGTGGTCGCAGGTCTGGGCGAGCCGGTGGGGCGGGCTGTGCTTCGGGGCGAACATGGCGTTCTTCTTCACCGCCATCCAGCACGCATCGATCGCCACGGTCACCCTCGTCGGGTCGCTGCAGCCGGTCACGGTGCTGCTCGGCGGGATCCGGTTCTTCGGCGAACGCCCCACTCCCTGGCGTCTGGGCTGGACCGTGGTCGGCATCGTGTCGGTGGGCGCTGCCGTCGCCGGGGCCGGCGCCGGGGTGCGGGTGACGCCGCTCGGGTTGGCCCTGTCCTGCGGGGCGCTCGTGACGCTGTCGGCCTACCTGCTCGTCACCCGGCGCACCCGCGCCCGGCTGTCGCCCTCGGAATACCTGACCGGGGTGATGGTCTGGGCGGCGCTCGCCGTGACCCCGATGGCGCTGGTGAGCGGCCTCGCGCTCGACGCCATCGACGCCGCCGACGTGTTCTGGCTCGTCGTGGTCCTCATCGGCCCCGGCGCCCTCGGGCACCTGATCATGAACTGGGTGATCACCGAACTGCCGCTGGGCATCACGGCGCTCAACATGCTCCCGGCCACGGTGCTGTCGATCGCGGTCGCCTGGCCGATGCACGGCGAACCCGTGACGCCGCTCCAGATCGCCGCAGGCGCCGTCACGCTCATCGCCGTCGCGCTCGTGGTGAACGGCCGCCCGTCCTGGGGGCGCTGAGCGCACCCGGCACCCCACGGCGCCCGGCGCGTCGCTCAGCCCGATTCGTCGGCCGGGTCCTCGACGCGAAGCGCGTCGAGGGCGGCCCAGCGTGAGTCGCGAGCGATCGGCGTGCAGGCACAGGGCGTCCGGTTGCGATCGACGCCGCACGTGGGGCACAGCCCGGCGCAGTCGGGCCGGCACAGCGGGGCGAGCGGCAGTTCGAGCATCAGGCCTTCACGCACGGCGGGCCACAGCTCGAGCAGATCTCCGGTGAGCGCGAACGCATCCGGGGCCGTCGGGCGGAGCTGGTAGAGCTCGCGCAGGTCGTCGACCACCACCTCGCCGGTCGCCGGACCGAGACAGCGCCGGCACACACCCTGCCAGCTCGCCCGGGCCCGGCCGGTCAGCACGATGCCGTCCGACAGGCTCTCGAGCACGAGCTCGACGGTCACCGGCGAACCGTCGGGCACCACCACCTCGCCCACGACGACCTCTTCGGCAGGCACGACGGCGTGCACCGATCGGCGCAGCGCCGGGTGCCGCAACAACTCGGTGACGGGAACGGTCAGCTCGGGGACCATCGCGGCGCTCCGGCGCTCAGGACCGGTCCTGGTCGAAGAACAGCGGCCCCGACGGATCCGGTTCCGGCTGCGGGGCAGCCGGCTGGGTGCGCGACGAGCCGTTCAGCCGCTCGCGACCCGCCGCCACCGTGCGCGCCACCCGGTCGAGGACGATCTCGAACGTGGCGAGACGCTGATCGACGAAGTCTTCGGTTTCGAGGCGCATCCGGCGAGCGTCCTCCTCGGCCGCGTCGCGGACCTGGCGGGCCCGCATCTCGGCCTGGCGGACGATCTCGGCGCGCTGGACCATGCGCTCGGCCTGCGCCCGGGCCGCCTCGAGCAGGTCGTCGGCCTCGCGCTGGGTCTTGTGCAGGAACTCCTGGCGCTCCTTGAGCATCCAGCGGGCCTGACGCAGTTCGTCGGGCAAGCGATTGAGCGCCTCTTCGAGCAGTTCGATGATCTCGTCGCGGTTGATCATCGGTGACGACGACAGCGGGATCGTCCGGGCGGTTGCGATGATGTCGATGGTGCGCCGCAACAGCGTCTCGGAATCGTTGGTCGACTGGGGGTCACCGTAGTAGCTCATCGGGGGAAGCGCTCCTGCAATCGAGCCGCCACCGGCGGCGGGACCAGGGCCGAAACGTCGCCACCGTACCGGGTGATGTCGCGGATGAAGCTCGACGCGACGAACGACTGCGCCGGGCTGGCCGGCACGTAGACCGTTCGCACCCCGGACACGGCGTGGTTGGTGTGGGCCATCTGCTGCTCGATCTCGAAGTCGCCGACCGTGCGCAACCCCTTGACGATGAAGTCGGCGCCGAGCCGGCCGACCGCGTCGACGACGAGGCCGGTGAAGTGTCGCACGACGACGCCGGGCAGATGGGCCACCGAGGCCTCGATGAGTTCGGTGCGCTCCTGCTGCTCGAACATGGCGGCCGGCTTCTGCGGGTTCACGAGCACGGCGACGATCACCGATCCGAACAGTTCGGCAGCGACGCTCACCACGTCGAGGTGGCCGTTGTGGAACGGGTCGAAGCTTCCGGGGTACAGGGCGGTGGGCATCTCGGGGGTCACGGCTCGTCGGCGGATGCCGGGTGCACACGTGCGAGCAGCCCAACCACGGTAGTCCCGTAACGGGCCGAGCGGACCATCGTCCAGCCGGGCGGCGTGCGCAAGCCCCGGTCCGACTCGACCACGGCGGCCTCGGCCGGCAGCGTGGCGAGCAGCGCGTCCCAGCCGTCGAACGCGTAGGGCGGGTCGAGCAGGGCGAGGTCGAACCGATCGGTCCCGTTCCGCAAGAACGCGTTCGCGTCGGCGTCGACCACGGTCGCCCGTTCGGCGAGACCGGTCGCGTCCAGGTTGGCCCGCACGCACCGCAGCGCCTCGCGTGACCGCTCGACGAACGTGGCCGAAGCGGCGCCGCGCGACAGTGCCTCGATGCCGAGCGCCCCGGACCCGGCGAACAGGTCCAACACCCTTGCGCCCTCGACGAGGCCCCGGCTGTGCAGCGCATTGAACACCGCTTCCCGAACCCGATCGGCGGTCGGGCGGGTGTCGCGACCGGACGGGGCGAGCAGCTGACGGCCCCGAGCCGTTCCGGCCACCACGCGCACGGCGGCAGGCTACCGGCGGGCCCCCAGAGCGGTGCGGGCGTGCACGAGCGCCGGCACCTCGTCGCCGGGGAGCGGCGGCGACAGCAGGAACCCCTGACCCTGCGGGCATCCCATCTCGACGAGCAACTCGAGGACCCGGACGTCTTCGATCCCCTCGGCGACCACGTCGAGGTCCAGCCGGCCGGCCAGGTCGAGGATCGAGCGGGCGATCACCGCGTCTCGTGGCCGTACGAGCAGATCGGCGACGAAGGACCGGTCGATCTTCACCTCGGTGACCGGGAGGCGCCGCAGGTAGGCCAGCGACGAGTACCCGGTGCCGAAATCGTCGATCGACAGACCCAGGCCGCACAGCGACAACCGTTCCAGCGCGGCCTGCACCCGGTCGTCCTCGGGGACGAGGGCCGATTCGGTGATCTCGAGCGTGATCCGCTCGGCGGGCACGCGCCACTGCTCGAGCAAGCCGAACAGCATCCGGTCGAACCCGGCGTCGAGCAGGTTGCGCGCCGACACGTTCACCGACAGGTGCAGTTCGACGCCCTGGTCGTTCCAGGCCGCCGACTGCTCGAGGGCCCGGCCGAGGACGAACCGGGTGACCTGATCGACGAGACCGACGTGTTCGACCACGGGCATGAACTCGCTCGGCGACACGGGTCCGAGCGTGTCGTGGGTCCAGCGCAGCAGCGCCTCGACACCGGTGATACGACCCGACCCGAGGTCGGCCAGCGGTTGGTACACCACGTCGAAGCGCCGGCCCTCCACCGCCTGACGCAACGCCGTGGCGATCGACCACCGCCGCGCCGTGCTCTGCGCGACCGCCGGGTCGAACAGGCGCACCGGCGCCTCGGGCCCCGCCTTGGCCGCCTCGAGAGCGAGGCCGGCGTGCTGCAGGAGTTGGTGCGGTTGCGACCCGTGCCACGGATGGCAGGCGATGCCCACGGAGGTGGCCAGCGACAGGCGGAGGCCGGCGAGTTCGATCGGTTCGCCCAGCAGGCGCACCGCTCGCCGCCCGAGCGCGAGCGCGTCGTCGCAGCCCGCCCCTGCGACGAGCACGGCGAACTCGTCGGCGGCGAGCCGAGCGAGATCGGGCGGATCGGCGATCCCGCGCAGGCGGGTGGCCACCACTCGCAACAACTCGTCGCCGACGTCGTGGCCGAGCGTGTCGTTCAGATCCTTGAAGCGGTCGACGTCGACGATCAGCACGCTGCACTCGGACCCCGAGCCGGCGGCGCGACCCAACGCCTCGCCGACGCGGTCGGCGAACGAACGCCGATTGGCCAGACCCGTCAGCCCGTCGTGAACGGCCTGGTGGTCGCGCTCGGACTCGGCCCGGCGCAGCTCCGAGCGCAGGTGCACCACGTCCAGCGAGACGCCGACGACGTCGGCGAGTTCGCTCAGCCGGGCGACCGACACCCCCATCCGCACGCCCGCTCGCGGCCCGACCGCCAGCGCACCGATCACTGCGCCCGCCGAGCGCACCGGCACCGCGGTCGTCACCTCGGGCCGGACCGGCCGCACCCGGCGGCGGCCGTCGACGGCCACCTGCAGGCACGGGTGCTCACGCGGCCAGTGCTCGACCACCGAGCGACCGCCGTCGTCGGCACGCACCCACAGCGCCGGACGGCCCCGCAACAGGTCCGGAAGGATCAGCAGGTCCGCCGTGCGCACCCGGAGCGTCGCACGCACTGCCGCAACGGCGACGAGCGCCGCGTCGGTCAACGAGTCCGCCCGGGTGATCTCGGCGGTGCACAACACCACGAGTGGTGAAGGTAGCCCATCGGATCACTCCATGTGACTTGGAGCGGTTCGATGGCACCAGCGGCGCTTGAGTCATCCGCCCCCCGGGGCGACCCACCTGTTCGAGGAGCCCGGCACCCTGCAGGCGGCGGCCGAAGCGGCCCGAGACTGGTTCGTCGAGCACCTCGCCGTGGGTCACCGCGCCGCCTGACCGGGCGCACGGCGGTGTGGAAAGATCCGCCCAGGGCCGGGGGTGGCCAAGGTTCAGGGGGATCCGATGGGTGATCAGAACGGGACCGTGCAACACGTCGACGTCGTCGTCGTCGGCGCAGGTTTCGCCGGCATGTACCTGCTGCACGAGCTGCGGGCTCGCGGGTACTCGGCCAAGGTGCTCGAAGCTGGCGACGACGTCGGCGGCACGTGGTACTGGAACCGGTATCCGGGCGCTCGCTGCGACATCCAGAGCCTCGATTACTCGTACACGTTCGACCCCGAACTGCTCGACGAGTGGAAGTGGTCCGAGAAGTACTCGCCGCAGCCCGAGATCCTCCGCTACGCCCAGCACGTCGCCGACAAGCACGACCTGCGGCGCGACATCGAGTTCTCGACACGGGTCGACCAGGCCACGTGGGACGACGCCAACGCCACCTGGCACGTGCACACCTCGACCGGCAAGGAGTTGGTCGCCCGGCACTACGTGATGGCCACCGGGTGCTTGTCGATGCCCAAAGAGGTCGACATCGAGGGCACCGACCGGTTCCGTGGCGACGTGTACTTCACGAGCAGGTGGCCGCACCAGGGCGTCGAGCTGACCGGCAAGCGGGTTGCGGTGATCGGCACCGGCTCCTCGGCCATCCAGTCGATCCCGATCATGGCCAAGCAGGCGGCGCAGCTGACGGTGTTCCAGCGCACACCCAACTACTCGATCCCGGCCCACAACGGCCCCGTACCCGACGACAAGGCCTCGGAGATCGCGGGCGATCCTGCGGGCTACCGGCATCGGGCCCGGTGGTCGAGCGGCGGGGTACCCGTCGAGATGTCGATGACGAGCGCGCTTGCGGTGTCCGACGAGGAGCGCCTTGCGACCTACGAAGCGGCGTGGGAGCGCGGCGGCATCATCGAGTTCCTCGGCTGCTACATGGACCACCTGACCAACCAGGCGGCCAACGACCTGATCGCCGAGTTCGTCCGCAACAAGATCCGTTCGGCGGTGAACGACCCCGAGACAGCGGAAGCGTTGTGCCCCAAGGATTATCCGATCGGCACGAAGCGCCTCTGCGTCGACACGGACTACTACCAGACCTACAACCTCCCCCACGTGCGGCTCGTCGACCTGCGCAAGCACCCGATCACGACGGTCACCGAGGCCGGGATCGACCTGGTCGACGAATCGCTCGAGTTCGACGTGATCGTCTACGCGACGGGCTTCGACGCCATGACCGGCGCGATCGTGAACGTCGACATCACCGGCCGCGACGGACGCACGCTCAAAGAGGCGTGGGCCGACGGCCCGACCACGTATCTCGGTCTGATGGCACGCGGGTTCCCGAACCTGCACCTGGTCACCGGCCCGGGTAGCCCGTCGGTGCTGTCGAACATGATCGTGTCGATCGAGCAGCACGTCGATTGGGTGGTCGGCGCGATCGACCATCTCAACTCCGAGGGGCTGACCTCGATCGAGCCGACCGAGGCTGCGGTGGCCGGGTGGGTGCAGCACGTCAACGACTTCGCCGACATCACGCTGATGCCCAAGGCGAACTCCTGGTACATGGGGGCCAACGTGCCCGGCAAGCCCCGAGTGTTCCTGCCCTACGCCGGTGGCTGCGATCGCTACCGGACCACCTGCGACGAGGTCGTGGCGCGAGGCTGGCTCGGGTTCGAGCAGCGGGGCCCGAAGGGTGCAACGGCGAACGACGGCATCGTGCGTCGGCTGCAACCCGACGTGCAGATCATGCTTGAGATGCTCGCCACGATGGAGCTGCCCTCGATCGAGTCGATGACGGCGCCGGAGGCCCGGGCGTTCTCCGAGGCGAGCGCGGCGATGCGGGCCCCCGGGCCTGCAGTGGGCGAGATGGTCGACGGTGAGCTGCCCGGCGCGGCCGGCCCGCTGCGGTACCGGCTGTACCGGCCGGCGAGCCCGGGCCCCCACCCGGTGGTCGTGTACTTCCACGGCGGCGGCTGGGTGTTCGGCTCACAGGTGTCCGACGATCCGTTCTGCCGGGACCTGTGCGTGCGGTCGGACGTGATGATCATCTCCGTCGACTATCGCCACGCCCCCGAGGACCGGTTCCCGGCCGCAGCTGACGACGCGTTTGCGGCGGTGCGTTGGGTGGCCGAGCACACCGCCGAGCTGGGCGGGATCCCCGGTCAGCTGGCGGTCGCAGGCTGGAGCGCCGGCGGCAACCTCGCGGCGGTCGTGGCGCAGCTCGCCCGGGATACGGGTGGGCCGACGATCGTCGGGCAGCTGCTGGTCACGCCGGTCACCGATGGCGCGCTCGACACGGCGTCGTACACGCAGAACGCCGAGGGCTACATCCTGACGCGGGGGCTGATGGAGTGGTTCTGGAACCACTACTGCGACCCGGCGGACCGTCACGATCCGCGGTGCTCGCCCCTGCGGGCTGCGAGCCTGGCGGAACTGCCGCCGGCGTTCGTCGTCACCGGCGAGTTCGATCCGTTGCGGGACGAAGGCAATGCCTACGCCCGGGCGATGGCGGCAGCCGGGGTGCCGGTGCGCCACGAGCAGGCGCGAGGGCACACCCACACGTCCCTGACGGCCGTGGACATGCTGCTGTCCGGCGCCCCGGTGCGGGCCCGGATGGCCGAGGCGCTGCGCGGGTTCTTCGCTGCGGTGCCGGCTCGGGGCTGACGCCCGGCCCAGCCGTCTTCTCCCACGTTCCTCCCACCGGCCTCCCACCGGCCCCCCACCGGCCCCCCTACCGGACGAATCGTCAACGATTCGAGGATGGATCGCGCGGACAGCGACATTCCTCATGCCGTGCGTGACTTCCTCCCGACGAATCGTCAACGATTCGCCACATAGGGGCAGGGGCCGGGGGTTGAGGGGCCGGTCACCGTCGGGGCTACGGGGGGCAGGGGGCGGGCATCCCGGTTGGTACGGTCCACCGATGGGGCGCGACCACACGATCGTCGACGGCATCCCACCCGGCGCCCGTCACCCTTGGGCAGCGACGTGAGGATCCGAGGGGTCATCGAGGGGTTCTACGGACCGCCCTGGTCTCACGTCGACCGTCTCGCGAGCATCGACCGCCTCGGCGCCTGGGGGATGACCCACTACGTGTGGGCGGCCAAGGCCGAGCCGCGCCACCGAGACGATTGGCGGGCCCCCTTCACCCCCGAGGAGCTCCAGCACTTCGCCGAGTTGGCACACCGGCACCCGAGCGTCGCTCTCGCCGTCGGCCTCACCCCCGGTCCCGGTGCAAACGCCCGCGAGGTGGTCGCCAAGCTCACGCCAGCGGTGGCCGCCGGGGCGACTGCGGTGGTGCTCAGCTGTGACGACCTCCCCGCACTCGATGACGGGGCAGCACATCGCCTCCTCGCGCACCGGATGCTCGCCGAGCTCGGCTGCGACGTGTGGATCGTCCCCACCCACTACTGCGGCACCGAGGCCTCGACCTACCTCGGATCGCTCTGCGCCGGCCTCGATCCTGCGATCGAGGTGATGTGGACCGGCCGGTGCGTGGTCAACGATCGGATCGACGCGGCCGACGCGCAACGGTGGGCAGACCACCTCGGCCGCCCGCCGCTGCTGTGGGACAACGCACCGGTCAACGACGCCGTGATGCGCGACGCGCTGCACCTCGGCCCGCTCAGCGGACGCGACCCGGCCCTGCGCGACCGATGCGCCGGGGTGCTGTGGAACCCGATGGAGTTCCCGCTCGCGTCGATCCCGATGCTCGCCTCCGCTGCGGCCTGGTGCGCCGGTGACGATCCGATCGCCGCCTGGCGCGAGGAGATTCACCGACGCGGCTGGTGGGGTCTTGCTGTCGCGACGAGTTTCGACGGCGACGCCCACTGGCCGGGCGAGGAGCCCGGGCCCGCCTGGTGGGAGGACGTCCTTGCGGCGCTGCCCGCCCGGGCCGGCGACGTCGGTCTCGACGAGGGGGTCCAGCCCTGGATCGACGCTGCGCGTGACGGTGCTCGCCTGGCCATCGACGCACACCACCTTGCCGAACGCCTCGTGACCCGAGGCCCCGGTACCGGTACGACCGTGCGGCAGCTCGGGCTCGCCACCCGCTGGCGTACCTGGCGCCGCGCGCCGGTGCTCACGTTCGGGGCCGGACCACGGGTGCGGCCGGTGCTCGGCCAGGACGCCCGGGGCGAATTCGTCGCAACACCGGCCGCGGTCACCACCCGCACATCGCTGGTCGACGCCGCCGTGCATCTTGCCCTCGGTGGTTGAGCCTCCGGTTCGGCCGGCGGACCGGCCCGTAGCATGCGCCCATGAGCGATGCCTTGACGAGCGCCGCCGCCGACCTCGACGCTGCGGTGGTCGAACCGTTGCGGATACCGACCGCCAACCCCCGCAACGTGTTCGAGGCGATGTCGGCCAACGGACCGGGCGAGCGTCTCGAGATCGACGCCGTGTTCGCTGCACCGATCGGCCGCGGCCCGTCCCCGACCGTGGTCATCGTGCCGGGCAGCGCCGGCGTCTCGCCGAACCACGTGAGCCATGCCCACACGCTGCTCGCAGCCGGGTTCGCGGTCTGCTTGCTCGACCCGTTCGCGGCACGCTCGGTCGTGTCCACGGTGGCCAACCAGGCGCAGTACTCCTTCGCGGCGAGCGCGTACGACGTCCTGGCCACCCTCGCCGTCCTCGGCGCGCACCCGCTGGTCGACCGAACGCGCATCGCCGCGCAGGGCCACAGCCGCGGCGGCTCGGCCGTGCTGATGGCGGCGATGCGCCCGTTCGCTGCCGCCGTGCCGGCCGCACCGCAGCTCGCCGGTGCGTATGCGGCCTACCCGTGGTGCGGCCAGCAGTTCCTCCGCCCCGACACCGGCACCACGGTCATCCGGGCGGTGATCGGTGACCAGGACGAGTGGTGCTCGGTGCTGGCGGTCCAGGCGCAGGTCCAGGCCATCGCCCTGCGCGGCGGCGACGTGTCGCTTCGGATCGTGCCGGGTGCACACCACAGCTTCGATCGGCTCGAACCGGTGCACGATGTGCCCGAGGCCCGGGTCTCCCCGAACGCCCCCGTCGAGTACCTCGCCGACGACGGTTCGATGATCGATCCCCACACCGGTATCGCCGACCCGGCCCGGGGCGACATCGACCAGTTCCGTGCGGCGATCGCAGCGGGTTTCGGGCAACGGGGCGCACGGCTCGGCGGCAGCGGTGATCAACCCACCGTGTTCCGCAACGACATGCTCGACTTCCACCAGCGGGTGCTGGCATCACCTCGAGGGTCGGCCGCCGCGCCCGCAATCTGACGGCGCACGCGATCACGATCGGCCGGATCGCCCACTGCGGCCGCACCCTCGACGGGCGCAAACTGACGACGATCAACCGGGGCCGGGCGGGCCCGGTGGCGCTCGCATGGGTGGCGAATTCCGTCGGTACCCTCGCGGGCATGGACCTGATGGGCCGCCGCCACTTCTGCACGAGGCTAGGCGCCGCAGTGCTCGGACTGTCCGCCGTTGCGGTCGCCGGGTGCTCGAGCACGGACGGTGGCGTCGCTGCGCCGGCGACTGCTGCTGCCGACGGTGCCGGAGCGCTGCTGGCCGGCGTGTCCATGCGGGTCCGAACCGACCCGGGTTGAGGCTGCTGCACGTCGTGGGTCGTGTACCTGCGTGCCAACGGAGCCACGGTCGACACGGCCGAGGACGCCAACCGTGCCGCCTTCCGGGCCGGCCTCGGCGTCCCCGACGGCGCGGCGTCGTGCCACACCGGCGTGGTGGAGGGCTATGCCGTCGAGGGGCACGTGCCGGCGGCGGCCATCCGCCGCCTGCTCGACGACCGGCCCGACGCCGTCGGGCTCGCCCTGCCCGGCATGCCGAAGGACTCGCCCGGCATGGGCGGCGGCCCCGCAAGTTGGGCTCGGCAACCGGTGCGCCTCGTCGCGCGTGACGGTTCATTGCGGGTGTTCGCCTTCTAAGCAGCCGAGGGTCTCCGGCGACCCCCAACCAACCGAAGAGGCGGTGCCGACGTCACAGGGTCGTGATGGTGGTGACGAGGCCGAGCTTTCGAGCGGTCGGCCATCGACGGTCGGTGGTGATGAGCCGATCGGCCTCGGCGTGGGCGGCGGTCGCGATGACGAGCGCGTCGGGGAGCCGAACGGAGGTGTGCTTGGCGCGGATACTCGCAGCGACTCGGGCGATGTCTGCGTCGAGGTCCACGACCTCGATCGGAAGGCGGGCAATGAGCTCGTTCACGGTTTCGACGGCTCTTCGGCCACGACGCGAGGGGCCCACGAGGCATTGGGCGAACGCTGAGGCGGCCATGGCCATCCGATCTCCGGAGCGGATGGCCCCAGCGAGAGTGGCGGTGGCCGATTCGTGGTGGGCGTCGGTGGCGGCCGTCGTGATGCGCTCGCCAGCGAGGGGCGGCGGGTAGCGCCGATCTACAGGTCGGCGCTGTCAGGGTTCGAGCCGGGTCACGGTGGTGACTCGGTCGATGGCTGTGTCGAATGAGGCGATGGAGCCGACGCCCGCGCTCTCGGCGCATGCCACGAGGTAGGCCTCGGCGAAGTCGAGCCGATCGACGCCATAGACCTCGATCGCCCGAAGCAGCAGCGCAGGATCGACCGTGATCATCGATGGCACGGCGATGAGCGACCGCATCGCGGTGGCGACCTGATCTCGCGGGGCCTTGTAGAACGACTCGAGGACGTACACGGTCTCGGCGACGATCAAGTCGGCGAGATACAGCTCGGGCTGGCTGGCGAGGAATGCGGTGGCCCGTTCGGCCATCGCCGGCGGGTCGCCGGTGAGGTGGCTGACAAGGATGTTCGTGTCGACGAACGCTGTCATCGGCGGGCGGCCGCACGGGCCGAGCGCGTCTTGCGGATGACGTCATCCCACGCGGCGTTGCGTCGGGCCGCAGGAACCTTGATCGTTCCAGCCAACGACAAGAAGTCCGGGGTGCGAGCGAGGACGGCACGATTGCCCTCCACCCGGAACACCACGTGGTCCCCTTCACCGATGCCGAGCGCATCGCGCACTGCCTTGGGAACCGTGATCTGACCCTTCGAGCTCATCTTCGCTGCGATCTCCATCACATCTCCTTACCCAGAGCTCATGGTAAGGATAGCGACCCGTGTTCGAAGCGGGCCGGTCCCGACGGCCGCAACCTGACGACGAGGGCAGGACCGGCCGCCGGGGGACTTCTACCTCGGCTGGCCAGGTACTTCGTTGGTCGGGCTGGCGGGATTCGAACCCACGACCTCTTGACCCCCAGTCAAGCGCGCTAACCAAACTGCGCTACAGCCCGGACAAGCGGTGCAACCTAGCGCACCGATCGCCGTGCGCACCGGCCGATCGCGCTACCCGCAGGTAGCGGCCGTGGCAGCGAGAACGGCACGAGCCCGTTCGACGGGATCGGGCCACCGCTCCCGTACCGGTCGGGACCGGATCTCGGCCGACACGGGCACCCCCGCAGGCAGCACGGCGAGCAGGTCGGCGGTGGGTGCCACCCCCTCACCGGGGAGCAGCCGGCCGTGCAGCGCCTCTTCGAGCAGGCCGGCCACGCCGTCGGGCACGGTGGCCGAGATCCCGCACACCTGCGCGTACGGAAACCACGCCGGCGGCAGACCGACCAGATCGCCCGGCACCGCCCCGGAGCGAGCCAGGTGCAACTCGTCGACCAGGATTCCTGCGGCCGGATGGTCGACCGCGCCCACGATCGCAGCCGCCTCGGCCAACGTGCGCACGGCCAGGATCGGCAGGAACTCCAGGCAGAGGCGCACCGGTGTCCCCGCCACCTGCTCGCACAGCGCCGCCAAGGCCGCCCCGACGCGCCCGGCGTCGGGGTCGCGACTCGCCACCAGCACGTGGCGCGCCTCGAGCGCCATCGCTGCGTCGACCAGCCGGCGGGCGTCGTCGGAGGGCACCGGGCTGTCGGGCGCGAGCATCACCGGCTCGACGTCGAGGGCCACGAGTCCGGTGGCGTCGAGGCGTTCGCGCACCGCCCGGGTCGTGGCCGGTGTCCACGTCGCGGGGTCGAACCAGATCCCGACGGCCGGCCACCCGGCGGCCGCCGCGACGTCGACGGCGTCGGCCGGGGCCACTTCGAGCACGGTGCCGGCTGCCAGGGAGAGGAGTCTGTTCACAGCACCAACCAATACACGAGCCGCCACACCAGGTAGGCCGCGGCGAGGACCATCAGGAGCTTGAAATGCCAGGGCGCCTTGGCGTCGTCGCCTGCGAGTTCGTGCAGGTCGATGTTCTTCGCGTCGTAACGCTTCGGGTCCTGCACCCGGTCCGAGGTGTCGAGCGCCGCACCGCAGTCGGGGCACCGCCCGCCGTCTCCGGCAGAGGTTGGCGTCCAGTACTTGGCACAGGGATCACACCAGGGCATGCGGGTGATGGTCTACACCGGGGGCACGCCGTGGCGCTTGGCAACGGCCTCGCGGTCGACGGGGTCGGCTGCGGCGAACCGGGCGATCAGCTCCGCCCGGAGCCCTTCGAAGGGCACGATGGCGTCGATCACCAGCTCCGACGCCAGGCGCAGCAGGTCGACGTCGGCTTCGTATTCGGCCCGCCGCTCGGCGACGAACGCGGCGCGCTCGGCCGGGTCCTCGATGGCGGCGATCCGGTTGGCGAACACGGCGTTCACCGCCGGTTCGGGCCCCATGACGGCGATCTTCGCCGTCGGCAACGCCAGCGTCGCGATCGGGTCGAACCCCGGTCCCGACATGGCGTAGAGGCCGGCGCCGTAGGCCTTGCGCACGACCACGCAGATCTTCGGGACGGTCGCTTCCGTGACGGCGGTGATCATCTTGGCGCCGTGGCGGATGATCCCCTGCCGCTCCACTTCGGTGCCGATCATGAACCCGGGCACGTCGGCGAGGAACACCAACGGCACGTTGAACGCATCGCACAACCAGATGAACCGGGCTGCTTTGTCGGCGGAGTCGACGAAGAGCACACCACCTTTCATCGCCGGGTTGTTGGCGACGACGCCCACGACGTTGCCGTCGAGCCGCGCGAACCCCACGACGAGCTCGGGCGCGAACCGGGGCTTGATCTCGAACAGCGAACCGTCGTCGACGATGGCTTCGATCACCCGATGCATGTCGTACCCGGCGGCTTCGGCGTCGGGGAGCAGCGAACGGGTGAGCGGTCGGGCCGGGGGTTCGGGCGCGCTCACCGGCGGGGTGTCGCGCCACCGGGTCGGCAGGTACGAAAAGAACGCCCGCGCCTGTTCGATCGCGTCGACGTCGTCGACGGCGAGGTTGTCGCCGCAGCCCGACACCGAGGTGTGCATCCGGGCCCCGCCCATCTCCTCGAGGGTGACCCGCTCTCCGATCACCTCCTCGGCCATGCGCGGCGAGCCCAGGTACATCGACGCGTTGCCGTCCACCATGATCACGATGTCGCAGAAGCTCGGGATGTAGGCACCACCCGCCGCGGACGGCCCGAACAGGCAGCAGACCTGGGGCACCTTGCCCGACAGGCGCACCTGGTTCGCGAAGATCCGGCCGGCCCCCCGACGCCCCGGGAACAGCTCGACCTGGTCGGTGATCCGAGCGCCGGCGGAGTCGACCAGCCAGAACACCGGCAGCTCGTGGCGCAGCGCGTATTCCGTGAGGCGGATGATCTTTTCGACGGTGCGCGCCCCCCACGAGCCCGCCTTCACGGTCGGGTCGTTCGCCATCACGCACACCGGCCGGCCGTCCACCCGGCCGACGCCGGTGACCACGCCGTCGGCCGGCAGGTCGGACGCGGCGGCATTGGCGAGCAGTCCGTCCTCGACGAACGACCCCGGGTCGAGCAGCAGGTCCAGCCGGTCGCGCACGAACAGCTTGCCCTGGCGGGCGAGCTTGTCGGCCTCCTTGTGGAGGTTGCCGCGCCGGACGCGGGTGACCAGGCCGTCGAGGTCGTCCATCGCCGCCGGTTCTAGCCGCTCGCGGCGTCGGGCGACATCCCGCAACGCAGCGACCGCCGTGCTCAAGCCCGGCTCAGGAACGAGTTTCCGTTCGGTCGGGGCGCTCAGCACCGAGACCTCCCCCGACGACGGGACCGGTGTGGAACATGACGGCAAGACACACCAGAGGTCCAACCGGTGGTATCGACGCATCGGGATCGGGGTGGCCGCCACAACGCTGCTCAGCGCCGGCGCGGCGACGGCGAGCGCGTGGGGAACGATGGAACCGTGCAAGGTCCGCCCGACGACCAAGGCCTTCGCGAAGTTCGGTGACAACGCCGACTACATGACCGACGTGAACAGTCGGTTCGAAGACGGCGCCAGCGACTGGAAGTTCACCGGCGCCGCATCGATCGTCGCCGACAACGAGCCCTGGAAGGTCAGCGGCACCACCCACACCAAGGCCCTCCGGCTCGCGCCGGGCGCAACCGCCGAATCGCGAACGGTGTGCCTCACCGCCGGCGAGGAGAAGCTCCGCTTCTTCGTGAAGCCGGAATCGCCGAACCCCGATCCGCTCGTGCTCGAGTTCATCGGCCGCGACCCGAAGACCGGCTTCGTCGGTCGGATGACGTTCACGGTCAATCCGGCGACCCTGACCCCCAAGATGAACGGCTGGTCGCCCACCCCGGTGATCTGGGTGCCCGACGCGCTGAACGCCAAGATCCGGGGGCTGCCCTACATCGAGGGCACCCTCGTCATCAAGGCCGTCAACACCGCCTGGCGGGTCGACGCCATCCATCTCGATCCCTTCCGGCCCCGATAGGTCGACCGCCGGTAGCGTCGGCGCCCGTGACGAGCGC
>JBJTVH010000023.1:0-26213 GCA_046081125.1 Acidimicrobiales bacterium
CCCGCCCCCCGCCCCCCGCTTCTGTGTGCAGGACGGCCGCAGGGGGGAGCCGTTCGACGCACAGAACGGCTGTAGGGCGCTCCCGGCGTGCGGGTGGGTCAGCGCAGCAGCATCCGGCCGGTGCCGGCGACCGTCGCGCCGATGACGGCGGCGTCGTGCCCGCTGGCGCGCAACTCCGCCACGGCGTCGTCTGCCCGCTCGGGGGCGACGCCGAACACCAGGCCGCCCGAGGTCTGGGCGTCGGCGAGCAACAGCACCGTCACCGGGTCGTGGCCGCCGACGTCGACGCGGGGGCTCACCCAATCGAAGTTGCGGCGGCTGCCGCCGGGCACGATCCCGGACTCGGCGAGCGCCCGCACCCCGGGCAGCACGGGCACGACCGCCGGGTCGAGCACGGCGTCGATACCGGACTCGCCCGCAGCGCGCCCGAGATGGCCGAGCAGCCCGAACCCCGTGACGTCGGTGGCCCCGGTGGCACCGGCGCCCAACGCAACCGCCGACGCCCGGGCGTTCAGTCGGGTCATCGAGGCCACGGCGGCCTCGATGAGGGCGGGCGACGCCTCGCCTCGCTTGATCGCTGTCGTGGCCACCCCGATGCCGAGGGGCTTGGTGAGCACCAGGACCTGCCCGGGGCGGAAACCGGCGTTGGTGAGCAACCGGTCCGGGTGCGCCTCACCGACGACGGCGAGGCCGAAGGTCGGCTCGGGCCCGTCGACGGTGTGGCCGCCGGCGATCACGAACCCGGCCTCCTCGGCGATCGACGAGGCGCCTTCGACGACGTCGCCGAGCAATTCGGTGGGCAGGACGGCGACGGGCCAGGCGACCACGTCGAGGGCGAACAGCGGCCGGCCGCCCATGGCGTAGACGTCGCTGACGCTGTTGGCCGCAGCCACCCGGCCCCAGGTGCGCGCATCGTCGACCACCGGGGTGATGACGTCCACGGTGGCCACGAGGGCACGTTCGGCATCGAGCCGCCACACGGCGGCGTCGTCACCGGTGGAGGCATCGACGAGCAGGCGGTCGTCGGCCCGGGGTTTCAGGCGGCGCAACACGTGCGCCAACTCGCCGGGGGCGAGCTTGCAGGCTCAACCAGCCCCGTGGGCCAGCTCGGTGAGTCTGGTGGTCAATCGGATCACCCCCTCGGCGTGTGGCTCGCAGGCGCGGCCGGGCCACCGTACCGGGCCCGCCGTAGCCTCTCGTCGATGCGCCCGGCGACCGCCCGATGGACCCGGTCCCTCGGGCTCGTGATCGGCACCCTGGTCGCCCTCGTCGCCCTTGCCGGCCCGGCCGATGCGCACGCCACGCTGGTGTCGACCACCCCGGTGCGCGACGAGGTGGTCGCGTCGGCGCCGGCGGTGGTGGTGCTGCGGTTCGACGAGCCGGTGACGGCCGGGCTCGGCGGGGTACGGGTGATCGGTCCGACCGGCGAACGGGCCGACCAGGGGGCGTTGTCCTCCGCCGACGGGGGCCGGGTGCTGCGCCGGCCGGTCGCTGCCACCCGCCGGGGGACCTACACGGTGGCGTGGCGCGCGCTGTCCGCCGACGGGCACACGGTCGAGGGATCGTTCACGTTCCACGTCGGGGAGCGCACCGGTGCCGCCGTCGTGGCGCAGGGCAACGAGGCCGGGGTCGAGCAGGCCGGTTGGTTCGGTCGTTGGGTGGGCGCGATCGGCGCGCTCGTCGTGCTCGGGGTGCTCGCCCTCGGTCTGGTGGCGCCCGCAACCCGGTCGCGACTCGCAGGTCTGGCCGCCCTCGGCGGCATCGCCGTCGGCGTCGGCTCGATCATCGAGTTGGTCGCCCACACCGCCGAGGCGGCCGGGGTGGGGCTGTTCGACACCGGCGAACTGCTGGGCCGGGCCGTGCTCGACGAGCGCACGGGTGCCCTCATCTCGGCGCGCGGCCTCGCTGGTTTGCTCCTGGCGCTGTCCTGGACGTGGCGGCGAGCGACGGAGTCATGGCTCGGTGCGATCGCGTGTGGCTCGGCGGTCGTCGTCGGCGCCGCAGCCTTCGACGGTCACGCCTGGTCGAGCGAGCAGCGTTGGGTCGCCGTGGCGGCCCAGGTCGTGCATCTCGGCGCCGTCGGTGCCTGGGCAGGCGGCCTCGTGGCGTTGCTCGTACTCCTGCGTTCGGGCGCTGCGCCCGTGCGGGCGTTTGCTGCGCTGGCGCTCGGATGTGCCGCGGCGACGGTCGTCACCGGTGTCGTGTCGGCGACCGGACAGCTCTCGGGCCTCGACGACCTCTGGACGACCCGGTACGGGCAACTCGTGATGGCCAAGACGCTGCTGTTCGGTGTCCTCGTCGGGCTCGGGTGGTGGAACCGGGCACGCCTCGTGCCGGTGGTCGGCGCTGCGCTCGACACTGGGCGCGCCCTGGCTGCGCGCCGGCTCGGGAGGACCGTGCGCGTGGAGGTGGGGATCGTGCTGGTCGTGCTCGGTGTGACCGCAGCGCTGGTGGCGACCACCCCGGCCCGATCGGTCGCCGGGTCGTTCACGGGGTCGAAGGTGGACGGCGCGATCGTGCTCACGCTGTCGGTCGACCCGGCGCGACGTGGGGTAAACGAGATCCACGGCACGTTCAGCGCGCTGTCGGGCGTGGTCGGCGAGGCCCGAGTCGACGCGGTCGAGGTCCAGGTCGCCACGGCGGACATCCCGGCCCGGGTCGTGCCGATCGAACTCGTGACGGCCGACCACTTCGTCGCCCGCTCGGTCGATCTCACTGCCGGGCGGTGGACCGTTACCGTGACCGCCGTGCGGCGAGGTACCCCCACCATCACGAGCTTCGAGGTGCGGGTCCCATGAGCGCTTGGCCCGGACGATGGCGTGTCGTATCCGTCGGGTCGGCGCTTGGCGCGCTCGTCGGGCTCGCCGGCATCGTCGTCGGCATCGTCGGCGCGGCCCCGGCGCAGGCCCACGGTGGGACGGCGGTCGTCACCGTGGAGCAGGCGGCTCCCGGTCCGGGCGGGGTCGATGTACGGGTCCAGGTGCAGTGGTCCGACGACGGCCACGCGGCGACCGAGGCCACGGTCACCGGCTTGCTGGTGGCCCGCGACGGCACCGGGCCGACGCCGGTCGTCCTGCGGGCAACCGACGATCAGGGTCGCTACGCCGGCGTGCTCCCGGCGACCCCGGGGACCTGGACGTTGCGGGTGACGGTGGTCCGGCCGCCCGGCGTGTTCGAGCAGCCCGTCGAGGTGCCGGCGCCCGCCCCGGTCGCGCCGGCCACGACGCCGGCCACCGTGCCAGCAACCACGACGCCAGCAAGCGCGACGCCGGCAACTACGGCGCCGGCGACTACGACGCCAGCCACGACGCCGACAACTACGGCGCCGGCCGCCACGACGACGCCCCCGGAACGGACCGCACGGCGCGGCGGCGGTGTGCCCTGGCGGCGCATCTTGTCGATCGGCGTGCCGCTCGGCGTCGTGATCGGCGGGGCCACCGTGGTGATGGTCGGCAGGCGGCGCAACCGCACGGGGTGATCAGCCGCAGGGTGGTGTGGTGGCGTGTGCCACCTGGACCAGCGTTGCATCGCCCGCCGCCACGAGGGCGCCTCGACCGGGCGCGTCGCCACGGAGGGGCGCGGTACGCCACGGCGGGACGCCGAGCGCGTCGGTCTCGAGGCGGTCCAGCGGGCCGAGCACCAGTCCGTGCCGGTGTCGGCGCAGGTCGGCGATCCAATGGCCGTACCCGCTGCGCAGTAACTCCGGTCGGGCCGCAGCCAGGATGGTCGCGCCCTCGACGCCCGAGGGGAGATCGGCACGGCGCTCGGCGTCGTCGATCACGACCACCACCGGTCTCCCCGACGTCGGCACCGGCGGTAGGTCGCTGGCCGATCCCAGGATCCGCACGTCGGCACCGGCGGTGCGCAGGCCGGCGACCAGCACCCCGAGTGCGTTCGTCCGACCGGATCGACGGGGTCCGGTCACCAGGAACGGCTCCCCCGGCCGGAGCTCGACGGCGACGGGTTGCAGGTCGTCGCCGAGGCCGATCGGGATCGTCCATCGTCCTGTGCGGCAGGTCGGCGTGCCGAGGTCGCCGAGCGCTACCGAGGGGCCGAGCACCGGGATCGGTGGGGTCGGGACGCCCGGGATCCCGGGGGGACCGATGGCAAGGTGCCGTTCGAGCCCGTCTCGCGCCGAGATCGCCCGGCCCGGTCGGCAGGCCCGCCGGCTCGACGCCTCGGTCCCGCCGAGCGTCCAGGTGTCGGTCACGAGCACGTGCCAAGCCGGGGGGATCGCTCCCGCCCGGTCGGCGCCGAGCACGACGGCGGTGCCGATCTCCGGCCCGGCCCGCAGCAGGGTCTCCAGCGCCGCGAGGACGCGGGCGCCGGCCGGGTCCTCGAAGCCGGCCCGCAGGGCGGCCACGTCGTCGATCACGACGACCGTGGGCGCAGCGGGCCGCCCACTGGACGCTTCCGCCCGGCGCGCGAGACCGACGAGGAGGCGCTCGACGCGTTCCCGGTCGCTCGGATGCACGACGGTCACGGCGGGGTCCTGCGGGTCGGCGGACCGGCCGATCCGATAGCGATGCCAGGCCCCGGACTCCGCTGCGGCGGCGAGCGCAGCACCGAGCGCGGTTCGCACACCGCTGCCGCGGGGGCCGACGACGACGAGCGCCCCGTCCGCCGGCGACCACAGGGCGGGCCGCTGGTCGAGGCGATCCGGATCGTCGATCAGGCCCACGGCGCCGCGGGGGAGCTGCGAGCGCTCGAGCCGGTCCGGGAGGGGTGCGACCCACGGACGGGCGGGTGGCGCGGCGCGCTCGGAGCGTGCGGCAAGGTCGGCCACGAGCACCTCGGGATGACGAACCGCCGCGACCTGGACGGTTTCGAGCGGCCCGCCGCCGCGGCGCAACACGGCCTGACCAGCACGCCGGAACCGTGCCGGGGTGGCATCGCCGACCACGGCACGCGCTTCGGCCTCGTCGGCCACGCGAAGCGCGATCGTGGTGTTCACGTTGGCCCGCACCGCCGGATCGACCACACCGGCGGGTCGCTGGGTGGCGAGCACGAGGTGGATGCCGAGGGACCGACCCCGCTGGGCGAGTTCGATCAGGGCGGCGTTCGATCCGCCGAGTTCCCCGACGAGGGCGGCGAGTTCGTCGACGACGACGACGAGGCGCGCGAACGGCGAGCGCAGCCCGCGCCGGTCGCTCACGCCGGCGTCGCGCAGCACCTGCTCGCGACGTCGGAGTTCGGCTCGCAGGCACCGCAGCACACGCTCGGCGAGATCGCCGTCGAGGTCCGTGACCACCCCCGTGACGTGGGGCAGCGACCGGCAGGCGTCGAAGGTGGCGCCTCCCTTGAAGTCGACCAGGAGGAACGAGAGGTCCTCCGGTGGTCGGGCGTGGGCTCCAGCGAGCACCAAGGTGCGCAACGCCTCGCTCTTGCCGGAGCCGGTGGTGCCGGCGACCAGCACGTGCGGCCCGTCGGCGACCAGGTCGACCACGAGCGGTCCGTTCGAGGTCGAGCCCAGCACGATCGGCAAGGTGTCGGGATCGGTGTCGAGGGTCGTCCCGGTGGCACCTGGGCTGCTGAGGAGATCCTCGAGCACCACCGTCTCGGGCATTCCTGCCCCTGCTCGGTCCGGGTCGGACCATCGGGCCAGGGCCCGCGCGAGCCGGGTGGCGACGGCGACGTCGCAGCCGATCACCCCTGCCCCGGTCGCGTCGATGACGGTGTCGCATCCACCGGGGACGACCGCGGGGTCCCCGGCAACGACGACCACGGCCGCGTCGGCCGGGAGCGGGCCGGGTGGGCCGTCGACCACCACCACGTCGAGGCCGTCGCCGGGCGCGAGCCACTCGGTCCACGCCCAGTCGTCGGCGCGATCGGGGGTGGTCGTGACGACCAGCCGCAGCGTGCTCGGTCGGTGGAGCGCAACGAGCGTCAGTGCGAGCGCGCGGGCAACGGGGAGGGCTTCGGTCCGTGGGCCGACGACCCCGACGACGATGCCCCGGCCGAGCGTGATCGTCGCCGGCACGTCGTCGCGCCGGGCGATGGCGATGGGCACGGCCGGGCCCTGGCCGGTCACGGTCGGGGTGAGGAGTTCCCGGCGCCGGGCGAACGCGACGATGCCCCAGTCCGGGTCGTCTCGGCGGCGCGGCCACGGACCCGTCTCGGACGTCGCTGCCTCGAGCAGTCGATCGAGGTCCGGGTGACGTCGGTGCTCGCACGCGACGACGGCGTCGAGGTGCTCGGCGACGGCGTCGAGGAAGGTCGCGGTGGCCGAGCGTCGCCGGTCGTCGACCCGGCGCCGGGCCCGCCGGTGCCGTAGCCGTTCGATCCCGTAGCCCGTGGCGGCGGCGACCGCGCCGAGCAGCCCACCGAGGGCGAGCAGTGCGTGCCCGGTGATCGACGCGACCCCGAACGATCCTGCCGCCACGATCGCGGTCGTGGTGAGCGCCGTCGCAGCCGGGGGACCCGGGGCGTCGGGCACTGACTCGGGGACGGCGACGGGTTCGGGATTGGCCGGCGACCGGTGACCTCGGCGGGCCGTCGCCGTCCAGCATCCTTCGTCCAGCGGGACGGCGCCGGGGTGGGTCGCGGAGCGGACCTCGAGGCGATGGCATCCGATCGTCACCCGGTCGCCGATGGCCAACCGATCCGGGCGATCCGCCTCACCCGACAGCCAGGTGAGCGAGACGCCCTCGCCATCGGGGTCGGCGACCAGGTGGGTGGGGGCCAACCCCTCGAGCGTCAGTCCGGCCCATGGCGCCCCGCCCACCACGCTTGGGCCTCGCAGCGCCAGCCGCCGCCCGCTCGCCGGCCCGGCGATGGTGACCAGGACCGGGGGCTGCTCGTCACCGGGGTCGTCGTCCCCGACGGCCGCGCCGCCGTCGGCGACGTGGGAGCCGAGCCCGATCCCGGTGGTCCGCAGGTCGGCATCCGGTGGTCGCCAGCGACCGTCGATGCGCAGCGAGCAGCGCCCGAATCCCAGGGCGACGGCCAGGTCGCCGACGTCGGCCCGGGGATCGGGCTGCACCGTCACGATCTCGTTGCCGACGGCGAGTCGGAGCGGGGACATGCCCCAGGGAGGGTGTTGTCGCCCGCGACCCGGAACCGTCGAGCAGACCACGACGGTCGATGCCGGCCTCGTTTCGGCCGCTGATCGGGGCCCGGTAGGTTGCGGCGGTGGCCGGGGGATCCGTACTCGTGACCGACACGTTCCTTGCCCGCTACGGCGACCGGTTGGCGGGGTGCACGGCGCGCCCGGTGCTGGTGCTTCGGGCGGAGGCCGGCCTGTCCGAGGAGGAGCTCGCCGAGGTCGAAGTCGCCTGGTTCTCCCCCGACACGTTTCCCGACCGGGTTCCCGAGTACCTCGACGCGATCGAACGCAGCCCGGCGCTGCGCTGGTTCGCCACGCTCTCGGCCGGGGTCGACCACCCGTTCTTCCACGGCTTGCTCGCCCGGGGCGTGCGGTTGACCACCTCATCGGGATCGAGCGCAGTGCCGATCGCCGAGGGTGTGCTCGCCGGCATGCTCGCGTTGGCTCGCAGCCTGCCCGCGGCGGTCGAGGCGCAACGGGCGCATCGCTGGGAGCGGGCCCGGATGGACGAGTTGGCGGGCGCGCGAGTGCTCGTCGTCGGCCTCGGTCCGATCGGTGCGGGTGTGGTCGCACGGTGCCGCGCCTTCGACATGGAGGTCGAGGCGATGCGGCGGCGTCCCGACGGCACCGAAGGAGTGCCCACGCACGCGTACGCCGAGCTCCCGGTGATCGTCGGGCGGTTCGACTGGATCGTGCTCGCCGCGCCGCTCAGCCCGCTCACCGAGGGGCTGCTCAGCGAAGCGGTGATCGCTGCGATGCGCCCCGGCGCGCGGCTCGTGAACATCGGGCGCGGCGGTCTGGTCGACGAGCCGGCGCTCGTCGCCGGGCTCCGGGAGGGGCGGGTGGGCGGTGCCTACCTCGACGTGACGGCGGTCGAGCCGCTGCCGGCCGACAGCGAACTGTGGGATCTGCCGACGGTGCTGATCACCGCGCACACGTCGGGGGCCAGCACCGGAACGGTCGATCGGGCGAACGAGATCTTCCTCGACAACCTGCGCCGCTACGACGCCGGTTCGTCCCTCGTCAACGAGGTGACCGCCGACGCGTCCTGACCCGCGTCCTGACTTGCGTCCTGAGCGGGGCGGGAGCAATCGGCCCGGTCGGCCCGGTCGGCCTCAGCGATCGAACAGGCTCGGGCGCTGGCCGTACAGCACGACGGCCTGGCTGAGCGGGACGAGGTCGCGGCGGTGGGCGCGCTCGGTCTCGATCACGGCCCGCCGCGCCTCGTCCCGCACGCGCTCGAGTTCGGCTCGAGTGGCGGCCAACTCGGCTTCGAGAGCGAGCACCCGCTTGACCCCGGCGAGATTGAGGCCGTCCTCGGTCAGCTCTGCGATCCGCCGTAGGCGGGCGATGTCGGCCTCGCTGTAGCGGCGGTTGCCGCCGGCGGTGCGGGCCGGGTCGAGCAGGCCCTTGCGCTCGT
Organism: Acidimicrobiales bacterium; assembly: GCA_046081125.1. GTDB lineage: Bacteria > Actinomycetota > Acidimicrobiia > Acidimicrobiales > Ilumatobacteraceae > JBEIFW01. The sequence continues at coordinate 8,466 of JBJTVH010000023.1, forward strand.
AGATCCGAAGCGTCTGGGGGTGCACCCCGGCGAGCTCCGCCGCGACGGAGATCACGTAGACGGCCCGATGGAACGGGATGCGGTCCATGGCTACACCTCCAACCGGGAGCGCGGCGCGGGCGAGGCCACCTTGGCCAGCGCCTCGACGGCGGTGCGTTCGGCGTCGGTCATCGACGTCGGGACGTGGATGTCGAACGAGACCAACAGGTCGCCGGTCGACGACGTAGTGGCGATGCCGCGGTCGCGCACCCGCTGGCGAGCGCCGGGTTGCGTGCCGGCCTTGAGGCGCAGGGTGACGGCCGACCCGTCGAGAGTCGGCACCTTCACCTCGCCGCCGAGCGCGGCTTCGGCGAAGGTGATCGGGACTCGGATCTTCACGTCGAGCCCTTCTCGGCTGAACACCGGGTGGGGTAGCACCCGGCACTCGACGAACAGGTCTCCCGTCGGTCCCCCGTTGCGGCCCGGCCCGCCACGACCCTTGAGGCGGATGCGCTGACCGTCGTCGACGCCTGCGGGGATGCGCACCTTCACCTCGCGGGGGCGTCGCTCGACGCCCGTTCCCCGACAGCCCGGGCACGGGTTGTCGATGCGGGCGCCCTTGCCCTGACAGGCCGTGCACGGCGTCGAGAACGAAAACAGCCCCTGGTTGTCGTCGGTGACACCGCGGCCACCGCAGACGCCGCACACGCGTGGGGAGGTGCCGGGCGCGGCACCCGAGCCGGTGCAGGTGGTGCAGACGGCGTCGCTGGTGAGTTGCAGGACCGTCTCGATGCCGCGGGCCGCATCGAGGAACGACAGCGTCAGCGTCGCTTCGAGGTCGTCGCCGCGCTGGGGACCGACACCCCGGCCCGATGCCCCGGTCGCGCCCCGCCGGCCTCGGCCGAACAGGCCGCCGAGCAGGTCGCCGAGGCCGTCGGTGCCCATCGTGAAGTTGAACCCGCCGGCGCCGGGCCCGCCCGCCCCACCCGGCCCGGCTGCCATCGGGCCGAGGCGGCGGACCTCGTCGTACTCCTTGCGCTTGACCTCGTCGCCGAGCACGTCGTAGGCGGCCGACACCTCCTTGAAGCGCTCCTCGGCGGCGGCGTCGCCCGGATTCGCATCGGGGTGCAGTTCCCGGGCCAACTTCCGGTACGCCTTGGTGATCTCCTTCGGGGCGGCGGTCTCCGGCACCCCGAGGAGCTTGTAGTAGTCCTTCTCGAACCATTCCCGCTGTGGTGCCATCGTCCACCTCCCTTCGTCCGACGGGGTCCGGTCAGCCCCGGACCCGCACCATCGCCGGCCGCAGGACCTTGCCCTTCCAGCGGTAGCCGGTGCGCATGACCTCGGCGACGACCGGGTCGCCGTCGCCGGGTTCGTGGGCCACGGCGTCGGCCTCGGTCGGGTCGAAGGGCTTGCCGTTGAGATCCATGGCCTCGAGGCCCTGCCGCTGCAGTTCGCCGATCAGCTTCGACCAGATCGGTTCGACCCCGTCGACGCCGTGGACGAAGGCGGCCTCGCAGGCGTCGAGCACCGGCAACAGGGCGGTGACGAGCCGGCCGGTGGCCCGGTCGATCTCGTCGGCCTGCTGGTTGGTCACCCGGCGGCGGTAGTTCTCGAAGTCGGCTTGCAGCCGCTGGGCGATGTCCCGGAACTGGTCACGCTCGGCAAGCAGCGCCTCGAGGTCGTGTTCGACGGCCGCTTCGGCGGCCTCGACCTCGGGGGTTTCGGGGTTGTCCTCGGTGGGCGTCTCCACCATGTCGGCATCCATGGTCCGCCCCGATCACTTGTCGTCGACGATTTCGGCGTCGACGACCTCGTCGTCGGCGGGCCCACGGGCACCGGTCTGGCCGGAGGCCGAGGTGCCGGTTGCGTTCTGGTCGCGCGCTGCGGCTTCGTACAGGCGCTGGCTGAACGCCTGGCTGGCCGTCATCAGCCGTTCGGTGGCCGCCTTGGTCGCCTCGGCGTCGGCGCCCTCGAGGGTCTTCTTCAGGGCCGTGAGCGGCTCTTCGACGGCCTTGCGCTCGTCGGCGGAGACCTTGTCGCCCTGGTCACGCAGGATCTTCTCGGTCTGGTAGACGAGGCTGTCGGCGTTGTTGCGGATCTCGGCGTCGGCCCGGCGCTTGCGGTCCTCCTCGGCGTGCGCCTCGGCGTCTTTGACCATGCGGGCGATGTCGTCCTTGCCGAGCGTGGACTGCCCGGTGATCGTCATCGACTGTTCCTTGCCGGTGGCCCGATCCTTGGCCGCCACGTGCACGATGCCGTTGGCGTCGATGTCGAACGTGACCTCGATCTGGGGCACGCCCCGTGGCGCCGGGGGGAGATCGACGAGCTGGAACTTGCCGAGCGTCTTGTTGTAGCCGGCCATCTCGCGTTCGCCCTGGAGCACGTGGATCTCCACCGACGGCTGCATGTCCTCGGCGGTGGTGAACACCTCGGTGCGCTTGGTCGGGATGGTCGTGTTGCGCTCGATGAGCTTGGTCATCACGCCGCCCTTGGTCTCGATGCCGAGCGACAGCGGGGTGACGTCGAGGAGCAGGACGTCTTTCACCTCGCCCTTGAGCACGCCGGCCTGGATGGCGGCGCCCACGGCGACGACTTCGTCGGGGTTCACGCCCTTGTGGGGCTCCCGGCCGGAAAGGCCGACGACGAGGTCCTGCACGGCGGGCATGCGGGTGGAGCCGCCGACGAGCACGACGTGGTCGATGTCGCCCTTGGTGAGCCCGGCGTCCTTGATCGCCTGCTCGAACGGGATCTTGCAGCGCTCGAGCAGGTCGGCGGTCATGTCCTGGAACTTGGCCCGGGACAGTGTCTCGTCGAGGTGCAGCGGCCCCTCGGGTGTGGCGGTGATGAACGGCAGGTTGATCTGCGTCTGCTGCACCTGGGACAGCTCGATCTTGGCCTTCTCGGCGGCCTCCTTGAGGCGCTGGGCAGCCATGCGGTCCGCGGCGAGGTCGATGCCATGGGCGGCCCGGAAGCCGTTGACGAGCCAGTCGATGATCCGCTGGTCCCAGTCGTCCCCGCCGAGGTGGGTGTCGCCGTGGGTGGACTTCACCTCGAACACGCCCTCGCCGATCTCGAGGATCGACACGTCGAACGTGCCGCCGCCGAGGTCGAACACGAGCACCGTCTCGTCGGTCTGGACACCTTTGTCGAGGCCGTAGGCGAGCGCGGCTGCGGTGGGTTCGTTGATGATCCGCAGGACCTCGAGGCCGGCGATCTGGCCGGCTTCCTTGGTGGCCGTGCGCTCGGCATCGCCGAAGTACGCCGGCACGGTGATCACCGCCTGGGTGACGCTGTCGCCGAGGTAGCTCTCCGCATCGCGCTTGAGCTTCATGAGCGTGCGGGCGCTGATCTCCTGGGAGGTGTAGCGCTTGCCGTCGATGTCGATCGTCCAGGTGGTGCCGACGTGCCGCTTCACGGAGCGGATCGTGCGGTCCGGGTTGGTGATCGCCTGGCGCTTGGCCACCTCGCCGACGAGCACCTCGCCGGTCTTGGAGAACGCGACGACCGAGGGGGTGGTGCGGGCACCCTCGGAGTTCGGGATGACGACGGGGTCACCCGCTTCGAGGAAGGCGACGACCGAGTTGGTGGTTCCGAGGTCGATGCCGACTGCCTTGGGCATGGGGGGCCTCCGTGGGGTCGATCCGTGGGACGCCGGGAAGGGTACGGGCGACTCCTCGGGATCGCAACGCGAGCCTCAATCAAATTGAGTGCATGACGCTCAAGATTCGAGCCGTACGGTGGCTCGGATCACGCCTGCTCGGGGATGCCGGGCCGTGGCGGTCACCTCGTCCCCCGCCCGTCCCTGCACGAGCCATTCGGCCACGGCCCGGTCGGGGGTCCCGTCGTCGCGCGCGCCGGCCGCGAGCCGGAACCCGGTTCGACCGGCAAGCTGCCCGAGCGTGCGGCGGGCCGGACCTTCGATCACCACGGGACCCGCGAGCTCGACGGCGACCGGCAGGACGCGGCCCAAGCCGGCACCGCGGGCCGTGACGGCCGTGTCGAGCCAGCCGGTGTTCTCGACCACGACGCACACCGTCCACCAGCCGTCGCCGCGCGGTGTGCTGCGGATCGAGCGGACGGCCAGGCACGGCGCGCTCAGCGCCCAGTCGATCGCCACGTCCGCGTGGGGTGCGACCTCGGCCTCGAGCAGGTCGCTCGGCGGGTTGCTCCACACCCGCAGTTCGTCCCACCCGCCGAGCTCCACCCGTCCGAGTTGCGGGTGATCGAACGGGTACCACTCGACGAACTCCCCCCGGTCCCGGTCGCGGGCCCACCGCAACACAGCCAGCTCCTGTTCGACGGTCGGGCCGAGCGTCCAGCTCTGGGGCGAGGAGCGGGCCCCCGTGACCTGGTGGACCACGTCCCACAGCTCGGTGGTCCAGGCCGGCACGCCGAGATGCTCGTAGGCCCAGTCGTCGGCCGCGCCGGCCATCGGGGTGGACCGGTCCCAGGTGAAGTCCTCGTACACCGAATGGACCGGGTACCCGGTGCGGGCCGTGGCCAGGGCGCCGAGTTCGCCGAAGAGCCACCGATCGGTCGCGGGCAGGTCGCTGTCGGGGTGTACCGAGGACGGGCGCAGGTGCACGCCGCCGAAGGTGTGGAGCGCGACGTATCCGCAGACGTTGGGCCGTTCCACGACGGCCCGCACGACGGCGCTCACCTCCGGCTCGGAACCCGGGTGGTCCCCACTGCCGTGCACCGTCGTGGCCCAGCCGGCCGGGAAGTTCCGGTTCAGATCCAGGCCCTCGGGCGGCTGGGGCCGCCCGACGAGGTCACCGTCGAAGGACTCGATCTCGCCTTCGGCCAGGCACCGCCAGTAAGGCCCGTCGTCGGGGCCGTCGAGCGGCGAACGGGGTACGAGCAGCGTCGGCTCGTCGGGATGGGCCTTCCAGCTCCCGTTCGGGTCGGGGAGGCGCATGGTGAGCACGCGGCCGTCGCCATCGACATCGCACGGGTGCAATCCGGGTTGGCGCCAGCCGTCCCGCCACGGCCACGGCCGGGTGCTCGAACGCAGGAACCGGGGCCGATCGGCAAGGGCGAGTTCGGCGCCGTCGGGGTTGACGCGCGGCACCACGTAGAACGTCCGCCCGGCCAGGGCGCGGGCCACGCGGGGTTCGTCGCGACCGCGACACAACCGCTCGACGAGATAGAGCGCCGCAGTGCTGGCGGCGAGCTCGGTGGCGTGGATGTTCCCGTCGACCCAGATCGCCGGCTTGTCCGCTGCGGACCCCGTCCGCCGGTCGGTCACGGTGGCGAGCCAGATCGGCCGGCCCTCGTGACTGTCGCCGATGCTCGACACCTCGACGAGGTCGGGGTGGGCAGCGGCGAGTTCGGTGAGCGCCGCGCGCAGCTCGTCGTGGCGCAGGAAGCGGTCGAACCAGCTCATCGGTCCGACGCTACGTACGATCCGGTGCCATGTCGTCACCGTCGTCGACCCTGGTGCTGCTCCGCCACGGTGAGAGCACGTGGAACAAGCTGAACCTGTTCACCGGCTGGCGTGACGTCGAGCTTTCCCCTCGTGGGGAAGCCGAGGCCGACGCGGCCGGGCGGGTCCTGTCCGAAGCGGGACTCGAGTTCGACGTGGTCCACACCTCCTTGCTCACCCGAGCCGTGCAGACCGCGCACCGGACGCTGACCGCGCTCGGCCAGCCGTGGCTGCCCGTCGAGCGCCATTGGCGCCTGAACGAACGTCACTACGGCGCGCTCCAGGGCCTCGACAAGAAGGAGACGACCGAACGCCACGGCGCCGAACAGACCCATCTGTGGCGGCGGTCGTACGACGTGCCGCCGCCACCGGTGGGGGAGGACTCCGCCGAGCACCCGATCCACGACCGGCGGTACCGGTTCCTCGCCCCGGACCTGCTGCCCGGCGGCGAGTGCCTCGCCGACGTGGTCGCCCGGGTCCTGCCCTACTGGTACGACCGGATCGTGCCGCAGCTCGGCGCCGGGCTCACCGTGTTGGTCGTGGCCCATGGCAACAGCTTGCGAGCGCTGATCAAGCACCTCGAGGGCATCACCGACGGCGACATCGCCGAGCTCAACATCCCCACCGGGGTCCCGCGCCGGTACCGCCTCGACGAACGGTTCCGGGTCGTCGAGGCCGGCTACCTCGGTGACCCCGAAGCGATCTCGGCCGCCGCTGCGGCGGTCGCAGCCCAGGCCGGTTCCTCGGCGTAAGGAACACCGACGCCCGGTGCGTCGGAGGCAACACCGGTAGGGACTTCGTCCCTTGTCGCGTCGGCCCCCACCCCCATACGGTCTCGACGTGGCGCGAGCGGAACGTGACGGATCGAAGGTCGCCGCCGCCAATCCCGGTCCGCACGCAGGTCCGGCGGCGCCGGCGTCGTTCGATCCCGCCAGGCCGGCCGAACCTGCCCCAGCGCGGTCACTGCGGTTGATCCTCGGCGCGACCGACGTCGCCGCGTTGCTGATCGCCTGGTCGTTCGCCCTACTGCTGGAGGACGACAGCCCGCGGGCATTCGTGCAGTCGATCGGCCTGGTTGCGATCACGACCGGTGCGGGGCTCTGGCTGTTCCAGGTCAGCGAGCTCTACCTGGCTCGGATTGCGACCATCCGATCGCTCGAGTTGGCACGGGTGTTCCGGTCATTGGTGCTCACGGTCGTCGCTGCGGTGGCGGCAGCTCGCATCATCTCGCTGCCGGTCCGATTGCGGGAGCTGGCCGTGGGCGGGCTGCTCAGCCTCGCAACGGTGGTGATCAGCCGCAGCGCGTTCCGGAGCTGGCTCAACGCCTCCCGCCGCAGTGGGCGCCGCCTTCGGGACGTGTTGCTCGTGGGTGCCGACCGCGATGCCGCCGAACTCTCGGACCTGATCGCCACCCACCCCGAAGCCGGGTTCCGGGTCGTCGGCGTCATCGGGAACCGTCAGGAAGCCCTCGCCAACGGTCTGGCCGCCCAGTACTGCGGCGAGGTGGCGAGCACCCTCGACGCGGCCGAAGCGTTGCAGGTGAGCGGAGTCGTGGTCTCGGTTGGTGCCGTGCCAGCCGATGCCCTTTCCGGCCTGCTGCGCGACCTGCAAACGGCCGGCATGCACATCCACCTGTCCAACGGGGTGCGCGGGATCGACTACCGCCGGCTGCGGGCGGCCCCGATCATGTACGAACCGCTCTTCTACCTGGAGAGCGCGGTCGGGTTCGCCCGGCGTCGGCTCTTCGTGAAGCGCGTGCTCGACCTCGTCGTCAGCCTGACCGCCGTCGTCCTCGGGGCCCCGGTCCTTGCGGCGTGTGCGCTGGCCGTGAAGCTCGGCGACGGCGGCCCGGTGCTGTTCGGCCAGGTGCGCGTCGGCCGCAACGGGCGGGAGTTCACCGTCTACAAGTTCCGCACCATGGTCGTCGACGCCGAGGCGAAGGTCGCCGAACTGTCGGCGTCGAATACGCGCAGCGGACCGCTGTTCAAGGTCGACGACGATCCGCGGGTCACCCCCGTCGGCCGGTTCCTGCGGGCGTCGAGCCTCGACGAGCTTCCGCAGCTGTTCAACGTGCTCCGGGGCGAGATGAGCCTGGTCGGGCCCCGGCCGGCGCTTCCCAAGGAAGTCGCCACCTTCGACCCCGAGTTGTTGACGAGGTCCGAGGCGCTCCCGGGTATCACCGGCCTGTGGCAGGTGGAGGCCCGGGACAATCCCTCGTTCGCGGCGTACCGGCGCCTCGACTTGTTCTACGTCCACAACTGGTCGCTCTCGCTCGACCTCATCATCCTGCTGGCCACCGCCGAGCAGGTGCTCGCCCGCTTCCTGTTCACCCTGATCCGCCGACGCGGTGATTGACCGGGAGGCATCCGCTCCCACCTGGGACATTGCGTCACGGGTGCCGCTGGATCGCTCCTACACTCCCGCCATGGCCAGCAAAGCAGCCGTCGTCGACCACCTCCGCCAGGTGTCCCTGTTCCAGACGTGCACCGCGAAGGATCTCCAGCGCATCGCCAAGGTCGTCGACGAGGTGAAGCTCGAGGCCGGCCGGGTGCTCACCGACCAGGGGCAGACCGGCACCGAGGCCTACGTGCTGCTCGAGGGCGCAGCCACCGTGCGTCGCAACGGCAAGAAGGTGACCACCCTCGGCCCGGGCGCCGTGATCGGCGAGCTGTCCCTGCTCGACCGGGGCCCGCGCACCGCCACGGTCACCACGGACTCGCCGTGCACGGTCCTGGTGATCCGTCAGCAGAACTTCACCGGCATCCTCGACGAGGTGCCGGCCCTGGCGCACAAGATGCTGGCCACCCTCGCCGGCCGCATCCGTGACCTCGATCGCCAGACCTACGGCTGATGGATCCTGCGGGCGGGCTCGGCCCCCCGCAGGTTGAGTAGCGTCTCGGTCGTCATGAGCAGCCACGCGCATCCCTCCGCCGCCGCAACCGACGGCTCACCCCGTCGTATCCGGCCGCACCAGGTCGTCGTCGGCCTCGGCGTCGCCGTCGGCCTGTTCACCGCCGTGTCCGGCGTGGTCCCGCTGTTGACCAACTGGCATAGCGACGCCGAGGTCACCCGAGAGGTCTTCGGGGGTATTCCGGCACCGCTCAAGCTCGCGTTCTACACCGTGATCCCCGTGTTGATCGTCTACGGCGCCGTGCTGTTCGCCGGTCGGGTGCGCAACTGGGAGCGTGGCGCCCCGGACCGTCGCGCCACGACGGCGTCAAACGCCAAGCGACGCCTCGCCGACTTCCGTGCCGGGGTCTACATGCGCACGCTGCTGCGTGATCCCGCTGCCGGCGTGATGCACTCGATGATCTACTTCGGCTTCCTGGTGCTGCTGGCGGTCACCACGGTGCTCGAGATCGACCATCAGATGCCGGAGGGCCTGAAGTTCCTCGAAGGGCGGGTGTATCAGGCCTATGCGTTCGTGGGCGACCTTGCCGGCGTGGTGTTCACCGCCGGGGTCGTCTGGGCCATCGTGCGACGCTACGTGCAGCGCCCGTACCGGATCCGCATCAAGTCGAAGCCCGAGCACGCCCTCATCCTCGGGGTCTTCCTGGCCATCGGGGTGACGGGGTTCGGTGCGGAGGCCTTCCGCATCGCGCAGGACGGCATGCCCGCCCACGAGAAGTGGAGCTTCGTCGGCTATCCGCTCGCGCTGCTGTTCGACGGGATCGGCAGCCTCGAGGTCTGGCACCAGGTCTGGTGGGTGGGCCACGTGGTCAGCTTCATCGCCTTCTTGATCATCCTGCCGACGACCATGTTGCGGCACATCTTCACCTCGCCGCTGAACATGTACCTGAAGGACAAGCAGCGTCCGAAGGGTGCGATGAAGGCGATGCCGAACCTCACCGAAACCTCGCTCGAGACCTTCGGCGCTTCCGTCGTCGAGGACTTCACCTGGAAGCAGTTGCTCGACACCGACGCCTGCACGATGTGCGGACGCTGCACCTCGGTGTGCCCGGCGCACGCCACGGGCAAGCCGCTCGATCCTCGCGAGATCGTGCTCAAGACGGGCGAGGTGATGGCGGCGACCGGCTCGCCGGTGGTGTCGCCGCCGATCGGGGTCGACCCGGAGATCACCATCGGCGCCAACAGCCTGTTCGAGCGGATCACGCCCGAGGAGCTGTGGGCGTGCACGACGTGCAAGGCGTGCGACGAGAACTGCCCGGTCAACATCGAGATCCTCGACAAGATCCTCGACATGCGGCGCTATCTGGCGCTCATGGAGTCGAACTTCCCGACCGAGCTCGGCAACGCCTACCGGGGGATGGAGAACCAGGGCAACCCGTGGGGCATGAGCCAGAACGATCGTGACGCCTGGGCCAAGGGCCTCGACGTCACGGTGGTCGACCCGGGCGCACCGCTCCAGGCCGAATACCTCTACTGGGTGGGTTGCGCGGGGAGCTTCGACGACAAGAACAAGAAGGTCACCCAGGCGATGGCCCGGCTGCTCAAGCGAGCGGGCATCGACGTCGCCATCCTGGGGCCGTCGGAGATGTGCACCGGCGATTCGGCCCGGCGCTCGGGCAACGAGTACCTGTTCCAGATGCTGGCCCTGCCGAACATCGAGATGCTCAACGGCATGGGGGTGCGCAAGATCATCACCCAGTGCCCGCACTGCTTCAACACGCTGAAGAACGAGTACCCGCAGTTCGGTGGCACCTACGAGGTGATCCACCACAGCCAACTGCTCGAGGACCTGATCGCGGACGGGCGGCTCGACGTGAGCCTTGCCACCCTCGAAGAACGCGTGACCTATCACGACTCCTGCTACCTGGGCCGGCACAACGACGTCTACCTGGCTCCCCGCCGGGTGATCGGCTCGATCAAGGGCGTCCAAATCGTCGAGATGAACCGTTCGGGCACCAAGGGCATGTGCTGCGGCGCTGGCGGGGCCCGCATGTGGATGGAGGAGTCCACCGGCAAGAAGGTGAACGACGAGCGGGCCCAGGAGGCCATCTCCACCGGTGCCACCCGGGTCGCGACGGCATGCCCGTTCTGTTACATCATGCTCGACGACGGCGTGAAGGCCGCCGGCAAGGACGAGGACCAGGTCCGGGTGGCCGACATCGCCATCCACGTCCTCGATGCGATCGAGGCCGGCGAGCGCCGCCTCGGTGCGCCCGACGCGCCCCTCAAGGTGCCGGTCGGGGACTGACGAGGCAGACGGTCCGCGTCAGGCGGGTTGGAGCGGCGCCCCGCCCCAACCGTCGATCACGGTGAAGGCTTCGACCGGGCGGCGGGTCAACTTGGTGGGCTGATGGACCGGTCGGCCCAGCGCGATGAGCGCAGCGATGGCGACGTGGCCGGGCAGGCCGAGCAACGCGCGGGCGGCCGGTTCCTCCCGGGCGAGGAACGTGGTGAGCACCCCGGCGAGACCTTCGGCCCGGGCGGCGAGGAGCACGTTCTGGCAGAACGGGTAGATCGACGCGCCGCCGATGATCCCGAGCCGGTCGAGTTCGGCGTCGAACGCGGCGATCTCCTGGAGGTCGGCAGTGATCACGAGCACGGCGGGCACGGTGGCGAGATCGTCCCCGAGCGGGAAGGGTACGGGGCGCTCTCGGGCGGCGGTGAGGTCGACTTCGGCGGGTGCGCCCGGCCACTTGTCGCCCCCGTCCCGGGCGGCGAACGGGACGTATCCGGCAGCCCGCAGGGCCACGTACTCCCGCCATCCTGGCTGGCACAACCGACCGACCTCGGCCCGGCGAGCCGGATCCTTGACGAGGATCACCCCCCAGCCCTGGCGGTTGCCGCCGCTCGGAGCGAAGCGTGCGGTGTCGAGGATGCGGTACACCGTCGCATCGTCGACCGGTTCGTCGGTGAAGGAGCGGGCCGAGCCGTTCGATCGGATGGTCGACAGCAACTCGAGGTTCATGGTCTGCGTCCCCTCGCTCAGCGGAAGTTCTCGAAGTATCGGCTCGGCGTCGGTCCGACCTGGCCCTGGTACTTGGACCGGCGTGCGCCGGCGCCGTAGGGCACGTCGGCCGGTGTGGTCATCTGCAGGAAGCTGATCTGGCCGACCCTCATCCTTGGGTAGAGGGTGATGGGGAGGCTGGCGACGTTCGACAACTCCAGGGTGATGTGGCCGTCGAATCCGGGGTCGATGAAGCCGGCGGTGGAGTGGATGAGGAGGCCGAGCCGCCCGAGACTCGACTTCCCGTCGAGTCGACCCACGAGGTCGGCGCCGAGCGCCACGCGCTCGAGGGTGGAACCCAACACGAATTCCCCGGGGTGGAGGATGAACACGTCCTCGTTGTCGACGCGGACCAGTTCGGTCAGGTCCTCCATGTCCTGCTTCACGTCGATCAACGGTCGGGTGTGGTTCCGGAACACCCGGAACAAGCCCGACAGGCGGAGATCGACCGAGGACGGCTGGATGGCGTCGACGTCGAGCGGGTCGAGGGCGATCCGCCCGGTGGCTACGGCCTCGCGGATCGAACGGTCCGACAGGATCACCGACTCTTCCTAGCGCATCTGCCACTGGGGCTCGGAAGGGCGCAGCGGCACCGGCTACGATTTGCCCGCTCGCGGGTGTAGTTCAATGGCAGAACATCAGCTTCCCAAGCTGACAGTGAGGGTTCGATTCCCTTCACCCGCTCTCGTGGCCTACCGGCGCCCTGCCGGGGCGAGGCCTGCAGGATTCGGTCGCCGTTCGGCCCGATCAGCCCAGCACGGTGCGGAGTCGGGCGAGTTGTTCCGCCTCGACCGTGTACCAAGCCCAGGTGCCCCGCTTTTCGCTGGTGACGAGGCCGGCGGTGCGCAGCACCTTCAGATGATGGCTGACCGTCGGTTGGGACCGGCCGGAGGGCTCGACGAGGTCACAGACGCACACGCCGGCAGGGCCGCTCGCTGCGATGAGCGAGAACAAGCGCAGGCGGACCGGGTCGCCCAGGGCATGGAATCCCGGGGCGAGCGCTGCCGCGTCGGTCTCGTCGAAGTCGGTGCTGCTGATGGACTCGCAGCATCCGGTCACCGCCTGTTCCTTCGCCATGCTCGGCTCCCTGTGCGACGACGGTATGTATTGACAAATCTCGATATTTAAGTAGGGTCTGTTGTATCGACAAATGTCGATCCTACGGCTGGAGGCATTCCGTGTCACGCGTCCAACTCGCCCTCAACGTCGATGACCTCGGCGCTGCCGTCGCCTTCTACTCGAAGCTGTTCGGTGCCGAGCCCGCGAAGGTCCGTCCGGGGTACGCGAACTTCGCCATCGACACCCCGCCGCTCAAGCTCGTGCTGATCGAGAACGCGGGTCAGGGCGGGACCCTCAACCACCTCGGCGTCGAGGTCGAGAACACGGAGCTCGTCGCCGGCGCGACCGCTCGCCTGCGTGCCGCCGGGCTCGTCGCCGACGTCGAGGAGAACACCACCTGCTGCTACGCGGTGCAGGACAAGGTGTGGGTGCACGGCCCGGACGGCGAACCGTGGGAGGTGTACACGGTGATCGCCGACGCGCCGGTGATGCACGCCGTGCCCGAGCCCTGCTGTGCCGAGCCCGCCGCCGAGCCGGTCGCGTTCGGGATCAAGCCGTCGTCCTGCTGCTGAGGGCTCAGGACCCGGGCCGTAGGGAGTTCTCCCGGGCGAGCAGCCAACGTTTGGCATCGAGCCCGCCGGCAAAGCCGGTGAGCGAGCCGTCGCTGCCGAGGATCCGGTGGCAGCCCAGGACCGGGGCCACGGGATTGCGGCCCACCGCAGCGCCCACCGCGCGAGTGGCACGCGGCCGCCCGATGGCGTTCGACAGGTCGGCATAGCTGGCCGTTGCGCCCCAGCCGACCGCGGCGAGCGCGCACCAGACCTCGAGCTGGAATGGCGTGCCGCGCAGGTCGAGCGGCACGTCGAAGCCGGTTCGTTCACCCTGGAACCACGCCGACAGCTGCTCGGTGGCCGTCCGTATCCATCGCTGGTCGGGGCTTTCGAGTGCCGCCGGTGCCGGACGACCGCCACGACGTTCGTCCTCACCGGGCCAGCGCACTGCCCGTAAACCGGCGTCCGACGCCAGCAGGGTGAGGGTGCCCAGCGGGCTGTCGATCGTTGCGGAACAGAGCCGGTCCACCGGGTCAACCCACGAGAGAGGCGGTCGCCCAGATCGCCGCCACGGCACCGATGACGGCCATCCCGATGCTGCGCGCGATCGGCGCGCGGGCCAACTCGCCGTCGCGCTGTTCCCCCGGCGGGCGCACGATCGCCAGCACGTTGCCGACGGCGAGCGCACCGCCGATGGCCAGCACCAGCAACGGCAGGATGTTGTCGCCTAGCCCGAGGAACCCGCCGCCGTCGTCCACTGCCAGCATCGACCGCCTCCTCGGACCACCTTGCGTCACCGGGAGCCTACGGTCGCCACGAGGAGTCGCCGCACCCGGAACGAATCGGGAACAACTGCAGCGATTCCCTCAACTCGGCGTCCATCCGTCCGATCGATCGGGAGCTGATGGCATTCCCTGGTGCCATGGGACGGGCGGCGGTCCGAACTCTCCACTACTTCGGCGCTTCCCCCCAGCGCTGGAGCGGATCCCGCCCGTCCTTCCCCCAGGCCGTCTGGACGATCCAGGACGGAGGTCCCTGGGGCTGCCGGTCCGGACCCGCCGAGTATTGCGGCATATGTCCGCACGACGCCGGGTTGCCCTGCTTGTGATGCTCCTTGCCGCCCTGCCCACCGCCTCGGGGTGCGGGGGGACCACACGGGCCACGACCGACGGGGCGGACCACGCCGGCCATGCGACGGCGCGCCCCGGCTGGGACCAGTTCTCGACGCCGTCGTTCGACAGCGACCAGTGCTCGCACAAGTACCCCGGCGAGGTGATGACCGAGGCCGAGGCGGTCGTGACGTTTTCCCGGACCGGGATCTGTCCGGGATACGTCACCGTCGACGCCGACACCGCCGTGCGGTGGCGCAACGCCGACACCGCAGCGTTCACCGTGACCATCCGCCGGGATGCACCCGACGGGCCCGTGCTCGACCAGCTCGTCGTCGCCCCGGGTGCGACGCGCACGACGAGATTGCCGACCGGTCGCTACGCCTACGCCACCGACGCCATCGAGTCCTTCCGCGGCTGGGTCGACGTCGCCGGCTGACCGGCGGCTCCCACCGGTCTGTGCTCAGCCTGCGGTCGGTGCGAACTCGACGAAGAGTTCCTTGAGCCCCCGCAGCACGAAGCTGGGCTCGTACTCGAACCGGTTGTCGGCGGCGAGCGTGAAGTCGTCCCAGCGTTCGGCGAGTCGCTCGAGCGCGACGACGGCTTCGAGGCGAGACAGCGGCGCGCCGATGCAGAAGTGGGTGCCGACACCGAAGGCCAGATGATCCCGCACGTTCGGGCGGCCGGGATCGAACGAGTCAGGGTTGGGGAACATCGCCGGATCCCGGTTGGCGGCGGAATACATGAGGATCAGCCGGGCGCCGGCACGTACGGGCACGCCCTCGATCTCGGCGTCCTCGGTGACGAGCCGGAACATGCCCTGCGTCGGCGTCGCAAGGCGAAGCGCTTCTTCGACGATGGGCACGGCGAGCGAGGCGTCGGCCTTGAGCCGCCACCACCACTCCTTGTTCTCCGCCAGGAGCTTGACCATTTCGTTGAACAGCTTCGTGGTCGTCTCGTTTCCGGCGACGAGCAACTGCTGGAAGATCGAGATCATCTCGGCATCGGTGAGGCCCCGGTCGCCGTCGTCGGCGGGCACGGTGCCCTCGGCGATGGCCCGCACGATGCCTTCCCGAGCCTCGGCCCGCTGGGTCATCAGCTGGTCGTGCATGAAGTGCTGCATCTCGACCACCTCGCGCTGGGACTCCAGGCGCCGATCGTCGGTCAGCGCCGTCCCGATGGCCGCGACGGACGCGTAGGACCAGCGCTTGATGTCCGCCCCCCGGTCGCGCGGCAACTGCATTGCCCTGGCGATCGCCTCCACCGGGATGGGCGTGGAGAACCGGCGCTGCAGGTCGACCCGGCCGTCGGCGACGAAGCCGTCGATGACACGGTCGACGATCTCGGTGATCTGCGGCCGGAGCGCCCCGATGAGCCGAGCGTTGAAGCGGGGTTGGATCGTCGCCCGGTACTGGTCGTGCTCGGGCGGGTCGATCGTCAGCATCGTGCCGATCTGTGGCCACCCCTGCGCTTGGATGTCGCGCAGCTTCGCCACGAGGTCGGGCCGAGGGGCCTCGCCCGGGCCGCCGAACGCGTTGGAGAACACCCGGGTGTTGCGGGCGATCTCCTTCACGAGGTCGAAGCGCGTGACGACGTAGAGGGGCATACCCGGCACGGCGAAGGCCGGCGAAGCCGCCCGCATGGCGTGGTACCAGGGGTGCGGATCCTGCTGGATCGACGGGTCGAAGGGGTTGAACCGGTTGAGGTCGATCGTCGCTGGCATCGGATCCTCCGGATCTTGACGGTGGACGGGCTCAAGGCGGTGCCCGATCGTCCGATCTGGTACCCGCCGGATACCCCTACCACAAGGACCTCGGATGATCGGTACCGTCTTCGCACCTAGTTGCTGGTTGATGCGACAACTGTCGTTTGCGCAGAAGTTCATGGTCCTCGCGGCGCTGCTGCTGGCCCCGCTCGCTCTCGTGACGAAGAGCTATCTCGACGACAAGGACAGCGTTATTGCGTTCTCCGCCAAGGAGGAGGACGGCGTCGCCTACCTCGAGCCGGCGATCCAGCTCCTCAGCTCGCTGGTGCAGGCCCGCTCCGCTGCGGTCGCCGGCAAGCCGGTGAGCACCGCCGCCATCCAGTCCGCCGTGGCCGCCGTCGATTCGGTCGACGCCAAGCTCGGCAAGGAACTCGTCGCCACGGGCAAGGCGACCAGCGAGGTGTGGGCCGAGCTCAAGGGCAAGGTCGCCACGGCAGCGACCTCGACCGCGACCGGCGAGCAGGCCTTCGAAGCGTGGACGCCGGTCGTGTCGGGTGCGCTCGGCCTGGTCGGTCAGATCGCGGACGGCTCGAACCTGACGCTCGATCCCGACCTCGACTCGTACTACATCATGGACCTCATCGCCTTCCAGGTGCCGCCGCTGCTCGACGCCGTCGGCCAGCGCAGCGATCTGGCGGCGCTGGGCGCCGACAAGGAGTCGAGCCCGCTCTACGGCAAGTGGGTCGTCGCCGACAACCTGGTGGGCTTCCGTTCCGGCAACGTCGTGTTCGACCTGCGGGACCGCGCCTACAAGAACACATCGAACTCGAACATGGAGCGCAACCTGGAGCCCAAGCTCCTGGCGGCCGAGCAGGCCCTGAAGGCCGGCGGTGACGGCGCGGTGACGGCGCTGATGAGCCTCCATGGCGCTGCCACCCCGATCATGAGCGAGCTGCTCGGGGCTCGTATCAGCGGGTTCGAGGACCAGAAGTCCTCGGTCGTTCGAATCCTCGTGCTCGCACTCCTCCTCGCCCTGTACGCCTTCGGTGGTCTCGTCGTCGGTGTGTCGGGTGCCGTGCGGTCGATGCGCCAGACCCTGAAGGACGCAGCGGACGGCACCCTGCGCCGCCCCGAGGTGTTCTCGGGCCGGGACGAGCTGGCCTCGATGTCGAAGGACCTCGCCGAGACGATGGACAACATGCGCCACAGCGTGCAGGCCATCTCCTCGTCCTCGACCACGCTGGCCCGCTCGGCCCGCGGCGTCGCCGGCGTCGCCGATTCGCTCGCCGACAGCTCCTCCAACACGTCGCTGCAGGCCGAGACCGTCGCCAGCGCCGCCGAGGAGATGACCGCCGCGATCGGCGAGATCTCCCGGGGGTCGGTCAGCGCGGCGGGCATCTCGACCGAGGCCCGTTACAAGGCCGAGCAGGCGTCGAGCACGATGCAGGAGCTGCAGGACGCGAGCGCCCAGATCTCGAAGTTCCTCGAGTTCATCTCCTCGATCGCCAACCAGACCAACCTGCTGGCACTGAACGCGACGATCGAGGCCGCCCGGGCCGGCGAGGCGGGCAAGGGCTTCGCCGTCGTCGCCGACGAGGTGAAGAACCTGGCCACCCAGACCGCCAAGGCGACCGAGTCGATCAATGAGATGGTGGGCTCGATCCAGCGCAGCGCCGAGAGCGCCGTGTGGTCGATCAGCAACATCCGTGACGTCATCACCCAGGTGTCCGACAGCCAGACCTCGATCAGCGCAGCGGTCGAGGAGCAGACGGCGACGACGGGAGAGATCACCCGGGCGGTGAACGGCGTGGCGACCGCGGCGTCGGACTCCTCCCGTGAGGCCTCGCAGCTCCAGGAGTTGTCCGGTCAGCTGAACGAGATGTCGACCCAGCTCGAGACGATCGTCGCCAAGTTCACCATCGTCGAGTGACCGTCCCTCGCTGTTGGTCGTTCGCTGAGGGTCGCCGCTGCTGCGGTCCGGGGTGCATCGCCCCGGACCGCAG
>JBJTVH010000024.1:0-46590 GCA_046081125.1 Acidimicrobiales bacterium
CAACGGCATCATGTTGAACAACCCGACGAACACGTTCACGTATGCAAGCAGCCGCAGCACCCCCGCCAGCCCCTGGCTGCGGCCCACCTCGCCGCCGATCTGGCTCATGCCCACCACCGTCGTCGGCCGGTTCTCGATCGGTGCCTCCTCGTCGGTGAGCTGCTGCCACGAGTTCGCCGGGTTCAGCACCGTGAACACGCTCGATGCGGACTCCACGATGGTCGAGCCGATGTCGCCCACCGAACGGCCGACCGCGGTGACGGGGCCGAGACGTCGCCTCTCCTCGTCGTTCGCGTACAGACCGAGGAAACCCCTGCCCGGGGTGTTGCGGCTCTCGTCCAGGGTCACGGTCGCACTGCGGCGCGTTCCCCCGGTCTCCCACACCACATCAACGGTGTCCCCGGCGTCGTGCCGCGTGATTTCTTCGACGACGGAGTCATACGAACCGACCGCGACTCCGTCGACGGACACGAGAGTGTCCCCCGCGCGGATGCCGGCGTCCCAGGCGGGGCTGCCCTCGAGCATCCCGAGCACCTCGGCCCGGCCTGTGTGCACGATCCCGCCGGAGGTGACGTACACGCCCGTGAACAGCACGAGTGCGATCAGCATGTGCATGACGGAGCCGGCAGTGATCACGAACAGGCGACGCGGGTAGGACTTGCTGCGGTACGCGCGGGGCTCGTCGGCGGGGTCGACCTCGTCGATGTTGTTCATGCCGATGATGCGCACGAACGCACCGAGTGGCAGCGCGCGGACGCCGTACTCGGTCTCGCCACGGGTGAAACTGAACACGCGCGGGCCGAACCCCATGAAGAACTGCGTGGCCTTCATCCCGGTGCGGCGTGCCGTCCAGAAATGCCCGACCTCGTGCAGGAACACGGACACGAGCAGACCGAGCACGAACACGAAGGTCCACGGGGAGATCAGCGCGAGTGCCACGAGACCGGCGAGCATCAGCAGGCCCATCACCTTCCCCTCGCGCGACGGCCTGCCTGTGCCGTCGTCGACGGCACCGCCGGCGGCGATCTCGTCGCGGAACGACTGGTAGAAGCTGCTCACGGCATGACCTCCTGTGCGAGACGGCGGCCGGTTGCGTCGGCCGCGAGGACATCGTCAATGTCGCGCGGTTGCGAAGCGGTGTGTCTCCGCAGCGCGGCCTCGACGACGAGCGCGATGTGCATCCAGGTGATCCGGCCGTCGAGGAAGGCCCCGACGGCCACCTCGTTCGCCGCCGACAGCACGGCCGGGGCGTCGCCGCCCATGCGGCCCGCCTCGTAGGCCAGGTCGAGACACCTGAAAATGTGGCGGTCGGGCTCCTCGAAGTCGAGACTGCCGAGCGACGCCCAGTCGATGCGGCCGTAGGGAACCGGGATGCGGTCGGGCCAACCGAGCGCGTACCCGATGGGCAGGCGCATGTCGGGCATCGACAGCTGGGCGATGGTGGAGCCGTCGGTGAACTCGACCATGGAGTGCACCACCGACTGCGGGTGCACCACCACGTCAATCCGGTCGAACGGTGTTCCGAAGAGTTCGTGTGCCTCGATGACCTCTAGCCCCTTGTTCATCAGGGTCGAGGAGTCGACCGTGATCTTCGGTCCCATCTTCCACGTGGGGTGAGACAGGGCCTCCTTGACGGTCACGTTCTCCAGTTCGGCCAGTGAGCGGCCACGGAACGGCCCGCCACTCGCGGTGAGCACGACCCTCGCCACCTCGTGAGCTCCGAGCCCGGCGCGCAACGACTGGTGGACGGCGCAGTGCTCGCTGTCGACGGGGATGAGCTCGCTCCCCGGGACGGAGCGCAGTGGCTGCACCACCGGACCCGCGGCGATCAGACTCTCCTTGTTCGCGAGGCCGAGCACGCGGCCGCGGCGCAGGGTCTCCATGGTCACGGGGAGGCCGGCAAACCCCATCACACCGTTCACCACGACGTCGGCACCTTCCACCACGTCGACCAGTTCGCCCGACACGACGTAACCGGGCAGGGCGGACTGCACGTTCCTGCGTGCCTCGGGGTCGGTGACCACCACGACGTCGGGCCGGAACTCGAGCACCTGCTCCACCACGGCGGCAACATTCGAACCCGCGGCAAGGGAGGTGACCCGGAACGCATCACCCGAGGCGCGGACGACCTCGAGGGTCTGGGTTCCGATCGAGCCGGTGGAGCCGGCTACCGCGACGCGTCGCATGATCGTCCGGGGGTGGCGTTCATCGAACAAATTCTGTCAGCACGACCCGCGCTGCGGACAGCACGGGACGAAGGTCACGAGGTCCAGGGCTGCAGCACCTGGAGCAGGTAGTACACGGCCGGCAGCACGAAGAGGAACCCGTCGAACCTGTCGAGCACACCGCCGTGGCCGGCGAGCACCGTGCCGAAGTCCTTAACGTCGAGATTGCGCTTGAACATGGACTCCACGAGGTCACCGAGCGGGGCCATGACCGACACCACTATCGCGAGCGCGAGCCACTCCCCCATGTTGTTCCACGTCCCGTTCTGGGAAGCCACGAGCCCGGTGACCACCACCGTGGCCACGGCACCGCCGAGGAGACCCTCCACCGACTTGTTCGGGCTGACCCACTCGCGCAGCGGCGTGCGGCCGGCAGCCGAGCCGACGAACAGCGCGCCCACGTCGTTCGCCACGACCGCGGCAGCGAGGATGAAGATGGTGTCGGTGCCGACGTGCACCGGGATGCCTCCCGACACGCTCTGGCGGAGGATCAACGCGGCAAAGGAACCGAGCAGGCCGATCCAGGTCACCGCCATGTTCGTGATGGCCACGTTCGGCATCGGTCCGCTCTGCACCCCGGTCGCCCCGAGGAAGCCGATGGTGGATGCGAGGAACCCGAGCGCCAGCACGAGCGGAAGTGCGGCGTCGCCGATCCAGTAGGCGGCGAGCGGCGCGCTGACGCACGCGAGCAGGCCACCGAACGTGGCGGGGCGGTAGCCCTTCTCGGTCACCTTGCTGAAGAACTCGACGGCGGCGAGACCGACGACAGCCAGGACGATCAGCATCACCGCGGCGGGCCGCCACATCACCGCCCCGACGAACACCGCGATGAGCACGAGTCCCGTGGTGACCGCTGTCGGCATGTCACGGCCGGATGCGCCGCGCGGTCCGCGCGTGGAACCGCGTCGCACCTGCGGTCCGCGTGCAGTCGGACGGCTGGTGCCACCGGTGATGTCCCGCACCACGTCACGGCTCGGGTCGCGGAGAGTCTCGGAGGTGATGTCGCGGGGACGGCCGCGCTCGCCGGTCGACTCGCCGCCGATCGTGATGCGCTCGGGCCGGCGCGTCGGTTCGCTCGGCTGCTGGAAGGTGGCCCACACATCGGTGTCGTCGTCCGCCGTGCCCGGCATTTCGCCGGTCGGTGGCTCGGTCCAGTGCGGGAGGCCACCGCTTCCCTCTCCGAAGGTGATGGGCGCCTCGCCGGTGGGGTCGTCGGCGAACTGGATGGTGCCGAAGTCGGACCCGAAGTCGGTGCCGTAGTCGGAGCCGCGGTCGTCGCTGGTGTCGTCTCGCCTGCGCCAGATGTCGTCGCTCATGGGTACCCCTTCTCGTTCCCGAGGCAAACCTAGTTCCGCCCCGGCGACCCCCGGGGGCATCCCCGGCTCAGACCTCGAGGAGTTCCTGTTCCTTGCGGGACAGGGCCTTGTCGATCTGCTCGACGTGGTCCTGGGTGAGCTTGTCGAGCTCCTTCTCGGCCCGCTCGAGGTCGTCCTTCGAGATGTCGGAGTTCTTCTCGGCGGTCTCGAGCGACTTCCGGGCGTCGCGGCGGATGTTGCGCACGGCGACCTTCGCGTCCTCGGCCATGCTCTTCACGACCTTCACGTACTCCTTGCGGCGCTCCTCGGTGAGGGCCGGGAACGACAGGCGGATGACGATGCCGTCGTTCGAGGGCTGCAGGCCGAGGTCGCTCTCGCGGATGGCCTTCTCGATGTTCGCGATCGAACCCCTGTCGTGGGGCTTCACCACGAGCGTGCGCGCCTCGGGCACCTGGAAGCCGGCGAGCTGCTGCAGCGGGGTGGCCGCACCGTAGTAGTCGACCATGAGCTTCTCGACGAGCGCGGGGTTTGCGCGTCCGGTGCGCACGGTGGCGAACTGTGTCTGCGCGTGGCTGACGGCCCTCTCCATCTTGTCGATGGCGTCGAGGAGCGTCTCTTCGGTCACCCGACCAGCGTACCTATCCGCTCGCCGAGCAGGATGGACTTGACGTTGCCACCGGCGAGCAGGTCGAACACCACGATGGGCAGGTTCTTCTCCATGCAGAAGGTGATCGCAGTGGAGTCCATGACCTTCAGACCCTTCGTGATGACATCCATGTGGCTGATGCGGTCGTAGCGGGTGGCGGTCGCGTCCTTCTTCGGGTCGGCCGTGTAGACACCGTCGACACCGGAGTGTGTTCCCTTCAGGATTGCCTGCGCCCCGATCTCGGCTGCGCGCAGTGCGGCCGCGGTGTCGGTGGTGAAGAACGGGTTGCCCGTGCCTCCGGCGAGGATGACCACGCGTCCCTTCTCGAGGTGGCGCTCCGCACGACGGCGGATGTAGGGCTCGGCGACCTTCGGCATCTCGATCGCGCTCATCACGCGGGCATGCTGGCCGACGCGCTCGAGCGCGTCCTGCAACGCGAGTCCGTTCATCACGGTCGCGAGCATCCCCATGAAGTCGGCTTGCGCCTGGTCCATGCCCTGGTCGGCACCACGGATGCCACGCCAGAAGTTGCCGCCGCCCACCACGATTGCCACGTCGACACCGAGGTCCGCCCGGGCCCCGTGCACCTCGCGTGCGACCTGCTCCAGCACCGCGTTGTCGAGGCCGGAGCCACCGGGTTCGGCGAGTGCCTCGCCCGAGAGCTTCAGCACCACGCGTGACCAGGCGGGCCGCTCGGGCATGTCAGCCGATCTCCAACTGTGCGAACCGCACGATGCGCGCCGCGCCGATGAGTTTCTCGATCGAGACCTTGTCGTCCTTCGCGTACGGCTGCTCGAGCAGGCACACGTCCTTGTAGAAGCCACCGATGCGGCCCTCGACGATCTTCGCGACCGCCTGCTCCGGCTTGCCCTCGTTGCGCGTGATGGTCTCGAGCGTCTGGCGCTCCCTCTCCACCACGTCGGCGGGAACCTCGTCACGGGTGAGGTACTTCGGCCTCGCGAACGCGATGTGCACCGCGATGTCGTGGGCGAGTTCCTGCGTGGCACCCGACATCTCGACGATCACGCCGTTCACGCCGCGGCCGCCCTGCACGTGCTCGTACAGGTCGAGCACGTTGCCCGCGGCTGCCTCGAACCGCACGACCTCCCCGACCTCGATCTTCTCCTTGAGGGAGATCTTGAGGTCATCCACCATCGCGGCGTTCGCCGCGATTGCCTGCTCGCCATCGGCCAGCACGGCTTTCAACAGTGCCGTCGCGGCGCCCTTGAACCCGTCGCTCGATGCGACGAAGTCGGTCTCGCACTTCAGCTTCACGATGGCGGCACGGTTGCCCTCCACCGTGATTGCCACGACTCCCTGAGCGTTTTGACGGTCGTCCCGCTTCGCGGATGCGGCGAGACCCTTCTCGCGCAGCCACTGCTTTGCTGCCTCGATGTCGCCGTCGGTGGCCTCGAGGGCCTTCTTGCACTCCATCATCCCCGCACCGGTGGCGGCGCGCAGGCTTGCAACGTCTTGTGCTGTCACGGACATGGGGGTGGTCACTCCGGGTTTCCGTCGGTGGTCTTCTCGTCTGTTGCCTTCGCGGCAGACATGCGTGCCTCGCGCTGTGCAAGCGCGGCCGCGGCCTGGCGACGTGCCTCGGCCTGCTGGGCCTCGAACGCTGCGGTCTCCTCGGGGGTGCGCTCGGCGCCCTCGACGGGTGCCGGGGCGGCGGTGGTGCGCTTCTG
This sequence comes from Acidimicrobiales bacterium, assembly GCA_046081125.1. Lineage (GTDB taxonomy): Bacteria > Actinomycetota > Acidimicrobiia > Acidimicrobiales > Ilumatobacteraceae > JBEIFW01. Next base: position 5,876 of record JBJTVH010000024.1, read on the forward strand.
GTTGATGAAGCGTCCCTCGAGCACGGCCTCGGCAATCACGCGGGTGAGCAGTTCGTTCGCACGGATGGCGTCGTCGTTGCCGGGGATCGGGAACTGCACGAGGTCGGGGTCGACGTTGGAGTCGACCACTGCCACCACGGGGATCTTCAGCTTGTTCGCCTCTGTGACCGCGATGTTCTCCTTCATCGTGTCGAGCACGAACACCGCGTCGGGGCGGCGGGACATGTTCGCCATGCCGGAAAGGTTCTTCTGCAGCTTCTCGAGCTCGCGCGACAGCAGCAGCGCCTCCTTCTTCGGCATGGCGTCGAACTCGCCCGACGCCTGCATGCGCTCGTATTCCTTCATCTTGTCGACGCGCTTGGCCATGGTCTCGAAGTTGGTCAGCATGCCGCCGAGCCAGCGCTGGTTGATGTAGGGCATCCCGCACTTCTCGGCGTAGCCCTGGATCGGGTCCTGGGCCTGCTTCTTGGTGCCGATGAACAGGATCGTTCCGCCGCCGGCCACGAGATCGCGCACGAAGGAGTACGCGGATTCGATCCGGCCGAGCGTCTGGTTGAGATCGATGATGTAGATGCCGCTGCGCTCGCCGTAGATGAACCGCTTCATCTTGGGATTCCAACGACGCGTCTGGTGTCCGAAATGGACGCCGGCTTCGAGGAGCTGGCGCATAGTGACGACGGCTGCCATGGTTCTCGTGGTCCTCCTCCTGCGGTTGCCTGCCCCGTGCCCGCGCGCCCGGGGGCGCGACCGCAGGCGGGTCGGGTGCTCTGATGCGGCTCGGTGTCCGGCCGGCCGGGGAGGCTACCAACCCGAACCTCCGAGCGCCCATCAGATCGCCACGAGCCTCGGCCGCCCGACCTGGGGCACCAGCAGGGGCGTCGGGTCGACGTAGCGACCGGCCCGCCGGACCCCGAGGTGGACGGGTCCCGCTGCCGCCGCCACCACCTCGCCACGCTGGACCTGGTCACCGGCAGCGACGTCGAGGGGCCCCACGAACCCGAGCGTGACGAGCAACGACTCGCCGGCGATCACGACGAAGCGGTCCGACCCGACGGGGCCGGCGAAGCGCACCGTGCCCGACAGCGGGGCCCGCACGGGCTCACCGGGGCGGGCGTCGAGGTCGACCCCTCGGTTCCCCGGACACCATCGACATGCCGGGGGTCGGTACGGATCGACGATGCGACCCGGCACCGGCCGTTCGAGCACCGCCGGCCGCACCGGAGCGGCGACCGGCTGGCCGGCGACCGGCTGGGCGGTGACCGGCTGGGCGACACAGACCGCCGCACCTGCGAGCACAGCCGTCGAGACGGCGCTCGCTGCGACGACGGCGCCGATGCGCTGGAGCGGTGACCTGGCCATGTGGCCTCCCGGTGGTCGGGTGGGCCGGGTGACCGGCGAGCGGGCGGCTCAGCCCGAGCGGCGATCCTGCGAGGCGAGGTAACCGCGCAGGTGCAGGATCGCCTTGGCATGGATCTGGCAGACCCGCGACTCGGTGACGCCGAGCACTTCGCCGATCTGCAACAGGGTCAAGCCTTCGAAGTAGTAGAGGGTCACGACGGTGCGTTCGCGTTCCGACATCCGTCGCAAGGCGTGGGCGAGCTGCTTCTTGGTCTCGGCCCGCTCCAGCGCCGCACCCACCGGCTCGCCGAGATCGGCGAGCCGGTCGCGCAGGGTGGCCACGTCGCTGTCCTCCCCACCGATCGACTCGTCGAGCGCAGCAAGGCCGACGTTGGCGATCTGCGAGAGCGTCGACTGAAACTGCTCGAGCGTCATCCGCAGGGCAACGGCGAGCTCTTCTTCGGTGGGGGACCGACCGAGCTCGCCCTCGAGTTGGGCGGCCGCACGTTCGACGGCCCGCACCTTGGCCCGTACCGACCGGGGTACCCAGTCGAGCCGGCGCAGCTCGTCGATGATCGCACCCCGGATCCGGTTGACGGCATATGCCTCGAAGCGGATCCCTCGATCGGTCTCGTACTTTTCGATCGCGTCGATCAGCCCGAACATCCCGTAGCTCACGAGGTCGGCGGTCTCGACGCTCGCGGGCAGACCCGAGGCGAACCGCCCGGCGACGTACTTGACGAGCGGGGCGTACAGCAGGACGAGCTGGTCGCGGTCGCGGCGGTCTGCGGACTGCTTGAATCGAGTCCAGAGGGCTTCGGCCGGATCGGTACCGGTAGCGAGCTGGGGCTCCACGGCTCAGGCTCTCGGGTGGGTGCGGTCGTAGACGGACCGCAGGCGCTCCTTGCTCACGTGGGTGTAGACCTGCGTGGTCGCCAGGTCGGCGTGGCCCAGGAGCTCCTGCACTACCCTCAGATCGGCACCGCCGTCGAGAAGATGAGTGGCGAAGGAGTGGCGAAGGGCATGGGGATGGGTCGGACGGGTGGCGCGCCGGTCGAGCAGGCGACGCACGTCGCGAGGACCGAGCCGCCGGCCGAGCTGGTTGAGGAACAGGGCCCGCCCGTCGACCGGGACCGAACGAACGGTGAGCGCTGCGACGAGAGCGGGGCGTCCCGACGCATCCAGCCAGGCGATCGACGCGGCGGCGGCCGGCTCGCCGACCGGGAGGCGGCGCTGCTTGCCACCCTTGCCCCAGACGGTGACGAGGCGGCGGTGGGTGTCGAGGCTGTCGAGGTCGAGGGCGCACAGCTCGCTCACCCGTAGGCCGCACCCATAGATCAGCTCCAACACGGCGTCGTCGCGGCGCCGTCGCCACGCCGGCTCGTCGGGGCCACCGCGGTCCGGGGCGTCGAGCAGCGCACCGAGTTCGTCGGTGGTGAGCACCTGCGGCAGACGGCCACCTCCCGAGGGCGCCCGAAGACCCGCCGTCGGATCGTGCTCGCAACGCCCGGTGCGCCGCGCCCAGGCGAAGTAGCGCCGCACGGCCGACGCGCGGCGGGCGATCGTTCGCGACGAGAGCCGCCGGGTGGTGCAGAACGCAAGGTACCGCCGCAGGGTCTGGCGCTCGACCGATGCGGGGTCGGTGCAGCCGCTGCGTTCGAGCCAGCCGATCAAGTCGGTCAGGTCGCTGCGGTAGGCGGTGATGGTTCGGGGTGACACGTCCGTGAGCGACGCGATGAACTCCTCGACACCCCAGCTCACGCCCCAACGGTACCGACCGGATCGGGGCCGCTCGCGGCACTCGGGCACCAGGGCGCCGGATCACCAGTCGACCGCAGCGCCGGCCGGCGTGAGTTCCCACCACAAGCCGGGCTGCTCGACGAGACCGAGCTGCGCGAGCTCCTCGATCGCACCGGTCAGCGCGAGCGGGTGGACCGACAGTTGATCCGCGAGCGCCTCCGGGGAGGCGGGGCCTGCCGCCAGCAGTTCGCCCACACGCCGGGCGAGCGCCCCAGCCGGGTGCTGCGGCCGTCGGGCTGGCACAGGCCCCGGCGGACTCGCCGGGCCCGCGAGGCCGAGCGCGCCGAGCACGTCGGAGACGTCGAGGACCGGCGACGCGCCATCGCGCAGGAGCAGGTTGGTGCCCCGGTTGACGGGCGCGCGTACCGACCCGGGCACCGCCAGGACCGTGCGCCCGAGGTCGAGCGCCAGGCGAGCGGTGACGAGCGACCCGCCGCGCTCGGCAGATTCGACGACGACCACCACCTCGGCGAGCGCTGCGATGAGCCGGTTGCGGGCCGGGAAGTGATGGGGAAGAGGCGGGGTGCCCGGACCGAACTCGCTGACTACGGCTCCGGCTGCGGCGACCGACTCCCAGAGCTCGCGATGTTCGGCCGGGTACACGACGTCGAGACCGCTTCCGACGACGGCGAGCGGGCCGGGAACGCCAGGGGCGGTCCTGCGGGCGTCGAGCGCCCCGCGATGGGCGGCGCCGTCGATCCCCCGGGCGAGCCCGGACACCACGCACAGCCCGGCCCGGGCGAGGCCGAAGCCGAGCTCGGCGGCGAACTCCCGGCCGACCCGGCTGGCCCGACGGGTGGCGACGATCGCCACCCGGCGAGCGTGGGCGCAGGCCAGATCCCCCAGCACGTACAGGCACGATGGCGGCGCCGCGAGGTGCTCGAGATCGGCGGGATACGACCCGCTCCCCCGCCGTACGAGGCCCGATGTCACGCCGCCACCTGCAGGTGCCGGGCGGGGTCCTGGCGAAGTTGCAGAGCCAGCGCCACCCAGCACAACCCGAGCGGTCCGTCCTCCCCGGCGAGGTCGGCGAGCGTGCGGGCCACCCGGCGCACCCGGTGCAGGCCACGGCCGCTCAACGTGCCCGCTCGAAGCTCTTCGCGCAGCCGCTCCCGAGCAGGGTCGCTGAGGGGCGCAAGCTCGTCGAGACGGCTCCCGGGCAGGTGCGCGTTGGCGACCACGCCCCGCCGGTGCGCCCGCTCACGGGCCGCCGCCACCCGCGCCGCCACCGTTGCGCTCGACTCGCCCGGTTCGAGGGCGAGCAGGTCGTCCTCGGGCGGGCGGTGCACCACCACCCGCACGTCGAACCGGTCGAGCAACGGCCCGGACAGGCGCCGCACGTAGCGCTGGCGTTCCGTCGCCGTACAGCGGCACCCGCCCGGGCTGGTGGCGTGACCGCACGGGCACGGATTGGTGGCCGCCACGACGAGCACTGCGGCGGGGAACACCACCGACGCCCGCGCCCGGGTGACCCGCACGACGCCCTCCTCGAGTGGCTGGCGAAGCGCATCCAGGACGCTGGGCGGGAACTCGGCGAGCTCATCGAGGAACAACACCCCACCATGTGCAAGCGAAAGCTCACCTGGACGCACGGCAGCCGTGCCGCCGCCGATAAGCGAGACCAGCGACGCGGAGTGGTGCGGTGCGCGTATCGGCGGGCGGCGCAGCAGGCCCCCGGGGAGCGGAAGTCCGGCGGCCGAGCGCAGGATCGTGGCCTCGAGCGCCGTCTCGGCATCGAGATCCGGGAGCACGCCCGCCAAGCGGTGGGCGAGCATCGTCTTGCCGGCCCCCGGTGGACCGACCAGGAGCAGATGATGGGCGCCGGCCGCGGCGACTTCGAGCGCGAGCCGGGCGAAGGCCTGGCCTCGCACGTCGGCGAGATCGGCCGGCCGCTCGCCGGCATCGGGCGCGCCCGAGGGCGCCGGCTCCGGCCAGGGCAGGCCGTCTCGCAGCACCCCGACCAACTCGCCCAGGCAGGACGCGCCCTCGACGTCGGCCGCCACGAGCCGGCCCTCGCTCACGCAATCGAGGGGGACGACGCAGCGTTCGTCACGCCGGGCCGCGACCATCGGCACCATCCCCGGCACCCGCCGCAACGACCCGTCGAGGCCGAGTTCGCCCAGGAACGCCCGGCCCGTGACGGCCTCTGCCGGGACGACACCGGTGGCGGCGAGCAGCCCGACCGCGATCGGCAGATCGAGCACGGATCCACCTTTGCGCTGGCCCGATGGCGCGAGGTTCACCGTGATGCGTTGCATCGGCCAGGCGAATCCGCTCGACAACAGCGCCGCTCGCACCCGGTCACGCGCCTCGCGGCAGGCCTCGTCGGGCAGGCCGACGACGGTGAACCCCGGCAGGCCCGACGACACGTGGACCTCGACGGTGACAGGGCGCCCCACGGCACCGAGGAGCGTGGCAGCAGCGATCATCGCCAGCATGGCGACCTCCGGGAGTTCCCTGGGGAAGGCCGGCTGCGGGCCTTCGATCGCCGAGGACGTTAGCGGGCGGGTGTGCCACCGATCGACCGTGACCGGCTGGGAGACTGACGGCCCCATGCCGCGCCTCCCCCGATTCGCGATCGCCGTGGCGGGGCTGCTGGTCGTCGCAGCCGCCTGCGGGGACGAACCGACCCGAGGGCAGGCATCGTTCTGCCGCCAACTTCTCGCCGACCGGGCCGCCATCGACACCCCGGCGGGCTCCACTGCGGCGGCACGCCTGCAGGTGGAGCGTTTCCGGGCGTTGGATCGGCTCGCCCCCGAGGCCATCCGCGACGAATGGCACGCCGTCACCGAACTGATGGCCCTCGCCTCCACGGCGGACCTCGCCACCGCTGCCGGGCGCGCTTCGCTCAACGAGGCCGCACTCGGCGCCTCGCGCGCCGCCGACACCGTGCGCGCCTACGTGCTCGACGTGTGCGGGGTCGACCTGACCGGCACGGTGGTCACCAGCCCGGCTGCCGCCCCGGACCCGACCCCGTCGACGGGCGCAGCGCCCACCGCTCCGGGGACGGCACCGACGCCGTAGGGTGCCCGGTCCGTGACCGACCAACGAGTGGGCATCGCCTACGGGCTGACCGCCTACCTGCTGTGGGGTGGGCTGACCGCCTACTGGAAGCTCATCCACGGGGTCGACGCCTTCGAGCTGATCGGCCAGCGAATCGTGTTCGCGCTCGGGCTGCTCGGGGTGATCGTCGTGTGGCGCCGAGCCGGCGCGAGCCTTCGGGCGGCCGCAGCCGATCGGGTCGTGCGCCGGCGGGTCCTCGGCGCTGCGGCGCTGTTGCTCGTCAACTGGACCAGCTACGTGTGGGCCATCGTCCACGAGCACGTGGTCGAGACGGCCCTCGGCTACTTCATCTGCCCGCTGCTGACCGTGGCGATCGGGGTCGTCGGCCTCGGCGAACGGCTCCGGCCGGCGCAGACGGCGTCCATGCTCGTCGCCGCTGCGGCGGTCGTGTTCCTCGCCGTCGTGTACGGCCAGGTGCCCTGGATCGCCTTGGCGATCGCCGGCAGCTGGGCGTTCTACGGGCTGCTGAAGAAACAGGTGCCGCTCGGCGCGCTGGAGAGCCTCACGGCGGAGACGGCCGTGCTGTTGCCCCTCGCCCTGGTCGTGCTCGGCATCCGTCTCGCCGCCGGATCGAGCGCCTACCAGACCGTCGACGCCCGCACGATCGCTCTGCTGCCCCTGACCGGGGTGGTCACCGTCGTGCCGCTGCTGCTGTTCGCCGCCGCCGCCCGCCGCCTGCCGCTCACGGTCATCGGACCCGTGCAGTACCTCGTTCCGACCATCAACTTCCTACTCGGCGTCGTCGCCTACGGCGAGGAGATGACAGCCGAGCGCCTCACCGGCTTCGCGCTGGTGTGGCTGGCGCTCGTGATCTTCACCGCCGACAGCCTTCGCGCGTCGCGCCGGTCGCCGCGCCCGGCCCGGCTCACCGAGGTCAGCGGGTGATGACGGTGCACGCCGAGATGCCCGGCGCCCCGTACACGTGCGTGAAGCCCACGGCAGGCGCGTCGGGCACCTGACGGGAACCGGCCCGGCCCTGGAGCTGCAGCACGGTCTCGTACACCTGCCGCAACCCCGAAGCGCCGATCGGCTCGCCGTTGGCGAGGCAGCCGCCGTCGGTATTGATCGGGAGCCGGCCGCCGATCTCGGTCTGGCCGGTCTGGATCAGTTCCTCCTGCTCGCCGTCGGCGCACAACCCGGTCTCGGCCATGTGCATGATCTCGGCGCCGGACTCGGTGTCCTGGATCTGGGCGACGTCGACCTCACCAGGTTCGATACCCGCCTGAGCGAAGGCGGCGCGCGCGGCGTCGACCGACGGCGAGCCGGCGCGGTCCAGCGACAGCCACGGGCTGAACACCTCGAAACTCCCGAACCGGCGCGACCGCAGCGAGGCCGCCTTCAGGAACACCGCATTCGACGCCCCGAGCCGCTTGGCCGCCTCGGTGGAGGCGAGCACGAGCGCCACCCCACCCTCACCCGGCGAGCAGAACATGTACTGCGTCAACGGGTTCGCCAGCATCGTGGCGTTGACGACCTGGTCTTCGCTCATCGGCTGGCGGCGCCAGGCGTTGTCGTTCAACGAGCCGTTCCGGAACGCCTTCACGGCGACCTTGGCCAACGTGTTGGCCGTGATCCCGTACTCGTGCATGTAGCGCTGGATCTTCATGCCGAAGAACTGCGTCGTGAGCATGAGGCCCGTGTCGCCGTACCACTCCCCGAGGCCGAAGTCGGCCGGGTTCGGGTCGAAGGCACCGCGAGGGTGCTTGTCGAACCCGATGGCCATCACCACGTCGGCCGCGCCGGAGCGGATCGCGTTGTAGGCGCTGATCAGCGCCGAGCCGCCCGTGGCGCAGCCGTTGGCCACGTTGATGAACGGCAGCCCGGTGAGACCGAGCTGCGACACCATCGTGTCGGCGTTGCCGGCCGCTGCCGACCCGCCGAACGCGTACTGCACGTCGTTCCAGCCGATGCCGGCATCGGCGAGCGCCTGGCGGGCGGCGTGCGCACCCTGCTCCATGCCGGTGGCTTCGTGGCGGCCGAAGGGATGGATCCCGATGCCGATGATGGCGACGTCGTCGGACGACATGGTTCCTCCAGGATGACGGTCAGACGGGCTGGAACGCGAACGTGACGAGCTCGTCGCCGTCCGCAGTGGTGAACGGCAGGATCACGAGCTCCATCTCCCGGCCGATGCGCAACTCGGCAGGATCGGCCGTGGTGAGCCGGGTCTCCACCTTGACGGCGCCGCGCAGCTCGACGTAGCCGACGCCGTAGGGGGCGAAGTCCTTCGGGGTCTCGGGCCCCTTGTAGGGCGGGGACTTCGGCAGGAAACCCTGCACGGTCCACGTCCACAGCGTGCCCCGGCGCGGCAGCAGCTCGGCAGCCATCTCCGTGCCCGTGCAGCTCGGGCACGACCGCTGTGCCGGGAACGTGACGACGCCGCACCCGGTGCACCGGGCACCGATCAGTTGCGGCTCGTCCGACGGCCAGGTGAACAGCCCTTCGGCGACCGGCTTGCGCTCCGACATACCGTGATCGTGCCACGGCGCAGCACGCCGGACCGAACCACCTCAGTCGGTGCGTCGCGCCGCGCGACGCGCCCGACGCGGGCCGGTACCCGAGTCCACCTCGACCAGCCGGTCCGCACCCACCAATCGACGCAACGCCTCGTCGAGCTGCGCCGAGCGTCGCCACTCGCCGGCGTCGAGCCGCAGCGCCCGACCGTCGAGCGCGTGCAGCATCCAGCGGCCGCCCGGCCGCCGCTCGGCGACCGCGCACTCGAACGCGCTGAGCATCTCGCTCTGGCGACCGCGCTCTCGCCAGGCGACGCCGTCCTCGCCCACGACGACCGCTCGCCGGGACCGTCCGGGGAACGTCGACCCGACGACGATCACGGGCGGGATCACCCGCGCCGGGCCGTCGGCCGGGTACAGCGCCCGCACCGCCGCCGGCACCACGCCGGTGAGGCCCGCCCGGGCCACCTCCCAGCGCTGCCGGACGTCGGCGAGACCGACGCCCTCGCGCAGTTCCTGCAGGAACGCCATCGGCGAGGGTGCCGCCGGTAGCCCGAGCAGCGCAGCCTCGGCCGCCTCCAGCGCCTGGGTCTCGAGGTCCGGCGCCGTGGGCTCCATCACCCGCCGGGTCATCGCCCCTCGCAACCGGTCGAGTCCGTCGGTGCCGACCTCCCCGCAACGCACGTCGTCGAGCACCCCGGCCACCACCGCCCCGGCCCGGCGGGCCGACGGTCCGGATTCGGCGGTGACGAGCAGGTGCCGCTCCTCGGCGGCGACCCGATCGGTCGTCACCTGCACCACCCCGGCGGCGCCGAGGCGGGCGTCGACCTCGTGTGCGATCGTCGCAGCGAGCGCGGCGGTGCAGGCATCGCCGGGGAGCACCGCCCCGAGTCGGAGTTCGTCGTCGCTCCCCGAGCGCACCCGAGGCCCCGAGCCGAGCGCACCGGGTGTCGCCGGCAGCCCGCGCGTCGGGCCCGCCGGCAGCCGCAACCGGACCATCCCCGGATTGGCGCCCGTGATCACGATCACCGCTTGGCCGGTCACCGCCCGACCCGCCCACCACTCCTGCACGGCGTCCGGCTCGGTCCGGTGCAGACCCAACTCGGGCAGCCCGAGGAGCCCCCACCCCTGCAGCCCGGCGCGCAGCCGCAACACGGCACCGGCCGGTTCGCACACCGCCGGCGCCGCAAGGAGCGCCTCTCGGGCGGCTGCGATCGCAGCGGGCGTCGGGCGCCCCAGTGCCTCGGTCAATCGGCCCACCTCGTCGGCGGCGGTCGGGCCCTCGAACGTCACCCGCGTCGTGAGCACCCCCACCTCGACGCAAGGGGCGACACCGGACTGCGCGATCGCCGCTGCGAGCCCGAGCCGGGCGAACCCGCGGGTGCGCGGGGTCTCGTCGGCGACCCCGACGCGCAGCAGCAGGGTCGCTCGCGTCGGGCCGGGCGTGGCCGCGACGCAGGCCCTCACCCCGTCGAGCACACCGAAGCCCACGGCCGCGCGCCGATAGGCCGACGTCGCACCGTGTTGAGTGACCACCTGCGCCATGGACCCCCGATCGACGGCTCTCCCGATCGACGCTCGGTCAGATCGACCCGCCGCCGAACGGCCGGAGCGGTTTGACGCGAACCTGAACCACCGACCGGGGCCACCCCGGGGTTTCGCCTACCGTCGGGACGTGCGCTGGACGGTCCACGGGGAACGCTCGATCTACGACAGCGAGTGGATGTGCCTGCGGCTCACCGACGTCGAGCTCCCGGACGGCCACCGTTTCGAGCACCACGTGGTGCGGTACCCGCACGATGCCGCCGGGACGGTGGTCGTCGATCCGGATCGGGGGGTGCTGCTGCTGTGGCGGCACCGGTTCATCACCGACACCTGGGGTTGGGAGATCCCGGCCGGCCGGGTCGATCCGGGGGAGACCCCGGCGCAGGCGGCGGCGCGCGAGGTGCTGGAGGAGACGGGCTGGCGACCCGGCGACCTGCGGCCGATCGCTTCGTACCATCCGTCGAACGGATCGGCCGACCAGGTGTTCCACCTGTTCGTCGCCGAGGGCGCCGAACACGTCGGCGACGCGGTCGACGCGTTCGAGTCCGAACGGATCGAGTGGGTGGACCCCGAGCGAGTCCGGGCCGAGATCCGGGCGGGCCGGATGCCCGACGGCATGTCGCTCACCGCCGTGCTGTGGTGGCTCGGCCTCGGGACCTAACCGGACACGGCGTTCAGCGCCGGAACAACCCGCCTTCGAGCAGGAGCTTGAGCGCCCGGAACGCCCGCTCGTGCCGGTCGGCGTCGCCGGTCTGCACACCCAGCATCACCATCCCGTTCAGCACGGCGTTGACGAGGTCGGTGACGGCTTCCGCGTCCACCGAACCGGCGAGCTCACCCCGCTCGACCGCTTCGGCGACGAAGCCGCCGAAGAACGACACCGCGTTGTGCCGCAACGGCGCGACGCGGGCCCCGAGCTCGGGATGGCGGGCCGACTCGGTGCCGACGAGCGCGACGAACCCTGCCAGCGACGGATCGGCCCGGTTGAGCGCCACGGCCGTGTCGCATGCGGCGAGCAGCCGGGCCGAGAACCCCTCGACCGGGGCCATCGTCGCGGCGAACTCGCCGTAGACGAGGTCCTGGACGTCTTCGTAGACGGCGACGAACAGGTCGACCTTCGACGGGACGTAGTGATAGATCGCCCCGGCCGTGACCCCGGCTTCGGCGGCGACATCCTTGTTCGTCGTCGCATCGAACCCGACCCGCGCGAACGAACGTCGGGCCGCGTCGAGGATCCGTCGGCGGGTGTCGCCGGCGTCGATCGCCGGCGGTCGGCCGAGCCGCCTCGGGGCGGCGACGCCGCCCATCAGCCCTCGGCGGCCTTGCGGCCGGTGCGCGGGCCGCCGGTGCCCGGCTCGACCGGGATGCCGTACTTGGCCCGGTTGTGGGCGTGACCGACGTGCTGGAGCGAGAACGCCGCTCGCCACGCCGTGTACTGGCCCTGGGCTTCGAGCATCTGGTTCACGCTCTCCTTGGCGAGCTTCAGCGCGAAGCTCGGGCGCAGCGCGATCTTGGCGGCCATCGCCAGCGTGAACTCGTGCAATTCGGCACGGGGCACGACCTGGTTCACCATCCCCCGGATCCGGGCCTCCTCGGCCGTGATCCAGTCGCCGGTGAACAGCAACTCCTTGGCCTTGCGTGCCCCCCACTCCCACCCGTGGCCGTGCACCTCGATCCCGTTCACCCCGAACGCCACCGTGGGGTCGGAGAACAGCGCGTCGTCGGCGGCGATGATCACGTCGGCCACCCACAGCAGCGCGAGGCCACCGGCGATCGTCTTGCCCTGGGCGGCGGCGATCACCGGCTTGGGAAGGTTGCGCCACCGCCAGCACATGTCGAAGTAGACCTCTTGCTCGTAGGCCATCTGGCCTTCCTCGCCGGGGAGGTCGAACCCGCCGTAGGGGAACACGTGCTCGAAGGCCGACATCGGCGTCGTGTCCCGGCTGTCGTGGCCCGAGTTGAAGTGCGGGCCCTCGGCGTCGAGGACGATCACCTTGACGTCGGTGCGCCGGGCGGCGTCGTCGAAGGCCGCGTTCAGCTCGTAGGTCATCGCCTTGTTCTGGGCGTTGCGGGCCTGGGGCCGATCGAGCGTGATGCGGGCGATGCCGTGTTCACCCGGGTCGATGATCTCGTAGCGAAGCGTCTCGAACGTGCCCTGCTCACCCATGCCGGCGACGGTAGCCCACCGACCTCAGCGCACACCCATGACCGCGTCGAGCCAGTCGTGGTAGTGCTGCACGCGGACCTCGTCGTCACACAGCCGGGCCGCACGGAACCCGCGCGAGTGCATCCCGCGCTGGACGTCGCGGATGTAGTGGACGTCCTGGTCGATCGTGATCGTCATCGTCTTGCGCCCGGCGATGATGTCCTCCTGATCGAACTCGTCGTGCTCGGGGCGCGAGGGCTGCTCGAACAGCGTCGACGGGTGCGGCTCGTAGGGCAGGCCCGCCCGCTCGGCCACCGAGGCATCGGGCGCCATCCGGAAGGTGAGCTTGTCCCAGAAGCACACGTTCGGATCCGTCGGGTGCGGCCGGGCCCGCATCAGCAATGCGGAGTCGGGCTGCACGGTGATCATCGTGTTGGGGAACAGGTTGTACTGCTCGATGTCGCTCAGGCGCTCGTCGCTCAGCCGGTCGTAGTCGAACCCGAGGCCGGGGGCCACCTCCCGGCGCACCTTCTGGACGTCGCGGCGGAAGTCGAGGATGCGACCGTTGTAGGCGGCGGGGTCGATGCCGAGGACCTTCATCTGATGACGCATGAAGAAGTTCGGCTCCTCGGGAACGGGGAGGCGCGTGTTGACGGTGTGACCGTCGATCACGACCCCCGTGTGGCCGTTGGCGAACAGCTCGACCAGCGCGGTCGGGCAGTCGAACAGGAGTGCGTGCTGCGGGTGGATGTGCTCCACGTGGTAGAGCTCGCCGAAGTTGTCGAAGACCGCCTTCCAGTTGCATTCGAGCCGCACGGTCTGGTCGCCGACGAGCACCATGTCCTCGAGCCGGTAGGGCTCCACGCGTTCGGCGACACCCCCGAGCCAGGACCGTAGCGGGGCGGCGTCGGGGTCCATGCACACGAACACCAGCCCGCCCCAGGCCTCGACCCGGACCCGCTGCAGGGAATGACGGGCCCGATCCACCCCGCCTGCGAACCGGTCGTTGTCGGGGACGACTACCAACCGGCCGTCGGGCCGGTAGGTCCAGCCGTGGTAGCCGCACACGATGCTCTTGGCGCAGCCCTGGCCGTTGGTGAGGCGCATCCCGCGGTGCTGGCAGCTGTTGTACGACGCGGCGAGCGTGCCGTCGTCGGCCCGAGCCACGATCACCGACTCCCGGCCGATGTCGAACGTGACGTACTGCCCGGGCTCGGCGACGTCGCCCTCGAGACCGGCGAACAGCCAGGCCCGGGGCCACAGGTTCGTGGCCTCGCGCGCGGCCCAGGCCGGCGACACGTAGCGCTCGGCGGTGATCGGGCCCGGCGGCACCGGTGGCGCCTGGTGCACGACGGTCGGGCGAGCCTGGACCCGTTGCATCTCGACGCCTCCCCTCGGGTCGGCCCCGGCACCGCTGCCGGCGGACCACCCCGCCGCACGCTAGCGGCACCGCCCGGCGCCGGGATTCGGCAAGGAACCCTCAGGATGGCGCCGAGCTGCTCACGGTGTGATCGCACCGGCCGACCGGCATCGGGTGGCCCGGAGAAGCTCGTTGTCCCGCCTGTCCGCCGTGGTGGTCGCTGCCGGCATCGTCGGTGGCCTGAGCGCGCTCGACGCCGGCCCCGCCTCGGCCACCGCGCAGGACGAACAGGTCGTCGTGACCGCCGAAGCGGCGTCGGTGCCGATGGGGTCCTCGCTCGATTGGACCGTGGGGTACGCCAGCAGCAGCGGCGCCCCGGTGTCGAACGTGAAGGTCGACGTCGATCTCAAGGCCAACCAGACCGTCGGCGGGCTCGGAGGCCTGGCCCCGGACTGGTCGGTCCAGTACTCGAGCAACGGCGGCACCACGTTCACGCCGAGCCCGAGCGGGAACGACAACTACCTACGCGTGAGCAACCCACTGCTGCCGAGCCGCGCCACCGGGCGGATCGCGTCGATCCCGCCTCCGATCACCTCGATGTCGACGGCCGGCACCAGCGGTGACGGGTACGCCCCGATCGTCGTCGGCACCCGCGCCTATCTGCTCCACCACCACACGGGCGGCAACAACATCGCGTGCATCGACCTGCTCACCCAGAAGATCTGCGCCGGGTACCCGAAGGCGGCCGGCACGTACCTGACCCAGATGCCCGGCGTGCCCGTCGTGGTGGGCGGCAAGCTGTGGTTCCGGGTGAACGACGCCAAGCTCGGGCTGACCTGCTTCGACCCGTCGACCGCGACGGTGTGCGGCCGCCACGACTTCGTCGACCGACCCGCCTTCATCTGGTACAACAAGATGGACCGTGGTTCGCAGCCGGTCGTCTTCGGCGACAAGATCTTCATGGTCGCCGACGACCACCGGATCTACTGCTACGACCCGTTGGCGAGCGCCGTCTGCCCCGGGTATCCGAAGGCCACCGTGCTCACCGGGCTGGCGCCGACCATCCCGGCAGTCGCCCCGGCCGGCACCGGCTGGGCCGGCCAGGCTCGCGACGTCGGGTTGATCGACGTCGGCCTGCACGGCAGCCGTCTCTACGCGTCGCTCGCCACCGACTGGGTCGGCGACTTCAACAAAGGCGGCGAGCCCGTCGCCGGCGATCGCCAGGGCTTCCTCCACTGCATCGAGCTGACCACGGGCGCAGCATGCGTCGGCTGGTCGACCCCGATCACCATCACCCCCACGGGCACGGATTTCTGGGCGTTCCCCATCGTGTTCCGCAAGAACAACCTCGGTGATCGAACCGGCGTATGCCTCGGTTCGCGCCTGTCGCTCACCTGCACCGGGTTCGACAAGACGGGCACGTCCACCGTCCCCACCCCCGATGGCATGTGGGGGGTGAACAAGTTGAACGCCAACTCCTACATCGTCGGTGGCCTGCTCGAAGCCGAGGGCCAGACCCGCACCTACCACCACCGGGTCTGGACCTCGAACTCGTTCATCTGCTGGGACTGGGTTGCGATGGCCGCCTGCACCGGCGCCGGCTTCGACGCCAACGGCGTGAAGAGCAACGTCGCACCCGGCGCGAACGGGGCGTACGGCTACACCACGACCGGCACGTGCGCCTGGGGTGCGAGCGACAACAGGGTCCTCTACGCATTCGACACCGCCACCGGGAACCTCGGATGCAGCACCCAGACCCTGCAGCTCGCCGTGCGGCCCGCCGATTTCTACTGCGACGGGAAACCGCACCCGATCACCTGGGACCGGGTGAAGCTCCGAGACGTCGACCTGGCCGCGAACGTCGAGTTCAAGTCCATCTCGGCCCGGGTCCGCAACACCGACACCGGTGTCGTCGTCGTCGGACCCGTCAACCTGCTCGGCACCGACGGCACGATCGATCTCTCCGGGGTCACCTCCACCGTCGGGGAGCTCAGCCTTGAGCTCGCCGTCGAGACCGTCGGCACCAAGGCATGGGACGACGGCGTCCCACCCAAGGCCGAGCTGCTGTTCATCGGCGACCCGGTGCAGACCTGCCTCACCAGCACCGTTGCGCTCGACTGCGAGATGTCCCCCCGCACCGTGCAGGTCCTCGCCACGGCGGCGACGACGAACGTGTCGGCGTCCGGCACGAGTTCGGTCACGCTCGACCCGAGCTGCGGCGGGTCGGTGAGCGGCACCGTCCGGCTCGACTTGAACAACGACGGCGTGATCACCGCCGCCGATCCACCGGCGGTCGGGCTACCGGTATCGATCTCCCGCAACGGCGCCGTCGTGACGACGCTGACCACGGCGGCCGACGGCACGTACACCACGCAGCTCGCGCCACCGGGCCAGTACGTGGTCAGCCTCGTGCTGACCGGCAGCCTCGGGTCGTTCCTGCCGCTCGCCGACCCCGACGCCGGCCCCGCCGACGGCACGGCGACCATCACCGTGACCGGCGGCATCGACGTCGCCGCCAACTTCTCCATCAAGACCCGGCCCGGTACGACAGGAGCGCCGGCATGACCTCGCCCCGCACACTGGTCGTCATCGCACTCCTGCTGAGCTTCGTCGTGGCCGGCGCGCTCACCCTCGGGTTCCGCTCCAACCCCACGGCCACCGAGCGCTGGAGCAAGCAGGCCTGCGCAGCAACCACGGCGTGGGCGGCCGCACGGGAGGCCGACCCCGTCGACATCGTCAACGCGATGCGAACCTCGTCGGGGCCCGAGGAGGCCCGCACCCTTGCGCTCGGCTTCGTCGACCGGGCCCAGGCCCGTGCGGTGCAACTCGGCACCGCCCTCGCCGCGCCCGGCGCACCCGAACGCCCTCGGCACGTCGCCGAGGAACTCGCCGAGCGCACCGCTGCGCTCGGCGCCGCTCGCAGCCGGATCGAGAAGGCGGACACCGCGAACCTCGCCGCCTTCGCCGGCGCACTCAGCGAGGCGGTCCTCGATGCGAGCAGCGGGGAGAGCATGCAGGCGTACGTCGCCTGCCCGGCGAAGCTGTAGCGCAGCGGCGCTCAGCGCCGGCAGGCGGCGACGAACCCGTCGAACAGCCGCTGGTTGACCGGATCCGTCGCCGCCGTGTCCTCGGGGTGCCACTGGACGCCGAGCACCCAGGATCCGGGGAGCTCCACCGCTTCGACGGTGCCGTCCGGGGCCCGGGCGGACACCACGAGGCCATCGCCGAGCCGGTCGATCGCCTGATGGTGCCAGGAGTGCCCGACCGCCACCCCGACGCCGAGCGCCCCGGCCAATCGGGTCCCCGGCACCACGGTCACCTCGTGCAGGCAGTCGCGGTGCGCCGGCCCCTGCGCGCCGAGGTCCTGGTGCAAGGTGCCACCGAGGGCGACGTTGAGCACCTGATGACCCCGGCAGATGGCCAGCACCGGGATCCCCCGACCGATCGCAGCGCGCACCCCGGCGAGTTCGACCGCGTCGTGCACCGGGTCGACACCGCCCACCGTCGGGTGCACCTCGCTCGCCCCGTAGCGCGCCGGCTCGACATCGCCGCCGCCGTGGAGGAGCACCCCGTCGATCCGACCGAGGACCTCGTCGAGTTCGTCGAGTCGGTCGTCGATCGGCGGCAGGGCGAGCAGCCGGCCGCCCGCCCGGTGCACCGCCTCGGCGTACGCCCGCCGCACCGAGAACGTGACGTCACGAGGGCCTTTGGCCTCGCCGGTGCGCCGGCCGGGTTGGAGCACCAGCGGGACCACGACCCGCCTACTGCTCGCGGTAGTCGCCGAAGGGCTTGTCGCGCTCGGACAACGCTTGGGTGACCGACTCGCGCAGCTTGGCGTGGTACTCCTTGCTCGAGCGCTGGTGGAAGCCGAGGGCGTTCAGCTCGGCGGTGGCCTTCATCCCGTCGCGCATGCCCATCACCTCCATCGCCCGGTGCACCACCCGCTTGTTGATCGCCTGGAGGTCCGCCGGGATGGCCGCCACCCGCCGAGCCATCGCCAGCACCTCGTCGTCGAGGCGTTCGGCCGGGAACGCCCGGTTCGCGAACCCGGCGGCGACGGCGTCCACACCGCTCATCGAATCGCCGGTGAGCATCGCCTCCATCGCCCGGCGGAACCCGAGGAGCCACGGCTGCCAGGCCATGTCGGGCGACGACATGAGGCGCACCGGCGGGTAGCCGATCTTCGCGTCCTCGGCCACGTACACGAGGTCGCACGCCGTTGCGAGTTCGGTGCCGCCGGCCAGGCACCACCCGTGCACCTGGGCGATGAGCGGGGTCGACAGGTCCATCATCTCGAACCAGCCCTGCAGCACGTGGCGGGCCCACGCGCCGTCCGCCGGCGAGATCGGCCACGGCGGCGCCTCGCCCGGGGTCTGTGCGAGGTCGTAGCCCGCCGAGAAGCACGGCCCGGACCCCCGGATGATCACGACGCGCACCTCCCGGTCGCGGTCCGCAGCGCGCAGCGCGTCGAACAGCTCGCTGCGCAACCGGTGCGACAGCGCGTTGCGCTTGTCGGGACGGTTGAGCGTGAGGCGCCGGACGTGTTCGGCCGGATCGTCCGCCAGGACGACAGGATCGGTCATCGGTCAGCCTCCGATCGTGCGGCCGGTCTCCCAGAAGGGAGCACGGAGCTGGCGCTTGTTGATCTTCCCCATTGCGTTGCGGCCCACGCTGTCGACGATGTCGAGCGTGCGCGGGCACTTGTAGCCCGACAGGTGCTGGCGGCAGAACCCGATGAGCTCGGCCGGGTCCGGCGGATTGGCCGGGTCGACCGGCACGACGAGCGCCTTGACCTCCTCACCCATCTCGGCGTTCGGCACCCCGATGACGGCCACGTCGGCGACCCCCGGGTGGGTGAGCAGCACCTTCTCGGCCTCGGCGGGATAGATGTTGGCGCCGCCCGAGACGATCATGTCGCTGAAGCGATCGGTGATGTAGACGAAGCCGTCCTCGGTGACGTACCCGATCTCGCCGATCGTGAACACGCCGGGGCGCAGGTGCGAGGCCTCCGTCTTGGCGGGATCGCTCGGGTACACGATGCCCCGGCCGGTCGAGTCCTCGAAGTACAGCCGGCCCTCGGTGCCCGGCGGTACCTCGTTGCCGTCGTCGTCGACGACCACGGCGCGAGCGAACGGCGGGATGCACCGCCCGACCGAACCGGGGTGCTCGAGCCACTCCGGCGAGGTGATCGTGCAGATCGTGCCGACCTCCGTGGCGCCGTACGCATCGAAGAAGATCGGCCCCCACCACTCGATCATCGCCCGCTTCACGTCCACCGGGCAGGCCGCACCCGTGTGGCCCACCACCTGCATCGAGGACACGTCGTAGCGGGCCTTGACCTCCTCGGGCAGGGCGAGCAGGCGCACGAAATGCGTGGGCACCATGATCGAGGTCTCGGTCTTGTAGGTGTCGATCGCCTGGAGCACCGTCTCGGCGTCGAACCGCCCGAGCACGAGCACCGGGGTGCCCGCCGCGAGGACCCGGACGCCCGACAGCGGGCCCGTGTGGTACATCGGCCCAATCACGATGTGGGTGCCGAACTGGCAGAACCGGTTCTTCTCCAGCGCCTCGACGTGCTCGCGCAGGTCCTTGCCGGCGGCGAACATCGTGGGCGGCAGGTCGACCCCCTTGGGCCGCCCGGTGGTACCAGACGTGTACATGAGGTTCGGCAACGGCGGCACGTCGATCGGCGGCGACGCCGGCGACGCACCCGCCAGCGCCTGCTCCCACGGGGTGACGCCCTCGGCAGGCTCGCTGCGCCAGGCGATCACGTGCGGCGTGCCGGCGGCCCGGGCGGCGACCGCGGCCCGGCCCACCGTCTCGGGCCCGACGAGGACGACAGCCGCTCCCGAGTCCGAGAGGATGAACTCCACCTCCTCGGCGGTGAAGTGGAAGTTCACCGGCACGCTCGAGGCCCCGGCGAACAGCGCACCCAGGTGGGCGATCACGGTCTCCGCTGCGTTCTCGGCGTACACGGCGACCCGGCGCTTGGGCCCGAGGTCGAGCGCCCGCAACGCGTTCGCGGCCCGGTTGACCAGGTCGTCGACCTCGGGCCAGCTCAGCGCCACGCGGTCGTCGCGCAGCGCGACCTCGGCCGGCCGCTCGGCCGCTCGTTCGGCGATCTTCAACGGCATCGTGTTCGTTCCCCCCGGATCCGGCTCGGCGAAAGCCGTCCGGATGGTACCGCTGTCGTTGTTCTCGTCCCCAAGGGCGCCTCAAGGCTGGCGAGGAGCCGCCGATCAATACGGTGGCGCCAGCGAATCGCCGTCGCAGCGCAACGATCCGATGACCACAGCGCAAACCGTCGATCTCCGTTCCGTGACCGGGTGGGAGCAGGTGCTCCTCCCCGACTCGTCGACACCGGTGTCCCTCGCGCGGTTGCGGATCAGCCCGCGCCGCGGTCTCACCGCCCTCGTGTGGTACCCGCCCGGCTGGGAGTTCACCGCAACGGGCAACTACGCCGCGGACCTCGACCTCGTCGTGTTCGAGGGGGCCCTCACCATCTCCGGTACGACGATCCGCACCTCGGAGTACGTGTACCTCGAGACCGGGTACTTCTGGAACGGCGCCAAGACCGTCACCGGGGCCCTCGTGATCCAGCGGTTCTCCGATGCACCCCGGTGGGTGGCCTCCGACAAGCCCCGCTTCCGCATCCCCCAGCGGCCGTGCTTCCTGCCGTCGGTGGCCTTCACCGACAGCGGTCAGGTGCGCGATCTGCGCAAGAACCGCGGCGCGAGCACCCGGTTCCACGCCCGGCTCGAGCCGTTCAACGTGACCGACGCCGACACCGAGGTGATCGACATCGTGCAGCGGCGCTGGTTCCACCTCCCGCTCGGGGTCACCTACCCGGAGACGGAGCGGGCGATCGTCATGTCGCCGGCGGGCTGACGCGTTCGAGCAACGCTCGGGTGACGACCTCGGGATGGTCGTCGGTGAGGAAATGGCCGCCGCCGGGCACGGCGACGAACCGGTACGGCCCGACCACCTGCTCGGCGGTGCCGTGCGCGGCGGCTGCGCCGACGCTCGAATCGGCATCGCCCCACAGGTAGGTCGTGGGCACGACGATCGGGGCCGCCTCGATGCGGCTGAGCGTGCCCGCCGCCCGATACCAGGCGAGCGCAGCCTCGAGCGCGCCGGGATCCTGCAGCACCGACACGTACTGCGCGACGTGGGCCTCGGGCACGCCTTGGTCGTGGAACGACCGGCGCAGCCGCCGAGCGTCGTCGGCGAGCAGCAGGCCGGCGGTGGCGGGATCGTGGAACGCCCGGTGGTGCCGCGACCGGTGCCGCTGGCCGTCGGCGTCAGCGGTGTAGGCCTGCGCGAACGCGGCCGGGTGGGGGCGGGAGAGCACGGTCAGGGTGCGTACCCGGCTCGCGTGGCGGTCGGCGGTGGCCCAGGCGATCGCACCACCCCAGTCGTGACCGACGAGGTGGAACCGGGCACCCGGGCCCCCGACCGCGTCGGCCAATGCCAGCACGTCGCCGACGAGGCGGTCGAGGGTGTACGCGGGCAGATCGGCCGGATCGGGCCGCAACCCGGGCGAGTATCCCCGTTGGTCCGGTGCCACCGCCCGGAACCCGGCCGCCGCCAGCGCGGGCACCTGAGCCCGCCAGGTGTGCCGGCTCTGCGGGAAGCCGTGCAGGAGCACGACGAGTTCGCCGGCCGGCGGCCCGTCGAGGTCGACCGTGAGCGCACCGGACCCGACCGGCACCGTGGTGGTCGGCATCGGCTCAGTTGACCTGCCGGGTGCGGCCCGCCCAGAACGGCTCGCGCAGCTTGAACTTCTGCAGCTTGCCGGTGGCGGTGCGGGCCAGTTCCGTTCGGAACTCGACTTTTTTGGGGCACTTGTACCCGGCCAGCTTCGACCGGGTCCATGCGATGACCTCGTCCTCGGTGACGGCCTCGCCCGGCACGAGCACGACGAGCGCGGTGACCAGCTCCCCCCACTTGTCGTCGGGGATGCCGATCACGGCCACCTCGGCCACCTTCGGGTGGCTGAAGATCGCGTCCTCCACCTCGATCGAGGACACGTTCTCGCCGCCGGAGATGATCACGTCCTTCTTGCGGTCCTGGATCACGACGTAGTGCTCGTCGTCGATCGCGCCGCCGTCGCCGGTGTGGAACCAGCCGTCGGGGATGGCCTTGGCGGTCTCGTCGGGCTGCTCCCAATAGCCGCCCATGATCACGTTGCCGCGGGCGTGCACCTCGCCGTCGGCCGACACCCGCACGTCGACGCCGAGCGCCGGCGCGCCGGCCCGGCCGAGCTTGCGGGCACGGTCCGCGGGCGACAGCTCGTCCCATTCCGACCGCCGGCGCGACATGGTGAGCAGCGGTGAGGTCTCGGTGAGGCCGTAGATCTGCACGAACTCCCACCCGAGTTCGGTCTCGATGCGCTCGATCGTCCGGGTGGGCGGCGGCGCGCCGGCCACGACGATGCGGACCCGGTCCCGGCCGGGGATCGGGCCGTCCCAGGTGGCTGCGGCGTCGAGGATCATGTTGGCGACCGCCGGCGCGCCGCACAGGAGCGTGACCCCGTGCTGGTCGACCCGCCGCAGGATCTCGGCGCCGTCGACCTTGCGAAGGATCACGTGCGTGCCACCCATCCCGGTGACCCCGTAGACCATGCCCCACCCGTTGCAGTGGAACTGCGGCAGCGTGTGCAGGTAGACGTCGCGGTCCGACACCCCCATCTGCCAGCCGAAGGTCGCGGCGTTGATCCACAGGTTGCGATGGGTGAGCTGCACACCCTTGGGTCGGGCCGTGGTGCCGCTCGTGTAGTTGATCGTCGCCGTGGCGTCCTCGTCGGGTGCCGACCAGCCACGCGGCTCGAGATCGTGGCGGTAGAGCAGGGCATCGGACGCGGCGCCGATCACGAACCGGTGCTCGGCGCTGACCTCGGCCATGGCGGCGTCGAGTTCGGGGTCGACGAGCAGCACCCGCGCCCCGGAGTGGGCGACGATGTACTTCACCTCCTCGGCGGCGAGGCGGAAGTTGATCGGCACCAGGATCCGGCCCGAGCCCGAGACGCCGAAGAACGCCGTGAGCAGCCGGGCCGAGTTGTGGCTCATCACTGCGACCCGCTCACCTTCGGCGATCCCGAGCGCATCGAGGCCGGCGGCCTGCGCTCGGGCCAGCGCGGCGATACGGCGGTAGGGCAGCGTTCCCCAGGAGGCGGCGGGCTGGTCGGGCTCGTCGATCACCCCGACGCGGTCGGGGTAGAGCAGTTCGGCCCGGCGGAGATGGTCGTTGACGGTCAGCGGCACCTTCACGCTGCGGACGCTAGCCCTCAACTCCACGCGCCTTCGGCCGACGGGACTGACAGCTGGGTTCAAAGGTGGGTACATGCGGAAGCAGGCAGAACAGGACTGCCCCGGCGGGGCATGGCAGCGGCGGGTCGCCGCGCTGGTGGTGGCGGCGCTGATCGTTGCGGTCGCACCGGTCGTCGGGTCCCGGTCGGGCACCTCGGCGCTCGCCCAGGCACCGACGGTCACCGAGTCCGTCACCGTCGACGGTCCGGCGGTGGCGACGAACAACGCTGCGGTGCCGTGGCGGGTCGGGTACGCCCTCGACGCGAGCGGGCCGTACGCGAACGCCACGGTCACCGCCACCGCCGACGCCACCCAGTCGTTCGCCGGCGTGACGGCCAACGTCCCCCCGGGCTGGAGCGCGTCGTGGTCGAGCGACGGCACGACGTTCACCGGGACGCCGTCGGCAACGACGCGGATTGCGCGGTTCACGAACCCGCTCCAGCCGCGCAAGGCGACCGGGCGGGTCGTCGCCGTCCCCCCGCCGCCGGACTCGTCGATCGACGCCGCCAGTACCGGTGACGGGTACGTGCCGACGATCCTCGGCGGCCGCGCCTACCTCGTGCACCATCACCACAACGACGCCAACAACCCCATCAGCTGCACGGACCTGACCACCAAGCAGATCTGCCCGGGCTTCCCCCGAACCTTCGGGGCGTACGCCGGCGTTGCGCTCGGCGCCCCGGTCGCCGTCGACGGCAGGCTCTGGTTCCGGATCAACGACACGCAACTCGGCTTGGTGTGCATCGAGACGACGGGCGCCTCGTGCGGCCGGGTGAACCTCGCGGCCCGCCCGCAGTACCAGTGGGAGATGGGCCTCGAGCGGTCCTCCCCACCGGTCGCAATCGGCTCCAAGGTCTACCTCGTCGCCGACGACCACAACGTCTACTGCCTCGACACCGTCACCGCGACCCCGTGCACCGGCTACCCCAAGCCCACCGCCCTCACCGCGAAGCTCAACCCGGTGGCGGCGACCACGACCGAGGTCGGCCTGATCGACGTCGCCGTCGACGGCACCCGGCTCTACGCATCGTTCTCCGACGACTTCGCCCGGCCGAGTGTCGCCCCCTGGGGCGACCCCAAACGCGGCTACCTCCACTGCTTCGACGTGGCCACCGGGCTTCCGTGCCCGGACTGGCCCGGACTGGCGCTCGCCGCTGACTACCGGATCGGCCCCGCCGTGTTCTTCCGCAAGAACGCCGCCGGGCAGCGAACCGGCGTCTGCCTTGGTTCAAGGCAGATGCGGCACTGCGTCGGACTCGACGGCAAGAACTCCACGTCCCTGTCGACCCCTGAGGGGATGTGGGGGACGTTCAACGTGAACAGCTGCTGCTGGATCTCGTACGTACCCGCCTGGTACGAAGCGGAGGGCCCGACCCGCACGTTCCACGCAGCCGGTGGCTATCCCAACGACCAGGGTTCCGGGGTGTTCTGCTGGGACTGGACGACCGACCTCCCCTGCTCGGAGAACTACTACACCAACGGCCTGCGGCGCGGCCTACCGCCGAACTCCAACAGAGGGCCCTACGGCTTCACCATGGTGGGGACGTGCGCCTGGGGTGCCACGGACGATGCGAAGATCTTCTCGTTCAGCGTCGTCGACGGCACCCCGGGCTGCAAGCGGTACACCACCAGCGTCACCGCCCGACCCCGCTCGTTCTACTGCGACGGGCAATCCCGCCCACTCCCCTGGTCACAAGCCCGACTCAGCGACGCATCCCTGACCCCCGGCACCGAATTCACCTTCGCCCGCATGACCATCGTCAACACCGAAACCAACACCCCCGTCGCCGGCCCCGTCAACCTCCTCAACACCAACGGCACCATCGACCTCAGCGCCATCCCCGAACCCACCAACCAAGAACTACGCGCCGACATCGAACTCGAAGTCGTCGGCACCACCGCCTGGAACGACGGCACACCCCCCAAGATCGAACTGCTCTTCACCGGCGACCCCATCCAGTTCTGCACCAACCCCACCCCCACCCTCACCTGCACCACCAACCCCCGACAGATCACCCTCAACGCCGTCACCGGCACCAACGCAACCGCCGCCCGCAACATCCCTGTCACCGCCGACAACACCTGCAGCGGCACCATCACCGGCACCATCGTCGAAGACGCCGACCGCAACGCCACCATCACCAGCACCGACCCCGGCATCCCCGGACTCACCATCGTGTTCCGCCGCAACGGCACCCAGGTCGCCACCACCACCACCAGCACCACCGGCGCCTACACCATCACCCTCAACCCGCCCGGCACCTACGACATCGAAATCACCCTCACCGGCACCACCTACACGGTCGCCGTCGACCCCGACAGCACCCTCGACGGCCGAACCACCCTCGCCGTCCCCACCAACGGCACCATCACCGCCAACTTCGCCCTCCAAACCCCGCCAGGCGCACCGATCACTCCGATCGGGGTGTCGTGATGACCCGCCACATCCGACTCGCCGTCGCGCTCGTCGTCGCCGCCGCAGCACTCGCCCTGATCACCCTCCAATCCGGACTCCTCACCCGGACCGACGAACCCTCGACCAGCCGCGACGCCGCCCCCGCCACCATCCCCGCCGCGGTGCGCGCTCAACGCTGCCGCGCCGTCACCACCTGGCAACAGACCCGCGCCCAGGCCGACCCCGACCCCCTCGCCGCGCTCCGCCAAGCCCCCGACCTCGAAACCGCTCGCACCCGAGCACTACGCATCCTCGACGACCAGATCACGGCCATCACCCCGGTGCTCACCGAACTCCGACAACCCGGCACCCCTCTCACCCCCACCCAACGCACCACCCTCGAAACCTTCGGCACCCAACTCACCGACACCCGCGCCCGGATCGCCACCGCCGACGCCACCAACCCCGCCGTGTTCGCCAACACCCTCGTCTACGGCCTCTACAAGATCGCCACCGGTGCCGCCGAACTCAGCGGCACCGCCTGCCCACCAGGAACCTGACCACCCCCCGACAACGGACCCTCCGATCCCTCAAGAGGATTCGGATCTATCCGATTGAACGGCGTGCGCCGCTGCGGGCATCCGTCGATCTTCGCCCTGCTGGCATTCGCGGTCGGTGCGACTGTCCTCGTCGTCGCCCCCCGTGCGACGGCCACCGTGGGCGCCCCGGCTCGCTCCGGATCGTCCGGCACCGAAACCGTCACGGTGACTGGTGCGACCGACACCGTTGCGATGACCGGCACGGCGTCGTGGCAACTCGGCTACGCCCCAGCTACGGCACACCCCAGGCGAACGTGGCCGTCACTGCGTCGCTGAAGACCTCCCAGTTCGCCACCCCGGGCACCGTACGTCTCCCACCGGATTGGACGGCGTCGTACTCGACCGACGGCGGCGCGACCTACTCGGCCACGGCGACCGGCGCGGACAACGCCCTCAAGGTCGCCACCCCGCTCACCCCGAGCAAGCCGACGGGGCGCATCTTCGCCCTCCCGAAACCGCTGCAACCCCAGAGCACGGGCGGCAGCGGCGGCGACGGGTTCACCCCGACGATCCTCGGCGGGCGGGCTACGTGCTCTACCACCACGAGAAAAAAGACGCGATGCAGTGCATCGACATCGTGTCCGGGGCGGTGTGCAGCGGCTACCCGAACAACGCCTACAACGGCATGACCAGCAACACGCCTGGCCGGGCCGCGGTCGTCGGCACGAAGTTGTTCTACCGGCGCAGCGACAAAGACACCGGGTTCGGCCTGTTCTGCTTCGACACCGCCACCACCGCCGCATGCGGCGCCCAACCGTTCTTCGTCGCACGAACGGTCCAGGAGATTACGGACCGCGGCTCCGAGCCGGTCGCCGTGAACGGCAAGGTGTACGCCGTCGTCGACGACCACAAGCTGTACTGCTTCGACCCCGCGACTGCGACCAACTGCTCCGGCTACCCCAAGGACACCGCCCTTGCCGGCACCGTCAGCGCCCCGAGCGCCACGAGGAAGGATCGTGGCCTGATGGACCTCGCCGTCGACGGGACCCGCATCTACCTGTCGTACGCCAACGACTTCGCCCTTGCGGACAAGAACAGCGCCCCCACCGGCTACCTCCACTGCTTCGACACAGCGACCGGCGCGTCGTGCTGGGCGAGCTACCTGACCTGGAGCCTGTCCGCCGACGACGGCTTCGGGTACGCCCTGTTCTTCCGCAAGAACGCCCAGGGTGCCCGCACCGGGGTGTGCCTCGGCTCGGTCAAGTACCGGCTGTGCACCGACCTGAACGGCAACAACCGAGCGACGACGGACACCCAGGACGGAATGTGGGGCGCCGGGAGGAACGAAAGCCTTGCGATCTCCGCCACGCCGCCGACGGGACGGTGTTGCGTTCCGTCACCCTCGCGCACCTCGATGCACTCGAGGTGCGGCTCACCCCGCTCCTCGCCCTGCTCGACGAGCCGGCGCTCCCCGCCGCCGTCGAAGCGAACGGACCGGCCATCGCCGCCGCGCGCACCAAGCGCACGGCAGCGCGGATCGCGGTCGTCGGCGCCGACCCCAAGGCCGACACCATCGACGCCTTGACCGGCACTGCGATCTACGAGGCCGAGGAAGCCGAGGACGAACTCCTTGCGGTCGCCTGCTCACCGCAGGTCCGCAGCGAGCTCAGGCCGTCGGCGAACCGCCCCTGATCCGCAGCGCACCGGCGATCTCGTCCAACGACACCGGGTCCTCGATCGTCGACGGGACGGCGAAGTCACGGCCGTCGGCGATGGCCCGCATCGTCGCCCGGAGCACCTTGCCGCTGCGGGTCTTGGGCAGGCGGGTGACGACGAGCGCCTCCTTGAACGCGGCGACGGCACCGATGCGCTCACGCACCATCGCGATCAGCTCGCCCCGCAACGTCTCGAGGTCCGGGGCGACACCGGCTTTCAGCACGACGAACCCGACCGGGACCTGGCCCTTGAGCTCGTCGGCGACGCCCACCACGGCACACTCCGCGACCGCCGGGTGGGTCGCCAGCACCTCCTCCATCGCCCCGGTCGACAACCGGTGGCCCGCGACGTTGATCACGTCGTCGATGCGGCCCATCACGTAGAGGTAGCCGTCGTCGTCGACGTAGCCGCCGTCGCCGGTGTTGTAGTGGCCGGGGAACGCCGACAGGTAGGACGACACGAACCGGGCGTCGTCGTTCCACAGCGTCGGCAGGCACGACGGCGGCAACGGCAACTCGATGGCCACCGCCCCCTCGGTGTTCGCCGGGAGCGGGGCACCCGTGTTCGGATCGAGGATCCGCACCCGGTAGCCCGGCGCCGGCTTGGTCGGCGAACCGGCCTTGGTTGCGAGCACCTCGATCCCGAGGCAGTCGGCCGCGATCGGCCACCCGGTCTCGGTTTGCCACCAGTGGTCCACCACCGGCCGCTCCCCCAACAGCCCCTTGGCCCAGTGGTACGTGTCGGGATCGAGGCGCTCCCCGGCGAGGAACAGCGCACGGAACGCCGACAGGTCGTAGGGGGCGAGGTGCGACCCGGTCGGGTCCTCCTTCTTGATCGCCCGGAACGCGGTCGGGGCGGTGAACAGCGTGACGACGCCGTGCTCGGCGACCACCCGCCAGAACGCGCCCGGGTCGGGCGTGCCGACCGGCTTGCCCTCGTACAGCACGGTGGTGCACCCGGTGAGCAACGGGGCGTAGACGATGTAGCTGTGGCCGACCACCCAGCCGACATCGCTGGCAGCCCAGAACACCTCCCCCGGGTGGGTGTCGTAGACGTTGGGCATCGACCACCGCAGCGCCACGGCGTGCCCGCCGTTGTCGCGCACGACGCCCTTGGGCTTCCCGGTCGTGCCCGAGGTGTAGAGGATGTACAGCGGATCCCACGCAGCGACCGGCACCGGATCGTGGGGCACGGCCGTGGCCATCAGCTCGTGCCAGTCGTGGTCCCGCCCGGGCACGAGATCGGCGGGCGGAATCGGCGCCCCCGACAGCGTCGTCACGTCCCGCTGCAGGATCACGCAGTGCTCGACCCGGTGCTCGGCCTCGGCGATGGCCAGGTCGAGCAGCGGCTTGTACGGGATCACCCGCTGGACCTCGATGCCACCGTTGGCCGACACGATCACCGAGGGCCGGGCGTCGTCGATCCGCACGGCGAGCTCGTGGGGGGCGAACCCACCGAACACCACCGAGTGGACCGCACCGAGGCGCGTGCAGGCGAGCATGGCCACCACCGCTTCGGGCACCATCGGCAGGTAGACGAGGACGCGGTCGCCCTTGGCCACGCCGAGCCCGGCGAGCACCCCGGCGAAGCGAGCCACCTCGTCGAGCAGTTCGGCATAGGTGTACGAGGCCTGGCGCCCCGTGACCGGGCTGTCGTAGACGAGGGCGGCCTGCCCGCCTCGGCCCTGGGCCACATGGCGATCGAGCGCGTTCGCGCACGTGTTGAGGACCCCGCCCTCGAACCACCGGTAGTGGTGCTCGTCGAGCCGGGTGAGGATCGACGTCGGCGGCGTGATCCAGTCGATCAGCCCGGCGGCGTCGGCCCAGAACCCCTCCGGGTCATCGAGCGAGCGGCGGTAGGTGTCGTCGAAGGCGCCCATGGCGCCGGACGGTAGCGGCCGGCGTCAGTGGCAGTGCCCGCCGGGTTGCACGAGCGCCTGGGGCGGTACGTCGAGCGCCGGGTTGGTGTCGAAGAAGCCGACCGGCTCCACGACGAACGACACCCGCGCCACGGGCATGACCGGCCAGTCCTCGGGGCGGGCGACATGCGTGGTGCCGATCGTGTACCAGAGCACCACGTCGGCATCCTCGAGCGGTCGATCGGCCGCCGACCACGCCGGCAGGCCGGCACCGCCGGGATGCTGGTTCGGGTAGTGCCCGGCCGGCCGGAGCTCCTCGGGGTCGTAGGCCGTGACCCACAGGTGATGACGGGCGAACGCAGCCCGCGCCGCCACGGGCGACGACGGGTCGGCCAGGAGCACCGCCCCACCTCCCGGGACGAGCTTGTAGCCCACCGGAGCCCCGAGGCCGTTGGTGACGCGGCGATTGCGCACGTACCACGTACGGCTCCGAAGCGGATCGGTCATCCGCCGCCCCTCGGCCTCGCGCCCGATCGGGGTGTGGGTCGCCACCATCGCGGTGCCGTGGCGGTTCGTCGGCCCGAGCGGGGCTGCGACCACGTCGACCTCCTCGACGGTGTTGGCAACGCCGTCGACGTCGAGATCGAGCCGGAAGCAGAACAGGTGCTGGTGGTGCGGGGCCGACAGCCCGGGCGCCACGACGACGCCGTGGCCCGGTGACGCGCCGGGCTCGACCGCCGAGGCCAGCGCCACCCCGGTGAGGCGGACCTCGGGTTCGATGGAGCCGTCCTGGTGGAAGCGCCAGTAGAACCCGTAGTCGTAGTTGCCCAGGTTCGTCCACGACGACACCACGAACCGGCGTCGTCGGCGCACCTCGGTGGTGTCGGTGCGGGCGTCGTAGTGCCGCCACAGCACCCCGTCGTCTTCCTCGTGGAGGCAGATCGCGTTGGCGATGGTCCGGACCGAACCGTCGGCCTCCACCACGTGGGCATCCAGATACCGGATCTCGCCGAGGCAGTCGCATCCGAGGGTGAGGCTCGTGGCGTTGCGGCCGAGGCCGACCTCGCCGGCGTCGAACACGTGGCGCCACTCGTGCATCGGCGACGGATCCCCGTACGGCACCACCATCTCGGGCGCCGACATCCGCCACGCGACCCGCCGCCGGCGATCCGCCGCCGGGTCGTCGTAGGTCACGTCGCGCAGCACGATCCCCTCGATCGGGTGGAGCGACACCTGGAACCGCCAGCGCTGCCAGGTGATGACGGAGCCGTCGACGGTGAACCCGGGGCCGTCGGGCTGGGTGATCACGAGCGGCGCCACGTCGGTTCGCGTGGCGCGTCCGGGGTCGGTGATGCGCCACGGGTCGGTCGGCAACGGCGGCGGGTCGTCGAGGTCGATCACCTCGCTCACCTCGGCGCTGACGCGATCGGCGAGCACGACGAGGCCCTCGACGGGGCGGGCCCAGGCGGTGTCGGCGTCGTCGTCGCGCACGAAGAACGTCACCCGCCCGATCCGCCGGCGCTCGAGATCCCAGCCCGGCTCGCCGAATCCGACACCCCACGGCTCGACGTGCAGCGTGGCCGGATCGGTGATGCCGCGCCGGGCGAGCGCGGCCCGCACCCGCTCGTCGGCGAGGACCCGCACCGCCCCGGTCCATTCCTCGTAGAGCGTCGGGGCGTGCAGCCCGGCCAGGGCCCCGGCCCGTTGCACCGCACCGGCATCGAGGTCGACCACGCCGTCGTGGGTCAGGCCGGTCGAGCCGTCGACGACGACCACCTCGGCCTGGCGCGGCACGACCCCACCGGCCTGGAGGGTCGCTTTGTCGGGCTCCGCCAACGCCATCCATGCGAAGCGGGGCTCGCGGCCGAATCGCGGATCGGCCCGGGCGAGCGCCACTGCGGCGGTGAGTTCGTCCGGGGTCAACGGGTCGAGCGGTCGGACCATCAGCGGGCCTCCATCGGGTCGGGCGACCGGCGGAGCGCAGCGCATCCGACGGTCAGGTCAGCAGGGGCTCGCCTTTCACCATGCGGGCGAGCGCCCGGGTCGCACAGGCTTCGACGAGCACGGCCGAGTCGGCGATGTGCTGGCGCATCCGCTCGCGGGCCCGATCGGCCTCGCGACGTTCGACGAGCCGGCCGATCTGGCGGTGTTCCCGGATGGTGGCGGCCACCTGCCCGGGCGAGACGAAGGCGTGCGAGCGGGCGAGACGGATGCGGTCGTTGATCGAGGCCAACACGTCGACGAGCGCACCGTTGCCACCCACCTCGGCGAGGCCGAGGTGGAACCGTTCCTCGACGAACACGAACTCGTAGTCGACGTCGCTGTCGTCCTCGGGCACCGGCATCTCCCGCCACTGCGCGACGAGTTCGGCGAGGCGCCGGTCGTCGCGACCCTCCGCCGTCGCGAGCACCATCGACATGTCCTCGAGCTGCACGCGCACGGCGTACAGGTCCTGCAGGTGCGCCACCTCGGGGGCGCGCGGCCGGTAGCTGCCGCTGTCGTCGACGACGACGAGATCCTCGCGCTCGAGACGTCGCAGCGCCTCGCGCACCGGGGTGCGGCTCACCCCCAGCTGGGTGGCCAGCCGGGCCTCGGCGAGCCGCTCCCACAAGGGGAACGACCCGCGCAGGAGCTGACGGCGCAGCTCCTCCACCACCCGACCCACCAGTGAGTCGTCCTCGGTCCGTGTCGTCATCCTGGTACCCGTTCCCCGTGTGCCGGCAGAGGCTAGCGACGGCAGGTGCCCCGGTACGGCGACCCTCACCCATACGCCCCGGACCCTCGTCCGGCCGGCGAGGTCCCGCCCGAGCCGGCGCTGCGCACCTCGTCGACCGCCGCCGCGACGTCGGCCAGGAACACCTCGACGAACTCGTCCTCGAGACGGTCGACGAGCAGCTGCAACATCGGCTCCGGGCGCACCAACCGCATCACGAGCCAACCGCGCCGCACGAGCGCATCGCCGAGCGCGTCGCTGTCGACGCCGTCGGCACCGCCGTAGACCACCATCGCAAGGTCGGTCGAGCGGGTCCGGATCCCGTCGATGGCGTCGAGGCCGGCGACGATCGAGTCACGGACGGTCATCGTGCGCGAGGCGAGTTGGGTGAAGCCGTCGCGTCCGAGGAAGCGCAGCACCGCCCACGCTGCGGCGACCGACGCCCCGGGCCGGGATCCGGCCACCGATCCGGTGGCGTACATCCCGCAGTCCCACGGCACGGGCGGCGGCGGTGCGCAGCGGGCCAGCTCCCCGTCGGCGAACAGCACCGTGGACGCCGGCTTGGCCGCGTACCCCCACTTGTGGAGATCGGCCGACATCGAGCACACCCCCGGCACGGAGAAGTCGTAGGGCGGCACGGGCCACCCCGCAGCGCGCACGAACGGCGCCAGGTAGCCGCCGACGCAGGCGTCGACATGGCACCACAGCTCCCGGTCGCGGGCGAGTGCCGCCACCGCTTCGACGTCGTCGAAGCGGTGGTGCGGCCACTGCGGGGCCGAGGCGCACAGCGCAATGGTGGCCGGCGTGATCGCTGCCGCCATGGCCTCGACGTCGGCTCGGAGGTCGTCTCGATACGGCACCCCGACGAGGAGGAGCCCGAGGTAGTGGCAGGCCTTCGCGTGCGCCGGGTGGATCGTTTCCGATGCAACGACTTCGTAGGGGCCGTCGCCGTGGCGGCCCGACGCCCGGGCCCGTTCCCGGGCGGCGTGCAGGGCGGTGAAGATGCTCTCGCTGCCCCCGAGGGTGACGAACCCGGTCGCAGCCGGGCCACCCCCGCAGATCTCGGCCCCCATGGACACCAACTCGCGCTCGATCCGTGCGAGCGACGGCAACGCCTCACCGAAGACCGGGTTGTGGGTGAGGTAGCGAGCGAAGGCCGTGCGGATCACCCGCTGCAGATCGGCGTTCACCTCCAACGAGAAGCTCGCCGGGCCGGACCGGACCGGGTCGTGATCGCGTGCGCCGGCCGCGAGCCCGTCGAGCACGACCTCGAGGGGCAGGCCGTGGTCGGGGAACAGGGTCATCGGAGGAACTCCTTGGTGGTGCGGGTCCGAGCGACCGGACGGCCGGCGTGCACCACCAGCCAGCGATCGGACTGGTGACGCAGGGCCGTGGCCGCGTCGGGGGCGTCGAACACGACGAGATCGGCAACGGCGCCGGGGACGACACCGTGCGGGCCGGGCACGCGGGCCGAACGCGCCGGGTTGGTGGTCCCGAGGGTCAGGACCGGCACCCCGGCGAGGGACGGTTCCCCCCAGGCGCGGGCCACGGACAGCAGCAGGCCGTCGCGCAGCAGGTCGCCCTCGCCGAAGGGGTGGAACGCATCGGCCAGATGACCGCCGGCGTAGGAGAGCCGCACACCCCGCTCGACGAGGTCGGCCCAGTCGGCTGTCACCTCGGACCAGTCCCGCAACGGCGGATCGGACCAGCCGTGCGCCGCGTACAGCTCGGCGCCCGGCACCACGGTGAGGCTGATGTCGTTGGCCAGGAGCAACTCGGCCACGGCGCGCCGGCCGGCCTCGTCGAGACCGCCGTGCGCGGTGAGATGGGCGACGGTCACCCGACCCTGCCAGCCGTGCTCGGCGGTGAGCCGGGCGACGATCGACAGATCCCAGTCCGACAGCGGTGTCGCCGGGGTGCTGTCGAAATCCAGGTGGACATCGACATCGATGCCGTGCGCGGTCGCGAGCGCAAAGCAGGCTGCGTAGTGCTCGGCCGGGCTGGCAGCCCGGTCGAACCCGTGGGCCCCGCCCATCACGTCGGCGCCGCGGCGTAACGCCTCGGCCACCACCTCCCCCGCCGCCGGGTTGCCCGCCACCCCCTCCTGCGGGAACGCGACGACCTGTACCCGGATCCACGGGGCGAACTCGTCGCGCAGCGCGAGCGCCGCGTCGAGATGCGTGAGCCCGATCACGTCGTCGACGTCGATCTGGGCTCGGAGCGTGCCGGTGCCGGCCAGCACGGCGGCTTCGAGCGCCCGGCGCATCCGGGCCGTCGCGGCCTCGGTGGTGCTCGTCGCTTTGAACCGGGTCAGCTCGTCGAAGAACGGGCCGGCCACCTTGCCGGTGAACCCCGGGATCTCCCACAGATACGACTTGTCGAGGTGTACGTGGCCGTCGACGAACGCAGCCGAGCACAACCGACCCTCGGTGTCGACGACCGCCGGGCCCTCGAGGCTCCCGGCCGGAGCCACGGCCGCAACGACCCCGCCGGCGATCCCGACATCCCACGCGCCCGCCGCTTCGAGCAGACGGACGTCGCGCAGCACCAGTTCGGTCATGGCGCTCACCAGTCCGTGACGAGCCGGGTGAGCACCCCGGCCACGAGATCGATGTCGGCGAGGGGGACGAACTCGTCGACGGTGTGGGCGACGTCGGAGGAGCCGGGCCCGAACACGGTGCAGCGGTCGCTGCCGGTCAGGGCGGCGATCATCGACGCGTCGGTGTAGGCCTCGTGACCGTCCGCACCACCGCTTTCGAGGACCCGGCCGGTCACCGTGCGGAACGCCTGACGCAACCCGGTGACGAGCTGCGCCGTCTCGCTGGCCCGCACCGGCGGGCGGGCCGCACCGAGCGCGGCGACCTCGAATCCCGCACCGGGGAACGCCGACACGGCCTCGCCGACCGCCCGCTCCACGATCTCGGCGATCGCGTCGGGCGTCAGCGGGGGCACGAGCCGGACGTCGAACGTGGCCGTCGACGAACCCGGCACCACATTGGTGGACACCCCGCCGTGCAGCGTCCCGCACGTCACCCGCGGCGGGCCGAGCAGTTCGTCGTCCAGGCCGAGGCCGGCCACGGTCGTCTTCACGTGGTCGATCACCCGGGCCATGACGTGGTTGGCGTCGATGCCGAGATGGGCCCGGCCGGCGTGGCACTGACGGCCCCGCACGGTCACGGTGAGCCACCGCAGGCCGACCTGTGCGATCCGCAGCCGGCAGCCGGTGGGTTCGAGGGCGAGCACCTGGTCCTGCGGGCCGACGAGACCCTCGTGCACGAGGGCGTGCGCGCCGGCCATGTGCGGTGCCTCCTCGTCGACGGTGCAGCACAGCACGACGTCACCGCGCGGCGTGATCCCGTTGCGGTGCAGGGTCTCCAGCAACCCCATACCGAGCGCGAGGCCGGCTTTCATGTCACACGAGCCGCGTCCGTAGAGGTTGCCGCCGTGGATCTCGCCGCCGAGCGGCGCCCGGCTCCAACCGCCGCCGAAGGGCACGGTGTCGAGGTGGGCGACGAGCACGAGGCGCGGCGCCTCACCGGTGCCCGGGATGGTGCACAGCAGGTTGTCGCGGCCGGGTGCCACGGTCTGGGAGGCCACCGAGAGCCCGGCCGTCTCCAGCCGGCGGCGCACCCACGACGCGCACTCGCCCTCGAGCGGGCCGGGGTTCTGGCTGTCGATGGCGACGAGGGCTGCGGTGTCGCGCACGGCGGTGCCGGGATCGACCAGCGCGGTCATGACGTGCCCTGCCCGAGGCCCAGGAGGCGGGCCAGCGTGTCGCCCTCCACCTTGGCCCGATCGGCGGGATCGGGGATCGCGCGGGCGATCTTCAGCCGTTCGAGGTCCATGTGGCTGGCCGGCCAGTCGGTGCCCATCA
Source organism: Acidimicrobiales bacterium (assembly GCA_046081125.1). GTDB lineage: Bacteria > Actinomycetota > Acidimicrobiia > Acidimicrobiales > Ilumatobacteraceae > JBEIFW01. Next base: position 41,984 of record JBJTVH010000024.1, read on the forward strand.
CGATCTTGTCGGGCCCGAGGCGGTCGTAGGCGGTCTTGACCTCGAGCATCTGCGTCGAGGACGTCTCCAGGAAGATGTTCGGGGTGCGCGACGCCACGAGGATGGCCTCGGTGGTGTTCCACACGGTGCCCATGTGCGCGATGAGCGTCGGCACGCCGGGGAAACCGCGGGCGATCTCCTCCATGCCGAGCGGCGCGCAGAACGCGTCGTCGAGGGCGTTGAACAGCACGGCGAGACCGGCCTGCTCGCACGCCCGGAACACCGGGTCGAGCAGCCCGTGGTCGCACACGTGGTACCCGTGCATCGTCGGGTGGAGCTTGATGCCGACCAGGCCGATCTCGGCGCACCGCTGCACCTCGTCGACGGCGTCGGCCTTGCGAGGATCGACGACCCCGAAACCGAAGATCCGGTCCGGGTACCGCCGCACGCAACCGGCGATGTAGTCGTTGTCGGGCAACTGGCCGAGCGAGGTGGCCATCGCCCTGTCGACCCCGCCGGCGTCCATCACTGCGATCAGGTGCTCGACGGAGAACTCGTCGCCACCGAGGTAGTCGGAGGCGTTGTCGACCACCCAGGTGTTGTTGTACGCGTCGAGGATCACGACCGCTCCCCGATCCCGAGCAGGCGCCCGAGCGTGCCGCCGGTGACCGTCGCGAGGTCGGCCTCGTCGGGGATGGCCTTGCGCAGCTTGAGCAGTTCGAGCTCGAAGTCGAAGCACGGCCAGTCGGTGCCCATGACCATCTTGTCCGGGCCCACCATCCGGTACATGGTGTCGACGTCGATGAGCTGCGTGGCCGACGTCTCGAGGTAGAGGTTCGAGGTCCGACCGGCCACGAGGATCGCCTCCATCACGTTCCAGATCGCGCCGGAATGGGCGATGAGCGTCGGCACCGTCGGGAAGTTGCGCGCGATCTCCTCGATCGACAGCGGCGCACAGAACGCGTCGTCGAGCGCGTTCACCAACACGACGAGGCCCAACTCGGCTGCGAGGTCGAACACCGGGTCGAGTAGGCCGTGGTCGCACACGTGGTACCCGTGCATCGTCGGGTGGAGCTTGAGCGCCTTCATCCCCGGGTGACCGGCGAAGGCCCGGATGGTGTCGAGCGCGTCGGCCTTGCGCGGATCGGCCTGCCCCATCCCGACGAACCGGTCGGGGAACCGGGCGCAGGCATCGATGAGGTACTGGTTGTCGATCATCTGCCCGAGCCCGGTGATGACCGCCATGTCCACCCCTTGCGCGTCCATGACGGCCAGCAGCGCCTCGGCCGTGCGGGGGGTGTGGGTCAGGTAGTCGGACGAACCGGCCGTCCCCCACACACAGTTGTAGGCGTCGATGATCACAATGCTCCTTGGTCGGGGTTCAGCGCCCGGCCGCGTAGGCGGCCCGGCGGGGGTCGGCACCGGCGTCGAGGGCGCCGTCGGGTCGCAGCCGGACGAGCGCGACGCTCCCGGCGTCGAACTCCCAGTCCGGCCAGTCCTGCACACGGTGCCCGCGCCGTTCGAGATCGGCACGGACCGACTCGGCGATGCGCCCTTCGACGCACACCTGGCCCTCGAGCTCACCGTGCGGGTGGAACGAGTTCGGGAACGTGAGCGCACAGACCCGCGGGGCCTCGACGGCCTGCTGCGGGGTGAGCCAGTGGTCGTGCGCGCCCACGATCACCTGCAGCATCGCCTGCACGATCACGTCCCCGCCCGGGCACGACAGGGCCCACGGGTTCCCCGCGCCGTCGAGGGCGATCGCCGGGGCCGGGGTGATGCGCGGCCGGCGGCCGGGCCCGAGCGCCGCCGGGTGGTCCGGGTCCAGGCGGCTCTGGATCCCCCGTGGGGACACCACGAACCCCAGACCGGGACACACCGGGCCGAAGGCGAGCGTGTCGCTCGGCGCGACCGAGAACGCATTGCCGGCGGCGTCCACGACGGACAGGTGGGTCGTGGAGCGCACGCCGTCACCACCGAGGTTCGGCAGTGTGGCGTCGGGGCGGATGCGAGCGGCGAGGGTCTCGGCATGGGCGTCGGACAGCAGCCGTTCGAGCGGCACTGCGACATGGGCCGGATCGCCGTAGTGCCGCTCGCGGTCGGCGGCCGCCAGCGTGAAGGCCTCGATGATCACGTGGAGCAACTCGGCCGAGCCGGGCCGGAGGCCGGCGAGGTCGAACCGCTCGAGGATCGCCAACGCCTGCAACAGCATCGGGCCCTGGCTCCAGGTCGAGGTCGTCGACACGGTCAACCCGTGGTAGCGGCGCGACGGCGCCGGGGCCACCTCGGCGCGGTAGGTGGCGAGATCCTCGAGGGTCAGGAAGCCGCGGTGCTCGCCGACCCAGTCGACCATGGTGCGGGCGATCTCGCCCTCGTAGAACCGGGCCCGGGCGGCCTCGATGCCGCCGATGCGATCGGTCACGCCGCCCGCTGCCTCCACCAGTGCCCCGAGACTGCGGGCAAGGTCGGGTTGGCGCAGCACCGTCCCTACCGGCGGCGGCGCGCCGTCGGGCCAGAAGACCGCCGTCGTCGAGGGCCACTGCCGGAACGTGCGCCCGAACACCTCGAGCCCGGCAGCGACGACGGCATCGAGCGCAAAACCGTCCGCCGCAAGCTCCCAGGCCGGTCGGGCCAGGTCGTCGAAGCGCCACGTCCCGCCGTGGGCCAGCGCCGCGAGCCAAGCAGCCGGCGAACCCGGCACCACGGCCGGTGCGACGCCGGGCGGCATCGCGGTCCCGTGCCGGGCGACGTAGGCCTCGATCGATGCCGTTGCGCTCCAGGGCCCGACCCCGCCGACCGACCACACCGTCGGTTCACCGGCCCGACGGAGCACGATCGGGGCGATGCCGCCGAGGCTGCACATGTCGCCGTTCACGACGGTCAGCGCCAAACCGCCGGCGACGCCGGCGTCGATGGCGTTGCCCCCGGCCTCGAGCACGTTGGCCGCCACCTGCGCGGCGATCGGGTGGCCGGCGACGACCAGGCCGCGGGTGCCGCGAAGTGTCGGGCGCATGCTCTCCGGCGACGGGAACACCGACGGCGCCAGTTCGCGACCGGCGTCGGATCGACCGCCGCCGGGTCCACCGATCCCGAACGGGCTGAACGTGGCCGTCGGTCCGTCCTCGGTCACGATTCCCCCTTGCTCCACCGCACCAGCACCCGCTCCACGGCGGCCATGGCTGCGAAGAACCCGAGCGACAGGCTCGAGGCGACGATGACCACCGACCACAGCAGCGGCAGGTCGCGCAGCGCCGCGGCGTTGGTGAGCAGGTAGCCGAGCCCCTGGGTGCCGGTCAGCCACTCGGCCAGCATCGCCCCGAGCACTGCGACGGCGGCCGCCGATCGCAACCCGGCGAACAGGAACGGCACCGTCACCGGGAATCGGGCGTAGCGGAACGCCTGCGGGAGCGAGGCCCCGCACACACGCAGCAGTTCGCGCATCTCCGGGGTCAGCGCCCGGAGCCCACGAGCGGTGTTCACGAGCACCGGGAAGAAGCTCACGATGGTGACGCACACGATGCTCGTGGCGAGGCCACGGCCGGCGATCAAGGTGATCAACGGCGCAACGGCGACGATCGGGATGCTGCGGAACGTGACGGCCATCGGCAGCAGCGCCCGTTCGGCAGCCGGCGACGTGACGAACACGACGGCGAGCGCCACGGCGAACCCGGTGGCGACGGCGGTCCCGGCGACGGTCTCCCACAGGGTCACGAGCGCGTGATCGGCAAGGGTGGCGCGGGACTCCCACAGCTTGGACAACGTCGTGCCGGGACCCGGCATGAAGTACGGCGCGACGTCGAACACGGTGAGCACCGCCCACCACCCGCCGAGAACGACGGCGACCACCGCCGCGAAGGTCGAAAGGCGCCGGACCACCTGCAGCCCCAACCGATCTCCGGCATTGCGGACCGCGGCGGTCACACCGCACCGTCCGCGACCGAGTGGTCCCACCGCACGACGAACCGCTCGACCACCGAGGCCACGGCGTAGAACCCGACGGCGAGCAGCGCAGCGGTGAGGATCGTCAGCCAGGTCTGCGCCACGTTGAAGCCGAACAGGGCGTTGGTCATCATCTGGCCGAGCCCGCGGGTCCCGCCACCACCGCTCCACTCGGCGATGATCGCCCCGAGCACCGCGGCCGCAGCCGCCGCCTTCAAGCCGGCGAAGACGAACGGCAGCGACGACGGCAGCGCCAGCAGCCGGAAGCGCTGGAACCGTCCGGCGGCCAACTGCACGAACAGCTCCTCGGCCCGGGCGTCGGTCGCCCGCAGGCCCTGCACGCAGCCGACCAGGATGGGGAACACCCCGGCCAGCGCGGCGACGGCGGTGCGGACGGCGTCGCCTCGGTCGAGCCACAGCACGAGCACCGGGGTGAGCGCAATCAGCGGGATCGACGACACGACCACGGCGCTCGAGTAGACGAGCCCGGCCACCCGGGGCACGAGCACGGCGACGAGCGCCAGCGCGAATGCGACGGCCGCCGCAACCAGAAATCCCTTGACCGCAGCGATGATCGTCGGCTCCGCATGGAACCAGAGCGTCTCGTGGCGCCGCTCGAACTCGTCCCACACCGCGCTCGGCGCAGCGACGCTGACGGGGAGCCGACCGGTCACGGCCGCCCACTCCCA
>JBJTVH010000025.1:0-10632 GCA_046081125.1 Acidimicrobiales bacterium
CTCCGGCACCCTGCGCGCGATTCCGCCTCCCCAGGGCGTCACGAATTCGACCCCTACACGGCGAATCGTCAACGAATCGCCGTGTAGGGGTCCGAGAGGGGGCAGAGGCCGGGAGGGGCGTCCCGACCGCGGTCAGGCGCCGGCAGCCTCCAACGCCCGGCGGGTCAACACCTTGGCCAGATGCGCCCGGTACTCCGGCGACGCGTTCAGATCACCCTGCGGCTCCGCGTCCGCCGCCGCCAACTCCGCCGCCTCGGCCGCCGACGCCCCACCCTGCAACGCCGACACCACCTGCGCCGCGAACACCGGCGTCGAGCCCATGTTCACCAACGCCACCCCCGACGACCCGTTCTGCTTCCACGCCGCCACCCCGACGATCGCCCAATCCTGCGCCCGCCGATTGAACTTCTGGAACCCCCACCCGGCACCCGCCAACTTCGGCACCCGCACCTCGGTCAACAACTCGTCGGGCGCCAACGCCGACTCCAAGAACCCGGTGAAGAAATCCGACGCCGCGATCGTCCGCTCACCACGAGCCGAACGCGCCACCAACGTCCCACCCAACGCCAACACCGTCGCCGGAAGATCCGACGCCGGATCCGCATGCGCGATCGACCCACCGATCGTGCCCCGATGCCGCACCTGCGGATCACCCACATGACCCGCCGCATGCGCCAACAACGGACACACCTCGGCCAACAACCCCGAATGCTCCACATCGTGATGCCGGGTCAACGCCCCGATCGCCACGTGATCACCCGCATCCCGGATGTACGACAGATCACGGATCCGAGCCACGTCGATCAACACCGACGGCGCCGCCAACCGCAACTTCATCAACGGCAACAGGCTGTGCCCACCCGCCAAGAACTTCGCCTCGTCACCCGCCTCGGCGATCAACGCCACCGCCTCATCAGCCGACGACGCACGCCGGTACTCGAACGCAGCCGGGATCACTTCGCACCTCCGGAGTTGATGGCTTCCCACACCCGCTGCGGGGAGGCCGGCATGGTGATGTCACGGACGCCGAACGGGCTGAGCGCGTCGACGATGGCATTGATGACGGCGGGGGCGGCGCCGATGGTGCCGGCCTCACCGATGCCCTTGACCCCCAACGGGTTCGTGGGCGACGGAGTGATGGTGTGCGCCGTCTCGATCGACGGCACGTCGGCCGCCGAGGGCACGAGATAGTCGGCGAGCGTCGCGGTGCGCAGGTTGCCGTCGGCGTCGTAGACGGCCTCCTCGAACAGCGCCTGGGCCACCCCCTGCACGACGCCGCCGTGCACCTGCCCTTCGACGATCAACGGGTTGACCTGGTTGCCGCAATCGTCGACCGCGATGTAACGCTGCAGCGCGACGGCACCGGTCTCGGTGTCGATCTCGACCACGGCCACGTGCGTGCCGAACGGCCAGGAGAAGTTGGGCGGGTCGTAGGTGGTGTGGGCCTCGAGGTTCGGCTCCATGCCGTCGGGCAGGTTGTGCGCGGTGAACGCCGCGAACGCGATGGCCGCCAGCGGCATCGCTTTGTCGGCCGAGCCCCGCACCGAGAACGTGCCGTTCGCGAACTCGAGGTCCTCCTCGGCGCACTCGAGCTGGTGCGCCGCGATCTTGCGGGCCTTGTCGACGATCTTGTCGCAGCTCTGCACGATGGCGATGCCGCCGACGGCCAGGGATCGCGAGCCGTAGGTGTCGAGCCCGAGCGGCGAGATCGCCGTGTCGGAGTGGAGGACGTCGACGTCCTCCACCGCCACGCCGAGGCGTTCCGCCACGATCATCGACCACGACGTCTCGTGACCCTGACCGTGCGGGGTCGCCCCGGTCACCACCTGCACCTTGTTGGTGGGCAGTACCCGCACCGTGGCGGCCTCCCATCCGCCGGCGCCGTAATTGAGCGACGCCAGCACCCGCGACGGCGCCAAGCCGCACATCTCGAAGTACGAAGACACCCCGATACCGAGCTGCTTGGTGGCGCCGGCGGCGCGGCGCGCCGCCTGCTCGGCCCGCACCGCTTCGTAGCCGACCATCTCGGTCGCCTTGTTCGCAGCGGCGAGATGATCGCCCGAGTCGTACACGAGGCCGGTCATCGCGGTGTACGGGAACTGCTCGGCCCGGATGTAGTTGCGGCGCCGCAGCTCGAGCGGGTCGATGCCCATGGTCGCGGCAAGGGCGTCCATCGCCCGTTCGATCGCGTAGGTGGCCTCGGGCCGACCCGCACCCCGGTAGGCGTCGGTCGGCGTCATCGTCGTGAACACCGACGTGCACGAGAAGTCGTACGCAGCGGGAAGGTCGTACACCCCGGCATAGAGGAACGCCCCGAGTAGCGGGATGCCGGGCGTGACGAGCTGGAGATAGGCGCCCATGTCGGCCAGCAACCGGACCCGCACGGCGGTGAGCTTGCCGTCGGCGTCGGCGGCGAGCTCGATGTCCTGGATCTGACCGCGACCCTGGATCGTGGCCACCGAGTTCTCGCTGCGCTCCTCGGTCCAGCGCACGGGCTTCCCGAGCTTGCGGGCCAACGCCAGGCACAGCAGCTCCTCGGCGTACACGTTGAGCTTGGAGCCGAACCCGCCACCGACCGAGGGCGCCACCACGCGCACCTGGTGCTCGGGGATGCCGGCCGTCAACGCCGCCATGATCTTCAGGATGTGCGGGATCTGCGTGGCCGAGTAGAGCGTGATGTCCCCACCGAAGGGCTGCGGCACGGCGGCGACGGCCCGCGGCTCCATCGCCATCGGGATGAGGCGCTGCTGGATGTAGCGCTCCTTGACCGTGTACGCCGCCGACGCGAACGCCGCCGCCACGGCGTCCTCGCCGATCTTGAGATCCCACGTGTAGCTCTTGTTCGTGCCGAGCTCGTCGTGGATCACGACCCGGTCGCTGAGCGCGTCCTCGAGGTTGGTCACCGCCGGGAGCGCTTCGTACTGCACGATCACGGCTTCGACCGCGTCACGCGCCGCCGCTTCGGACGTGGCGAGCACCGCCGCCACGGCGTCGCCCTGGTAGCAGGCCTTCGACACCGCCACCGGGTAGTGGGCGGGGTTGCGCATGTCGGCCGTGACCGGCCACGCGCACGGCATCGGTGCCGCCCACAGGCCCTGCAGGTCGGCGCCGGTGTAGGCAGCGACAACCCCGGGCGAGGCCACGGCACCCGAGAGGTCGATCGAGGTGATCCGGGCGTGGGCGTACGGGCTGCGCACCAGCGCCAGGTGCAACGAACCGGGGATCGGCAGGTCTGCGGTGTAGCGGGACTCGCCGGTGAGCAACGGCGGATCCTCCTTGCGCAACAACCGCGAGCCGAGCACCCCGGCCGGGGGCAGTTCCACTGCGGTCACTTCGCACCTCCGGCGGCGGCGAGGACGGACTGCACGATGTTGTGGTAGCCGGTGCAGCGGCACAGGTTGCCCTCGAGGCCGAGGCGTACGTCGGACTCGCTCGGGCTGGGGTTCTCGCTGAGCAGCGACACCGCCGCCATCACCATGCCCGGTGTGCAATAGCCGCACTGGAGACCGTGGTTCTGCCGGAACGCTTCCTGCATCGGGTGCAGGGTGCCGTCGGCTGCTGCGAGGCCCTCGATCGTCGTGACCGACGCACCGTCGGCCTGGACGGCCAACATCGTGCAGGACTTCGCACTTTCGCCGTCGACGTGGACCGTGCACGCCCCGCACGACGAGGTGTCGCACCCGATGTTGGTGCCCGTGAGCCCGAGGTGCTCACGGATGTAGTGGACCAGCAACGTGCGCGGCTCGACATCGCCGGAATGCACGGTGCCATTGACCGTGACGCTGATCTGCATCGTCCCCCCTGTTCGGACTGATCGCGCCATCATGCCCCAGGGAAAACAGGCCCCGTGACCGCTCGTCGCCTCAGGGGACGAGCTTTCGCAGCCCCCGGGCGGCGAACCCGGCGGCGAGCGCGAACAGCCCGAGGAAGGCCACCAGTCCCGGCCACGTCTCGGCCCAGGTGATCTCGTGGAGGAACCCCTGACGGCCGAGCCGCAGCACCTGGGTCGCCGGATTCACCGCCGACACCCACTTCAACCACCCGGACAACCCGGCCTCGGGCACCTGCGATTCGGACAGGAACACGAGGACGAACACGCCCACCTGCATGAGCGGCGCCGCAGCCATCGACTTGAACCGGAAGGCGAGCCCGACGCCCCAGCAGACCCCGATCACCGCCACCATCAGCGTCGCCACCAGCAGCAGCACGAGCGACAGCGCGCCGCCGGGCAGGCTCATCCCGCCAACGGCGCCGATGGCCACCACCAGCACGAGCGGAAGCAACGCCCGGACCATCGCGGTGAGTACGTACCCGACCAGGATCGCCGTCCGACGCGTCGGCGCGGCGAGCAGGCGGTCGAAGATGCCGGTCTGGAAATCACGGATGGCCCCGAAGGCCAGGAACACGCTGCCGAACGCAGCGCCCTGCAGGACGTTGAGCGGCACGTACCAGTTCAGCCGGGGCAGGTCCGGGTAGTACTGCCGGATCGCCGCGCCGTAGACGGAGGCGAAGGCGATCGTGCCGAACACCGGGAACACCAACGACGGCACGAGGGCCGACGGCAGGCGGCGGATGGCGACCAGGTTGCGCAGCACGAGCGCCCACGCCACCGCCAGGGTGCGCCCACCGGGTGCGCTCGCTCGGACCGGGGCGCTCACGACGCCGCCAGTCGACGGCGCAGGGCCACGAGCGCGAGGACGATGCCGACGGCGGTGATCGCGAGCGGCAGGTCCAGCGCATCGAGTGCGGCCGACCAGCTCCAGCCGTCGATCACCAGATCGCGCAGGCCTTCGGTGATGTGGGACAACGGGTTCCAGTCGGCCAGCGTCCGGAACCAGCCCGTCATCGTCTCGCGAGGGAAGAACGCAGAGGAGGCGAACAGCAGGACGAAGGCGAGCGGGAACGTGCTCTGCACCGCCTCGGCCGAGCCCGTCTTGATCGCCATGGCGGCGAGCAGCGCCCCGAACCCGAGTGCGATCAGCGCGCCCGACACGATGAGCACGGCGTACCCGGCGGCCCCGGCCGCGACCCGGGCGCCGAAGACGGTGAGCACCACCGCGAACAGCAGCGCCTGCAGGGCACCGAGGAACGCGGCCCCGGCAAGCCGGCTCACCAGGATCGCCGTGCGGTTCACGGGCGAGGCGAGCATGCGCTCGAAGAACCCTTGCTCGATGTCGGTGGCGAGGCCCGTCGCCCCTTGGACCGACCCGAACAGCACGCCTTGCACCACCGACGACGCAAGCGTGAACGTCACGAACGAGTCGAGCTCCGGGTAGCAGCAGGCCTGTAGCAGCGGCAGGGACTTCGTGAAGCTCCCGGCGTTGATCGCGACGAACACCAGCGGGAACAAGATCCCCGGCAGCAGCAGCGGGAACTCCCGCAGCAACCCGACGACCGCCCGTCGCGAGAGGGCACCGACCTGGGCGAGCACACGGGGTCGGACCGACAGCGGCGCCGTCATCGTCCCCTCCGACCCCGGCGCTTCGGCGGCACGGCGGCCTCGACGGGCGCCGCCTCGGCCGCGCCTTCGAGCCGGTGCCCGGTGGCCTCGGCGAACACGTCGTCGAGGCTGGGCGCTTTGAGCTCCATGTGGTCGAGGTGCACGCCGGCCTCGTCGAGGGCGCGCACCACGTCGCTCATCGCTCCCGCGCCGCCGGCGAGGCCGACCCCGAGCGTGCCCTCGGGCGAGGGCCGGGCGTCGCCGAACCGGGCGAGCACCTCGCGGGCGAGCGGCGCTTGCCCGGCCGGCACGTCGACGAAAAGCGTCGGCGAGCCGACCGCCGCCTTCAGATCCTTCGGGTCGCCCTCGCGCACGATCCGGCCGCGGTCGATGATCGCGATGCGGCCGGCGAGTTGGTCGGCCTCCTCGAGGTACTGGGTGGTGAGCAGCACGGTGGTGCCTTCGCTGTTCAGCCGGCGCACCTCTTCCCACAGCGACAACCGGCTCATCGGGTCGAGCCCGGTGGTCGGCTCGTCGAGGAACAGGACCGTGGGTGCATGGATCAGCGACAGCGCCAGATCGAGGCGGCGGCGCATGCCGCCGGAGTACGTGCCCACCCGACGGCCCGCCGCAGCGGTCAGCCCCACGCGCTCGAGCAGCTCACCGGCCCGACGCCGGGCGTGCTCTCGGGGCAGGCCGTAGAGCACTCCCTGGAGATCGAGCAGCTCCGAGCCCGTCATGAGCGGGTCGATGGCAGCGTCCTGCAGGGCCACGCCGATCGAGCGGCGCACCGCGTCGGCCTCGGCAACCACGTCGAAGCCGGCCACCCACGCCCGGCCGGCCGACGGCCGCAACAGGGTCGTGAGCATCCGCATCGTGGTGGACTTACCGGCCCCGTTGGGGCCGAGGAAGCCGAAGATCTCGCCGGTGCGCACCTGCAGGTCGACGCCGTCGACCGCGCGCACGTCGCCGAAATGGCGCACGAGACCTTCGGCGAGAACGGGGGGTCGTTCCTGCACGACGAGGGACGGTACACCCGGCCCGGGCACGCATCGCGATGGGCCGTTGGTCCATAGCGCCCCCCCGGTTGCGGCAGCCTTTGCCCATGGGTGACCCGGCGGGACCCCGGGCGCATCGACGCCGGCTGTCCGATGCCATCGCCCACACGCTCCTGCGTCGCTCGGGTGAGGCCGTCAGCGTGATCGCAGCCGGCGGCACCATCCGCTACGCGTCGCCCACCTGGGCCTCGGTACTCGGTCTCGATCCTGCCGCAGCGATCGGGCGGAGCCCGACCGAACTGCTCCCCCCGGAGGAGGTCGACCGGGTGAACCGAGCCGTCACGACACACCTCGCCGCCGGTGATCGTTCGTTCACCATCGAAGCACTCGGTGGGCCGCGCGGCGATCGGATCTGGTCCCACCGCTGCGAGGCCCGCTTCGGTGATCCGGCCGTACGCGGGCTGCTCGTGCTCACCCGGGACGTCACCGACGAGCGTCGCGCCGCCACCGAGGCGAGCGATCGGCGCGAGGCCGACCGGCTCGTGCTCGACACCCTGCGCGATCGGGCCGTGCTCGATCGCGCCCAGATCGCTGCACGTCCGGCGATCGCGTTCGTCGACCTCGACGGGTTCAAGGCGATCAACGACCGGTACGGCCACGCCGCCGGCGACGAGTTGCTCCGCCGGGCCGCCCGCCGGCTCGTTGCCGGAGCCCGCCGGGACGAGCTCGTGGTCCGCCTCGGTGGCGACGAGTTCGTCGTCGTCGCCGACCACGTGGAGCGAGGCCGCCGCCGAAGCGCTCGGCCACCACATCGCCCGGCTCCTCGACGGCGTGGAGGTGCCGGGGGTCAGCCTGGTCGGATTGCGTGCCTCGATCGGCGTCGCCGTCGGGGGCCCCGCCTTTGCGGACGAGTGGCTCCGACACGCCTACGACGCCATGTACGAAGCGAAGCGTCGGGCGGACGCCACGGTGGTCGTCCGGGTGGTGGGGACGGGCTCGCGCCCGTGCCCACCACCCGGCGACGATCAGCCCTGAGCGCCCTGGACGGCCCGCCACACCCGCTCGGCGGTGAGCGGCATGTCGATGTGACGCACCCCGAGGTGCGACACCGCGTCGACCACCGCCGACTGCACGGCCGGGGTGGAGCCGATGGTGCCCGACTCGCCGATTCCCTTGGCGCCCAACGGGTTCACGTGCGTCGGGGTCTCCATGTGGATGATCTCGAAGCTCGGGAGCTCGGCGGCCGAGATGAAGGCGTAGTCCGCCAGGTTGCCCGTGATCGGGTTGCCGTCGTCGTCGTAGCGCACCTCTTCGAGGAGCGCCTGCGCCGCACCCTGCGCGATACCGCCGTGGATCTGGCCTTCGAGCAACAACGGGTTCAGCACCCGGCCGGCGTCGTCGCAGGCGATGTGGCGCACCAGGCGGACCTGACCCGTCTCGGTGTCGACCTCGACGACGGCGAGATGGGCGCCGAACGGGAACGTGGGCATCGAGGCCGAGAACGTGGTGTCGACCTTGAGCGACTCGTGATCCGAGGCCGCAAGCTCGACCCAGGTGCGAGCCACCGACGGCGTGCCGGCGACGTGGAACGCACCGGCGTCCTTGTCGAGCACGATGTCGTCCTTGGCCGCCTCGAGCAGCCGGGCCGCTACGTCACGGGCCTTGTCGACGAGCTCGACCGCCGCCTTCTGGACTGCGGCGCCGCCCTGCTGCAGCGAGCGAGAGCCCATCGTGCCACCGCCGACGGGCACCAGGTCGGTGTCGCCCCAGACCACGTCGATCCGGTCCATCGGGATACCGGTCTCCTCGGAGGCCAGCATCGACCACGCCGTCACGTGACCCTGCCCGTGGGGGGAGGTGCCCGTGTAGACGATCGCCCGCCCATCGGGCAGGATCTCGATCTTGGCGGTCTCGCCCATCGGGGGAACCCCGCCGGTGATCTCCACGTAGACGCTCACCCCGATGCCGAGCTGCACCCGATCGCCGCCGGACCGGCGGCGGGCCTGCTCGGCCCGCAGCGCCGCATAGTCGCCCGCCGCGAGCACCCGGTTCAGGGACTCCTCGTAGTCGCCGACGTCGTAGGTCTGGCCGACGGTGGTGGTGTGCGGGGTGTCGAACTTGGCGATCAGGTTCTTGCGGCGCACGTCGACGGGATCCATGCCGATCTCGGCGGCGAACAGGTCCATCGCCCGCTCGACGGCGGCGGTGGCTTCCGGCCGGCCGGCGCCCCGGTAGGCCACCGTCGGCGTGGTGTTCGTGACGATGGAGTACGTGACGCACTCGATCTTCGGGATCGCATACACACCCGACGACATCGGGCGGGTCATGAACGGGGCGAGGATCGTGCCCATGTCGGCGTAGGCGCCCGAGTCCTGGAGGACCTCAAGCCGGTAGGCCTTGACCGTGCCGTCGCGGTCGCCGCCGATGGCGACGCGCTGGACCTGGCCGCGGCCGTGGCCGAGGCCGAGCATCGACTCGCTGCGGGCTTCGAGGAACTTGACGGCCTTGCCGACGCGCTTGGCGATCGGGCCGAGCAGCAGTTCCTCGGGATAGGCGCCGATCTTGGCGCCGAAGCCGCCGCCGACGTCAGGGGTGATCACGCGGACCTTGTCGCCGTCGAGGCCGTTGGCCGCCTTGTGCGCATCGCGGGCGCCCTGGGCGTGCTGCGTCGACAGCCAGACGTGGAGCCGGTCGCCGACCCACGCCGCCGCTGCACCGCGCACCTCGAGCGGGCACGGCGCCACACGCTGGTTGATGACCCGCTCGCGCACGACGACCTCGCAGCCGTCGAAGAACTCGTCGCCGGTCACGTCGGGCATGCCGAGCGCCGTCGAGGCGAACACGACGTTGCTCCCCGCCGTCGGGTACAGCAGCGTCGGCGAGGCCATGGCGGCCTCCATCTCGACGAGGGCCTCGAGCGGCTCGATCTCGATCTCGACGAGGGCGAGGGCGTCCTCGCCCTGCTCGGGCCGCTTGGTCACGATGGCGACGATCGGCTCGCCGACGTAGCGCACCTTGTCGGAGGCGAGCAGCGTGCGGGCGACGGTGGGGTTGAAGGGCGCCGGAACCGGCTGGAGGCCCAGGTCGGCGGCGGTGAACACGGCGACCACACCCGGAGCCACAGCGGCTGCGGAGGTGTCGATCGAGGTGATGGTGCCGTGCGCGACGGCCGACCGGACGTAGGTGACGTACAGCGCGCCTTCGAGCAGGGGCTCGCGCAGGTCGGCGAGGTACTCACCGCCGGTGGTCAAGAACTTGGGGTCCTCTTTGCGAAGGACGCGGTTGCCGAGGATGCTGCCGGGCATTCAAGCTCCCCCCGTAGGGACGTTCGGTGATCGACCGACCTTATCCGGCGGTGGTGCTCGGGGTTCCAGCGGGAGCGGTGGTGCCGTCGTTGACGCGTGACTCAAGCACCCCCTGGACGAGGGTGAACGGCCACCGGGCCGGCAGCGAGGTGATGGGACCCTCGGGTTGGACCACGACGGCGATCACTCCCGGAGGCACGCGCTGATGCTGCTCACGAGCGGCGGTGAGCACGGCGAGCGGCTGTTCGAGGGCGCTTACCTGGGTGCGCAGGCGCTCGTTCTCGGTTCGGATCGTGGCCAGGCGGTCCGAGGTGCCCTCGTACCGGTCCCGCTGGTCGAACAGCGTCTGGGTGGGCTTGACGAGCAGCAACGCGAGCACTGCGCCGACGGCGACCAGCAACCCCAGCCAGGCGAGCACAACGGCAGGCCGGCGGGCTCGCCGACCCCGGACCGCGGTCACGAGCGGCGCCCGACGCGGGCCAGGGCACCCCGGCCGCGATAGGCCGCCGCCTCGCCGAGGTCGTCCTCGATCCGCAGGAGCTGGTTGTACTTCGCAACCCGGTCGCTGCGGGCGGGCGCACCGGTCTTGATCTGGCCGCAGTTCGTCGCGACGGCGAGGTCGGCGATCGTGGCGTCCTCGGTCTCGCCGGAACGGTGGGACATCACCGCGGTGTAACTCGAGGACCGGGCGAGCTCCACCGCTTCGAGGGTCTCGGTGAGGGTGCCGATCTGGTTGACCTTCACCAGGATCGAGTTGGCGACGCCCCGCTCGATGCCGAGCGCGAGCCGCTCGGAGTTCGTGACGAACAGGTCGTCGCCGACGAGTTGCGTGCGGTTGCCGACCGCTGCGGTGAGGGCCGACCAACCGTCCCAGTCGTCTTCGGCCATG
>JBJTVH010000026.1:0-94040 GCA_046081125.1 Acidimicrobiales bacterium
TCCGACTTGTTGCGCAGGATCGCGAGGCGGGTCTCGACGTCGGGCGGCTGGATGTCGGTGATCAGGCCCATCTTGAACCGGCTCCGCAAGCGGTCCTCGAGGGTGGGGATGGAGTCCGGGGGACGATCGGACGACAGGACGATCTGCCGGTTGGCCTGGTGGAGGCTGTTGAAGGTGTGGAAGAACTCCTCCTGGAGCCCCTCCTTGCCCTCCATGAACTGGATGTCGTCGACGAGCAGCACGTCGACGTCGCGGTAACGCCGCTTGAACATCGCCATTGAGTTGGTGCGGATCCCGTCGATGTATTCGTTGAGGAAGGTCTCGGTGGACACGTACCGAACCAGGTAGTGGGCGTAGTTCTGGTTGACGTAGTGCCCGATCGCGTGCAGGAGGTGGGTCTTTCCGAGCCCGGCGCCGCCGTAGATGAACAGCGGGTTGTAGCTGCGTGCGGGCGTTTCCGCGACCCGGAGGGCAGCGACGAGCGCGAATGTGTTGGACGTTCCCTTGACGAAGGTCTCGAAGGTGTACCGAGGATTGAGGCCGAGCGTGGTGGCCGGGCCCGGGGTCGGAGCGGACACCTCGGTTGGCACGGCGCCGCTCTCGCCTGAACCCGGCGGTGCGCTCGGCTCGGGGGACGCGCTCGCCTCGGACCGGATCTCGAATGACAGTGCGAGCTCGGTGGGCGCGATCTCGTCGAGGGCGTCACGCACGAGGGGGAGATACCGACCGTCGATCCGATCGCGCACGTGGCTGCTCGGCACGGCGAGGACCAACCGGAACTCCTCGAGTGACACGGCCTCGACGTCTTGGAAGGTGGAAAGCCATACGGTCTCCGAAACTTGGGCCCGGAGGAGTTGCGATGCCGCCGTCCACAGTCGCTGGGCTTCGCTCACCCCGTCCTCCCCCGTCCCAGAGTTCCGGCCCGCCCACAGGGTTGTCCACAGGTTGTGGACTGCGAGGACCTCGATCAGGATCCGAACCGTAGCACCCCCTGTGGACAGATTCGACCCGTGGCAAGTGCGTCACTGACGGCGTTTACTCGCTGGCCGGTTTGCTGTGGTGGCCGTCGTGCTCCTAACCTTTCAGACTTTGGCGCAGCGGCGCGCCCCTGCAATTGATCGTCAGGCGATTGTTCGACCGGACGGCGGTGCAGGTCCACGGCTCGGTGGTCGGTCGGCAATCGACTGGGTCCGGGTGCAGGACGAGGAGGCTGGAGTGAAGCGGACCTTTCAACCCAACAATCGGCGCCGGGCCCGCAAGCACGGGTTCCGGGCGCGGATGGCCACCCGCAGCGGACGCGCCGTGCTCAAGGCTCGCCGCAACAAGGGTCGGCTCCGCCTATCCGCCTGACACAGCCCATCTCCGACCGCACGGTGTTCTCTCGTCTCGTGTCGGAAGGTCGTCGCGTGCGTCGGGATGACCTCTCCGTTCGTTGGATCATCGACGATGAGGCCGGTGCGCCATGCGTCGCCTATGCGATCGGACGCAAGGTCGGATCGGCGGTGGTGCGGAACCGCATACGCCGCCGGCTGCGAGTCCTCGTCGAAGGCGAGGCGCACCGCGGCTTGCCGAACGGGTGGTATCTCGTCGGAGCGGGATCGAGCCGTGCGACGCAGCCCGCCTCCACGCTCCGGTCGGATGTTGCTGCGCTGTTCTCCCAGATACGGGTGCAGTCATGACCCGCATGATGACCAAGGCAATTGGTCTGTACCAGTACGCACGTTCGGGGAAGCCCTCGCCGTGTCGCTACGTCCCGTCATGTTCGACGTACGCCGTCGAGAGCCTCCAGATCTACGGCCCGTGGCGTGGTTCCTGGCTCGCGGTGCGTCGCCTCTGCCGATGCCATCCGTTCGGTGGTCACGGCTTCGATCCGGTTCCTGAAAAGAAGGTGGACGCCCGTGTTTGAAGCCGTGTCCTCCGTGCTGGCCTGGTTCTACTCGTTCACGAACAATTACGCCGCAGCCATTGCCCTGTTCACCCTCGTGCTCATGGTGCTGGTCACTCCGCTGACCCTCAAGGCCACCAAGGGCATGCTCGAGATGCAGCGCATCCAGCCGGAACTGAAGAAGATCCAAGAGCAGTTCAAGGGTGACCGACAGCGCATCAACGAAGAGACCATGGCGCTGTTCAAGGAGCACAAGGTCAAGCCCCTCGGTGGCTGCCTCCCGATGCTGCTGCAGGCGCCGATCTTCATCGTCATCTACCAGGTGCTCGCTGGGGTGACCCGGCTGTGTACACCTGGCCTCATCGACAAGCAGGTCTGCACCCAGCCGCAAACGTTCGCGCCGGACTACCTGAACGAGACCTCGAAGCTGTTCAAGAGCTTGTTCGGCCAGACCGAGATGTTGTCGTTCGGTCTCGACCTGTCGAAGACCGCTGCGTCGATCGTCCGCGACGACGCCGTCAAGGGCGTTCCGTACGTGATCCTGGTCCTGGTCGTCGCAGGTTTGAGTTACTTCCAGCAGTGGCAGATCTCCTCTCGGAACACGTCGACCAGCATCAACCGCCAGCAGCAGATCCTGATGCGGGTGATTCCTGGCGCCGTTGCGGTGTTCCAGTTGGTGATCCCGGCGGGCCTCATCTTCTACTTCTTGATGCAGAGCGTGTACCGGATCCTGCAGAACTTCTACATAACCCGAAAGTTCTACGGCCCGGGCTCGCCCGCGGCTAGCGCCGGCGCCACGGACGCACGCCCGTCGTCCGCCGACGGCAAGGGCGCCGGCGCGGAGGCGGCCAAGGGTGGCGCGTCGAGCAAGCCGAAGCCGTCGGCAGGTTCGCCCGGTCGGGCGAAGCCGGCGCCGACCAAGGCAACGTCCGAGAAGTCGTCGCCGGCGAAGCCGGCACCGAGAGCGGTAGGCGGGACAACGGCGAAGTCGGGACAGGCTCGCCCTGCACCACGTCCGCGCCCGGCCCCACCAGCGAAGCAGAAGCCGAGAAAGCAACCCTAGGAGCCCCATGGAATGGGTGGAGACCACCGGCAAGAGCGTCGAAGAAGCGAAGGAACTCGCGCTCGACCGCCTGGGTGTCGACGAAGCCGATGCCGAGTTCGAGATTCTCGAGGAGCCGAAGCCGGGACTCTTCGGTCGGATGCGAGGTGAGGCCCGTCTCCGGGCGCGGGTGCGGCCGACCTCGCCGCGACCCAAGCAGGAACGCCGGCGCCGTCGGGTGGAGCCTGAGGCGGCAGCCGAAGGCGCTTCGCTCGAGGTCGGACGGGAGCCCGCGACCCGCGAGGTTCATGCCATGGCTGCACCGGTCGGCGAGGGGGATGACGATCGCGATTTGGCGCAGGAGGCCGGCGCGTTCCTGGCTGGTCTGGCCCAGGCCTTTGGCGCCAGCGGTCAGGTGCGGACGACCACTGGTGCGGACGGTGCGGCAGAGGTGCACCTCGACGGGGATCAACTCGGTCTCCTGATCGGGCCCCGCGGTCAGACCTTGCAGATTGTCCAGGATCTCACCCGTATCGTCGTCCAACGTCGCGTTCCTGCCAGTCGGCAGCGGCTTCGGATCGACATCGGCTCGTACCGGGAGAAGCGCCAGGAAGCGCTCGCTCGGTTCGCGCGTCAAGTTGCGCAACAGGTGGCGGCCTCCGGCGAGGCGCGGGCCCTGGAGCCGATGTCCGCTGCGGACCGAAAGGTGGTGCACGATGCCCTCGGGGGAATCGAGGGCATCGTCACACTGTCGGAGGGCGAGGATCCACATCGACGGGTTGTCGTCCGGCCGTCGTAGGAGTGAGCGACGCACTGATCGAAGTTCTCACGGGGCAACAACGTCTCGGGCACCTTGGCCCGACGACCGTCGAGGACGCCGTAGCCCATTCCTCCTGGGTGATCGACCTTGCCCCGCATGGCGGCCTGGTGATCGACATCGGGAGCGGCGGTGGCCTGCCAGGACTTGTACTTGCGGTGCGGCGGTCGGACCTCCGGGTGGTGATGATCGACATCCGCCAGCGGCGAACGGATGCCCTGCGCCGTGCCGTCGGACGTCTCGGACTTGGTGGGCGCGTGGAGGTCATTACCGACGACGTGGCGCGGGTGGCCGCTGGTCCGCGACGCCAAACGGGCGACCTGGTGACGGCCCGTGCCTTCGGCCCCTTACCGGTCACCCTTCGGTGGGCGAGCCAGTTGGTACGAGAAGGGGGATTGGTGGCCGTGAGTCTCCCCCCATCGCCGGTGATTCCCGCAAAGAACGGGGGGAATGACCTAGAGTTCGACGTGGCGGTTGGCCCGTGGGGTGTTTGGCGCCGCGGACAGTCGCTACCGAGGGACGAACGTTCCACGTGAAACGTCCACCTGCGGGATGGACACCGGAGGAGCAATGAGCACCGACCTGTCAACGGGCGTTGCCGCAGAGCGGACACCAGCGCAGCAGCGGATCCTTGCGGTCGCAAACCAAAAGGGGGGCGTCGGCAAGACGACGACGACCGTCAATCTCGGCGCCTGCCTGGCTGTTCTTGGATACCGGACCTTGCTCATCGACCTTGATCCGCAGAGTAACGCCAGCACCGGACTCGGCATCGACACTCACGTCTTGTCTGCATCTACGTACGACGTCCTCCTGAACGACGTGCCGATCGAGGATTGCATCGAACCGACCTCGGTGCGGAACCTCTTCGTGGCTCCCGCCACGCTTGACCTCGCCGGCGCTGAGATCGAACTCGTACCGGCCTTCAGCCGGGAGCTTCGCCTGAAGCGGGCGTTGGAATCAGTTCGAGAGGACTACGACTACGTGCTGATCGACTGTCCCCCGAGCCTCGGTCTCCTGACGGTGAACGCGCTCGCCGCGGCGACCGAGGTCTTGGTGCCGATTCAGTGCGAGTACTACGCGCTCGAAGGCCTCGGTCAGTTGGTTCGGAACGTCGAGTTGGTGCGCAAGGGACTCAATCCAACGCTGCAGATCAGCACCATTGTTATTGCGATGTACGACGCCCGAACCAAGCTCGCCGATCAGGTTGTCCAAGAGGTCCGCGACCACTTCGGAGCGAAGGTCTGTCGTACGATCGTGCCTCGGACGGTGCGCCTCTCCGAGGCACCCTCGTTCGGGCAACCGATCATCACCTTCGACCCAACCTCCCGGGGCGCCATTGCCTACCGGGAGCTCGCCAAGGAGGTAAGTGGTGGAGCGGCGTAGCGGACTCGGCCGAGGCCTCGCAGCCTTGCTGCCCAGTGACCCTGACCAGGCACCACCCGTCGAGGGGGCTGCGCTGCGTGAGCTGCCGGTTGGTCAGATCGAACCGAATCCCCATCAACCTCGGACCCTCTTCGACGAGGAGGCGCTCGTCGACCTGACCGCATCGATCCGCGCCCTCGGCGTCCTCCAACCCATCCTGGTTCGCCCGGTTGCGGATGGCCGATATCAGTTGATCGCCGGCGAGCGTCGATGGCGCGCTGCTCGTCGGGCCGGTCTGGATCTCATTCCGGCGATCGTGCGGGTCACCGACGACCTGTTGAGCGTGGAGCAGGCGCTGGTGGAGAACCTCCACCGTCAGGATCTGAGTCCGCTTGAGGAGGCGGCTGCCTACCAGCAGTTGATTGAGGATTTTGCGCTTACCCACGACCAGGTTGCCGCGAAGGTCTCCAAGAGTCGCGCGGCGATCTCCAACACTCTCCGACTCCTTCAGTTGCCTGCGGCCGTCCAGAATCTCCTCGCCGAAGGGCGCGTGTCGGCGGGCCACGCACGAGCGTTGCTCGGACTCACCGATCGTAAGGAGATGGAGCGGATCGCCGGGCGAATCAGCGAGGAGGGTCTTTCTGTTCGTGCCGTGGAGGACCTGGTCCGTTCCGCACGCGAGCAGGTAGACCCCCCCGAACTGCTCGCCACGCCACCCACGCGAACACCGGCGACACCATTGCGCCCGCCGGGTTTGCTCGAACTCGAGGAGGCGCTGTCGGAGCTTCTCGACACTCGGGTCGGTGTGCAGTTCGCCAATCGGAAGGGACGGGTCGTCATCGAGTTCGCCGGCCTCGAGGACCTCGAGCGTATCTATCGCGTGATGGCGTCCGGCCGCCCGGACTGACGAGGTACACGGTCGTCCACTCGATCCCCACAGTCTTTTCCACAGGATGTGGACGTCGATCATCGACTGAGGGAGAGGGGCGCCTCAGGTAGAAGGTTCGGCGCCCGGCGCCCGGCACCATTCGACGATGCCGTCTGCGATTCGGGACGTGACGCTGGGGTGGCGATCCGGTAGACGACCGGCATGCCCGAGTTCGATCACGACGGCAGGCATCTGCGTTTCGCGCAAGATGGGAAGCCGCATCCCCCGAGCCGAGGTCTCGACTTCGGGAGCGAGCGCACGCACGAGGGTTTCCGCGAGGCGACGGCCACCGGGGGAGGCGAACCCGTGAGTTTCGTAGAACCCGATCCACGACGTAACGGACTCGGTTGACAGGCCGACGTAAACCTGCGCGTCGAATCGGTTCGCGACGCTGGCATTCACGCGGCTGCTGGCGTCATCGGCGGTCACCACCCGGGCACCCCGATCCCGAAGTGTCCGAGCGAGCGCCCGTGCGAGCGCCGCCAGGTTGCCTTCGTGACCGACCACGAGTCGGGGATTGGGCACGGCTCGGTCAAAGCGGAGCGCCTGGCGCACCGCATTGACGAGCTGTCCCGTTTGGGATCGCATCGCCAAGCGTTGTAGCGCTCGGAACGTCTCGTGTCCGACGACCCCGTCCGAAGAGAGTCCGACGTTTCGCTGGAACTCCGCAACCGCCGACGACGTCGAAGGACCGAAGATTCCGTCAACCCAGCCGCAGTCGAACCCGAGGCGACCAAGGCGGGCCTGTAACTCCGCCACGTCGTCGCCACGGAGGTTCGGCCGCCGCAGATAAAGGTGGCGGTCGCCGAGCTTCCAACTTGCCTCCACGAGCACCGACCAGGTCGTGTCGTCGCAGACGCCGGTCTCCCGTAGACCTCGGCTGTGCTGGAACGCACGCAAGGCTGCCTCGGTGGCAACCCCGAACACTCCTGGATCTATGCCGGCCGGCTGGAAACCGACCGCTGCGAGGCGCCGCTGAAGATCGCGAACGGCCTCGCCGCGGTCGCCGGACGTCAGTGGGAGTCCGTCGGAAGGAATTCCTTCAACTCCTGTAGGAGTTGGCCCTTACCCTTGGCCCCGACGAGACGCTTGCGCAACTCGCCTCCTTCGAACACGAGCAGGGTGGGAATGCTCATGACGTTGTACTTCATCGCCAGATCCGGGTGCTCGTCGACGTTCAGTTTCGCGATCGTCACCTTGCCCTTCTGCTCGGTGGCGATCTCCGTCAGGATGGGGGCGATCATTTTGCACGGCCCGCACCACTCGGCCCAGAAGTCGACGACGACGGCGGTGTCCGACGACTGCACGGTCTCGTCGAAGGTGGAGGTGGTCAGGTTGATGATGCCGTCTGCCATCGTTCGCCCTTTCGGCTGGAGAATCCCGCTCGCACCAACACTGGCAGCCAGCGGTGGCATTCCCGAGGCGGGAAGCCTAGATCAGTGGTCGGCTGCTTCGAGCCAACGTTCCGCGTCGATTGCCGCCATACAGCCACTACCCGCTGCTGTGATCGCCTGGCGATAGGTGTGGTCCTGCACGTCACCACAGGCGAAGACCCCGTCGACGTTCGTCGCAGTGGAGCCCGGCCGGGTGATCAGGTAGCCGGTGTCCTCCATGTCGAGGATGCCCTCGAACAGCCCCGTGTTCGGTCGGTGCCCGATGGCCACGAATACCCCGGTGACGTCCAGCGTTTGGCGGACGCCGGTGGACACGTGTTCGACCACGGCACCAGCGAGCGAGTTCTCGCCGAGGAGGTCGACCACCGTGTGGTTCCAGACAAATTCGATCTTCGGATTTACGAACGCACGTTCCTGCATGATCTTTGATGCCCGCAGGCTCTCGCGACGGTGGACGATCGTGACCTTCGAGGCGAACTTGGTGAGGAAGGTTGCCTCCTCGATGGCCGAGTCACCTCCGCCCACCACGGCGATCTCCTGACCCCGGAAAAAGAAACCGTCGCACGTGGCGCAGGTGCTGAGTCCGTGGCCGATCAAGCGCTGCTCCGCTTCGAGACCGAGCATCAGCGATTGAGCCCCGGTCGAAACGATGATGCATCGAGCGAGGAACTCCTGTTCGCGTACCCAAACCCGGAAGGGGCGTTGCGAGAAGTCGACACGGGTGACCTTCTCGGTGAGGAAGGTGGCGCCGAATCGGCCTGCCTGTTCGCGGAACCTGGTCATCAGCTCGGGACCCATGATTCCCTCGGGGAAGCCGGGGAAGTTCTCGACCTCGGTGGTGAGCATGAGCTGCCCGCCGGGCTGGTCGCTGGTGGAGGACGGCTCCCCTTCGATCACCAGGGGCGAAAGGCTGGCACGGGCCGTGTAGATCGCCGCAGTGAGGCCAGCGGGCCCCGAACCGATGATGAGGACGTCATGGACCGCAGGTCCGTTCACGATTCCGCCTTCGAACGACGCTTGGACATCAGGATCAACCCGCCGATACAGAACAGTGCCCCGGTGATGAAGTGCGACTTCCACACCCCACCCGGCAGGTAGTTCTCGATGATTCGGACGACCAGCACGGCCAGTAGCACGACGGCGGCCATCCCCAGGATGGAGGCCATGATGCCGAACACCAGCCCGCGGGCGATGGTGATCGCCGGCTTCGTGGTGCGGTCCCGAAGCGTGCCGATCGTGCGCACGATCGTGTCTGTGACCTGGGCGACCCAGTCCGCCGACGGCTGATCAGGCATGCGGGCAGCCTACGGCACGGCGATCGTGGTCACCTCAAGGCAATCGTCCACCGTGACGAGTCGGGCCCGAGGACCGGCGACGACGACCACCACGACCTGGTCCGTAGGAGCCCAGCGCACGGGGCCACGGACGGTGCCCGGCAGGGCCGGGCACGTCGCCGGAGCGGCGGTTGCCGGAAGTGCGCCGAGCACGGCTCGCAACTCGACGTCGGTCTCGACGACGGGCAGCGACGTCGCCACACCGGGCGCGGCCTTCGAGCCGGCCGGGGATGCGGCGAACGCCGGCACGCCGTCGGACCGCGCGCCGGACGACTCGGGCAGCGCAGCCTGCGGTGCGGCCACCGGTGCGTTGGCAACGTTGGCAGGGACGCCGCCAGCGGTGGTCGGTTCCGACGCGGGGCCCCGACCGACGAGAACGAACCCGGCGGCCGCTGCGGCGAGGGCGGCGAGGGCGGCGGCCGGAGTGAGCCTGCCGCGGCGACGTCGGGCGAAGGGGATCGCTCGCCCACCCGGGCCCGATGCCGGCACGGCCGCTGACGCAGCGGCTGCCTCTGCGTCGAACACGGCCAGCGCAGCGCCGAGGCAGGAGGCGCGCCGACCCGGCTCGGCCGGGGGGACATCGACGAGGCGGGCGCGGACGCGCTCGAATTCCGTGGCACGAGTCAGCACGGCGTCGTCGACGGTGCCGTGCCGTTGCGACGGTCGATCGAGCAGATCGCTCGCATCGAGGTCGACGGGGTCGACGGCGTCGAGGTCGGGGGCATCGCCGGAGGAGGTCATGGGCGCTTCCTTGGACGTTCGTCCCCGACCGTCTGGTTCCCACCGAGCGCCGCCGCGAGCGACGCACGCCCGCGGGCGATCCGCGACCGAACCGTACCCGGGGGGACCTGGAGCACGTCGGCGATCTCGGCGTAGTCCAGATCGCCGACGTCACGGAGGACGACGGCGATGCGGTACTCCTCGGGCAGTTGCCGCAGTGCCCGGTCCAGGACGTCACGCTCGGCGACCCACTCGACGCCGGCGGCGACGCCCGGCGAGGTCGCCAGGCGATCCACGTGGTCGGGATCGGGCACGGGCCGACGTCGCCGGCGACGGAGTTCGTCGAGCGCGGCGTTCGTCGCGATCCGGTAGAGCCAGGTGGTGAACGCCGACCGGCCGTCGAATCGGGGGAGCCCGCGGACGACGGCGATCAGCGCCTCCTGGGTGGCGTCGTCGGCATCGGCGGCGTTGCCGGTGAGTCGCCAGCAGACGGCTCGCACCCGGTCGTGATGACGATCGAGAAGGGTCTCGAGGGCTCGGCGATCGCCCCGCTGCGCCGCGGCGACGAGGACCGCGTCGGCTGGCTCAGAGCGAGACGACTCGGACATCGGAGAGCCTGATCTGGAAGGGGAACGTGCAGCCGCTGATTGCGCGGCCGGCTCGATCGAGCCAGAGCAGCACCTCGGTGCCGGAGCCGGCGAGCGGGAAGCGGACCGTGCCCGCCGGGAGGTTCGTACCGGCCGACGACGCCGTCCCCCAACTTGCCAGCGTCGGGCCTGCCGCTGTCGCGACGAAGACCCGCGCCGACCAGCCCGTGGTGGGCGAGGTGACCTCGAGCGCTTTGGCGTCCGGGGGTGCGGACAACCGGAATCGCAGCCCGACACCCCCCTTGGCCCCGAAGGTGGCCGACTCGTAGCAGACCGTCGACCA
Source organism: Acidimicrobiales bacterium (assembly GCA_046081125.1). Classification (GTDB taxonomy): domain Bacteria; phylum Actinomycetota; class Acidimicrobiia; order Acidimicrobiales; family Ilumatobacteraceae; genus JBEIFW01. The sequence goes on from JBJTVH010000026.1 coordinate 10,413, forward strand.
TGTGGTCGCTGGGTCGCCGTCGACGAGGGCGCCGAGTTGACTCGGGTTCTCCCGACCGTCGCCGGGCGGCGGGTCGAATTCGGCGGTCGCGGTGATCGACACGGGACCGGCCGGGGAGGGCGACGCCGTCGTGGCCGTCGCCCCGTCGACGGGGACGCCGGCGCTCACGGCAGCGGGCGGTTCCGAACGGTCTGCGGTGCGCGCCAGGGCGAGGGCGCCGGCGAGGCACGCGGCGACGACCGCGCCGACGGCGAGCAGGACCGTGCGCCGGCTGGTACGACGGATCGGCGATGGCTCGGGCATCGTCGGGCTGGCGTCGGCGCTCGGCGACAACTCGAGCCGGGCGAGCCGGTCGCGCAGCGCTGCGGCGCTCTGCGGGCGTAGTTCCGGTCGCCGGGCCAGGCAGGCATGGACCACGCCCTCGAGGTCGCGGGGCAGGCCCGGGCGCAGGGTGCGCAACGGCACCGGGGTGCGCTGCAGGCGTGCGAGCGCGGTTGCGGCGTCAGTGTCGGCGGCGAAGGGCACCTCGCCGGTCAGGCACTCGTAGAGCACAACCCCGAGGGAGAACACGTCCGAACGTGCATCGACCGGGGTCCCGAGCACCTGCTCGGGAGACAGGTACTTCGCCGTCCCCATCATCACGTCCTCGCGGGTGAGGTCCCGCTTGGCTCGCATCGCGGTGGCGATGCCGAAATCGGTCAGCACGACACGGCCGTCGTTGGTGAGCAGGATGTTGCCGGGCTTCACGTCACGGTGCACGAGATCGGCTCGATGCGCAGCGTCGAGTCCGTCGGCGAGCGCAAGCCCGATGGCCACCACGTCGGAGGCCGGCAGCCGGCCCTCACGGTCGAGGCGTTGGCGCAACGTGCGGCCCTCGACGAGTTCCATCACGACGGCCTGCTCGGCCTGCGTTCCCACGGTGTCGAAGACCCGCACGACGCACGGATGGGCCAGGCGAGCTGCCGCAGCGGCCTCGCGTCGGAACCGCTCGACGAGCACGGGGTCGTCGGCCAGGGTCTCCTTCAGCAGCTTGACGGCGACCGGCCGCTGCAGCACGAGGTCGGTAGCCCGCCAGACCTCGGCCATGCCACCGATACCGATGAGTCGTTCGAGCCGATAACGCCCGGCGATCACCCGCCGCGCGTGATCGGGAACGGACGACAGCGCAGCCACCGTGGTGAACGCTACCGGTGGGGCTCACCCGGGCGGGGGACACCTGGGCGCAACCGTTCGGACTCAGCCCGGGCGGCGGAACGCGACGCCGGTCGTGCCCCGGCCCGCATGGGTGCCGATGACCGGCCCGATCTCTCCCAACACGATCTCGCCGTCGTAGATCTCGCGCAGTCGTTGGACGAACACGTCGACGTCGTCGACGTCGGCGTGCATCACGGCGAGGCGTTCGAGCGGAAGGTTGGCGCGCACGGTGTCGACGAGCATTGCCAACGCCTTGGCCCGGGTGCGCTGCTTGCCGCCTTCCTCGACCTTGCCGTCACGGACCTCGATGATCGGCTTGATCGACAACACCGACGCCACGAGCGCCTTGGCCCCACCGATGCGACCGCCCTTGCGGAGGTTCTCGAGGGTGTCGAGTGCACCCCAGACCTTGGTCCGGGCGGCGACGTCACGAGCGTGCGCCGCGACCTCGGTGACGCCGGCACCGGTGGCGGCGAGTTCTTCTGCGGCGAGGACCGTCATCCCCAAGCCGATCGTGACGGATCGGGAGTCGACCACCTCGACCTCGACGACCTCGGCCACGGCATCGGCCGCCAGGAGCGCGCTCTGCATGGTGGCCGACAGCGCCGAGGACAGGCTCACCACCACGATGCCGGTGGCTCCCTCGGCTGCCAGGCGGCGGTAGGCGGCCTCGAATGCACCGGGTGCCGGGGCCGCCGTCTGGGGAAGCTCGCTCGATGCGGCGCAGCGGGACCAGAACTCCTGCGTCGAGAGCTGTTCCCGGTCGACGAGGTCTTCGTCGCCGAACCGGATGGTGAGCGGCACGACGGTGATCCCTCGCGCACGCACCAAGGCGTCGGGTAGGTCGCAGGCGGAATCGGTGACGATGCGAACGGTGCTCACGGCGTGAGGGTACCGGCCCGGCGCCGCCGACTCCTGTTGTGCTGCAACCACCAGGCGACGAGCACGAGGATCGCTCCTCCGGACAGCAGCACGCCAAGACCGGACAATCCCAGCGCCCGCACCTCGAGCTGACCGCGGCCGACCTCGACGTCTCCCTCGGGGGTGAGCAGGGCGATGGTCACCGGCGTGGTGCCGTTGGCGCGCACGATGACCGGTACCCGTCCCTGCCACGTCCCATCGACGGTGATCACCTCGTCGTTGGCCGGGAAGGAAAGGCGAGGGCTCTCGAGTCGGATCCGGACCCGCACCGGATAGGAGACCCGCGAGCGGACGGTGAGGGGGATGCTCGCGGTGTCGCCACCGAGGGTCACGGTTCGGCGCGGCAGGTCGTCGATCACCTCGAGGCGCCCGTCGGACTCCCGCTGGACGTTGGCGAGCAGGGCGTCTCGTTCGGCCGTGGTGAGGTCGCTCGAGACGGCGATCCGGAGCGGTTCGATATCGACCGGGCCTCCCGTGCGCAGGCTCGACGCTGCGCGCGCGTAGGCCTGCAACGTGGCGAGGCGGTCGGCCAGACCGGCGAACCCGTTGCGAACGACAGCACTTGCCATGGTGCGGGTGATGGCCAGACCGTCGGGCCCGAGGGCGGCAGGGACGGACCGGGCGGCCTCCGACAGAGCGGCGAGACGGAGAAACGGCGTGACCGCCGGGTCGGTCAGGATTCGGAGCACGGTGTCGGTCCCGGCCGGGTCGGGGATCCAGCGGGGGTCGAGGGCCAGCACGACTGGCGCCCCGGCCGGAGCGGCGCCAGTCGAGGTGTCGAACCACCGCGCGAGCAGCTCGGCAGCGAGGTGGTGGGCGCCGAGGACCGAGTCCCGGCTCGGGTCGAGCCGGCCGAGCAACACCGGATCGACCACGATGACGGGGACGTTCGAGACATCGGCGGCGACGGAGACCGTTCCGGGAAGGCGGTCGTCTCCCTCGTCGACGAACATCGAACCGGCCGCAACCACCTGCCGGGTGCCGCGCGATCGGAGCAAGGCAAACCCGCTCGGTGTGATCGGATCCTCGGCAACCCAAGTGGTGCGTACCGGGCGTGCGCCGATCTCGGCGGCGAGCAGGTCCTCGCCACGCGTGAGACCGTCGGTGAACGCGCCGGCGAGTCCCTCGGCAGCGGCGGTCGACGGATCGAGTCGAACGTACGGTCGGGACAAGACCTCGCGCGCCCCCAGGCTGGATCGCAGCGAATCGACGAGCGCCCCGTCGGCGGGTCGGCCGGTCCGGCGCAATCCGTCGAGCAACTCGGGAGCCACGGTGACGGTCAAGGCTGCCGTCGGCCATCGCGACAGCAGCCGGTTGAGTTCCCCGAGACGGCTGCGGGCTGTGTCGGGGACCACGGTGCTGCCGTCGGGGCGCATCGTCGGCGGCGTCGACACGGGGACGACCATCGCCACTGGCACCGGCGGCTCGGTGGACGGCCCGGCCGGGCTGCGCACGACGAACAGCGTGAGCTCCTCGGCCGCGTCCGCAGTACGCAGCGATACCCGCACTGGGTAGGACCCGGCTTGGGCCAGTCGGGCGTTCTCGCCAGGGATGCTTGCGGCGCGCTCGGTGACCGTAGGGATTCGAAGGCGCGTCGACCACGTGCCCGGTGCCGACCCGTTGGGCGCAGGTGCCCGTTCGAGCGAGGCCAGCGTGTCTCGGCGGGAGAGCAGGATCGGGCCGGCGGCGGCACCGTCGAGCACGGCGCGCACCTGTTGCCCGGGCTCGGAGAGCCGCGCATGGACGGTGGTCTGGATGCGCGCGCCGTCGGGGACCGTCGCCGGGATGAGGACGCGGATCTCGATGGTGCCGTCCGGTGGGATCACGAGGCTGTGCGATTCCAACGTGAGTAGGGAGGATCCGCGCCCAGGGGCGGCCGAAGCGGTCGCTGCCCCGGCGACGACGAGCGCCAAGGCGATCACCACGAGCGCCAACTCGCGCAGCCACCGGTTCATCACACTGGTCCCGGAAAACCCACCACGCTCAGCCCACTCGGCTCGAGTTCGAACCCGTGGCGCCGGTAGAGGGCCAGTGCCCGCTCATTGACGCGCTGAGTGTTCACGAGCGCCCGGCGGGCCCCCCGGCGTCGCAGCCAACGCAGCCCGTCGAGCAACAGCGCGCTACCGACACCGGATCCCTGGCGCGCCGGATCGACGGCGAGTCGCTGCACGAATCCCTCGTTGCCGGCGCGGCCGCACACGGCGTACCCCCAGGGTTGCTCCGATCCCACGACTCGGAACCGTGCCGCAGGGGTGGCTGCGATCGCATCGGCGAGTTCGTCGGCGCCAAAGTGCCAGAACGCGTCGAACGCGCGCTCGTCGAGCGCTTCCACCGGTCCCCAGTCGCGGCGCCGTGCCCGCCGGGTGGCCGGTGCTGCGGGATGGTCGATCGCGAGTTCGAGCGACCGGGAGAGCAGGTGCAGTTCGTCGACGACGGTGCCGCCGGCGGCGAGGAACGGCTCCCGTTCGCGCCGGTCGAGCGCTGGGGTGACCACGCACGAATGACCGGTGGCGAGCAGGTCGGCCACCACGCGCCGCACGGCGTCGGCCGTAGGCAACGGCGCGCCCGACACCGGGCTGATCACGACCGGCCGATGGCGAGAGCGAAGGTGGGCGACCCGGATGGCTCGCGATCCTTGGCGCACGAGGTGCTCGGCAGGGCGGGCGCCCAGGCGGTGCGGGCCGGCTCCCCGGGTCGTTCTCACCGGGACGGCACGCTAGTGCCCGATAGGGTGCGGAGGCTGTGCGGATCCTGTTCGCCACCCATGAGCGGTACCTCGACCACGACGCCGGCCGAGGTCACCCGGAACGACCGGCTCGGCTCGAGGCCGTGCTCAGCGGCGCCCGCTTCGGCGACGTCGCCGAAGCGCTCGTGCCGCTCGAGGTCCGCCGCGCTCGGCTCGACGAGCTGGCCGCGGTCCACGATCCGGCGCACCTCGACGCCCTGGAGCGGTTCTGTGCGGCCGGTGGCGGCTCGATCGACGGCGACACCGCGGCAACCGCAGCGTCGTGGGACGCGGCCGTCCTCGCCGCCGGCGCCGGGCTCGCCGCCGTCGAGGCACTCGAGGCCGGCCTGGCCGAAAGCGCCTTTTGTGCCGTGCGCCCGCCAGGCCATCACGCCACACCGCGGCGGTCGATGGGGTTCTGCCTGTTGAACAACGTGGCGATCACCGCAGCGACGTTGGCCGCCCGCGGCGAACGGGTTGCCGTCGTGGATTACGACGCCCACCACGGCAACGGGACCCAGGACGCCTTCTACGCCGACGGCCGGGTGCTCTACGTGTCCCTGCACGAGTGGCCGCTCTACCCCGGTACCGGTGGTCTGCACGAGACGGGGACCGGCGACGGGCTGGGCACGACGGTCAACGTCCCCCTCCCGGGGGGAGCGACCGGCGACGTTTACCTTCGTGCGCTCGACGACGTGATCCTCCCGGTGGTCGAGCGGTTCTCGCCCACGTGGATGCTGCTGTCGGCAGGCTTCGACGCGCACCGCCGCGATCCCCTCACGGGGCTGGGGCTGTCGTCCGGGGACTACGGCCCCCTCACGGCCCGCTTGTTGGCCACGGTGGCGCCCGGTCGTCGGATCGTGTTCCTCGAGGGCGGCTACGACCTCCAGGCCCTCGCAGACTCGACCGCCGCGTGCCTCGGTGCGATGGCGGGAACGTCCGTGGTGCCGGAACCGCCGACCGGCGGTGGTCCGGGCGCCGAGGCGGTTGCGGCGGCTCGGCGCGTGCAATTGGCCTGGAGTTGAACGACCAGGCAGCCCGAGCGGCTCATCGGTAGCCTCCGGCCCGTGGTGCCGGATCGCTTCACCCCCGTGCTCGCCGAACTCTCCCCCCTCGGGGAACGGTTCGCCGCCTCCGGACACTCGCTCTACCTGGTCGGCGGCACGGTGCGCGACCTGCTGCTCGCTGCGGGCGATGCCAACGACCTCGACTGCACGACCGACGCGCGGCCGGAGGTGATCCGCCGCGTGCTCGAGGGATGGGCCGACGCGATCTGGCTGCAGGGGGAGCGTTTCGGCACCATCGGCGCCCGTCGGGGCCGTCGCACCATCGAGATCACCACCCATCGCGGCGAGTCCTACGCCCCCGAGAGCCGCAAACCGGAGGTGTCCTTCTCGGACTCGCTGGACGAGGACCTGTCCCGGCGCGATTTCACGATCAACGCGATGGCGCTGCGCGTCGGCGGCGAGGTCCGCCTGATCGACCCCTACGACGGCGCGGTCGACCTCCTCGCCAAGCGTCTACGTACCCCGTTGGCGCCGGAGGTGTCGTTCACGGAGGACCCGCTGCGGATGCTGCGGGCGGCGCGGTTCATCGCCCGCCTCGGACTCGAGCCGGTCCCTGAACTCGTCGACGCCGTGCACCGCCTTCGCCACCGCTTGGAGATCGTGTCGGCCGAACGCGTCCGCGACGAACTCGACAAGCTGATCGTGACCGATCGACCCTCGCCGGGGTTGTGGTTCGCCGTCGACACCGGGCTGGCGGAGGAGTTCCTGCCCGAACTGCCCGCCATGCGCCTCGAACAGGATCCGATCCACCTGCACAAGGACGTGCTGACGCACACCCTCGCCGTCATCGAGAACGTCCGACCGGATGCCCACCCGGACTTCGATTTCCGCCGCACCCGGTTGGCTGCGCTGTTCCACGACGTGGGCAAGCCGAAGACCCGCTCGATCCGTGGTGGCAAGGGGGTGAGCTTCCACCATCACGAGGTGGTCGGCGCCCGCATGACCCGGGACCGGATGACGGCGCTGCGATACGGCAACGACGACGTCGAGGCTGTGACCGAACTGGTGGCGTTGCACCTGCGGTTCCACACGTATCAGATGGGATGGACCGATTCGGCGGTTCGGCGGTACGTCCGCGATGCCGGGCCGTTGCTCGCGGAGCTCAACGTGCTCACGCGTTGCGACTGCACCACCCGCAACGCCCGCAAGGCCGCCATGCTCGCCCGGCGCATGGACGAGCTCGAAGCGCGGATCGCGGAGCTCGAGGCGCAGGAGGAACTCGCAGCGTTGCGGCCGGATCTCGACGGCCGTGCGGTGATGGAACGCCTCGGCGTGCCGCCGGGTCCGGTGGTCGGTCAGGCGCTCGCGTTCCTGCTCGAGCTCCGGCTCGAGGAAGGCCCGCTCGGCCCGGACGAGGCGGCTCGCCGGCTCGACGCCTGGTGGGCGCAGCGAGGCTGAGGACGGATCAGATCCCGAGCTTGCGAGTCCGCAGCACGAGGACCGGTGGCACGAGACTGGCGGCACCGGTCGGCATCGGCTCGGCGAGCACCTCGACCTGGAATCCGGCTCGCCCGAGCGCGGCGAACAGCCCCGACACGGTGCGGCCCTCGGCGGCCCAGTACGGCCGGCGCAGCACGACCTCGCCGCCGTCGAGCATCCGGGTGAGCGGGTGGGCCAGCGCGAGCACGAAGATGCCGGAGGGCTTGAGGACCCGATGCACCTGTCGGAACACCCGGTTGAGGTCCTCGGCGGCGTCGAGCGCCCCGGCCGACACCACGACGTCGATGGAGCCGCTCGTGGCGAAACCCAACTCGGCGGTCTCGGCACGATGCGACTCGATGCGCACCTCGGCCGTGTCGGCGGCGGCTCGCACCTCGGCGAGCCGCTCGGGGGAAGGGTCGACCACGATCGCCTTGGCGCCGCGCTGCGCGTAGGTCACCGGATTCGCCGGGAACGGGCAACCGAGTTCCAGGATGCGTCGCCCGGCGAGGTCACCGAGGAGGCGGAGCTCGGACTCCCCGGGGATCGCCGTGCCGTAGGTGATGTCGCCGCCGGCCATCGCCCCAGTGTGGCCCCGGCTCCCGTCGCGTCGGTGGATGCCGGGTTCGGGCCCGCTCGGTCCTCGCCGTCGTGACGCCGTAGCGTTGGGGCCCATGACCTTCTCGTCCGGTGCGCTGCGCGGGGGCGCCCGTGGCGTGGTCGACCACCGGCTGGCGCGTCGCGCCCTTGTCAACGAGTACCGCCGAGGCCGCCTCGCCCGCCATCAGGTGTGCGATGCCCATCCCGAACTGGTGCGGGCGGCGCGCGAGCTCGGGGCGCCGACCAGCGTGACCTGCCCGATCTGCGAAGAGGTCAAGCTCGTGCTGGTCACGTATGTCTTCGGGCCCCGGCTCCCGGCCCACGGCCGGTGCGTCACGACGGCCCGGGAATTGGCCCAACTGAACCGGCGAGCCGACGACCTCGCCGCCTACGTCGTGGAGGTGTGCCCGTCGTGCTCGTGGCATCACCTCCTGCGGGTGTTCCCCGCCGGCGGGCGCCGCCGAGCCGCCCGCAGTTCGTAGGGGCTGTTCACCCCTCGGCGGGCTCGTGGGGGTAGTGGCTGACGCATACCAGGCACCAGCGCTCGACGTCGTCGAGCTGCCGGGAGGAGCCGGGCGTGTCCCAGGCCTCGGGGGTCACGTAGACCCGGTGGACTGCGTAGAGCTCCTCGTCGTCGCGACCGCAGCTCTCACAGGTGCCCACGGGCGGCACGCTACCGACCTACGGTGCCGGCGTGCTGCGGCGCGGTCGATCACGGGTGCGGAGCTTCACGGCGGCGGTGTGTGCGCTGGTCGCGTCCGTGGCGCCGGCCTGCAGCGGTGCGTCGCCGTCGGTCGCTGCACCGCCGCCGCCGTTCGAACGGTTCGGAACGGTCTCGGTCACCGTCCTGCTCGCCGATGGCAGCCGGCGGGAGTGGTGCCTGCTGCTCGCCGACACCCCGCAGCGCCGTGCCCGCGGGCTCATGGAGGTCGGCGCGCTGGCCGGCTTCGACGGCATGGCGTTCCGATTCGGCGCGCCGGTCGAGGCCCGCTTCTACATGTTCGCCACCCGCCTGCCGCTGTCGATCGCGTTCCTGGCCGGCGACGGGGCGATCGTGTCGACGGCCGACATGGACCCGTGCCCGGCGAGCGATCCGGCGGCCTGCCCGCTGACGTCGCCCGAGGCCCCGTACACCGACGCGGTCGAGGTGCCCCGCGGTGACCTCGTGCGCCTGGGGTTCGTCAGCGGGGCGCGTGCCACGTTCGGGGCGCCGTGCCGACCCCGGGGGTGATCCCGCTCACCACCGGTGCGGCGGCAGCCATCGTTCGGCCTGGTACCGCTCGATCCACCGCACGAACATGTCCTCGGTGTCGACGCAGTCGGCGAAGCCGGCCTGGCGGATCTTCACCGTGCTGAGCAACGTCGGTGGTCTCGGTTCGGTGCTGCCGGCCGCGCCGACCACGTCGGCGTAGACGAACCCCTGCCCGACGAAGGCCTCGACGTCGGCCGGTGCCTGCAACCCGAACCGCTCGACCAGCGCCGTCCACTCGGCGGCCCGTGCCGGCATGGTGGCTGCGAGCGAGCACGGACGATGGTCGCCGACGGGCATCCCGAACGCGTCGGCCAGCGCCGGCCACACGTTGGCGAGCACGAACACGTCGCCGTTGGTGACGTTGAACGTCTCGTCGGCGGCGGCGGAGCTCGTGGCCGCCCAGTGGAGCGCCCCAGCGAGCAGGTCGGCGTCGACGGCCTCGGTGAGAAACGGGGCGCCGCCGGGGTAGTGCAACGGCTCGCCTGCGGCCCGCAACACGGCGGCGTACACGCCGAAGGCCGGCAGCGCATTCATGTTCGACCCGAACGCGTCGCCGAACACGATCTGGGGGCGCAGGATGGTGAAGCGCCAGTCGCCCTCGGCGCGCCGGGCCCGCAGGTGGTCCTCCTGGAGCCAGTAGAAGTTCTCGTGCCGATGGCGCGGTGCCCGCTCGAGCCCGGGCAGGCGCATCGGCTCGACGTGGGCGCCATAGGCCTTGGTGCCCTGCAGCAGCGAGACGTGTTCGAGATCGCCGCGCGCCGCGAGCGGGTCGAGGAGGTTGCGCAGCATCGTGAGGTTGCGCTGCATCTGGTCGGCCTCGTACCAGCCGGCGATCAGGCCCGGCTTTTCGTAGAGCGCGGCGTACACGAGGTGGGTGACGGTCCCGAGGCCGGCGACGGCGGTCGCGGTGGCGTCGGCATCGGCGAGGTCGACCGCCACGGTGCGGGCGCCGGGGACCGGCCTCGGGCGGCGCGCAAGGGCGATCACGTCCCAGCCCTCGGCGACGAAGCGGCGCACGGCTGCGTGGCCGACCACACCGGAGGCGCCGGCGACGACGACGGTCCCGCTCACGACAGCCCCAGACGCACGAGCTGGTCTTCGGGGGCCTCGAGCGCAACGAGCGCCGTGCGCAGCACCTCGGCCGCTTCGGACTCGAGCGCCGAGCCGTGCCGGTCGTCGCGCTCGCTCGGGTCCTCGACCCGGTCGTAGAGCACGTGGCCGCGGAAGCGGGTGAGGGCCCAGAAGGGCAGCAGGTCGCCGGGCCGGAACGGCTGGCGCAGGACGGGGACGGTCGAGCCGGGCATGCGGCCGAGCGTCGCGCGTTCGTCGGGCCGGGGGAACGGGACGTCGAAGGTGGCGTGGACAGGCATCGACGACCATCGGTTCGACCACATGCTCAACGGCGCGTTGTCGGCGCCGGCTGGGCCCCGCCCGTATCGGAACCGGGGCGTGACCACATGGACCTCGCGGCCCCACACGCCGGTCAGGACGTGGTCGCGCACCGAGGTGGCGGTGCCGTCGAGCAGCCCGACGAGGGATCGCCCGTGGGTGCGGTGGGCGCTGGTCACGCCGAACACGTCGAGCACGGTGGCGTGGAGGTCGACGGTCGTGGTGAGCGCGTCGCACACGCCGGGGGCCCGGCCGGGCCAGGCGACGAGCAGCGGGGTGTGGCCGAGCGGGGCGCGTACGGGTGCCCCGGGTTTGCCCCACAGGTCGTGTTCACCGAGGTAGTGGCCGTGGTCGGTGCAGACGACGACCGCAGTGTCGTCCCAGCGCCCGGTGCGGTCGAGGGCGTCGAGGATCCGGCCGAACCAGTGGTCGATCATCGACAGTTTGGCGCCGTAGTTGGCCCGGATCTGGCGGCCCTCGCGCTCGGTGAGCACCCCGCGGGCGACGCCGTCGACGGCGTAGGGCGGCCAGATGAGGGGGGCGCCGTCCCAGTCGGGGTCGTACCGGCCGGCCCACGGCGCGGGGACGTCGAAGGGCTCGTGGGGGTCGAACTCGTCGACCACCAGGCAGAACCGGTCGTGGTGGGGGGCGAAGCGTTCGAGCCAGTCTGCGGCGGCGGTCATCGTGCGGGGGCCGGGGAAGTCGGCCTCGTCGCGGAACCAGCCCCGGCTGTCGTCGTAGGGCATCCACGGTCGACCGAACGCCGGGGCGCCGGCCCACGACGGATCGGGCCGGGTGCGCCACGGGTCGCTCTCGTGGCCGCGCTGGTAGTCCCAGGCCGTGAAGTCGCAGTGGTAGTTCTCCCCGCCGTGCTCGAACAGGTGGGGATGGTCGGTGACGAGCATCGTCGTCACCCCGGCCCGGCGCAGCGGGACGGTGAACGGCTCCTCCCACACCTCGATCGACCCCCACGGCCGCCACAAGAAGTCGAGCGCCCCGCACAGCAGGTCGTGGCGGGCCGGCATGCACGGCAACGAGCCGGTCTGGTGGTCGGTGAATCGCACGGCACGCGCCGCGAACCGGTCGAGGTTCGGCGTGTCGAACTCGGTGCCGCCGTAACTGCCGAGGAGGTGACGGTTGAGGCTGTCGAGCAGCACGACGACGACGTTGGCCGGCATGCGCGCCCCGTCGGGCGATGCGGCGGACGGCGATGCGGCGGAGGACCCCGACATGGCCGGAGCCTGGCACGCCGGCGGTGCATCGGTAGCGTTTCCCCCATGGCAGCTGCGAAGAAGCCCCGGGGCCCGGCCGCGGCCCCCGCTCGACCGGTCAACATCGGCATCAGCGACACCGATCGCCGGGCCATCGCCGGCGGCCTCGGCGCGCTGTTGGCCGACACGTACACGCTCTATCTGACGACCCACAACTTCCACTGGAACGTCACGGGTCCGATGTTCAACACGCTGCACACGATGTTCATGCAGCAGTACACGGAACTCTGGAACGCCGTCGATCCGATCGCCGAGCGGATCCGCTCGCTCGGCCATCCGGCTCCGGGTTCCTACGCCCAGTTCTCGGCGCTCAGCTCGCTGCCGGATGCGCCGTCGGCCCCACCGCGCGCACTCGAGATGGTCCGCCTGCTCGCCGAGGGGCACGAGGCGGTGGCTCGCACGGCGCGCGGGATCTTCCCGGTGGCTGAAGCAGCCAACGACCAGCCCACCGCCGACCTGCTCACCCAGCGTCTCGCCGTTCACGAGATGGCGGCCTGGATGCTGCGCAGCCTGCTCGAGGACTGACGCCGGCGACTGACGCGAGCCGCTGGCGGCGAACCTCGCCACACCCCGCCGCCATACTCGGGCTGTGTCCGAGCGGCGACTTCCCCCCTGCGGCCCCGCACCAGTAGTGTCGCAAGGTCCCTTGTCCACACCCTGCCCCACGTCGGGGCCCCGGCTCGGCCGGGTCCGTAGGGAGGAGCTCCATGCGAGCGTATGAACTCGCCGTCATCCTCGACGGTGACCTCGAAGACCACATCGCGCAGGCCTGGCAGAAGACCATCACCCAGGCGATCAAGAGCAATGGCGGCTCGGTCGTCGGGTCGCCGGAGTGGTGGGGGAAGCGCCGTTTGGCCTACCCCATCAAGAAGCGCAACGAGGGCTACTACATGTTCTTCAACGTGGTGGCCTCTGGTGGTGCGATGGACGAAGTCGAGCGCACCCTGCGTCTGGCGGATCAGGTGATCCGCCACAAGCTCCTCCGCCTCCCGGATTCCGAGGCGGAGCGTCGCGGCATGGTCGCCGCCGCCGGCTGAGCCGGCCTGACGAGGGAGGTCCACCATGGCAGACAGCACCGTGACGCTGGTCGGCAACCTGACGCGCGATCCCGAGCTCCGCTTCACGCAGGGCGGCCGGGCGATCGCAACGTTGGGTCTGGCGGTCAGCCGCCGGTACCAGGTCAACAACGAATGGCAGGAGCAGACGTCGTTCTTCAACGTGGTGGCCTGGGGCCAACTCGGTGAGAACGCCGCCTCGTCGCTCTCGAAGGGCACTCGGGTCCTCGTGACCGGGCGGCTCGAGCAGCGCTCCTACGAGACCCAGGACGGCGAGAAGCGGTCCGTGGTCGAGGTCATCGCCGACGAGATCGGCCCGAGCCTTCGATGGGCGACCGCCTCGGTCGATCGCAACGATCGCCGGTCCGGCGACGCCCCGGGTGGCGGCAGCGGTGGCGGTGGTGGCGGTGGCCGAAGCGGTGGTGGTCGTGCCCCGGACCCGATCTACGGCGACGAAGAGCCGTTCTGACCGTTGCCCCGGAGATCCCAGCGGGCAGCGATGACACCTTTTGATGCGGTGAACACGGAGACGAGATGAGCAAGCAGGGCAAGCCCGGCAACAAGCAGGGCAAGCAGCGGGGTCCCGCGGGCAAGACCCGCGAGAACCCGAACAAGAAGATCAAGAAGAAGACGTCAATCCTGACGGCGGACCGGGTCGACTATGTCGACTACAAGGACGTGAACCTCCTGCAGCGGTTCATCTCCGACCGTTCCAAGATCCGGGCCCGTCGGGTGACAGGGAACAACGTCCAGCAGCAGCGAGACATCGCAATCGCGATCAAGAACGCTCGTGAACTCGCACTGCTTCCCTACACCAAGCGCGTCGTGACCACGCGAGGGTCGCGGTCCCGCTCGAGCGAGCCAGAGCCGACCGTCGACGAGGTTGTCGGCACCGTCGAGGAGGTCGACGCCGAATGAGCACCAAGGTCATCCTTCGCGCCGATCTGGCCGGTGTAGGCAAGCGCGGCGATATCTGTGAGGTCGCCGACGGTTACGCCCGGAACTTCCTGCTTCCCAAAGGGTTGGCCCTTCCGGCCTCGGACGGGGCGGTTGCGCAGGCTCGGGCGATGCGCCGAGCGCGCGATCTGAAAGACGCCAAGGATCGGGCGTCGGCAGAAGAGATCGCACGGGCGCTCGTGGCCAAGACCTTCACGATCAAGGTTCGCTCCGGTGCACAGGGCCGTCTGTTCGGCTCGGTGACCTCGGCGGACGTGGTCGACGCGGTCGCTTCCCAGGGTGGCGTCACCCTGGAGCGTCGGCAGGTGGTCCTGGGTGATGCCATCAAGGCGCTCGGCACCCACTCGGTGACGGTGAAACTGCATGCCGACGTCCAGTTCCCGGTCTCGGTCGAGGTCGTCAAGAAATAGGCCATCCGACCTATTTGGTAATGCCTTGACCACCGTGGGTGTGAACTGAACCTGGTTTTCCACAGTCCGTGGGGTCTAGCACGGGGAATTGTGCACAGAACCCCCGATTCGTCCCCAGGTTCATCCACTGGATGGGCACAAGCCCCCTGAGGGAGGGTTGGCTCGATGACAGACGGGCGCCGAAGCCGGGCCAACGGTGATCGAACCAACGGGGATTCCCCTGACCGTCCGCGGCGGTCGGGGGAACGTCTCCCCCCGCACAACCTCGACGCGGAGGCCAGCCTCCTCGGGGCTGTGCTGCTGTCGAAGGACGCCTTCCTTGCCGTCGTGGAGACGGGTCTCACGGCCGACGACTTCTACAAGCCGGCCCATCAACACATCTACGACGCGGCCCGCACGCTCGTGGCGAGTGGTGAGCCGGTCGATCTGGTGACCGTTGCCGAAGAACTCCGGCGGGCCGACCTGCTCGACCTGGCGGGCGGTCGGGAGTACCTGGTCGATCTCCAGGTCGCGACGCCGATGATCTCCAACGCGGCCCGGTACGCCCGGATCGTCCAGGACACCGCCGTGCTACGCCGCCTGATCCGGGTGGCGTCGGAGATCGCGGAGCTCGGGTTCGACGAACCCGACGACGTCAGCAAGGCGCTCAGCACCGCCGAGTCGAAGGTGTTCGAGATCGCCGAGCGGCGCGTCGTCGACTCGACGCGTCCGATCAACGAGTTGATCAAGGACGCCTTCGAGGATCTCGAGAAGGTCTACGAGCAGGGCAACATCATCACCGGGACCCCGACGGGCTACACGGATCTCGACGAGTTGCTCTCGGGCCTGCAGCCGTCGACGCTCAACGTAGTCGGTGCCCGTCCGGCCATGGGCAAGACGGCCTTCGCCCTCGGCATGGCCACCAACGTCGCCGTCCACGCCGGGCTGCCGGTGCTGCTGTTCTCCCTCGAGATGGGGCACAAGGAGCTCACCCAGCGGATCCTGGCCTCCGAGGCCCGCATCGATTCGACGAAGCTGCGAACCGGACGGCTCACCCAGCAGGACTGGTCGGCGATCGGCAAGGCGATCGGCCGGCTCGAAGCGCCTCTGTACATCGACGACAACCCCTACGTGACCGTGAGCGAAATCGGTGCCAAGTCGCGCCGGCTCGCCCAGCGTTTCGACGGCAAGCTCGGGTTGATCGTGATCGACTACCTGCAGCTCATGACCGGGCGGACCTCGGCGGAGAACCGCCAGGTGGAGATCAGCGAGATCTCCCGAGGGCTCAAGGTTCTCGCTCGCGAACTGCGTACGCCGATCGTTGCGCTCTCGCAGCTGTCCCGGGCGCTCGAGTCCCGGGCCGACAAGCGCCCGATGCTCGCCGATCTCCGCGAATCCGGGGCGATCGAGCAGGACGCCGACGTGGTGATGTTCATCTACCGCGACGAGGTGTACAACCCCGAATCGCCGGACCGGGGCTCGGCCGAGATCATCGTGGCCAAGCACCGCAACGGACCCATCGGAATGAAGCGCCTCGCATTTCTGGGTCAATACACCAAGTTCCACGACATGGCGCGAGGCCTGTGAGATCCCCGGCCGGAAGGAGCCCACGATGAAGGTCACCGCTGCGGTGCTGCGTACGGGAAACGGCCCGTTCACCGTGGAAGAGCTCGAACTCGGCGAGTTGCGGGCCGACGAGGTGCTGGTGCGGGTGGTCGCGGCCGGCATGTGCCACACCGACCTGCTGAGCCGTGAGCTGCCGCCCGAGTTCTTCGCCGGCCCGCAGGTGTACGGCCACGAAGGTGCCGGTGTGGTCGAAGCGGTCGGTGTGGCCGTGTCGTCGGTGTCGCCCGGCGACCACGTCGTGCTGTCGTTCAATTCGTGCGGATCGTGCCCGGCGTGCCGAAAAGGCCGACTCCCCTACTGCTTCGACTTCCGTACCCACAACATGGCCGGTGGCCGCCCCGACGGCAGTTCGGCGTTCACCGACGCGTCGGGCGCCCGCATCGGATCGCATTTCTTCGGGCAGTCGTCGTTCGCGTCGCACACGGTCGCTGCCGCCAACTCGGTCGTGAAGGTGGACCCGGCGCTCGATCTCGCCCGCCTCGGCCCGTTGGGCTGCGGGATCCAGACCGGCGCCGGCGCCGTCATGAACACCCTCGGCGTCGAGGCGGGATCGAGCCTCGTGGTCACGGGTGCCGGCGCACTCGGGCTCAGCGCCGTGATGGCGGCCAAGGTGGTCGGCGCCGGCACGATCGTTGCGGTCGACCGGCATCCCAACCGGTTGGAGTTGGCGCTGCGGTACGGCGCAACGCATGCCGTGAGCGGGACGCCGGCCGAGATCACGGCACAGATTCTGGCCATCACCAACGGCGGCAGCGATTACGCGTTCGACACGACGGGTAACGCCGCGGTCGTGCGCGCCAGCCACGACGCCCTCAACACCATCGGCACCCTCGCGCTCGCCGGGGTCGGCTTCGGGGAGCTGAGTCTGAACTTCCTGTCGATGATCAGCGGCCGCACGATCACCGGTGTCATGGAAGGCGACTCCACCCCGACGGAGTTCATCCCGATGTTGGCCCGACTCAACGCCGAGGGGCGGTTTCCCTTCGACGAGTTGATCACCGAGTTTCGGCTCGATCAGATCAACGAGGCCGAAGCAGCGAGCGCCAGCGGCGCCGTGATCAAGCCGGTGCTCACCTTCGGCTGAACCACGGCAGGGCCCGGGGCATCGCCCCGGTCCCCGTCGACCGGCAGGAGCACGTCACTCCGGGATGTCGTGCTGCGGCGGGCGCAACGGGCTGCCGGCCAGGAGCGCTGCGATCGCCACGGCATCGAGGCCGAGCGCTTCGATTTGTCCCACCGAGCGCCGGCCCGTCAGCGACCGGAGCAGGTCGAATGCCGACAGCCCAGACCCGACGAGCGCGCCGGCGAGCGCGGGTTGCCCCCCGGCGGCGCGGTCCAGCAGCCAGCCGAGTCCGACGTCGACCGCCGCGGCATCCCGGGACCCGGCCCGGTCGAGGGCGTGACGCAGATCGTGTTCGTGGGTGACCGCGTCCATCACCAATTGCGAGTTGACCGGCGACGGGATGAGCGGAAGCACGGCATCGAACGCCGTCGCCGACTCTTCGTAGTGATCGGCCAACTGCGACAACGACCGCCCGCGTAGCCGCTCTACCTGGGCCTGGGTCCAGGCTTCGGTGGTCACTCCCTCGAGGCGGCCGGCGAGGATGTCGTCGACGACACCGACGACGTGCGAGGCGAGCTCGGACACCGTCCACGCCGCGCAATGCGGCACGACTCGGACCGCCAGGGATTCCGGCGTCGTACGGAGCAACTCGACGATCCGGCCTCGGACCGCCACGTACGCCGCGACGACCTCGGGGTCGGGGCGCAAGAAGCCGTTCACGGGAGGTCGTCGTAGCCGGGCTCGCCGGGCAACAGGATCCCGGCCACGCGGCCGTCCTCGAAGACGATCTTCGGGAGGATCTCGGGTGGTGCGGTGATCGTGGCGGCGTCAGCCAACAACGCTGCCGTCGTCGAGAACTGCGAGAGGTAGGTCACGTTGGCGACCGTCGGCGGGATCATCAACAGCTCCCTCGCCTCGGCCTTTTCGAGGGCGACGTGCGGCTTGACCCACAGCGAGTCGACCGTCTCGCTGTCGTCGTGGAGTGGCTGTTGCTCCGGCGGGGCCACCGTCACGAAGAATCGCGTGTCGAATCGCCGCGGCTCGCCCACGGGGGTAATCCAGTGGCTCACGTAGTGCATGTCCTGGGTGGCCAGCCGCAGCCCCTCGGCACGCACGATGTCGAGCAGCGTGGTGCCCCGGTTGTTGAGCGCATCGCGATGGGCCGAGAACCGCTCGAGCGAACCGTCGTGGTCGACGAACCGGATGACCTCGTCGGCCTCGTCGACGGCGAGCAGGACCCCGGCCTCCTCGAAGCACTCGCGCACGCTGGCCACCCAGTAGGCAAGCCCGCCCCGCCCGATGCCGAGCAGCGTGCTGGCGGTCGCATCGGTCCGGCCGGTGCACAGCGTCTCGACTTCGGGGGCACCGTCACCGGGATCGACGGCGCCGCCGGGGAAGACGTACGCCCCGGCCGCGAAGGCCGCCTTCATCGTGCGGCGCAGCATGAACACCTCGATGCCGTCGTCGCCGTCTCGCACGAGCATCACCGTGGCGGCGTCTCGCACCGGGATCGCCGCGGGGTCGTGGGTCGTGTCGGTAGCCATGTTCATCGCCCCTTGAAGATCGGGTCGCGCTTTTCCAGGAACGACCGAACGCCCTCCATGTGGTCCTCGGTCTCCCACAGCACGTCGCCGAGAGCCTGCTGGTACTCGCCGAGGGTCCGCCAGTCCATCTCGAAGCCCTTGTGCATGGCCCGCTTGATCGCCTGCTGCGCGAGCGGTGGCCCGCTCGCAAGCTTGCGAGCCATGGCCCGGGCCTCGCCGAGCAGATCGTCGTCGGGCACGACCTTCGACACGATGCCGAGCCGTAGGGCCTCCTGGGCGTCGATCAGGTCGCCGGTGAGGGTCAGCTCCATGGCCTTGGACAGCCCGACGAGCTGTCGCAGGACGAACGTGCCGCCGATCGTGCCGACGACGCCCCGGCGCACGAAATACCACCCCAGTTTGGCCCGGGTCGACGCGTAGCGGATGTCGCAGTAGAGCGCGATGTCCATGCCGTAGCCGACCGCCGGGCCGTTCACCGCGGCGATCGTCGGCTTCTCCAGCCCGAAGATCACGTCGAGGGAACGTTCGCCCTCCCGAATCCGGCGGGCCTGGCGGGCGAGCTTGCGGTTGGCCCGGTCCTCGTCGAGGAAGATGGCCTGGAAGTCGTCGCCGGCGCAGAAGCTGCGGCCTTCGCCGGTGACGAGCAGGCAGCGTACGTCGGGGTTGGTGCGCACGTCGGCGACCGCAGCGAGCACCTCGTCGGTGGTCTGCGGCCGGAGCGCGTTCATCACCTCCGGGCGGTGGAAGGTGAGGGTCGCGACACCGTCGTCGCCCACCTCGTAGCGGATGTCCTCGAACTGCATCGGTGGTCCTCCCGGGGTCAGCGGCCGAGGCGCGTAAGCAACTCGTCGTCGGCGGAGAAATCGAACGTGTACTGCGCACGGCCACCGGCGCGGAACCACTCGTAGGCGTCGCGGTAGCCGTCCTCGAGGCCGAAGCGAGGGGTCCAGTCGAGGTCTCGGTGCACCTCGTCCATCGAGAAGATGGCGCCGCCCATGATCCCCTCGCCCCAATGCACGAGCGGGTGGCGCAACGATCGGGCGATCTCCATCGGGACGTGCACCAGATGGGGCTCGACCCCGACCGCATGGGCCATCAGGTGCACGGCACCCGCGATGCTCGTCACCTCCGGTCCCGTGGCGTTGTAGATCCGCCCCGGCGCGACGGCGCACCCGAGCGTGCTCGCGAGCAGCGTCGCGGCGTCATCGACGTGGATGAGGGACACGAACGGGAACCCCTCGGCCGGGACGGGGATCGGCCGGCGCTGTTCGAGGCGAGCGAAGTACACCGGCTCGCGGGTCGGCAGCGGGCTGCGCGGGCCGATGGTGTGCGACACCCGGAACGTCGTGGCGGGGAACCCGGTGCGCTCGAAGCGTTCACGCAGCAGGCGTTCGCACCGCACCTTGTTGACCCCGTATGCCTTTCGGGGATCGTCGTCGCCGGGATCGTGGGTGCGGAAGTGCTCGCGCACGGGCTGGACGAAGCTGCGGCGGTAGACCGCCATCGAGCTTGTGAACACGTAGTGCTGCAGCCGGCCGTCGAACAGCTCGATCATCGGCTCGACGTCGGCGACCGTGAACGCAGTGTTGTCGAACACGGCGTCGAAGGCGTCACGATGCGGGCCGAGCGCTTCGACGAGCGCACCCGGGATCCGACGGTCGACGTGGATGCGCCGGGCGCCGTCGGGGAGCGGTGCCTCGTGGCTGTTGGCCACGGTGACCTCGTGGCCTCGGCGCGCCAGCTCGAACACCAGGCTCAACCCGATGTACCGGTTGCCGCCGGTGACCAGGACTCGCATCGTGGGACCCCTCCCGCCCGCCGGCTGGCGGATCGTGCCCGGTCTAGCGGATCGGCCCCGTCCGGGTCACGTGGGCCGTTGCTCGGCGAGTGCCTTGATCCCCTCGACGGTGCGCTGCATGCCCGCCTTCATCTGGGCCAGGCGGCGATCCAGGATGTGCTGCTCACGTTCGGGGCGCTTGTGCACCATGGCCGCCGTGCCTGAGCCGTACTCGGCGATCACGACGCGCTGACGCAGCCGTACCCGCCGGCCGATCGGTTCGAGCTCGAAGCTCCAGCGCGCCGCGGGTGCATTCGGATCGAGCACGTGCCACGTGAACTCGGCCGTGGTCCGGGCGCCCGGGGGATCGCAGACCATCACCGTGCAGGTGGATTTCCATTCGCCGAGGCCCTCGAGGAAGTTCCGTCCGACGAATCGGGCGCCGACGGCCGGGCCCGGGTCGAGCCACTCGGCCGAGGTGAGCTCGCTGCCGACCCGGGCCGGGGTGGCGATGTCGCTGACGAGCGCCCACACCGCGGCCGGGGTGGCGGCGACGTCGATCTCGGCGATTACCCCCAGTTCGTCGGCGAGATGCGCCAGACCGTCGGCCGAGGGTTTGTTGCGGGTGTATCCCCAGCGGTCGAAGTAGGTGATCTCCTTCGCCGGGCGCCGCTTGGCCGGTTTGAACTCGGTACCCACGGTGTAGGCCACCGGCAGGAGCACGACCTGGGTGACCCCGTCCGGAATGCCGAGCAGCGCGGCGAGCTCGGTGGCCTTGCCCAGGTGCACCGTGGTCCACGCCGTGCCGAGCCCGCGCGCCCGGGCGGCGAGGCAGAAGCTCCAGGCCGATTGCAGCACCGAGTCGAACAATCCGGGTCGCCCCGAATGGTCGTGCGTGCCCCAGATGCAGGCGATCACGATCGCCGGTACCTCACCGATGTGCTCGGCGAGATACCCCCCGGAGGTCATCACCCGCTCGGACTGATGACCGGTGCCCTTCAGCCGCTCGGCCAGCTTGATCAGGCCTTCGCCGCCGGCGGCCCGGTACAGCTCGCCGACAGCGGCCTTGGTCGCCGGGTCCCGCACGACCATCCACCGGCGGCTCGACAGGTTCCCGCCCGTGGGTGCCTGCTCGGCGAGGTCGATGCAGTCGAACAGGACCTGGTCCTCGACGGGCCGGGTCAGGTCGAGGCGGAGGCGGACCGAGCGGGTGGTGGCGAGGACGCGGTCGACGGCGGCGACGGTGCCGGGGTCGCCGATGGGCGGCAGTGGTTCCACGAGGCCGGACCGTACCCGCCGCACTCAGCCGGGCTCACGGAGGCGGCGCAACAGCAGCAACACCGTGAGCGCCAGGGCCCACAGGCCGATCGCTACCGCAGTGCCGGCCGGCTGTTCGGCCCACACGAGGTAGACGACGCCGATCAGGGCCAGCAACAGCGCGTTGGTGGCGCCGACGGCCCGCACGATCGCGGCCGTCATCGGATGCACTCGCCGCCGCACGGCGCGCCGGTCAACCCTTGGTGGTGCGGACGATCTCGGTGGCCGCAACCGTGCCGTCGGCCTGGGCGGCGCCCTGCACCGTGACGGCCTGTCCGGCCTTGAGATCGCCGAGGGTGCCCGGGGCGGCCACCTGTACGGCCGTGCTCGCGTTCGTGGTGACGATCACGATCGTGCCGTCGGCCGTCGCCACGTACACCTTGGCGCCGTCGACGAGCTTGACGGTCCCGCGCGTCTCGCCGGCGCCCGACGTCGTCGAGGGGGCGGTCGCCGGCGCAGCGGTGGTCGGCGCGGCAGACGTGGGGAGCGAGATGCCGGCCGGCAGCCCGCCGCTGCGGACGGCTGCAGCGAACGCGGCCGCTGCTCCCCCCGCACCGCCAGCCCCTGCGGTGGGAGCCGGTTCCGGTCCGAACGTGCGTTGGAACCACGCGCCGCCGACGAACATCGCCCCGGCGGCCAGGAGCCCGGCTAGGACCCAGGTGAGGGTGTTGGACGTGCGCTGCCGGGGTGGGAGGCCCTCGTTGCGGTCCAGCGCCTCGAGCAACTCGAGGCGGTCGTCCCCGGTGGGGGGTCCGTCCGTCGGGGACGTCGGGGGTTGGTCGGACTCGGGCAGGGTGAGGTCGGGCACGGCCGTCTCCTACTCGTAGCGGAGGGCGTCGATGGGGCGGAGTTGCGCCGCGCGGTTCGCGGGGTAGATCCCGAAGAACAGCCCGACGACCACGGCGACCCCGAACGCGAGGAACACCGAGAACGGTTCGACGACGGGCGAGACGCCGACGATGGTGAACCGGCTGCCCAGGAGGCCTGCGCCGACACCGAGCATGGTGAGCAGGACGGCCTCGGTCAGGAATTGCCCGAGGATGTCGCTGCGGCGGGCGCCGATCGCTTTGCGGATCCCGATCTCCCGAGTCCGTTCGGTCACCGTCACCAGCATGATGTTCATGACCCCGATGCCGCCCACGAGCAGGCTGATCGCCGCCACGGCGCCGAGCAGCACCGTGAAGGTCTGGTTGTTGGCGTCCTGGGTCTCGAGGAGGCTCGCCTGGTTGAGCACGAGGAACGAGTTGCTCCTCGAGCCGGGATGGTTGCCCTGCAACACCGCCGTCGCCTCGAGCTGTGCGGTAGCGGTCGCTGCTCGGCCGGTGGCCTGGATCACGACCTGATCGACCCGCTTGGAGTTCCCCGACACCAGGTCCCGCATCGTCGTGATCGGGACGAAGGCCACGTTGTCCTGGTCCTGCACACCATTCGATCCCCGGGCCTTGAGGATGCCGATCACGGTCAGGTTGCTGTTGGCGAACCGTACGGTCTGACCGAGGAGTTGGCTCACGTCGGCCGTCTCGCCGAGCAGGTTCTTGGCGACGGTCAGACCGATCACGGCCACCTTGGACCGGGCGTCGACGTCGGCGTCGGTGAAGGCGGCGCCTCCGGCGAGCCGGAGATTACGCACGTCGAACAGCGCCGGCGTGGTGCCCTGGACCTGTTGGGGGGTTGCGCTCGCCCCGTTGTAGGAGGCGGTCACGCTCTGGCCGTTGACGAGCGGGACCACCTTGGCGATGCTCGGGGCGAGCGCCGGATCGCCCAGGGAGGCCACGTCGTCGTCGTCGATGACGATCCGCCGGGACTGCGTGCCGCCGCGGTTGCCGAGACCGAACCCGCCGGCGGTCACGGTGAGGGTGTTGGAGCCGAGGGCTTCGAGGCGCTGGCGGGATGCGGCGGCCGAGCCCGAGCCGACGGCGACGAGCACGATCACCGCGCCGACCCCGATGAGGATGCCGAGCATCGTGAGGGTGGAACGGAGCTTGTTGGCGCGGATGCAGCCGAGGGCGATGCGGACGCTCTCCAGGTTCACGCCGGCACCTCCATCAACAGCGGCGGCCGACCCTCGACCGGTGCCTGGCGCTCGTCGCTCACGATGCGGCCGTCACGCAGGCGCACCACGCGCTTGGCGTGCCGGGCGACTTCGTCCTCGTGGGTGATCACGATGATCGTGCGGCCCTGCACGTTGAGTCGGTCGAAGATCGTGAGCACCTCGGCTGTCGACCGGCTGTCGATGGCGCCGGTGGGTTCGTCGGCGAGGATCATCGACGGGTTGGTGACGATGGCGCGGGCGATGGCGACGCGCTGCTGCTGTCCGCCCGACAGCTCGTTGGGCAGGTGGTCGAGACGGTCGGCAAGTCCCACGGCAGCCAGGGCCGTGCGCGCTCGTTCCCGGCGTCGGGCCCGCTTCATCCCGGCGTAGGCGAGGGGCAACTCGACGTTGGCGAGGGCGGTCGTCCGGGGAATGAGGTTGAAGCTCTGGAACACGAAGCCGATGCGGCGGTTGCGGATGTCGGCGAGCGCGGCGTCGCCGAGGGTGCCGACATCCTCGCCGTCGAGGAAGTACCGGCCCGTGGTGGGCGCGTCGAGCGCGCCGAGGATGTTCATGAGTGTGGACTTCCCGGACCCGGACGCACCCATGATCGCCACGTGGTCGCCACGCTCGATCACGAGCGAGACACCGTCGAGCGCGCGCACCTCGACGTCCCCCATGCCGTACACCTTGGTGACGTCGCGCACGACGATCACCGGTCGGGTGGACGCGACCGGAGGCACTGCGTCCTGCGCAACTGCGTCCTGCGCCGCTGCGATGTCAGCCACCGCGACCCCGATTGCCGCCGCCAGCCGTGCCCCCGCCGGTGCCGGCCCCGCCGAGGCCGGGGATCCCGGTCTGGCCGCCGCCGGTGAGCGTGCCGCCCTGTGTGGCGGCGCCCGCCCCGGCTGCGCTGATGGCGGTTCGGACGACGACCACCACGTCGCCTTCCGACAGGCCGGACCGAATCTCGATCCCGTTGTCACCCCGAAGACCCAAGGTGATCTGGCGGTCCTCGGTCTTGGTCGGGTCGCCGGGGACGGTCTGCACGGCAACGGTGGCCGTGGTGCCGCGGCCCGTCACGGCCGAGCTCGGCAGGATGAGGACGTCGGCCGCCTCCTCCACCGTCACGGCGGCGGTGGCCGTCATGCCCGGCCGGGGCTGGTTGGTCGCCGGTACGTCGGTGATGGTCAGGTAGACGTAGTAGGTGACGACGTTGCTGACCAGGGTCGAGGCACCGTCGATGCGGTTCACCTTCGCAGCGAGGCGGGTGCCGCTGACCGCGTCGAGCGACACCGTCGCGTTCTGGCCGACCTTGACCTTCATCGCGTCGGCCTCGCTGAAGCCGGCGCGGACCTCGAAGCCGCTGGGATCGGTGATCGTGAGGAACGCCGAGGTCGACGCCGACCCGCTTGCGCTGGCGGCGTTCGCGTTGGCGTTGTTGCCGCCCGATCCCGGTGCGACGCCGATCTTGCCGTTGAGCACGGCGACCGTGCCCTCGATCGGGGCCAGGAGCGTGGCGGCGGTGACGTTCTTCTGGGCCGTGGCGAGCGAGTTCCGGGCGTTGATCACCTGCGAGTTCGACTGGGCGAGTTCCGCATCGGTGGGCGGCCGCTCCTTGACGGCGTTGCCGGCGACGGCCGTGTTGTAGGACAGCTGCGCCGACTCGAGCTGGCGTTGGGCGGACACGATGGACTGGCTGTCACGCAGCAGACCGGCCTCGCGGTTGTTGCGGGCGTTGGTGAGCGAGTTCGAGGCGCTGTCGATGGACTGCTTGGCCTTGAGTTGGGTGTTGGCGAAGCCGTTGTTCGCGTTGTTCAGCGAGTTGGTCGCCTGCGTCAGCGATGCGTCGGCCTTGTCGAACACGGGCTGCGATCCGTTCTGACCGTTGAGCGCGGTGTTCTTCGCCGTGAGGGCGGCCTGGGCGGCGGTGAGGGCGGCATTCGCCGGGCATGCTGTGCCGCCCGGGGCGCTCGGCGCTCCCGGGTTCGCCGTGCAGTACGCAACGGCCGCCTGGTACTTGGCGACGTCGGCGGCCGCCGCGTCATAGGCGGCCTTGTCGGTGTCGCGCGTGGCCTTGGCGGTGTCCCACGTCGCTTTGGCCGTGTTCCACGAGGCCTGGGACTGGTCGACGGAGAGCTGCGAGGTGGCGAGATCACGGTCGGCCGAGGCGCGGGCGTTGGCGAGGCTCGTCTCGGCCTGGGTGACCGAGGCGTCGTACCCGACGGCGTTCTGCCCGGCCGAGGCGCGGGCGTTGGTGAGGCTCGTCTCGGCGGATCGGACCTGCGATGCCGACTGGGCGAGGCTCGCCTGGTTCTGGGCCCGCTCCTGGGGGGTGAGGCCGGTCTTCAGCTTCTCGAGCGAGGCGAGGGCCGATTCGTAGGAGGCCTGTGCCGCCGTGAGGGTGTTGGTGACGGTGGTGGCATCGACCCGAGCGAGCGGTTGGCCCTTCGTGACTTTGTCTCCGACCTTCACGAGGATCTCCGTGACGAGGTTCGACGACACCGTGGAGTCGAACGAGACGTCGAACTGGGTGCGGGACAGCAGGTTGCCGCTCGCACTCACGGCGGTGGCCACGGCGCCCCGTCGAACGGTCGTCGTGGTGCGCGTCGTGGTGGCGGAGGTGCCCTCGTCGCGCAACAGGAACCACCCGCCCGCGCCGAGGGCGACGACGCCGACGCCGAGCACGCCGTTGAGGAGCACGGTGGCCTTCCGCACGGCTCAGCCCTTTGCGGTGGTCGACGTCGGCGTGTCGTTGCCCGGGCGACCACCACCGGGGCCACCGTCTGCGCCCGGCAGGGTCATGCCCTCGGGCAGGAGGACCTTGCACTTCTCGTTCGCCGCTTGGAAGGTCGGGGACTCCCGGTCGATCTGCCCGAGGAACCCGCCGGCACCCTGCCCGCCGCGCCCGCCGCCGGCGGGCGCCGAGGGTTCGGAACCAGCGGACGAGGGCGGCGAGGCCGGGGGCTGTCCCCCCTGGCCGCCGCCCTGTCCGCCGCCCTGGGGTCGATCGCGGATCTCGACGCCGTTGTCACGCATGCAGGTGAGATACGGCTGGAGTTGGGCCAACCGGTTGTTCCCGCCCTGTCCGCCGCCGCCCTGTCCGCCGCCGCCCTGACCGCGGCCGCCCTGACCGCGGCCGAGGGCAGCAGCAGGGTCGAAACCGGCAGGGAGCTTGCTCTTGCAGGCTTCCTGCGCCTTCTGCAGCACTGCCGGATCGATGCTCACCCGTGGACCGCCCTGTCCGGACCCCTGTCCGGACCCCTGGTTGGCGCCCTGGTTGGCGCCCTGCCCTCGACCGCCGAGCCCCAGGCCCTGCTCGACGAGGCACTGCCGGTAGGCCTGAAGCTGTTCGGCAGACGCCGTGACCGCAGACGTGGACGCCGCGGTCGACGGCACGGGCGCCGCCGTGTTCTCGTTGCCGCCGCATCCTGCAGCCATCCCGAGGATCGATCCGGACAGGAGCAGGGCACGAAGGCGCATGGCCGGAGTAGACACGACGTTGCTGTGGGAAAGCTGGGAACCCGGCGAGCGCGAGCCGAGCGCATTCCCAGGGAGATCCCAGCTCGATGGCGTAGACGTTCGGCCCATGCGCCACCCACTGCGTCGAGGGGTGCTCGTCGCCGTGGCGATCCTGCTCGCAGGTGCCTCGCCTGCCGCAGCGCACGACAGCAGCATCAACAGCTGGGAGGCCGCTGCGGCCCAGCTCGTCGGCATAAGCAACGATCCGCTCGCCGTCCGGGCCCGAGTGGCCGTCGGGGCCCCAGAGGTCCGATCAAACCTCGACGCCGTCGCTGCGCTGGTCGCCGAGCGGGTCGAGGGGGTCGACGCCGGTCGGCTCGCCGAGGCGCTGGCCTCGACCTCGGCGCTTCGACGTGCCGTGGTGCTCACGGCGCTCGCGCAGGTCGGCAAGCCCTATGCGTACGGCGGCGCCGGGCCGCTGGTGTTCGACTGCTCCGGGTTGACCCGCTTCGCGTGGCGGGCCGGCGGCGTGTCGCTGTCGCACTACACGGGGCTGCAGAAGCTCGAGGCCAAGGCGATCCCGGTCGCACAACTCCAGCCCGGCGATCTCGTGTTCAACCTCCAGGCCGATGGCGACGGGCACGTGATGCTGTACCTCGGTGCCGATCGGGCCGTGATCGATTCCCCGGCGACGGGAACGCTGGTGCGTGTCCGGCGGTGGGCGACGACCACCGGGTTCGGTTCACCGCTGCGCTGAGCGCAGGAACGACGGCGGCGGATCGGCCCACCCGAGGTACGCAGGGAAGTAGGACAGCTCGGCCACGCCGATGCCGCCCCGCACGCTGGTGGAGACGAACCGCCCGTCGCCCAGGGAGATCCCGACGTGGCCGAGCGGCATGGCGACGGCCCAGAACACGATCGCCCCGCGCGGCGGATCCAAGTCGCCGGGGTGGGCGCGACCGTTGCGGTACGCATCGAGCCAGTGGTCGAACGCCGAGGGATAGACACCTTCCGTGCCGAACGCCAACTCGACCGCCCGCTCGCAGTAGCCGTTGTGGGCGGCGCTGCCGAGCCAACGCGACATCCAGGCCAACGCGGCGTCGAGATGGTTCGTCGGCGCCGACACCCCGAGGAACCCGGCCCGGCGGCAGGTGGCCAGGTCGACCGCGCCAGGCGCGGAGGACCAGGCCGGCGTGGATGAGTAGGCGAGCTTCGCCCACGGGCTGGCGAGCGCGTCGAGTTCGGCCTTGAGGCGCAGGCACGAGGACTCCAGGCTGGCGGCGCCGGACGCGGCGCCGGCGCCGATCGGGCGCGAGATGCGGCCCTGCCCGTCGTCGGCCACTGCGGGTGCGGCGCCGAGCGGCACGAGCACCGCCAATGCCAGGGCCGCCGTGACTACGCGTCGCATCCCCGTCCCGATCGGCGCCCGTCGCCCGGGTTTGAGCGGAGATCAACGCCAGGTGATCTCGTCGGGTCGCACCTCGGTGAGCGGACGCTGGACGTCGATCGCCTCACCCGGACGGGGGCATGGTTCGCCTGCGGGTACGAACAGCAGCGACACGTGCTGGTGGGGCGGCTCGACGAGCGCGAGTCGGTGCTGGGCGTGATGGAACGGGCTGCGGCCATCGTCGAGGGTCCGCACCCCGTGGGCGGTGCCCGCACCCACGACCACGACGGACCCCGCCGCGGGTACCGGCACCTGCCGTTACCCTCACGGCGTACCCGCTTCCACGGGCTCCACGGCGACGACATCGGTGCCCAGATGGAAGAACGTCTTGTCGCCCAACCACAACCGCGTGCCGATCCGCTGCACCACCGGCCGGTCGGCGCCGAGCGAGAAGACGTCGGCGGCGTCGAGATGGCTCGCCCACAGCGGCAGGCCGGCCGGCAGCCGGTCGCGCCAGGCGGCGACCTCGCGGGCGCGCTCGACGTCGGTCCCGGCGAGCGGGAGGTGGATGCCCGCGGCGACCACCGGGACTCCGGCACGGTGGGCTGCGTCGAGCAGGGTGCGCACGCCGGGGGCATCGGCGCCGTAGCGGTGCATCGAGGACGCCACCTCCACGATCACCCCCGCCGCGCCGCCGGCCGCGGCAGCCGTGACGTGATGGGGTGCGGCGACGGTGAGCACCGCGCCGGCCGCTGCCCCTGGTGCGAGGCGCGCCGTCGGGGTGAGCACTACCGGGGTGACACCATCGGGAAGGCCGGCGAGCTCGTGCACCGTGCCGATCGCCACGTATCGGGCGCCTCGGCGGCGGGCGACGCGGGCGAGGAACGCACGACCCAGGCCGTACCCGTTGCCCTTCACGACGGGGATCACCCCGGGATGCTCGGCCCAGGTGTGCGCCACGTGCGCGCCCCAGCGGCGTGCGTCGACCGTCAAGATCAGGCTCACCGATCCCGAACCGTACATTCCCGAGTGGTTCGGTCGGGTTTTGGCCGGTAGCGTTTGGACCATGCGGCGTTGGTTCGGCTTCCCGGAGACCGTGAACGACAAGGCGGCCCGGACGGTCGCGGCCGGGGTGATCGCCATGGCCGTCGTCTACCTGGTCACCGGTTCGGGTTGGGTGCTCGTGCCGCTCTGGTACGGCTTTGCGGCCCGGGTTGCCGCCGGGCCTCGCTACAGCCCGCTCGGCCGGCTGGCCGTCCACGTGGTGGCCCCCCGGCTCGGCGCCCCGAAGCTCGTGCCCGGCCCGCCCAAGCGATTCGCCCAGGGCATCGGGCTCGCCTGTGCGACCGCGATCGTCGTCGGCCACCTGACCGGCGCGACACCGGTCGCTGTCGCGGTGTCGGTGATGCTGGTGGCGGCGGCGTCGCTGGAGGCCGTGCTCGGCTTCTGCCTCGGCTGCACGATCTTCGCCGGACTCATGCGCCTCGGGGTCATCCCGGCGTCGGTGTGCCAGGAGTGCTCGGACCTGAGCCGCCGCCTCGCCGCCGCTCGTAGCGCGACGGCCTCGGCCAGCTCGTGAGGTCGGGGACGAGCGGCGCCGCAGTCCGGGACCGCCTCGCCCCCTGCCACACTCCGATCGCATAGGCGGCGTCGTCGGCGAGGCGCAGCGGGCCACCGCGGCGCAGCCCGTCGGCGACGGCGAGAAGGAGGATCCGGCGCGCGAGGCGCGAGCGGAGGGCGGCCATGGCGAGCACGGGCCACCAGGCCCGGCGGACGGCCGACGCGAGCAGGCGGCCGGCGTGGAGATGGCCGAGGCCCGTGAGGCGAACAGCGAGCGACCACGAGCCGATCCGTCGTCGCAGCAGCACGGCGGTGGCGCCGGCCGTGGTGATGCCGGCGGCGACCCCGAGCGGGAACGGGACGAGGACGCCCAGACCCCACACCGCCGCGCTCCAGCCGCTCACCGACACCGCCGGTACGGCGCCGGGATGGCGGCGGGCGAGCGGCGCCGCGGATCGGCCGTAGCCGACGCGCTGGCGGATCCACGCACGCACGGTCGGCCGGGGTTCGTGGAGCACGATCACCGCCGGCTCGTACCGGCACCCGTGCCCGGCCTCGTCGAGGCGCCAGACGGCGTCCACGTCCTCACCGGTGCGCAGTTCGGGATCGAACCCGCCGACGCCGACCAGGGCGGCGCGCCGGACCACCACGGCAGCGGTCGGGACGTACGACACTCGGGTCCCGGCCCGGATCCGGGCCGGTGCCGGGCCCAGATCGAGCGGCGAGTGCTCGGCGTCGTAGCGGGCGAGTCGTCCCGGGCCCGGCCGAGACCGCACCCGGGGTGCCACCAGGGCCACGGTGGGATCGGCGAGGTGGGCGAGCAGTGGATCGAGCCACCCGGGCGGCACCTCGACGTCGGCGTCGACGAAGGCCACGAACTCGGTGCGCACCGCAGCGAGCCCGGTCGTGCGAGCCGCGCCCGGCCCGCCGTTGTCGTCCCGGCGTAGGACCCGGGCCCCGGCGAGCGCGCCCACCGGAGGTCGGCTCGCGTCGTCGACCACGAGCACTTCGGCCACGCCGGCGGACCGCAACGCATCGACGAGGGAGGCGAGACGTGCCGCATCGGGATCGAGGACAGGGATCACGGCGGTGACGTCCGCAGGCCCCCAGGGTCCCGGTCCGTCCGGTTCGGGATGGAGCGCGCCGGCCTCGAGCAGTCGCCCGATGAGCGCTCGGGCCCCGGCGGTGCGCACCGGTGCCCCGTCGAGCACGGCGCGCACCACGCCGGCACCGGCGTCGCTCAAGCGGAACAGCTTGAGTGGCGAGCCGCCGAGCAGCACCGTCCCGTGCCAGGACAGGGACCCGTCGGCCCGGTATCGGGTCACCCCGGATCGCGGGCGCGCAGCACCGTGAGGATCCGCTCGGCGGCCTCGGCCGGCGTGAGCACGACCGGTTGGGCCCGCCCGCCGGTTGCGCCTGTGGCTGCCGTGAGGGCACGCACGCGATCGAGTGCCCGGTCGCCGCTCGGTGCGTCGAGCGCTCGCGGGCGGGGCCGGAACGGGCGCAGCGGTCGGTGGGCGGCGTCGACCGGGGTCGGGGCCGGGATCACGGCGATGTCGGCCCGGCGGGCCGAGAGCGTGGCGGCGAGGGAGCCGCGTCGAAGCGGGGCGGTGCCGCCCTCGACGCTCACCACGACGGCGCCTGCGGCGCGGACCTGCTCGCGCCGGCCGCCGTCGAGTCGCCGCATCGCCTCGACCGAGCCGGGCACGCCGAACTCGAGCGAGAGCAACCCGAGCACCTGGGCTGCGCCGAGACGCGCGGCGAGGAACGCGGGTACGGATCCCGAGCCCCGATCGAGGGAATGGTCACCGCAGCACACCAGCCGCAGCGGGCCGGGACCGGCGTCGAGCCGTTCGAGCGCACCGGCGAGCGCCGACGCCACCGAGTCCGACGGGGCACCGGGCGCGAGTGCCACCCTCGCCGCTCGCGTGGCGCCTGCGGCGAGGGCCTCGCGCGCCACGCCCTCGGCGGCGTCGGGCCCGGCGGTGAGCGCGAGCACCTCGTCGCCCCAGGCCTGTGCCGCTCGCAGCGCCCACTCGAGGGCGGAGGCGTCCGCAGCCGACAGCCCGCTGGTGCGGGCGTCGGTGTGCACCGCACCGGTGATCGGATCGACCTCTGGTCGACGGTCCACCCACTTCAGGCACGCGACGATCACGATGCCGGCGACCTCAGGTGCGACGGAACACGACGCCGTGCCCGCCCTCGGGGTAGGTCCAGGTGATCGCCCCCTGCGTGTTGCACACGAGGTAGCACGTGCCGCACTCGAAGCACTGCTCGTAGTTGAACAGGATGCCCCCGTCGGACACCGGCACGAACAGGTTGGCCGGGCACGCCACCACGCAGGCCTTGGTGGTGCATCCGCGGCAGGCGTCGCCGTCGACGGTGATGTGGGCCCGTTCGTGGACCCGGAACTCGACGCTGCTCATGCGCCGCTCGAAGCTGACTTCGGACCACGTCATCCGAAGGTCCTCCCGCCGGTCCAGGCGTCACGGGCGAGGTCGCGCAGGCGCACGCCGGCTCGGCGCGCTTCGCTGCGCACGATGCGGCGCAACCCGGGCTTGGGTCGCGGGTTGTCGACCTGGAACACCCGCTCGGCGATCCCGCACACCAGCCCCGGGTACTGCTGCTGCACGCGGTCCGACAGCACCAGATGGGGCGCGGCGCGCAGCTTGCGGTGGTCGCGCAGCACGAAGTTGCCCTCGAGACGGGCCCGGTATCCCGCGAGCCCGGCGGCCGAGGTGTCGTTGCGCCGCAGCGCCGTGGCCGCCGCCTGCCCGGCCGCAATCCCCGACCCCATTGCGAAGTTGACCCCCTCCAGCCAGATGCCGGCGGCCAGGCACAGCGCCGCGGCGTCGCCGGCCACGAGGATCCCGTCGCCGGACAGCGTCGGCACCATGTCGTATCCGCCTTCGGGGATCACGTGGGCCGACCATTCCTTGATCTCGCCGCCCTCCACGAGCGGGGCGATGGCCGGGTGCTGCTTGAGCAGGCCGACGAGCTCTTCGGGCCGCCGGCGCTGGGCGGCGAGCGCCGGCAACTTCAGCACCAGGCCGACCGCGATCGTGTCGAGGTTGGTGTAGACGAATCCGCCGCCGGGGATGCCCTGGGTGCAGCCGAGGATCTCGATGTCGACCCCATGGCGGCCCCGCACGCCGAACCGCTCGTCGATCACCTCCTTGGGCAGCGCCAGGGTTTCCTTCACGCCGAGCGTGTAGTTGGCCGGATCGACCGGGCCGTACAGGCCGGCCTCTTTCGCCAGGAACGAGTTCACCCCGTCACACGCGATCACGACCGGGGCGGTGAGCTCGCCGTCGGGCCGGTCGGTGCGCACGCCCACGACGCGGTCGCCGTCGCGCAGCAACCCGGTGACCGTGGTGGAACACAGGAGCTGGGCCCCTTCCGCCTCGGCCTTGCCGGCCAACCAGGCGTCCCAGTCGGGCCGGTACGCGGTGGCCCCGTTGTAGGGCGCCTCGCCCCAGGCCTCGGTGCGGTAGTCGATCGTCAGGGCCTGGGTGCCGGTCATCACCATGGTCTGGCGCCGGGTCACCCATCGCTGGACGGGCGCCTCCTCCCACCACGACGGCAACAGATCGTCGAGCACCCGGGGATACACGACGCCGCCGTACATGTTCTTCGCCCCCGGGAACGGGCCCCGCTCGACGAGCACCACGGAACGCCCGGCGCGCGCCAGGGTGAGCGCAGCGCACGAGCCGGCAGGGCCAGCCCCTACGACGATCGCGTCGACG
This sequence comes from Acidimicrobiales bacterium, assembly GCA_046081125.1. Lineage (GTDB taxonomy): Bacteria > Actinomycetota > Acidimicrobiia > Acidimicrobiales > Ilumatobacteraceae > JBEIFW01. Next base: position 44,166 of record JBJTVH010000026.1, read on the forward strand.
TCGGGCATGGCTGCAGGCTACGAGGGGCGCGCCGCTCGGTCGAAGGCGACGGCGGCGTCGTGTGCCACGGCGAGGCGGGCGGCGAGTTCGCCGTCGGCCTGCGCGAGCGTGCCGAGGTCGCCCTCGCCGTCGAAGGCGGCGAAGTATCGGGACGCGGCTCGAGCGTCGTTGCGGCGGGCCAGCGCGAGCAGGGTCGTGCACCAGCGCGCCCAGTCGTCGTGTCCGGTGGCGGCGAGTTGCTCGCGCACGGCGTCGAGCGCTGCGACGAACGGCTCGTTCACGGGGTCCCGTCCCGCAAGCCCAGACGGGCGCCGAGTTCGTCGAGCGTGGCGTTGGCGTCCGCGACGATCGGGACGTCGGCGAGCTGCATCATCGGGCACGCCGGATCGGTGTTCACGCTGATCACGATCTCGGGCTGACCGAGGCCACTGGTGTGCTGCACGGCGCCGCTCACCCCGAACGCCACGTACAACCGGGGGGCGACGACCACCCCGGTGGTGCCGATCTGGCGGCTGTGGGACACCCAGCCCCGGTCGGTGATCACCCGCGTCGCTCCCATCGACGCGTCGAGCGCGGTGGCGACCTCGGCCAGCAGGGCGAACCGCTCGGCGCCGTCGAGCCCGGCGCCCCCACCGAGGATCCGGGGCGCTTCGGCGAGGTCCATCGTGGCCACGTCGGGCGGGAGCACCCCGACGGTGACGGCATCGGCAACGGCGGGCCCATGCTCGGGCTCGATCAGCCGGAGCGAAGGCGGGGGGCCCGAGGGGGTCACCGCACCCCGGACACCGGGCTGCAGGGTGGCGACGAACGGTCCGCCGACGTGGACGTCTTCGAGCGCGAGGCCGCCCCAGCGGGACAGTTCGGCGCCGTCGGGTCGGATGCGAAGGGCGCCGGCCAGCATCGGGCGGCCGAGCGCAGCTGCCAGGCGCGGGGCGAGATCGCGCCCGTCGGGCGAGGCCGGGAGCACCACGACCTGCGCCGACTCGACGTGCGGCGCGAGCGCCGCCGCCCAGGCGCCGGGGGCGAAACCGTCCGTTTCCCAGGCGACGACGTCGTGTGCGACACCGGCGAGCGCAGCCGCCGCGGCGCTCACCCCGGATCCCAAGAGCAGCACGGCCCCGTTGCACTCGGCGACCGCCTCGGCCCCACCGGCGGGCAGGATCCCGTCGCGCACGCAGACGACGGCGAGCAGTCCGGACACCCCCGGGAGGCTAGGGGGCCGCGAGGCCGGATCGCCTGTTCGGGCGACGCGTGCTCAGACCCGGGTGAACGAGGCGAGCACGGCGCCCGCGGCGTCGTACAGCGACAGCGTCGTGCCTTCGACGGACCAGGCGGCGGTGTGCTCTAGCGCTCGGGCGAAGGCCTCGGCTCGGGCCATGACCACCGGTTCGCAGGCCATCCTCGTGCTGGCCAGCGGCCCGAACCGCAACGGGGCGCGGCCGCTGCTGGTGCTCGATCCCGTGTCGAGTCCCGGTTCGGTGCCGGTGCTCGTGCCCATGAACCGGTTGCAGCCGTCGGAGCCCGACACGGTGCCGTCGGAGCCGATGGTCATCGTGACGGCGCGGTCGCCGGCGCCGATCGAACTCGTCTCGGGGCGCCCGCCGGCACCCGTCCCGACGAGGTTCGAGAGCCGCCAGGTGCCGGCCGGCGTCGAGCGCTCGGCGACCCGGCGGATCGCCTCGACGACGCGCACCATGTTCGGGCCGTGCTCACCGACGCGCCGCTCCAGGATCCGTGGCTCCTTGTCGGGCATCCGTTCGATCGCCGGGGTCAGCCCCGACGGTCCGGGGCCGATCCGGCACCGGTAGGCGAGCCGGGTGCCGGTCGGCGTCGGCGTCAACGAGAACCACCACTGGGCACCGGGGTGATCGGGATCGGTGGTGACCCAGCCGAACTCGCGCTCGGGCAGGTACCGGTGGACGAAGCAGCGCACCTCCCACTCACCGATCGCCGGGTGCCGATTGCGCCCGACGAACACGGCGCCGAGCGCGGGCCCGGCCGGCCGGCCGGATTCGGGCGCTGCGGGTTCCCACCGGGCCCCGAGAAACTCCTCGCTGCGATCGGCGCCGAAGGAGATGTCGGTGACGATCGCCCAGACCGCCGCCGGCGGCGCTGCGATGTCGGCCTCGACGAGTGCCCCGGGCCCGTCGGCCAGGCACGGTGGCTCGCTCGGCCCGCTCGCCCAGATGGCCTGCCAGCCGATCGCCTCGCCGGTCATGATTCGCTCCCGGTCATGATTCGGCGGCAACGGCGCGCACGAGGTCGATGGCCCGGGCGAGGGTGTCGAGGCGCTCGGAGACGGTCGCGCCCTCCGGTTGCAGCCGCAACGTGGTCACCCCGGCCCGCTTGTAGGCCCGGATGCGTTCGCTCACGTGGGCGTCGTCGCCGAGGAACGTCGTGCGCACGACCATCTCGTCGGGCACCGCGGCGATGGCGGCGTCACGATCGCCACCGAGCCACAGCGCCGCGATGCGCTCGCAGTCCTCCTCGTAACCGGCGCGCTGGAACGCTGCCCGGTAGAAGTTCGCCTGGCGCGAGCCCATGGCGCCGACGGGGAACGCAACGCCGGCGCGGTACTGCGGCAGCAACCGTTCGAGGTCGCCGAAGGCCACCGAGCCGCCCGCCTGCACGTCGACGCTCGTGTCCGGGCGCCCTGCGGCGGCCTGTCCTGCCCGGATCGGTTCGAGCAGTACGTCGGCGGCCTCGGGGATGAAGCTCGTGCCGACCCACCCGTCGGACGCCTCACCGGTGTACCGCAACGCGGCGGGCCCGAGCGTGGCCAGGTAGATCGGGATCCGGTCGTTGCCGGGCTGGGCGAGCCGCAGCGCCTTGCCGTCCCCGCCCGGCAGAGGCAGCCGGTGGTGGCGACCCGGGTAGGCCATCTTCTCGCCGGCGAAGGCGAGCCGGACGATGTCGACGTGCTCGCGCAGGCGCTCGAGCGGATGGGCGAACGGCACGCCTTGCAGTCCCTCGACGACCTGGGGGCCCGACACGCCGAGGCCGAGCACGAACCGGTCGTCGCTCACCGCGGCGAGGGTGAGAGCGGTCATGGCGGTCATGGACGGCACGCGCGCCGAGATCTGCATGATGCCGGTGCACAGCCGGATCCGGTCGGTGACGGCGGCCAGGTAGGCGAGCGGTACGACGGCGTCCTGGCCCCAGGCCTCGGCTGACCAGACGTCGTCGACCCCCAGCCTTTCGGCCTCACGGACGAAGGCGACCTGCTCGTCCCAGTCCCGGCGGCGGCCCGATGCGGCCCCGCCGATGGCGATCGAAGTGCGCATGCCGGGACCGTACCCGGCTGCGGCGGCGATGACCTTCGGCCCTGGGTGCCCGGGCAACGCCGCGGTAACGTGACGGCCATGTCGAGCACTTCTCTCGCCGGCCGCCCCGTCTGGGTCGATCTCGCCACCCCGGATCCCGATGCTGCGGCCCGGTTCTACGCGGCGCTGCTCGGATGGTCGATCGAGGCCTCGATGACACCCGCGGGGCGATACGTGATCGGTTCGGTCGCCCAGGGTCCGGCTGCGGGGATGATGGCGCCGGATCCCCCGGGGATTCCTCCGTCGTGGACCGTGTTGTTCAAGGTGGAGGACCTCGACGACGCCTGCGCCCGGGCCGGTGCGGCGGGTGCGACCGTGCTGCATCCGCCGATGGCCATTCCCGGCGGCGACCGGTGCGCCATTCTCGCCGACCCGGCCGGCGCGGTCGTCGGGCTGATGGACACCGCGCAGCCGATGGCGTGGGGTGCCCGCGGTGCGGTCGGGTGGGTGGAGACGCAGAGCCGCGACGTCGCCGCCTCTCGGGCGTTCTACGCGACCGTGCTGTCGTGGACGGCCCGGCCGGGCGACGCCGGGACCGACGCCGGGACCGACGCCGGATACCAGATGTTCCACCTCGACGGGGTGCCGGTCGCCGGGCTGATGGCCACCCCACCGGAGGTGCCGTCCGAGGTGCCGTCCGCGTGGCTCGTGTACTTCGCCGTCGCCGACGTCGACGCCGCGACGGCCGAGGCCGCGCGCGCCGGCGGCACGGTGCTCGTCACCCCGATGACCGTGGCGGACATGCGGTTCGCCGTGTTGGCCGACCCGGCCGGGGCCGTGTTCGGGTTGCTGCAGGCTTAGCGACGGTTGAGCGTCAGGGTCCGGTACAGCTTGGCGAGCTCGCCGGGGAGCTGATGCACCTCGTCGATCACCAGGTAGCGCTCGTCGGCGCACATGTGCCGGAGGTAATCGTTGCCGGCCGGGTCGACGGTGATGCAGAAGGTTTCCACCCCCACCCGGGCCGCCTCCTCGAGCGCCTTGGCGGTGTCGGCGATCCCGTAGTGCTTGTCGGTGCGGTCCGGGCCGTAGTCGCTGTCCTGCGGGTAGCCGTCGGAGACGACCACGAGCAACCGCACGCGGGCCGGATGCCGTTGGAGCCGTTGGGTGGCGTGGCGGATCGCGGGGCCCATACGGGTGTAGCGGCGGGGCTGCATCGCTGCGAGCCGCGCCCAGGTGCGTGACGACACCGCTTCGTGGAGGTCCTTGGCGACGTAGAACTCGACGTCCTCGCGACCCGAGCCGCTGAAGCCGTAGAGCGCGTGCTCGTCGCCGAGCGCCGACAGCGCGTCGCACATCAGCGCGAGCGACTCCTTGGCCACGTCGAGCACCGTGCGGTTCGGTGCCGCAGGCGGTTCGGACAGGTCCCACGACAGCGCCGGATACCCCTCGTCAGGGTTGACCGGCGCAGGTGGCATCGGTGGCGGCGCCTCAGGGTCGAGCACCGGGGTGGAGGTGGACGCGCTCATGTCGAGCAGGAACGCAGCGGCCACCTCGCGCGCGGCGCGCTCGCGCCGGATGTGGAGCCGCTCGTCGTCGACGATCCCCCGCCGCCGGTCCACGAGCGAGCCGATGACGGCATCGAGGTCGAGTTCCGCGCCGTCGGGCTCGCGGTGGCGGCGTCGGAACGAGTCCGCGGCGATCCGGCGGAACTGCCGGCGGACCTGGCGAGCGAGTGCGGCGTGACGCCGGCGCACGTCGACCACGAAGTCGGGATCGCCACCTTCGAGCGGTCGCTCGCTTACCCGGCACCAGGCCGGCAGGTAGCGGCCTGAGCGGTAGTCCCACTCGTCGTACAGCGTGCTGCGGCGCCCGGTGATCACGTCCCGGCTCGATCGCCCGGCGCGCGCCCGGGCGTCGAGGCCGTCGACACGTTCGGTGGCAGCACCGCGTCGGGGGGCGAAGGTGGGCAGGTCGAGCCCGGCGCCGGCGCCGTCGGCCTGGGTGCCCGACCCGATGTCATCGACGTCGCCAGGCGCGCCGTCGAGGTCGTAGAGCAGGGGATCGAGCGTGCCGGGCGGGTCGTCGCCGCCGCCAGAGGTTTCGAGCTCAACACGAGACGACGCTCGGTCCGGGTCGCTCTCGAGCTCGAGTTCGGACGGGTCGAGCGGCACCACGGCGGCGACGGCCGGGCACAGGGCCAGTGCGAGTTCGGCGACGTCGGTGACGCTCCAGCGGTGCAGGCCTCCCTGGGCCACGAGGTGGGCGACCGAGGCGGCGGTCGCCGCCGGCGGCCGGGGAAGGGAATCCGCTGCGGCGGCGACATCGGCGCGGGCGCCGGGGAACCGGCGGGCCACGAGCACGTCGAGGCGGCATTCCTCGAGCGCAGCGAAGGTCTCGGCGAGGCCGGGGCGATCGGGGTGATCGCGCACGAACGCGGCCGGATCGAAGGCCCGGGTGCCGAACAGCTCGTAGGCGGCCTGGTGCAGCACGGCGTGGCGGTAGGCCCGCCGGTCGTCGGCCCGGCCCTCGATCGTCGGCGGCAGCACGACGGTGGTGGCGCCGCCGAGCGTGCTCAGCGGCCGGCGGCCGGAGCCGGGTTGGGTCTCGTCGACGTCGAACCGGGCCGGTTCCCCGAGCAGGGCCTCGGCGAACAGGGCGAGGGCCCGTTGGATCGATGCGAACGCAACGGTCACGGCAGGACGACGTCGACGATGTCGGCGACGGCCTGCTGGACGTCGACGTCATCGGTGACGGCGCGGACGATGGCGGCATCGCACGCGCGTCGGGCCTCGATGCCCTGCGCCGTGAGTTGCGCCGCGTACACGAGGAGGCGGGTGCTGACCCCCTCTTCGAACCCGTGCTCCCGCAGCGCCCGCACGCGGATCCCGATCTCGGCGAGGTGTTCGGCCATCGCGGCCTCGACGCCACCTTCGTGGGCGATGATCGTCGCTTCGACCGCCGGCGCCGGGTAATCGAACTCGATGCTCACGAACCGTTGGCGGGTCGAGGGCTTCAGGTCCTTGAGGACGCTCTGGTAACCGGGGTTATACGAGATGACGAGCAGGAACCCGGGATGGGCCTCGAGCACCTCGCCGGTCTTCTCGATCGGCAACTGTCGCCGATGGTCGGTGAGCGAATGGATGACGACGGTGGTGTCTTTGCGGGCTTCGACCACCTCGTCGAGGTAGCAGATCGATCCCCGCCGGGCGGCCCGGGTGAGCGGACCGTCGATCCAGACCGTGTCGTTCCCGACCAGCAGGTATCGCCCGACGAGATCGGTGGCGGTGAGGTCCTCATGGCAGGCCACGGTGGTGAGCGCCGCAGCGCCCGTGTGGCCTCCGGGCCGCAGCCGCCAGGCCATGTGCTCGACGAACCGGGTCTTGCCACATCCCGTCGGACCCTTCAGCAACACCGGGAGCCGGGCGGCGTAGGCGGCTTCGAAGGTGGCCACCTCGTCGCCCACCGGGAGATACCAGGGAGCCTCCGGCTCCGGACCGTCGGCTCCGTCGTGCATCGGGCGGGATGGTACCGGCGGCGTCCGGCAGCGTCCGTGCCGGCGGTACGGTCGGGTGCAGCAGTGAGGGGGGCTTCGATGGGCGCGCTCGACGGGTACCGCGTGATCGACCTGACGGTGGCGCGCGGCTGGATGTGCGGCCGAGTGCTCGCCGATCTCGGCGCCGAGGTGATCAAGGTGGAGCCGCCCGGTGGCGATCCGGGCCGGCGGGCCGGACTGTTCGCCGACCCGAACGCCCCGGATCCGGAGGGCTCGCTGTCGTGGTGGCACGAGAACCGAGGCAAGCGCTCGGTCGTGCTCGATCTCGACGACCCGGCCGATCGGGACCGATTCCTCGGCCTCGCCGAGGGGGCCGATGCGGTGATCGAGTCGTTCCCCACCGGCTGGCTGGGGGCTCGCGGCCTCGAGCCCGAGGCGCTCCACGCCCGCAATCCCCACCTGGTGATCACCTCGATCTCGGGGTTCGGGCGCACCGGTCCCTACGCCGGGTGGTCGGCCACCGACCTCACCGTTGCGGCGACGACCGCCGAGTTGTGGCTCACCGGCGACACCGACCGTGCGCCGGTCCGCCTGAGCAGTCCGCAGCTGTTCCTGCACGCCGGGGTCGAGGCCGCAGTGCACACGCTGGTCGCGCTGTGGCACGCCCAGCACACCGGCGAGGGCCAGGACGTCGACGTGTCCGCGCAACTCGCCGGCATGAAGTGCCTGATGAACGCGCAGGCGTATCACCTCATCGAGGGGCGCGAGCTGTTCCGGCAGGGCTCGTGGAACAACGCCGGTCGGTCCAAGTTCCGGATCATCACCCCGTGTCTGGACGGGCACGCCGCCGTGCTCGTGGCGGCCGGAGCCATCGGCGGGCCGATGATGCGGTTCCTCGTCGATTGGGCGGAGCGCGAAGGGGTGGCCGATCCGCTCGTGATCGGGCGCGACTGGTCCACGCTGAACTTCCTCGACGAGCCGCTCGAGTTCTACGAGGCCACGTCCGACACCCTCACCCGGCTGTTCGCCCGGCACACCAAGGCCGAGCTCTACCAGGCCGCGCTCGATCACCTGTTGCTCGTGGCCCCGGTCAACACCGTCGCCGACCTGCGCGTCGACGAGCAGCTCACGGCGCGCGGCTACTTCGTGCCGGTCGACGTCGATGCCGGGGTCGGTGCCGGGCCGGCCTGGGGCACCGTGCACCACCCGGGACCGTGGGCGAAGCTGTCGGCCACGCCGCTCGACGTGCAGCGCCGGGCACCCCGGATCGGGGAGGACACCGAGGCGGTGCTTGCCGCAGCGGCCCGGCGGCCCCGGGCGGCGGCGGTCGACCCCGACGGTCGGGCCCGACCGTTCGAGGGGCTCAAGGTGCTCGATCTGGCCTGGGTGGGGGTCGGGCCGATGACGGCGGGTTACCTCGGTTCGTACGGGGCCGAGGTGATCAAGATCGAGTCCTCGAAGCGACCCGACGTGCTGCGGCTCACCAACCCGCTCAAGGACGGCCGGCCCGGGATCAACAACAGCCACTTCTACGGTGATTTCAACGCAGGCAAACGTTGCATCGGCATCGATCTCACCGATCCCCGTGGCCGCGAGGTGGCCTGGAAGCTAGTCGAGTGGGCCGACGTGGTCGTCGAGTCGTTCACCCCGAAGGCGCTCGCCGGATGGGGAATGGACTACGCGGCGATCCGGGCGCGCAAACCGTCGATCGTGATGCTTTCCACCTGCATGCAGGGCCAGACCGGACCCCGACGGTTCTACCGGGGCTTCGGCAACCTGATGGGAGCGTTGGCGGGCTTCTACGAGATCACCGGTTGGCCCGACCGAGATCCGGCGATGATCTACGGCGCCTACACGGATTTCGTGTCCCAGCGGTTCACCACCTCGGCGCTGATCGCTGCGCTCGATCACCGGCGGCGCACCGGCGAGGGCCAGCACATCGATCTCGCCCAACTCGAAGCGTCGCTGCAGTTCCTCGGCGCGGAGTTCCTGGCCTACGAGATCGACGGGCGGGTCGCCACCCGCTGCGGCAACCGTGATCGCGATCTCGTGCCCAATGGCGTGTTCCCGTGCCTCGCGTCGGCCCAGCGTGTCGAGCGATTCCCCGATGGCGGCCCCGGCGCAGAGGGATGGGTGGCGATCAGTTGCGCCGACGATGCCCAGTGGGCGGCGCTCGTGGCCCGTGCCGGTCTGCCGGACGAGCCGCAGTGGCACACCGCGGCCGGCCGTCGGGCGGACGAGGATCGGATCGAGGCGCTGATCGGGGCGTGGACCGCGACCCGCACGGCGGCCGATGTCGTTGCGGCGCTGCAGCCGGCCGTGGCGTGTGCCCCGGTGCACGGGGTGCCCGAACTGCACACCGACCCACAGATCGCGCACCGGGAGTACTGGGTGCCCCACGAGCACCCGGTCTATGGCCGGGTGCCCTACTCGGGCATGCAGGCACGCCTGTCTCGCACGCCGGGCGAGATCCGCGGCCCGGCGCCCTGCCTCGGCCAGCACACGTGGGAGGTGCTCGAGGAGGTGCTCGGCTACGACCCGGACGTGATCGCCGAGTTGCTTGCCACCGACGTGGTCGAGATCACGGGATGATCGGGCGTCGCACGAAGCGCCCCAGGCCCCGCAGCGTCGCCGGGAGCACCATGAACTCGGCGAAGAGCCCGAACACAACGGCGACGAGAAAGACCAAGGCGGACGCCACCTACTCGCGCCGGGTGAGCGATTGCAGGCGCCCGAGCACGTGTCGGGCGTGGGGATCGGGCCGCCGGCGCCGGGCCGGGCAGGGCCCGATCGGCACGAAGGGCCGCTGCTCGACGACCCTGCCATCGGGCGCATAGAGCGTGACGGCCCGATCGTCGGCGAGCGCAAGGTGCCAGCCGAGATCGTGGACCTGATGATGGTGCTCGCTGCAGATCGAGACGAGATCGGCGAGGTCGGTGCGTTCGTGCACCCGCCAGGTGCGCGTGTGATGGATCTCGCGATGGTCGAACGGCACGGGGCATCCCGGCCAGCCGCAGGTTCGGTACATCGCTCGCAGCGAGCGACGCTGGGCCCGGGTGGCAAGCCGCCGGGTGGATCCGGCGTCGAGCACCTGGCCCTCGCCCCCGAGCACCACGGGCAGGATCGCCGCGTCGCAGAGCATCCTGCGGGCCGTCGTGATGGGCAGCGGCACCCCGGACGACGTCTCGCAGATGCCGTCGAGCTGTTCGATCCCGAGGTGCAGGCTGGCGTAGTCGATCAACACCACGAGCTCACCGACGCCCGGGCCTGCGGCGGGGCCTGGAGCGGTGCACAGCTCGACCAGCGCGTCGGCTGCGAGGCGCGAGTTGGCCCAGCCCCCCGAAGGCGCCCGTTGCGTGCCCTCGGGGTGCGCCCGGTGGAACACCCGCTCCACCGCAGCGTCGAGGGCGGCGAAGACCCGCGCCCTGCGTTCGGGATCGAGCTCGGCGTGGAGGTGATGCATGCCGTCGCCGTCGACCCAGCGTGCGCTCGAGCTCCTCGACCGAGGACCGCTGTGCCTCCCGGGCCAACCACGGGCCCGACGACAGCAGCTCGGTGCGCACCTCGGGCTCCACGCCGGCGATCACCCGCGCGACCGCATCGGCATGCCCGACGCCGACACGCCCTGCTTCGAGCGCGTCGGCCAGCTCGGGCAGGGCATCGAGCACGCCGACCCGTTCGACTGCCGCCCGGGCACCACGCTCCGACCGGGATCCGTGCTCACGTTGGAACAACCGGCCGTCGATCGCGCCACCGCCGGCCTTGAGGACCTCGGCCCGGCGCGTGCACGCAACGTCCACCCCGTCGAGCCAACCCCGCACCCGGACCAGCGCGGCACCGATCTCCCGCAGCCCGGCCTCGTCGAGCGAGGAGACCTCGGTGGACCGGAGCGCAGCCAACGCGATGTCGAGGTCGGTGGGCTGCAGCGCCATGAGTTCAGCAGATCGAACATGTGTTCGTAACGCAACGTCGGGACGGGTTCGTCGGCCGGCCTACGGTGTGCCGGGGAACGTGAGCCGAGACAGGGGGACGCGGCATGCAGGTGCGACGAGTGGTGACCGGACACAGCGCCGACGGCAAGGCGATCATCGCCTCGGACGAGCGGGTCGCCCCGCTGGTGCTCGCGATGTTGCCCGGGGCCGAGTTCCACCGGCTCTGGGGGAGCGACGCGCCGGTCGAGGTGCCGGGTGGGGGTAGCGCGGCGCTGTCGATGTCGTACTTCCCGGCGCCCGGCGGGTTCCGCTTCGGGTTGTTCACGCTGCCACCCGACAGCACCGTGCCCGCAGGGGATCTCGACTTCGCAGCCGCCCTCACCGAGCTCGACGAGAAGCTGCCCGGCATGGCGGCCCACATGGAGCCCGAGAACCCGGGGATGCACACGACGGACACCGTCGACTACGAGTTCGTGGTGTCCGGGCGCATCGTGCTCGAACTCGACGACGGCGCCGAGGTGGAACTCGGGCCGGGGGACACCGTGGTGCAGAACGGTACGCGACACGCGTGGCGAAACCGGTTCGACGAACCCTGCGTGATGGTCGTGGTGCTCGTCGGCGCACACCGCCGGTGAACGGCGTTCGGCCCGGCCCGGTGGGGTCCCGGACCCAGCCGGTTCGGCCCGTGCCGGCACCGTCGCTCCCGTAGGTACCGCCAGCTCCCTCGGGGTACCCTGCGGGGGTGGACGCTCCGGGCGTCACTGCGGAAAGGCGTGCGATGTCGAACGAGCCCACTGTCGGGATGCGGGCCCTGTTCGTGGGCGCACCGCGCCCGATGTTGTCCCGCCGCGCCGAGGCGGCCCTGGGAACCCGCCATCGCGCCGTGCTCGACGGTCTCGAATCGCTGCTGCGCGACGGCGAGCTGGGTCGGCTCACGATCGGGGAGATCGCCGCGCGCCTGGAGTGCTCCCGCCGCACCCTCTACGAGCTGGCACCGTCGAAGGATCACCTCACCTTGCTCGTCGTCGACCGGGTGATGCATCGGATCGGCCACACGGCGATCGCCGCGGTCGACCCTGTCGCCGAGGTCGCCGTGCAGTTGCGTCAGTACGTCACCGCCAGCATCGGGTACGTGTTCGGGTCGGCTGCGTTCGACGACCTCGCCGAAATCCCCGGCGCCCGACGGGTCACCGACGTGCACCACCGGTTCGCGACCACCGTGATCGAGCGCATCGTCGCCGCCGGGATCGACCGGGGCGAGTTCCGGGCGGTCGACGCCTCCGTCGCCGCCGCCATGATCCTGGCCACCGCCGTCCACCTCGCGCATCCCGATGTCCTCGACGACCTCGGCTTGTCGCTCGAGGATGCCTTGCACCAGATGCTCGATCTCACCCTCACCGGCCTGCTGGCGGCATCCGGCACCTGACCGCCCGCGAGCGGGTGGTACCGGAACGCTTAGGGTGGTACCGTCCGGCCATGGCTGGCTCGGCGAGCGATCGATCACCGGTGCGAGCGGCGGTCATCGGTGCCGGGATGGCGGGCATCCTGTCGGCCATCCGCCTCACCGAGCGCGGGATCGACTGCGTGGTGTTCGAGAAGGCGGATCGGGTCGGGGGCACCTGGCGGGAGAACACCTATCCCGGCCTGAGCTGCGACGTGCCGGCCCACTCCTACACGTATTCCTTCGCCCGCAACCCCGATTGGAGTCGCCGGTACGCCGAGGGTCCGGAGATCCAGCGCTATTTCGAGCGCGTGGCGCACGACCACGACGTGCTCCGGCGGGTGCGCTTCGGTGACGAGGTGGTGGGCCTCGACTTCCTCGACGGCCGCTGGCACCTGGCCACCGCGTCCGGTCATCACGACGTGTTCGACGTCGTGATCGCCGCCACCGGTGTGCTGCATCACCCCAACGTGGCGCACTTCGAGGGCATCGAGACCTTTGCCGGCTCGTGGTTCCATTCGGCCCGGTGGGACCACTCCGTTCCCCTCGACGGCCGGCGGGTCGGCGTCGTGGGCACGGGCTCGACCGCAGTGCAGATCACCGCAGCGCTCGTACCTCGCGTCGAGCACCTCACCCTGTTCCAACGCACGGCCCAATGGGTGCTCGCCACCCCGAACCCCGCGTACTCCGATGCCGAGCGTGCGGCGTTCCGTGCCGATCCGGCCGGCCTCGAAGCGCTCATCGCGCAGATGGCGAGCGCCCTCAACGAGGGCACCGCCGCCGCCGTGATCGACGTGGAGTCCCCGGTCCTCGCCGAGATCGGTCGCCGCTGTCAGGAGCACCTCGACACCGTGCGCGATCCCGAGCTGCGGCGCCGGCTCACGCCGAACTATCGGGCGATGTGCAAGCGGCTCATCGTCTCGGCCGAGTTCTACGACGCCATCCAGCAGCCCCATGCGGCGCTGGTGACCGATCGGATCGAACGGATCGAGCCCGCCGGCGTCCGCACCGCCGACGGCACGCTGCACGAACTCGACGTCCTGGTGCTCGCCACCGGGTTCCGCGCCGATCGGTTCATCCGCCCGACCAGGGTGCGGGGCCGCGATGGCGTGGATCTCGACGACGTGTGGCGCGAAGGCCCGCTCGCGTATCTGTCGGTGACCGTGCCCGGGTTCCCGAACTTCTTCCTGTTGAACGGCCCCAACGGTCCGGTGGGCAACTTCTCGCTGATCGAGATCGCCGAGCGCCAGCTCGGCTATGCGCTGCAGTTGATCGAGGGCATCCGCCACGGGGCCTACCGCGAGGTGAGCCCGACGCCGGAAGCGACACAGCGCTTCGAGGACGAGCGGCGCGCCGCCGCCCTGCACACCGTCTGGGCGAGCGGCTGCAACAGCTGGTATCTCGATGCCCGGGGGGTGCCGGCGTCATGGACGTTCACCCACGACCGTTTCGTCGACGAGATGGCCGCCCCCCGCCTCGCCCATTTCGAGATGCGATAGTCGCGCCCCATGGACACCCCGGAGGTTCAGCCGTGACCGCAGTGGAGCACGTCCCGTCCCCCAACGCGTGGCGGGCGGTCACGCCCGGACCGACCGGCTGGTCGCGGACCATCCGGCCCGACGACCCGCAGAAGCTGTTCGTCGTGTCCTCGGACTGCCACGCCAACGAGCCCGGCAACTACCTGGCCGACTACATCGAACCGGCCTATCGCCACCGGCTCCCGCGGGTCGAACGCCGTGACGACGGCTCGGAATGGTTCGTCACCGAGGGGAACTCGCCGGTGCGCCTCAAGGGCCCGGCGTCGGGCGCCGGGGCCGAACCGGCCGAGGTCGGCACCCGCATGGACGACGAGGATCGTCGCCGCACCGCGGCGGCCCGTGACGTGGCGAGCCGGTTGGCCGATCAGCATGCCGACGGGGTCGACGTCGAGTTGATCTTCCCCACCAAGGGGTTGCTGTGCTGGGCCACGCCCGACCCGGTGTTCGCCATGGCGATGTGCCGGGCCTGGAACCGGTGGGCCTACGACGAGTTCTCTCCCGAGGGCTACCACGGCGGCCGCACCTTGCCGCTCGCGTCGATCGCCGCCGGCGACGTCGACGGGGCGCTCGCCGAGGTGGCCTGGGCCGCCGAGCGAGGTCTGGTCGGCGTGTGCCTGGGCAACTCGCCGATCTACGGCCCCAAGACCCCGGGCAAGCTCGAGTACAACGACCCGGTGTTCCGGCCGTTGTGGTCGGCGATCGAGGAGGCGGGGCTCACGCTCACCTTCCACGTCTCCACCGGCCGTGATCCCCGGGCCGTGACCGGCGACGGCGGGGCGGTCGTGAACTACGTGTGCCACTCGATGGAGACCACCATCGAACCCCTCGTGCAGCTGATCGCCGCCGGGGTGTTGGAGCGTCATCCGCAGTTGCGGGTGGGCCTGGTGGAGTCCGGGATCGGATTCCTGCCGTGGCTGCTCGAAACGATGGACTACGTCCACAAGGCCCACCATTTCTTCGTTCGGCCCCAGTTGCCGGAGCTGCCGTCGGACTACTTCCGGCGCCAGTGCTTCGCCACGTTCCAGGAGGACCACGTCGGCCTGGCGACCGTCGAGGCCTTCGACCTCGTGGACAACGTGCTGTGGGCCAACGACTATCCGCATCACGAGGGGTCGTGGCCGCATTCGGCCGCGGCGGTGGAGCGTCAGATGGCTCACCTGTCCGAGGACGCCCGGGGGAAGATCATCGGGCTGAACGCGGCCCGGGTGTTCAACCTCCCGGTCACCCGGTGAGCGAGGCGTCCGCCGTCGCCTCGATCGAGGTTGCGCCGTGATCCGCTCGGAGCTCGACGCCGGGGTGCGATTGCTCACGATCGACCGCACCGACGTGCTGAACGCCTTCGGGCCCGACGACTTCGAGGCCATGGCCGAACGGGTCGTCGAGGCCGGCAACGACCCGGCGACGAAGGTCGTGGTCGTGACCGGCGCAGGGCGGGCGTTCTCCGCCGGGTTCGACCTCACCAGCCGCCCCACGCCGGGGCGGACGTACCGATACGGGTTCCGTGGTCTGGTCGACGCGGTGATCGATCTCGCGAAGCCGTTGGTGCTGGCGGTGAACGGGATCGGCGTCGGCTGGGGCGCCACCATCGTCGGTCTCGCCGACGCTGCGTTCATGGCCGAGAGCGCCCGCCTGCGGTGCCCGTTCTCCACGCTCGGGCTCACCGCCGAGGGCGCGAGCACCTACACGTTCCCCCGGCTCATGGGCCCCCAGGCCGCGGCCAGGTTCCTGCTCGGGGCCGAATGGTGGTCGGCCGAGCAGTGCAAGGCCGACCGGTTGGTGCTCGACGTCTTCCCCGACGACGCCCTGCTCGAACGAACCCTCGATCACGCCGCCGCGCTGGCCCGGCTTCCCCTCAGCTCGCTGATGGCGACCAAGGAGCTCCTGGTGGGGCCGCACCGTGCGGCGATGCACCAGGCGAACGCGGCCGAGAACGAGGCGCTCGGCCGTCTCGGCGGCGGTCCGGCCAACCGTGAGGCGCTGGCTGCGTTCCGGGACAAGCGCCCCGCCGATTTCACGGGGCTCTGAGCCCCCCGACGAACTGCAAGGAGCGACGACATGAAGGCAGCCCGGCTCGCCCAGGGGTCCATCGAGATCCAGGATCTCCCCACACCCACCCCGCGCCCGGACGAGGCGTTCGTGCGCATGCGCTCGGCCGGGGTCTGCCACTCGGACCTGCACATCGCCCGGGGCGATTGGGCCGGCCTGCCGAACAGCATGCCGCTCGGCCACGAGGGCATCGGCATCGTCGAGGCGCTCGGCCCGGGCGCGGAGCGGTACGTGTCGGTCGGCGATCGGGTGATCCTCGGCCTCGGGGGCACCGGCGGCGGGTTCTGGTGCGGGGCCTGCGAGTACTGCCTGCGCGGCGATCCCCGCCACTGCGCGCAAGCCCGGGGGATCATGGGCACGTTCTCCCAGGAGTTCTGCGTCTACGCGAAGTCGCTGGTGAAACTGCCCGATCACATCGGCGACGAGGAAGCGGCGCTCGCCTGCGGCGGCCTCACGGCGTACGGCGCGGTCAAGAAGCTGTTGAAGCACCACATCCTGCCGGGCCGGCGGATCGCGGTGATCGGCGCCGCCGGTGGACTCGGCCACTACGCGGTGCAGATCGCAAGCGCCTTCGGCTACAAAGTCGTCGGGGTCGACGTGGGCGAGGAGCGGCTTGCCTTCGTCTCGTCTCTCGGGGCCCACACGGTCCTCGCGGCCGATGAGGCCGCAGCGGCCGCACAGGCCTTCGGCGGGGTCGACGCCAGCCTCGTGTTCTCGGCCAAGCTCGCCGGGTTCGACCTCGGCCTGCAGATGTTGCGGCGCGGCGGGCTGTTCGTCGCCGTCGGGATCCCGGCCAGCAGCGAGGGCAACCTCCAGATCAACCCGTGGGAGTTCTTCCGGCGTGATCCCACGCTGATCTACTCCGCCGTCGGCACGGTGCAGGACATGCGAGAGCTCGTCGACATGGCGGCCGAGGGGCGGGTCAAGAGCCACATCGGTCGCACTGCCGCGCTGAGCGAGATCGCCGACGTGTTCGACGACCTCGAGGCCGGCCGGTACGTCGGCCGGGCCGTGATCACCGACTTCGACCGGTAGCCGGCTCGCTCGGCGCGACGCGCACCGGAACCGACACAGGAGGAAGCGCCTTGACGGCATCCGATCACCGAGACGAGGCCGACCGGTTCCCGTCGATCACCGAGGAGGCCCTCGACGAACTGCGGGCGCGCATCGGGGTGCCGATCACCGGACCCCGGCCCCACGTCACCGAGGCGACCGTCGATGCGATCCGGCACTTCGCCGACGGGATCGGCGACGACAACCCGCTGTGGATCGACGAGGCCTACGCCGCTGCCTCGCCCCACGGCGCACTGCTAGCGCCCCCGACGATGCTCTACGCCTTCGACCGGGTGACGAGCGGATACATCGGCGGGCTCCCGGGCATCCACGCCATGTACGCCGGCACCGATTTCCGGTGGCACCGGCCGGTCCGCCTCGGCGACCGGCTGACCGCCACGCCGGCGATCAGCGGGGTGCGCGACATGGCGAGCCGGTTCTCGGGACGCTCGGTGCTCCAGACCTACCACGTGCCGTTCCACGACCAGCACGGCGAGCTGGTGGCCGAGGTCGAGTCGTGGGTGATCCGCACCCAGCGCGACGCGGCCCGCCGGCGAGCGGAGCGACCCGACGATGCCGCACCGACGCTGCCGACCACGTGGTCGCGCGACCAGATCGAGGAGATCGCCGGCGCCTACCGGGCCGAACGCCGCCGCGGGGCCGAACCGCGGTACTGGGAGGACGTGGCGATCGGCGATCCGCTCGACGAGCGGCTCAAGGGCCCGATGACCGTGACGAGCTTCATCGCGTTCGACCTCGGGTGGGGCGGCCTCTACATCAAGGCCCATGCCGGCGCGTTCGCCATGTACGACGCCCACCCGGCGCTCGGGATCCCGAACGACCTCGGCGTGCCCGAACCGCCCGAGCGGGTCCACTGGGACAGCGGCCTGGCGCGTGCCGTCGGCGTCCCGGGCGCCTACGACTACGGGCCGGAGCGGATCTCGTGGATGGGACACCTGATGACCGACTGGATCGGCGACCACGGCCGGCTCCTGCGGCTCAACGTGCAGGTGCGCAGCCACAACATCGTCGGCGACCTCACCCGCTGCCAGGGTCGCGTGATCGACAAGCAGCGAGACGGCGACACCCATCTCGTCACCTGTGAGGTGTGGGGCGTCAACCAACACGGTCAACGCAACGCCGTGGGCACTGCCGTCGCCGCACTCCCGACGAAAGGGGCCTGACCACCATGGGCGCGTTCTCCTGCATCGTCGGCTCGGCACGCACCAGCCTCCGAGGCGACGCCGTACCCGACCCGGCTGCGCTCATGGTGTCGATCGCCCGAGCGGCGTTGACCGACGCCGGTATCGCCGATGCGTCGCTGATCGACGCGGTGGCCTGCGCCGAGCCGGTGGCGTGGACCTACGCCGACCTGGCCGGGGAGGTCGTGACCGGACTCGGGTGCCGCAGCGACGTGACCCGCCTCGGCGTACCGGCCGGGGGCACGTCACCCCAGGACCTGCTGCACCAGGTGGCGGCGGACACGACGATCGATTGCGCCGTGATAGTCGCGGCCGAAGCCGTGCGGGCGCGGCGCCGCGCCGCGCCGGGCACTCCGCCGGGGTGGCCACCGCGCGCCCGCAGCTTCGATCCGTTCGCGAACCAACTGCCGTTCAGCTCCCCGCTCGAGCAGCGTCACGGCCTCGTCGCCCCGATCCAGTCGTTCCCCCTGTACGAGAACGCGATCCGTGCGGCGCACGGGCGGAGCTTCGACGAGCAGCGCACCATCGCTGCCGAACTGCTGGCCCGCAATGCCCGGGTGGCCGCCGACGATCCGCACGCCTGGTTCCGTGACGCCCCCGACGCCGAGACCATCGCCGCGGTCACACCGGACAACCGGATGATCGCCTACCCGTACACGAAGCGGATGAACGCGATCATCGACGTCAACCAGGCGGCAGCCGTGGTCGTCGTGTCCGAGCGCTTCGCTCGCGACCGCGGTCTCTTCGCCGACGCGATGGTCGTGCTCGCCGGCGTCGGCGCGGTCGACGCGTGGAATTCGGTCGAGCGGGCGACGTTCGAGGAGAGCCCGGCGATGAACCACGCCGTGCGCATCGCGTTGCAGCGGGCCGGCCTCGAGGGCGGCGACATCGACGCCGCCGACTTCTACAGCTGCTTCCCGAGCGCCATCCAACTCGGGCTCACGGCGCTCGGGGTCGGCCCCGACGACCCCCGCCCGCTGTCACTGACCGGTGGGCTGGCCTTCGCCGGCGGTCCGGGCAACGGGTACGTCGTGCAGTCGCTTGCGGCCGCGTTGGACCACGTGCGCCGGCACCCCACGCACCGGGTGCTCGTCACCGGCATCGGAATGGCCAACGCCAAGCAGGCGGCGACGGTGCTGGCCCATGCCGGCCACGTGCCTCCGGGCGCCACCGGCGAGACCACGTACCGGGAGCCGTTCGACGCCGAGGCGCGCGAGGTCGACCCGGCGCCGTCGGGCGAGGCGACGATCGTGACCTACACGATCACCTACGGGCGTGACGGCGAACCGACCGAGGTCATCTTGATCCTCGACCTCCCCGATGGTCGCCGGACCGTGGCCAACGCGAGCGACACCGACGTGCTCGCCGCGCAGCTGATGGGGACCGAACCGATCGGGCGGACCGGGGTGGTCCATCACGACGCATCGAGCGGACGCAACCGGTTCGCCTTCGCCGCGCCGTAGGGTTGGGCACAGGGTGCGGGAGGGCGGACGGGATATGGCTGCGGGTGGCGAGGAGCCGGAGTTCCGGGAGGCGGTCTTCGCCTGGCTGCGGGCCAGGATGCTCACCACGCCCGTCTTCACTCCGGAAGATCTCGCCGCCGTCACCATCGCAGGCCGGACGATCCGCTTGACGCCGACGCAGACCGGCATCTGGAAGCCGAGGGGGATGGAAGCAGCCCTGTCGTTCGTCACCGGTTACTACGCCGACGAGGCGAGCCGGCCGTATGCGGACGGCATCGGTGAGGACGAGTTGCTGCGATACAAGTGGCGAGGCACTGATCCGAACCACGCCGACAACCGAGCGCTGCGACGTGCGATGGAATTGCAGCTGCCACTGATCTGGTTCGTGGGGGTTGGCCGCCGACCGGGAACGAAGACCCAGGTGTTCGAACCGGTCATGCCGGTGTGGCTCATCGCTGAGGAACCCGCCCAACATCAGTTCGTGGTCGCGTTGGATTACTCCCGGCGCGACCTCGTGCACCAGGGGAGACCGCGGGTGAACGAGATCGAGCGGCGTTACAACCTGACGATGGCCAAACAGCGGCTCCATCAGCCCCTGTTTCGAACGAGGGTTCTGCATGCCTACCGACAACGCTGCGCGATCTGCCGGTTGCCGTTCGGCGAACTTCTCGACGCCGCCCACATCAAGTCCGACCGGGACGGAGCCCGGCGTCGGTGGCGAATGGGTTGGCGCTGTGTCGCATCCACCACGGCGCGTTCGACGGGCCGACCCTTCAACACGCGCTGAAGGAGATGCACGGCCTTGCCCTGGCGCAGCTCCCCGCACCCGCGCGCTGAGCAGCCGAACAGGGAGTTCCTCGAGGAGCGGTACGAACGGTTCCGCCGGGCGAGTTGAGGATGCCCCGCCGGGATCGGGCGGCTGGCGTCGCCGGCAGTGGGCGCGTTCACCCGAGCCCCCTACGCTGCGGCGATGAGCGCACTCGAGGACCGTCTCGCCGTCGGCGACGTGATCATCCGCTACGCCGATTCCGTCGACCAGCTCGACTACGACCGGTACTTTTCCTGTTTCACCGACGACGTGGTGGTGAGCGGCTTCACGCCCGAGCCGATCCATGGCCTGGGGGCCTACAAGCCGTGGCTGGTCGAGCGCCGGAACGCGTTCGGGCGCACGCAGCACCTGATCGGCAACATCCAGGTGACCGTCGAGGGCGACACCGCCCACATGCGCAGCTACGTGCAGGCCACCCACGAACTGCCCGGCGATCCCGACCACCTCGTGACGTTGTGGGCGGCCTACGTCGACGACCTGGTGCGCACGGCGGAGGGCTGGAAGATCACAACGCACCACCTCGAGCGGCTCATCGACGTCCGCCGTTTGGTTTCTAACTCCTGATCGGTTCCCTTCTTCCCGGCAACCGGTCCCCACCCGAGGCCGGCGACCGATCTCGGAGCCCATGCCCAACACGCAATCCACGAAGCGTTGGACCCGACGAGCCGGGATCGGTGAGGGCGACTTCGAATCCGTCTCGGGGATCCCGACGGGCAGGTGGGCGCAGGAGAGCACGGCCTCGTCCAGGTATCACTGTGTGCTGCCCAAAAAGCAGAAGATGCGATTTATGGTTCGGACCACCGACCCGTTTCGATCGATCTGAGGTGGAGAGTGACGAGTTCGGCCGGTGGCGTCCGAGAGGTCACACGCCGTCCTATGCGGTTCCGTCGCGCACCACCTACCTGACGGGCCTTCAGCGCACCTTCGTGGACGTGGGTCCGCTCGACCTGTGCTGCGCCGAGGACATCGAGTTCGTGGAACATCTCGACACGTCCGGGGTAGCGGTGGAACGCCACCGCTACCCCGGATTCCCTTATTCCTTCGAAGTGATGGGGCCTACGGCCGCCGTCCCCCAAGGGGCGATCGTCGCACGTGCCAACGCCCTGCAGTCGCTCGGGGCGACCGGGCCGATGCGCCTGCGATGGGTCGCTCAGGCCGTTGTCGACGCACCCTCGGTGACCTGGTAGCCGTCGTCTCGCGACTTGCTCAGGGCGATGACGAGCACGAGGAGCCCGAACAGTGGCTTGGCGAGCACGTCGGCGATCGAGTAGCCGACCTGGCGGGCGACTTCGGCGTTGGCCGCATTGTCGATCACCGACGGTGCGATGTATGCGAGCGGGTAGACGCCCCATGTCGCCAGCACGATGTAGCGCAGCCCGTCGATCAGCTTGCGGACGCCCGGGCTCTGACGGTCGAGCGACTTGCCGAGCTCCACGAAGAGCACGAACAGGATGTAAAGGAACGGGAGCGTCGACAGCACGCCCCAGACGGTCCGAGCCGTCGAGTCGGGATCGGCGACCTCGCCGGGCCAGCCGAGCACGACCATCGCCACCGCCGCCAGCATGAGGCGCACCAGCAGGCTTCGCGTCTTCGCAGCGGCCAGCTTGAGAACCACGACGAGTTCGGCGAGCAGGAGCGGCACCGTGAGGAGCCAGTCGACGTACCGGTAGCCTTCGTTGAACGGCGTACCGGTCTGCTCGTAGCGCCCGTTGGCGAAGGAGAAGGCGCCCGACCACGAGTCGAAGATGCGTACGTAGTGGTAGAAGGCGATGCCTACGACGAGCGTCGACAAGGTCACGGCCATCCGGTGCTGCGGCGCGACGCGGTTCCTCACGAGGAGGAAGAACACGAACGCAGCGCCCATGCTGGCGATGACGAATGAGAACAGGTTGTACACCAGGTCGAACTGATTCGAGCTGAGGGAGAGATTCACTGGGCGTTCCTCCTGCCGGTCGTTTAGGTCACAGCGACCGGACGCTACGCACTAGTACCGCTAAATGGCGAAGTCGGAGAGTGGCCCGCCCGACAAGTCGGTGGCAGGCGCAGGCGGTCCCGGCAATGACTCGTGGCGCGACGTCGCACTCGTGTGCACAGTGCCGCAGGTGAGAGAACGGCGACACCGACGGCCTTTCCTCGCTGACTGACTGAGACAGGTCGGCTGGCCTGGTCTGCCAGGGGCGGCTGTAGGCGGACGCGATAGCGATGGCGTTCCTGGCGTTGTTGTAGGCGATGTCGCTGGCTCGCGACAGGGCACTCCGCTCACGAGTTGCGTTGACGTCGCTGTTGACCTTGTTGACGCCACTCACCACCGTGCTGCACGCGGCGGTGATCGACGCGAGGGCGGTTACGGCGAGAGCCAACGCCGCCTTGGTCATGGTGGTGCGGGTCATGGCGCTCGCTCGAGGTTCGCGACGCGGCGGCGTGGCGTGCGCGGTCTGCCTCGCCCCGTCGTCGATCGGTAGGCTCCATTCCTGGGCGAGCGGCGCGTGGTCGTGACAGTGCAGGACATGGACCGGATGACGCCGGCCGAGCGCGCCGACGCCGTCGCCGCTGCCACGGTCACGTCCTGGGACGAGGTTCCCGAGCCGCTGCGCTCGCAGGTGCTTGCGCAGGCCGTCGAGTTCGGCCGCCAGCGCCGCTCGCGTAACGGACCGGCAGGTCCGCTTCACCGAGGAGTTCTTCGAGCGCCTCGAGCGGTTGCTCCCGAGCGAGCGTGGCGATGATGGCGAGCCGTCGGTGACGGACTTCTTGGTCTTCGACCTCCCTGCGGTGCGCGACCGGTTGGCCCGTGACTTCGAGGGCTCGACCTTGGCCACGGGTGACCCTGACGTCCGGGTCTACGTCGGCGTCGGTGCCCTCGTGCCCTTCGTCGCCGTGTTCGCGGTGCTCGACGGTGGTGCCGGCGAGGCCTTCTGGATCACGATCGATCAGGGCGGGCTCGCCGCAGGGTGAGTCCGCCGGGTCTGCCGCCGCACCGCGGACGCACCGCCGACCCTCGCTGCCGTCGACAGCAAACGCCCCGACCACGCGCTTGTTGCCCGAGGGCCTCAGCGTGCGTGCGCTGCTCACAGCCCGTTTCTGCTGGTGCCCTCGGCAGGATTCGAACCTGCGCACACGGCTCCGGAGGCCGACGCTCTATCCCCTGAGCTACGAGGGCGGGCTGGGAGAGAGTAGCGCCCGGCGCCCGGTCGCGCACCCGCGTACGCTCGCCCCTCGTGCCTTCGACGGTGCCGATCCCGTTCTCACTTCTTCCCGACACCGCGGCCCTCGGCCCGGGCGGCCACCTCGGGATCGGCGGGTGCGATCTGCTCGAGTTGGCTGCGGAGTTCGGCACCCCGCTGTTCGTCTACGACGAGGCGCACCTGCGGGCCCGCTGCCGGGAGGCCGTCGGTGCGTTCGGAGCCGGCAACGTCGCCTACGCCACCAAGGCCTTCTTGTGTACGGCGATGGCCCGGCTGGCCCACGAGGAGGGCTGCCTGCTCGACGTGGCCACCGGCGGCGAACTGCACGTCGCCCTCGCCGCCGGGGTGCCGGCCGAGCGCCTGGTGCTCCACGGCAACAACAAGTCGCTCGACGAGCTGCGCCGGGCCTGCACGGTGGGCGTGCATCGGATCATCGTCGATTCCTTCGACGAACTCGACCGGCTCGACGCCCTCCACGTCGAAGGGGTGCCGACCCCGGCGGTGCACCTGCGACTCACTCCCGGGGTCGAAGCCCACACCCACGAGTTCATCCGGACGGGGCAGGACGACTCGAAGTTCGGCTTCACCGTCTCGTCCGGCCTCGCTGCGCGGGCCGTCGAGCGAGCGTTGGGGTCGCCCTCGGTGCGCCTCGTCGGGGTCCACTGCCACATCGGCTCGAACGTGTTCGCGGTCGACAGCTTCGCCGAGGCGCTCGGGGTGATGGCCGAGGCGACCCGTGGGTTCGCCTTGCCGGAGCTCACGATCGGCGGTGGCCTCGGGGTGCCCTACGTGGTCGGGGAGGAGGGCTCGACGTTGTCGCAGTGGGCGGTCGCGTTGCGCCGCGCCGTCGCCGCTCACGGGATCACGGCCCGGGTCGGTGTCGAGCCGGGGCGATCGATCGTGGCCTCGGCCGCGGTCACGCTCTACACGGTGGGCACCGTCAAGGAGCTGCCGGGGATTCGCACCTACGTCTCGGTCGACGGCGGCATGTCGGACAACCCGCGCCCGGTGCTCTACGGCTCGGGTTACGAGGCGTTCCTGCCCCGGGCGCCGCTGGCCGACCGGGGGCG
Organism: Acidimicrobiales bacterium; assembly: GCA_046081125.1. GTDB lineage: Bacteria > Actinomycetota > Acidimicrobiia > Acidimicrobiales > Ilumatobacteraceae > JBEIFW01. The sequence continues at coordinate 68,678 of JBJTVH010000026.1, forward strand.
GACCGTCCGGCTCGTCGGGAAGCACTGCGAGTCGGGCGACGTGTTGATCGACGACGCAGCCGTGCCCGAGGACCTCGTGGTCGGCGACGTGCTCGCCACGCCGGTGACCGGGGCCTACGGGCACTCGATGGCCTCCAACTACAACAAAGTGACCCGGCCGGCCGTCGTGTTCGTGCGCGACGGCGATGCGCGGGTGGTGGTGCGGCGCGAAACCCTCGACGATCTCGTGCGTCTCGACCTCGGGTGAACCGGGCCAGGCGAACGGGGCCAGGTGAAGGGGCTGGTGCCTATGGTGTCCAGACCTGTTCGAACCGGGTGATCACCCCGCCGGCCACCTCCACGCGGACCCCGAACGGCATGTATTGGTAGCCCGACGGCGTGTTGCCGACCGGGCCGCCCCGGTTGAGCAGGCGCACCAGTTCGGCGGCGCTGATCCGGTAGTTCACGCCCGGTTGGAGGGCCGAGACGCTGACGAATGCGTTGCGCAGGTCGAGCGTTAGGGAGCGTTTCGGGGTGGTCAGCACGTAGTAGTCGTTCAGGCACTCGTCGCCGAATCGGGCTGCGGCCGCCTCGCAGGCGGCGCCCCCGAACCACTGCAGCACCTGTACCGGCACGGCGTTCGCCGCTCCGGATCCGGCGATCGTGGCGTAGTAGACGCCGTTGGGCAGTGGCCCGGTCGCCGGGATCGGAGCGCTCGTGTCGGGCATCGACGGCGTCGCCACCTTCGCGTACTGCTGGAAGCCGACCGGCGCAGCCGTGGTCGTCGACCCGGCGGTCGTCGCGGCCGTTGACGCGGTCGTCGCAGTCGTCGCCTTCGTGGTGGTCGGCGCGGCCGTCGTGGTGGGGATCGTGGCGACGGTGGTGGCCGGTGCCGTCGGCGCCGCGGTGGGCGCCGTGGTTGTTGCCGCGATGGTCGTGATCGTGGCCGGCGCGGCGGTCGTGGTCGTCGTCGAAGCGGACTCGCCGTCGCCGCAGGCACCGAGCAGAACCAGGCACCCGACGGCAAGCATCACCGTGCGCATGGCACCCAGCCTGCCAGGCGCCCGGCAGGGTCAGGCTCCGAACCAACTCCGACACGCCTCGAGGCCCTCGATGGTCACCGACGGCCAGCGGTCGCGGGTCGATGACCAGTCGGTGCCGTCGAGCCGGAAGCGGTCCGAGACGACGGGTTGACCCCGTGGTGCCTTCACCTCGATGCCGTCGGGTCGATAGCCGAGCTTTTCGCTGACGCGGCGCGAGGATTCGTTGTCCCGGAACGCTCCGGAGCGGGCCCACCGTGCGCCGAGGCCCTCGAAGGCAAGGGCGAGCACGGCGACTCGCATCTCGGTGCCGATGCCGCGCCCCTGCACGGCTCGCCGCAGGTACGAGCCGGTGTCGACCTCACGAACCGTTGCGAAGGCGTCGGCCCGCAGTGACTGCACCCCCACGGTTGCGCCGTCGAGCCGCACGGCGAAGGCCGCTTCCCAGGCGTCGGGCCGCCACGTGGCCCGCGCCGTCCAGAAGTGCCGGAAGGCGCCCTGCTCGCGCTCGGGAGACGGCAGATCCGTGAAGGCGCGCTCGAAGGGCATGACCGCCGGGTCGTGCAGGTCGTCGAGGAAGCCGCATACGGCGAGGATGTCGTCGTCGGTGAGCAGCCGCAGTTCGAGTCGGGGGGTGCGCAGGCGCAGTCCGAACAGCGGCCACCAGGGGTTGTCCATATCGCATGGTCGCGCCCGGGGTCGCCCGGCTTGAATGGATTTCCGCATGGCCGATCTCTCTTCCCTCGTCGCTGCCCGTCTGCAGCCCGCCTTCGATGCGCTGGAGGTGGGCGCCGACCCGGTGGTGCGCCCGTCGGACCGGGCCGATTTCCAGGCCAACGGCGCGCTCGGGTTGGCCAAGCGCCTGAAGCGCACGCCGCGTGACGTCGCAGCCGAGGTGGTCGCAGCGGCGGCCCTCGACGACCTGTGTTCGACGGTGGAGATCGCCGGGCCGGGCTTCGTCAATCTGACGTTGCGGGACGACGTGCTCGCCGGGCTCGTCGCTGCGGTCGCCCGTGACGACCGGCTCGGGGTGCCGGTCGCGGCGAACCCCGAGACGGTGGTCGTCGACTACTCGGCACCCAACGTGGCCAAGGAGATGCACGTCGGGCACCTGCGGACGACCATCATCGGTGACGCCTTGGTGCGAATCCTCGGCCACGTCGGACACGCGGTCATCCGGGAGAACCACATCGGTGACTGGGGTACGCCGTTCGGGATGCTCATCGAGCACCTGCTCGATCTCGGGGAGGCAGCTGCGGCGGACGAGCTGTCGATGGGTGACCTCAACGGCTTCTACCAGCAGGCCCGCCGGAAGTTCGACGGCGACGTCGGCTTCGCCGATCGGGCCCGGGCGCGGGTCGTGGCGCTGCAGGCGGGCGATGCCGAGACGATGCGGCTGTGGACGATCCTGGTCGAGCAGTCCGCCGCGTACTTCCAGGTGGTCTACGAACGGCTCGGGGTGCTGCTGACCCCCGGTGACCTGATGGGGGAGAGCGCGTACAACCCCATGCTCGCGGCGGTGGTCGAGGACCTGGCCGGCGCCGGGTTGTTGGTCGAGAGCGACGGGGCGCAGTGCGTGTTCCCGCCCGGGTTCACCAACCGGGACAACGAACCGTTGCCGCTGATCGTCCGCAAGGGTGACGGCGGCTACGGGTACGCAGCGACCGACCTCGCGACGGTACGGGACCGGGTCGACCGGCTGGGGGCGACCTGGTTGCTCTACTGCGTGGGCGCGCCGCAGGCCCAGCACCTGCAGATGGTGTGGGCGGTGTCTGAGATGGCCGGCTGGCTGACGCCACCAGCTCGGGCGGTGCATGTGGCCAACGGCAGCGTGCTCGGTGCCGACGGCAAGCTGCTGCGCACGCGGGCGGGCACCTCGTTGCGGTTGGTCGACCTCCTCGACGAAGCGGTGGGTCGGGCCGCCGAGGTGTTGACGGCGCGGGGCGGTGCGCCCGACGGGGTCGACGCCGAGGGGCTCGCCCGCCAGATCGGGATCGGTGCGGTGAAATATGCGGACCTGTCGACGGATCGGCTGCGGGACTACCAGTTCGACTGGGATCGGATGCTGTCCTTCGACGGGAACACGGCGCCATATCTGCAGTACGCGCACGCCCGGATCCGGTCGATCTTCACGCGGGCGGGGGTGGAGCCGGCGTCCTTGGCAGGGGTGATCCCGTCGCTCGGGGAACCGGCCGAGCGGGCGCTGGCGGTCGAACTGCTCGGATTCGAGGCGGCGGTTGCAGACACGATCGACAAGCTGTCGCCCCATCGGCTGTGCAGCTACCTGTTCGGCCTGGCGGGTGTGTTCACGGCGTTCTACGAGGCGTGCCCGGTGCTCAAGGCCGAGCCGGCGGTGCGCGACGGGCGGCTGATCCTGTGCGATCTCACGGCTCGGGTGTTGCGCACCGGGCTCGGTCTGCTCGGGATCGAGACCCCGGACCGGATGTAACGCAGGTCGCTCCGTTCGGGCGGCACGCCGGGTTGGGCCTCCCGCCGCGGCTTCCCCCTCCGTCTCCGTTCTCCCTGCCCTACGTCACGAATCGTCGACGAATCGTGACGAGATGATGCGCTTGGTGGCATTCATGACGCGCTGAGCGCGACGAATTCGGCGATTCGTCGACGATTCGTCTCCCAGGGGGAGGCGATGGTCCGGGAGGTGGCGAGCCGGGGTCGGTCCGCCGGCCGCAGTCGCCGCCAGACCTCCTGCCCGCCGCCGCCGCCCCAGCATCGCCCGCTAGCCTGCGAGGCCCGTGACGCAAAGCGAACGGGCCCGTATCGGAGTACTGGGGTGCGGGAACGTCGGTGCGGCGTTCGTCGACCTCGTCGCCCGGCGGGCCGACGCCATCGAGGCCCGCACTGGCATCCGACTCGAGGTGACCCGCGTCGCGGTGCGCAATGTCAGCCGCGACCGGAACGTGGCGCTCCCCGACGGCCTGCTCACCCGTGACGCCGCAGCCGTCGTCGCCGACCCCGACGTCGATCTCGTCGTCGAGGTGATCGGTGGCATCGAACCCGCCCGCGAGCTGATCCGGACTGCCCTGGCCAACGGCAAGCCCGTCGTGACCGCCAACAAGGAACTGCTCGCCAACGTCGGCTCCGAACTCTTCGAGGCCGCCGACGCCGCCGGCCGCGACCTGCTCTTCGAGGCCGCGGTCGCCGGTGGCATCCCCCTCATCCGCCCCCTGCGGGAAAGCCTGCGGGGCGAGCCCGTTCGGCGTGTGATGGGCATCGTCAACGGCACCACCAACTACATCCTCACCAAGATGTCGGAGGAGGGTGCCGACTACGGCGTCGCACTCGCCGAAGCCCAGCGGCTCGGCTACGCCGAGCGTGACCCCACCGCCGACGTGGAGGGGTTCGACGCCGGGGCCAAGGCCGCCATTATCGCCACGATCGCGTTCGGCGTGCGCGTCGTCGCCGGCGACGTCTACCACGAGGGCATCTCGGGGGTCACCCAGGCCGACATCGCCCTCGCCCGGCGGCTCGGATACGCGATCAAGCTCCTCGCGATCTGCGAGCGCGACGACGGCGGCTCGGTCGCCGTCCGGGTCCACCCGGCGATGGTGCCCGCCGGCCACCCGCTCGCCGGGGTCCGCGACAGCTTCAACGCCGTGTTCGTCGAAGGCGACGCCGTCGGCCAACTCATGTTCTACGGCCGTGGGGCCGGCGGCTTCCCCACGGCGAGCGCCGTGCTCGGCGACGTCATCGATGCCGCCGTCAACCTGCGCCAAGGCACCCACGCCCCGATCGGTCGCCTGCCCCGGGCGACGATCACCCCGATCGACGACGTCCTCGCCGAGTACGAACTCCCGCTCGAGGTCGCCGATCGGCCCGGCGTCCTGCACGCCGTCACCGGCGTGTTTGCCCGTCACGGGGTGTCGATCCGGGCGGCCGAGCAGGAGGGGCTCGGCGACGACGCCCGCCTCGTGTTCATCACTCACGTCGCCCGGGAGGCCGACGTTCGGGCAACCCTCAAGGATCTGCGCGATCTCGACGTCGTCAAGCGGGTCGGTGCCCCCCTGCGGGTGATCGGAGGCTGACGGTGCGCTACCTGTCGACCCGGGGCGCCGCACCCGAACTCGGCTTCGCCGACACCCTGCTCGCCGGGCTCGCCGACGACGGCGGCCTCTACGTTCCCGCCGAGTGGCCCACCCTGCCGAGCGGGCTCCACGGGGGCCTGCCCTACGCAGAGGTCGCCGCCGCCGTGCTCGCCCCGTTCGTCGGCGACGAGATCGACCGGGCCGAGTTCACGGCCATCGTCGCCGACGCCTACGACTCCTTCCGCCATCCGGCCGTGTGCCCGTTGGTCGAGCTCGACGCCAACCTGTGGATCGCCGAGTTGTTCCACGGCCCCACGCTTGCGTTCAAAGATGTCGCCCTACAGCTCGTCGGCCGGCTGTTCGACCATGTGCTCGCTCGCCAGGGCCGGCGTCTGGTCATCGTCGGCGCAACCTCCGGCGACACCGGCTCGGCGGCGATCGACGGCGTGAAGGCGTGCCAGCACGTCGACATCGTCATCCTCTACCCCGAGGGCCGGGTGTCGGAGGTACAGCGTCGCCAGATGACCACCGTCGACGCGCCCAACGTCTACGCCGTCGCGGTCTCGGGCACCTTCGACGACTGCCAGGACCTCGTGAAGGCGATGTTCGCCGACACCGCCTTCCGTGACCGGCTCGGCACCCCACTGTCTGCGGTGAACTCGATCAACTGGGCCCGGGTCGCTGCGCAGACGGTGTACTACGTGACCACTGCGCTGGCCCTCGGTGGCGGCCCCGGCGGTCGCCCCGTGTCGTTCGCCGTGCCGACGGGCAACTTCGGCAACGTCCTCGCCGGATGGGTCGCCGAGCGGATGGGTCTACCTGTCGGGCAGTTCGTCATCGGGTCCAACCGCAACGACATCCTCACCCGTTGGCTGGACTCGGGAACCATGGCGACCACCGTCGTGCTGCCCAGCCTCAGCCCGAGCATGGACATCCAGGTCTCCTCCAACGTCGAGCGGCTCTTGTTCGAGCTGAACGGCCGGGACGGTGGCCTCACCGCCGAGCAGATGCGTCGTTTCCGGGCGTCGGGCTCGCTCGCCCTCGAACCCGACCAGTACGCCACGCTCACCGAGCGGTTCTCCGGCGCCCGGGTGGACGACGACGCCACGCTCGCCACGATCGCCGCCGTGCACGCCGACGCGGGCCTGCTCGTCGATCCGCATACGGCCGTCGGCATCGCCGCGGCCGAGGCCCGCTGGCTCGACCGCTCGATCCCGATGGTCTGCCTTGCAACCGCGCACCCGGCCAAGTTCCCAGATGCCGTCGAGCGGGCCACCGGCGTGCGCCCCGGCCTGCCGGACCATCTGGCCGGCCTGTTCGAGCGTCCAGAGCGCACGACCGTGCTCCCCAACGATCTGGCTGCCGTCGAGGGCTACGTGGAGCGGGCCGTACGACGGTGAGCCGGGCCGCCATGGCGCGATGCTTGGCCCTTCCGACCCGGCGTCGGTACAGTGCCGCGGCCCGCACGTCGGGCCGTGCGCGGGGATCAGCCCGGGAAGCGACCCGATCGAGGAGCGCCGATGAGCGAGGGGTCCGAGACGCTGGAACGTTCCATGCTCGAGGGCAAGGATCGTGAGCAACTGGTGGCCATCGCCAGTGCGTTGGGCGTGAAGGCGGGGTCGCGGGCGAAGAAGTCCGAGATCATCGACCGGATCCTCGAGTCCACCGGCGTGACCGTGGCCGCGCCTGCAGCTCCCGCCCGGCTGCCGCTCGACGAGCCGGCCCCGGTCGCCCAGGCGGCACCGGCCCCTACCGCACCGGCCCCAACCGCACCGGCCCCGGTCGCCGAAGCGGCCCCGACCCCACCACCCCCACCGGCCCCGGCTGTGCGACCCGACGCCGACACCGACACCGATGACGGCGACGACGATGCCCCCGACGGCAACGAAGCCGAGGAGGCTGACGGTCCGGAGGGTGCCGAAGGGGCCGCCGGGTTCGACGGCGAGAGCCGCAGCGCACGCCGCCGTCGTCGTCGGCGCAAGGGCGGCGGTGGCGAGCCGGGTCAACCGGGTGTTCCGGCCCCGCCCGGCAACGTCGCTGCGTCGGGCCCCGCCGCCGGCGCCGAGGCGGAACGTCGCCTCGAGCGGGCCAACGACCGGTTCGCCGACCGTGAGCGCGATGTGTCCGACGCCGTCGCCGTCGAACCCGTCCCGGTGTCGGGCCATCTCGACCTGCGTGACGAAGGGTTCGGCTTCCTGCGGGTCGCCGGCCCGCAGCCGAGCCGGGACGACGTCTACGTCTCCGTTCGTCAGATCCGCCAGTTCGGGCTCCGGCGCGGGGACCTCGTCACCGGAACGTGCCGGCCCGCTGGCCGGAACGAACGGAATCCGGCGCTCGTCCAGCTCGCCTCGGTCAACGGCACCGATCCCGAGCTGTCGCGGGGTCGCCGCCGCTTCGAGGACCTCACGCCGCTGTTCCCCGATCAGCGCATCCGGCTCGAGAACGTCAATGCTCCCTACGACCTCACCGCCCGGATCATCGACCTGGTCTCGCCGATCGGGAAGGGTCAGCGCGGGCTGATCGTGGCCCCACCCAAGGCGGGCAAGACCTCCGTCATGAAGACGATCGCCACGGCGATCGAACGGAACCACCCCGAGATCACGCTCATGGTGTTGCTGATCGACGAGCGTCCCGAGGAGGTCACCGACTTCCGGCGTTCGATCAAGGGTGAGGTGGTCGCTTCGACGTTCGACCGCCCGAGCGAGGAGCACCTCGCCGTCGCCGAGCTCACCGTGGAGCGGGCCAAGCGACTGGTGGAGTCCGGCAAGGACGTCGTGCTGATCGTCGACGGCATCACCCGCCTCGCTCGCGCCTACAACCTCGGCCTGCCGCCCACCGGGCGAGTCCTGTCCGGTGGCATCGACGCCGGTGCCCTCTACCCGCCGAAGCGGTTCTTCGGCGCCGCCCGCAATCTGGAGGAAGGCGGATCGCTCACGATCCTGGCCACGGCGCTCGTCGAGACCAACTCCCGCATGGACGAGGCGATCTTCGAGGAGTTCAAGGGCACCGGCAACATGGAACTCCGTCTCGACCGGCGCCTTGCCGAGCGGCGGATCTACCCCGCCATCGATCTCGACGCGTCGTCGACCCGGCGCGACGACCTGCTCTACGAGCGCCGTCAGTTGCAGCAGCTCCTCAAGCTGCGCCGGGTGCTCTCCGCGCTCGGTGGCGACGGTTCGGCCGGGATGGAGCTCCTGCTCGACCGCCTCAAGACCTTCCGGTCGAACGAGGAGTTCCTGACCGAGATCGCCAAGCAGCCCGGCTGATCGCTACACTTCCCCGTCCCCCGGATGGCCCGTCTCGAGGAGCACCGATGAAGACCGACATCCATCCCCGCTACGACACCGTTCTGGTCGTCTGCTCGTGCGGCAACCGCTTCGAGACGCGTTCCACCTACAAAGGTGAGATCCACGCCGAGCTCTGCAACGAATGCCACCCGTTCTTCACGGGCAAGCAGAAGCTGGTCGATACCGGTGGCCGCGTCGAGCGGTTCAACAAGCGGTACGGCGAGCGCAAGGGCGGCAAGAAGCAGTGACCTCGGGGCCCGGTTCGCCGGGCGCCGATCCGGCTCGGAGGAGCCGGCTGCTGGGCCTGAAGCTCGCAGCCCTCGTGCGCGACCACGTCGGCGAGGGACCGGTCACCCCCGGAATGTTCCCCGGTGGTGCTGCGCTCGTTCGTGAAGGCGAGGCCTGGGTACTCGTCGAGGACCGACCCGAACGAGGGCTCGGACCGGCCCTGGCGTGGGCTCGTCAGCAGACCGCTGGCCGGGTGCATGTCCTCGCCGAGGAGGCGGTGGGCACGCTCGCCCGGCGGGCGGGGGCGTTCGCGACGCCGCCGACCGTGTGGCGGGTCGAGGGTCGCGCGCTCGTGCCGGCCTCACCCGATTCGCTCCCGATCGCACCACCGGTCGAGCCGGCGCTGCTGGAACTGGTCGAACTGATCGAGGCAGCTGGCGCCACCCCGAGCGTCGAGCACGGCGTGCTGGCGGGTGAGGTGGCTGGCCTCGAAGTGTGCCGGGCCGTGCGCGACCCCGACACCGGCGCCGTCCGGCTCGAGGTCGGGGTCGGTGCCCACGACCGAGAGGCGTTCGGCTTGCTCCACGGCGACCGACCGCCGGCCGGCGCCCTCGCAGCCGTGGTCGACACCGTCGCCGCCCACCGGGCCCCGGGCGCAGCGCCCCACCCGCTGAACCGGCTCGGGGCGGAGCGCCTCCTGCGCCATCGGCTGTTGCACGCACCCCGTCTCGTGGGCGCCGCCCACCTCGCCGCTGCGCCGGCGCCGGTACCGCGAGCGAACCTGAAGGATCCGGTCCCGTGCGTCGCCGTCGGTGAACGCACCGGTGCGGGTCCGGTGGTCGTCGTGTGTTCGGTCGGGATCGACCTCGATCTCGTGCCCTTCGCGGCCGACGCCGTCGCGCTGCACGGTCCGGCCCGGCTCGTGCTCGCCGTGCCGGAACGCGATCGTCATCCGGTGACGGTCGCCCTCGCCGAGGGGTTGGTTGCGCCGGCCGAGGTGGTCGGGATCGCGCCCGGCTGAACGTCGGCGAGCCCGGTGCTCACGCGCGGTCGTCCTGCTTGAGTGCCGTGTCGACCGAGACGGCGGCGGCCACCACCAGGCTTCGTAGCGGCTGGGGGATATCGGTGTGGAGGCGCACGACGTAGTTGTCGGCGGTCGTGAACATGGCCTTGGCCAGCCCCTCCCAGGTCTTGGTGATCCGAGCCACCTCGGCTCCGGTGTGATCCTCCACACGGAAGTCCCACGCCCGCCAGTTCTCGGCCTGGATGGCGCCGAGCTCCTGGCCGCCGGCTTCGAGACCGAAGCGGATCTTGCCGATCATGTTGCGCTGCACGATCCGACCGATCTCGGTGCCGTCGGGCGCCTCGACCACCACCGTCGACTTGAACACCTTCGCCGGTCGGGTGAGGCGCAGCACCACCTGGCCCGCAGCGTCGTTCACCTCGAGCTTGTGGGTGAGGAACTGATCGACGTTCGACACGAGGCGCAGCAGCTTTTTCGCCGTCGACTGCCCGACCTGATTGACCGCGCCGAGCTGCCGGCCGTTCTGATCGAACACGGCATATTGATTGGTGACCTCGATGATCTTCGCCTTCTGGTTCACCACGAGGACCGGCTCGGTGAGCAGCGTTCCGCCACCCCCGGCGACGGGTCCGCTGACGCCGGCCCGGCCCAGCTGCTCGTGCACCTTGCTGCCCCCGTCGTCGCCGAAGCTCAGGGCGTTGTCGATCCGGTCGATCCGGCCGGACGTGGCCGACGGCGCACCCGGACCGTCGACCGGGTCGACGCTCTGGCGGCCCTGGTCCGACACGTGCTCGGTCCAGGCGTTGCTGTCCCAGTAGCGGAGCTGGTGACGGCCGGTCGGATCGGGGTGCCAGGCAGCCGGTGTGGAGGACATGGCGCAACGCTAGGCCCACTCGGGTCCGGTCGGGGGGACGGGCGGTCCTCTAGCCTGCGCAGGTGGACACGCCCCAGCAGCGTACGATCAGCGGGTTCCGGTCGCTCGTCGAGTCGGTCGAGGCCGCGGCGGACCGCGGACCCAAGGCCGAACTCGCCCGCTTCCAGCTCCAGGGGCTCTCGGCGACGCTGGCGCAACTCGCCACCGACGGCGTTCCGACCGAGGTGTCCTGCGGGCTCGACGTGGTTCGGTCCTTCGTGGAATCCGTCGGCGGGGCCGACCGCTCCGACGGTGCCCGACTCCGCGACAAGGTGCAGGCCTACGCACTCGTGGCCGACGACCTTGGCCTCGACACCGACGAGTTGCTCGGTCTGGTGCGGCGCTGGGACGCCGCCACCGCACCGGCCCCGGCGCGCTCGGGTGCCGGTCGCCGGTCCGCGTCGTCTCGGCCGGCGCGTGAGCGCAACGCCGGGCCCGCCGGCGATCAGGAGTGCGACGTGTGCGGGATGCGGTTCAAGCGGGTCGCGAAGCACATGAGCTTCGCCCACCCCCAGGAGTGGGCCCGCCGCAAGGGCGGCTGATCCGATCAGGGCCGCTCGGACGGCGGACCGGGTCAGGCCGGGATCGAGATGCCCAGCCCGCCTCGAGTGTCGCCCCCGTACCGGTGCCGGGCCTCGTCGAGATCGAGCGGCAGGATCCGGGAGCGCCCCGCAAGGGTGGCCTCGTCGAGAAGACGGGCGGGCACCACCCAGCACAACTCGAACTCGAGCCCGTCGGGGTCGACCGCGTAAAGCGACTTGGTCGTGGAGTGGTCCGACGCCCCGACGAGGTGCCCATGCTGGGACAGCACGCCGGCGAGGCGGGCGAGATCGTCGAGCGTCTCGAGCTCCCATGCAAGGTGGTAGAGCCCGACTCCGGACCGCCCGGCGTTCGACGCCGCCGCGCCCGAGCCGATCTGGAACAGACCGAGGTCGTGGTCGTTGCTCGACCCGGGGGCCTGGAGGAACGCTGCACCCGGCAAGGCCATGACGGTCCGGAACCCATCCGGTTCGGTCAAGTCGGGCCGCTGCGGCGGGGCACGACGGCCGTGGAACCGTCGGGGAGCTCCACGACGTGCACCCGGGCGCCGTAGTGCCGTTCGATCGTGTCGCGCGTCAGCACCTCGGATGGTCGACCCTGCGCCTGCACCCGCCCCTGGCGCAACAGGACCACCCGGTCTGCGTACTGACCGGCGAGCGTGAGATCGTGCATAGCGGCGGCCACCGTGAGGGAACGATCCCGGCGGAGCCCGGCGACGAGGTCGAGCACTTGCTGCTGATGCGCGACGTCGAGGGCCGAGGTCGGCTCGTCGAGGAGCAGTACCGGTGCCTCCTGGGCGAGTGCCCGGGCCAGCACGACCCGCTGCAACTCACCGCCGGACAAGGTGTCGAGCCGCCGGCGTTCGAAGCTCCCCAGGTCGAGCCGGTGGAGGCAGGCGGAGGCCACGGCCCGGTCCTCGTCGGAGTCGACGCCGAAGGTCGCTACGTACGCCGTCCGGCCGAGCAGCACGTAATCGAGCACGGTGGCGTCGTCGGGCACCGTCGGCTGCTGGGGGACGTAGGCGATCAGCTGGGCGCGTGCTCTCGGTCCGAGCCGGTCGGGTCGGTGTCCTCCGACGGTGACCGAGCCGGCGCTCGGCCGTACGAGGCCGGCCAGCGCTCGCAGCGCCGTGCTCTTGCCCGCCCCGTTGGGACCGATGAGGCAGGTCCACGACCCCTCGCGGAGCGTGACGTCGATGCCGTCGACGGCGTGCTGGCGGCCGTAGGCGACGACCAGGCCTTCGGCGCGCAGCTCCACCGCAGCCTCAGGCGCGTCGGCGCGATCGCAGGACGAGCAGGAAGAACGGTGCGCCGAAGAATGCCGTCACGACGCCGATGGGGATCTCGGCCGGCGAGGCGAGCGTGCGGGCGAGCACGTCGGCGAGCACCAGGAAGGCACCGCCGCACAGCATCGACAGCGGCAGGACTCGGCGATAGCTGGCCCCGGCCACCAGCCGTACCGTGTGCGGGACGATGATGCCCACGAAGCCGATGAGGCCGGTGACCGACACGGCGGCGGCTGTTCCCAGGGTGGCGAGCGCCACGGCGGCCAGTCGCGCCCGGGCCACGTGGAGCCCGAGCGCGGCGGCCTCGAGTTCACCCACGCGCAGCACGTCGAGCATCCGGCGCAGCGCGAGCAGCCCGACGGAGCACACGACGAGATAGGGCACCACGAGCCGGACGTCGTCCCAGGTGGCCGTCGACATCCGGCCCAACAGCCACGTGTAGACGCGCTGCACGGTGTCGGTATTGCGCTGCTGGACGTACGTCTGCAGCGCAGTGAAGAACGCGGCGACGGCGATGCCGGCGAGCACGATCGAGGTCGCCGACCGGGAGCGGTCGACCCCAGTGCCCAGAACGTAGGACACGGCGACGGCGAGCAGCGCGCCGGCGAAGGAGGCGACCGGCAACGGATCGAGCGGCCACGAGCCGGCCGTTGGGCCGTAGACGATGGCGAGGGTCGCGCCCAGACCGGCACCGGCCGCCGAGCCGAGGGTGAACGGGTCGGCCAGGGGGTTCCGGAACACTCCCTGGTACGCAGCGCCTGCGCCGGCGAGGAGCCAGCCGACCGCGGCGCCGAGCAGCACCCGCGGCACCCGGATCTCCCACAGGATCGTCGCCTGGGCGGCCGTCAGGCCGCTGTCGAGATCGACGGGGAGGACACGGTCGGCCACCTCGACCAGCGAACCGCCGAGCGGGAGCCCGGCGGGGCCGGTGAGGATCCCGATCACGACGGCTCCGACGAGCGCCGCGATCCCGCCTGCCAACCAGGGCGCGATGCGGGAACCCGCGACGGGAGCCCGAGTGTCGATACCGAGCCGGCCGACGGCGACGGCCACGTCAGGACCTCGGCAGCCCAGCAGCGACGGCCCGGGCGAACTCGACGATCCGAGGACCCCACCGGGACGCGAGGTCGTCGTCGAGTTCGACGACGGCGTTGGCCTTGACCGCCTTCAGGGTCGACCAGCCGGGTCGGGCGGCGACGGTTCGGGCCGACTGCTTGCAGCACTTGGTGTCCGCCAGGAAGATCACGTCGGGGTCGGCGGTCAGGATGGCTTCTGCCGACAGCTGCGGGAACCCGGATCCGTCATCGGCAGCATCGGCGATCGACGTCAGGCCGAACAGGCGGTAGAGCTGCCCGGCGAACGTCGTCGAGGTGACGGTGTAGAAGGTGTCGTCGAGCTCGTGGTAGTAGCGCAACGGCTTCGAGGGCTTTGGCGCTGCGGCCACGGCCGCGGCCAGATCGGCCTTCATCTTCGCGGTGAGGGCATCGGCCTGGGTCCGCCGTCCTGTCCGGTTGCCGAGCTCACCGATCTGGGCGTACACGTCGTCGATCGTCTTGGCCGGCAGCTGCACGAGCACCGGGATCTTCAACTTGCCGAGGGCGTCGGCGAGCTTGGCCGAGTCGTCGGCGATCACCACGAGGTCGGGATTCTTGGCTGCGATGGCCTCGACGTTGGGCCGGAAGCCCGACAGCTCCGTCCGCGGCGCTTCGGCCGGGAAGTTCGACTGGTCGTCGACGGCCACCACCTGCGGACCGGCCCCGATGGCGAACAGCGACTCGGTGGCGGTCGGCGACAGCGAGACGATGCGCTTGGGCGCTGCGGGAGCGGCTGGTCCGGCGGTGGTCGCCGCACCCGGGACCCGGGATGTCGACGACGCCATCGTCAACGGCGCCGCCGTCGTCGTGGAGGTGGTCGCGGGGGCGGGCGTGCCGCCGGCGGCGTCGGGCCGATCGGCCCCGCAGCTGACCACGCCAAGCGCAGCGATCGCGAGCGCGATCGGCCGCAAGGGATGTTTCATCGGTTGTCCTTCGTAGCCCTCATCCGTCGTGAGGTTCGCTCGGTTGCCTGCGATCCCAGCCGGTCTCCTGGCTCCCGGATCAACGCTCGCCCCGCCTTCCCAGGCGTTCGCCCAGTGGCTTCCCGAAGGATGGAGGTCGCTCCCCGGTCACAGTGGCGGGACCGCGCCGGAGTCTCACCGGCTTCCCGAACACTGAGATCGGCGAGGATCCTATGCCCGGTGCGGGCCGAACGGCAACACCACGGCCGGTAGGGTCGCCACGATGAGCGCGAACGAGCTGGAGGCCTTGGCCGAGGTGCAGGAGCTCGATCGGCGGGCCGATCAGCTCCGCCATCGCCGTGCCAACCTGCCCGAGACCGCGGCGCACCGGGCGATCGAGGGCGAGCTGGCGGCGGCCCGGGCCGAGGCCGAGCGATGCTGGACGCGCCGGCGAGCGCTCGAAGAGCTCCGCGACGACGGGGAGCGCACGACGGCGGCCAACGACGCCCGGCGGCGCCAACTCGAACGCAAGCTGGCCGGGGCGTCGAGCACCCGGGAGGCCGACGCCCTCACCGGTGAGCTCGCCGCGCTGCGGGCACGCCAGTCGACGCTCGACGACGCCGTGCTCGCCGCGCTCGAGGGACTCGACGACCTCGAGGTTGCGCTCGCAGCGCTCGAGCCCCGGCTCGGCGAACTCGCTGCGGGCGCCGCCGAGGCGGCGCGGACCGAGGGGGCCGCGCTGGCGGTGGTCGACGCCGAGCTCGCGGAGACCGTCGAGCGGCGCAGCGCCGCCGCCGCCGGGGGGGAGGCGAGCCTGCTGCGCCGGTACGAGACGCTGCGGGCACGGCTCGACGGCGTCGGTCTCGCCCGCGTGGTTGAGCGGCGCTGCAGCGGCTGCAACTTGGCGCTGCCGTCGGCCGAACTCGAGGCGCTGCGCCACCTCGCCCCGGGTGAGCTGGGCGAGTGCAGCCAGTGCGGGCGGATGCTGCTGTCCTAGGGAATCCGGAAGCGATTCACTCCCCGGTGATCCGCCCCACGATGGCGTCCGAACTGCGGGCGGCGGCGTCTTGGCCTGCCACCCATGCCCAGGTGAGCGCAGGACCCAGGGTGCCTCCGGCGCCGCCGTACACCATGCCCGTGGTCCCGGCCATCACGTTGCCGACTGCGTAGAGGCCGTCGATGACTCCACCCCGCACCGACAACACCCGGCCCCGGGCGTCGGTGCGGGGTCCGCCTTTGGTGCCCAGCGTGCCGGGCAGGATCGGCACGGCGTAGTACGGCGGCTCGTCGAGCGGTCCGAGCGTGGCCGCCTTGCCGGCCTCGGTGCCATCGCCGTTGAACCCGTCGTAGGCGGACTCACCCCGGCGGAACTCCGGGTCCTCCAGGGAGCGGGCGTTTTCGGAGAAGCGCGCGACGGTGTGGGCGAGCACGGCGCCGTCGATGCCGAGCGCAGCTCCGAGCGTCTCCGGGGTCGGCGCGACCGTCAGCCAGTCCGGGTCGGGCGCGTTGGGCGACAGCGGCCCGACGGGGTAGCGCGTGCGGTAGCCGTGGTCGAACACCAACCAGGCGGGAACGTTGGCCCAGGTGAACGACACGGGGTCGAAGGCCTGGAACACGTTGCCCAGCGCGTTGTAGTTCGTCGCCTCGTTGCAGAAGCGACGACCGGTGCGGTTCACCATGATCGATCGGGGATAGGTGCGCTCGGCCAGCACCAGGCGGCTGCGCGGCCGCCCCTTCCAGGTCTCGCCCGGGATCCGCAGGCACGGCACCCACCAGGCCTCAGCCATCGAGCCGAGCGCAGCGCCGAGGGACATCGCCATGCGTAGCCCGTCGCCGGTGTTGTCCGGCGGCGACGCCGGCGCTTCGAGGGGAGCGTGCAGGAACTCCCGGCGCAGTGACTCATCCCACTCGAACCCTCCGGTGGCCAGCACGACGGCCCGCTGCGCCCGGACGCGCACCGGGGTTCCGTGGTGGTCGGCGACGACACCGACGACCCGGCCGTCCTCGCTGAGCAGCTCGCGCGCCGGGGTCGACAGTCGGGGCTCGATCCTGCGGTCGAGACACGCACGCAGCAACGACCCGACGAGGGCTTGACCCAGGCCGCGCTCGTCGGCGTTCTCGCGCGCTTGGTACGCCTCGGGCGAAACCTGGTAGCGGCCGCCGCCGAGCGGGGTTTCGGTCAGGGTGAAGTGATGGACGCGGTCGCTGCGCAACACCCGCTGCGCCCAGGCCCCGAGCTCGTTGAACGAGAACGGCAAGTTGTCGAGCGACCGCCCTCCGCCGGGCTTCCCGCCAGGGTGTTCGGGGTGGTAGTCGGGGTAGCCGGGGACGATCTGGAACTTGGCCGGCGTGTGCTCCTCGACCCAGCGCAGCATCTGCGGGCCGGCGTCGACGAGCACCGCGGCGAGGTCGGAATCGATGCGGCCCAACGACAACGCGCCGAGGTAGGCGAGCGCGTCGGCTCGGCTGTCGGTCAGGCCGGCCTCGTGTAGGTGGTGGTTGTCGGGGATCCAGAGGATCCCCCCGGAGACCGCGGACGTGCCGCCCACGGTGTCGGCCTTCTCCAGCAGTGCCACCGATGCGCCGTGGTCGTGGGCCACCACCGCGGTGAGCAGGCCGGCAGCGCCGCTCCCGAGCACGACGACGTCGGCCTCGACATCCCAAGAATCGGTCCCCATGCGCCCGGACCGTAGCGGCAGGGCATGCTGTGGTTCCGATGCGCGCCGCACCTGCCCCGCCCTCCCCTCGCCCTGCCGTGTCCGGCCTGCCTGCCTACAAGCCGGGCAAGGCCCTCGAGGTGGCGATGGCCGAGCACGACCTCACCTCGGCCGTGAAGCTCGCTTCCAACGAGAACCCCTACGACCCGTTGCCGTCGGTGCGTGAGGCCCTTACGGCTGCCCTCGGCGGCCTGCCCCGGTACCCCGACCATCGGGCCACCGCCGTGCGCGAAACGCTCGCCGACCGCCTCGGTCTCACCGCCGACCGCATCACCGTCGGGTGCGGATCGGTGGGCATCCTCCAGCAGCTGCTGCTCACGTATGTCGACCCGGGCCAGGAGGTCCTGTACGGCTGGCGCAGCTTCGAGGCGTATCCGATTTACACCCGCACCGTCGGCGGGGCCGAGGTCACCGTGCCGAACCGGCGCGAGGCGCTCGACGTCGCCGGGATGACCGCGGCGCTGACGGAGCGGACCCGGCTCGTGATGGTGACTTCGCCGAACAACCCAACGGGCACCGCCGTGGCGCACGACGAGCTCGTGCGGTTGCTCGACGCTGCGCCTCCGTCGTGCCTGGTGGTGCTCGACGAGGCGTACCACGAGTACGTCATCGGCGCGCACGTGCACGACGCGCCGTCCTTGCTCGACCGGTACCCGAACCTCGCCGTGCTGCGGACCTTCTCCAAGGCCTACGGGCTTGCGGCGCTGCGCATCGGGTACCTGTTCGGCCACCCCGAGGTGATCTCGGCCGTCGACCGCACCCTGGTGCCCTTCGCGGTCAACGGGTTGGCACAGGTGGGCGCGCTCGCGAGCCTCGCTGCCGACGAGGAACTCGGCGAACGCGTCAACGCCACCCTGGCCGAGCGCGGCCGGGTGCAGGCCGGATTGCGGGAGCGGGGATTCTCGACCCCGGACGCCCAGGCCAACTTCGTGTGGCTTCCCGTCGGGGCGCCGGCGGCCGAGCTGACACTGGCCCTCGAGCGCCGCGGTGTGGTCACCCGGCCGTTCCCCGGGGAGGGTGTACGGGTCACCATCGGCGCCGGTTCCGAGAACGACCGGTTCCTCGACGCGTTCGACGAGGTCTCCACGCTGCTCCCGCTGGCCGAGCACTGGCGGCTGCCCACTGGGCCCGCCGCCCAGGCCGTACAGGCGGTCGTCGACCGGATCGACGAACTCTCGGTGCGGACCGTGCTCGCCGCGACCCGCACCAACGGTCCCACCCCGGGGGCCACCGACGACTGGGATGTCGCGCAGCTCTGGGCCCACCTGGCCGAACTCACGGCGTTCTGGCCGAAGGAACTCGCACGGCTCATCGACACCGACCCGGCGGCTGGGGCCGTCGTCGTCGGTCGGGCCCTCGACGCTGCGTCGCGTCTCGATCCGGTGCGGGCTGCGGCCGGCGCGACGGATTGTTCGGCCGACGTGACGGCGGTCGCGCGGCACCTCGATGCGCTGCGGGCCGTGGTCGCCGGGATGACCGCCGAGGATTGGGGCCGTTCGGCCGTCCTCGTGTCGGGCGTCGCCCAGCGGGCCGAGGACCTCGTCGTGGCCCGGGTGCTCGACCACGTCGTCGAGCACCTCGACACGCTCGACGGTCTCGGCGGCCCCGAGGTCTGACCAGGACCGGGACCTTCGTCCGTACGCCGGCGCGGGCGCGGTGCGCCATGCTGCCGCCCAGCGCCGGCGTCGCCCGACGCCGTCGAGGAGGACATCGCCATGGTCGACCAGGAACGCCCCCGGATCGTCGTCGGGGTCGACGGATCCGACACCGCTCGACGCGCCCTGCGCTGGGCCGTCGCCGAGGCTCGGTTGCTCGGCGCCGTCGTCGATGCGGTCTCGGCCTGGAGCTACCCGTGGGTCGTTGCGGCCCCGGGTGCGGTCGTGCCGCTCGAACCCTTGGCCGACCAGGCGGTCGATGCCAAGTCCCGCCTCGACGACGCGATCGCCGGGCTCGGCCGGGATGCCGAGGGTGTGGAGATCCTGGCCACGGTCACCGAGGGCGGTGCCGCCGCTGTCCTCAACGATGCCGCCCAGGGTGCTGCGCTGCTGGTCATCGGGACCCGGGGCCACAGCCGGGTCGAGCGCCTGCTGCTCGGCTCGGTGAGCAACCAGCTCGCGCGCCACGCATCGTGCAGCGTTGTGGTCGTGCCGCCGAGCGCCCAGGTCGGTGCCGACGCCACGGGTCGCATCGTGGTCGGCGTGGACGGCTCGGACCATTCGGTCGACGCGCTGCGGTGGGCGCTCGCCGAGGGCGAGCGGCGGGACTGCCCGGTCGAGGTGATCTACGCCTGGACCTGGGTCGATCCCTTCGGAGAGGCGGCGATGGCAGTGTCCCGCACGCAGCTGGCCGAAGGGGCCCAGGCCACGCTCGACGCGACGTTGGCCAAGGCGCTCGGTTCCGGCGATCGGCCCGCCCGCGTCAGCGGGGTCGTCATCGAGGGCGACCCGGCGTCCACGCTCACGACGCAGGCGGGCCCGGCCGATCTGCTGGTCGTCGGGGCGCGCGGGCACGGCGGGTTCCTCGGGCTGCTGCTCGGGTCGGTGGCGACCAACTGCGCCCACCACGCGACTGGACCCGTCGCGATCGTCCGATCTGTGCCCTGACCGTAGGGTCGGGTCGGGCGGCCCCCGGCCGGGGTGGCGGTTCAGCCGGCCGGTTCGCGAGGGGTGAGCTCGCGCAGGCGCTCGAGTGCCGCCGCCGACGGGGTGGTCGCCGCGGCCCGGTTCTCCCGGGCCAACTCGGCGTACACCTCCTCGCGGTGAACGGTCACCGAACGGGGAGCCTTGATACCGATGCGGACCTGGTCGCCTTTGACTTCGAGCACGGTGACCACGACGTCGTTGCCGATCATGATGCTCTGGTTGGCGCGGCGCGTGAGCACGAGCACGAGGAATCCTTTCCTGGCGTGCGAAGGACCCTACCCGCCGACCGTGGCGAGTGGACCTCGGTGAGCGAACAGACGAGCACGGCTGGTGAGCGTCGGGGAGACCTGCACCGCTTGGACGGCGCGCCCACCGACCGTGTTGACCACCACCGGGCCGAGCAGGTTCGCCGTGGAATCCTCGATCGGGTCGCCCAGGGTGACGATGACGAGCACGAGTGCGTCCTCGGAGTGGGCGATGCCGATCAGGTCGGCGTCGGGGTCGTCGAGTTCCACCTCGTAGTCCTCGAAGAACAGGGCCGGGTCGACGACGACGAACTCCGGACCGCCCTGCTCGAGCGCCCGCATGAGCCGGTACGGGCTCCCGTCCCCGCCCCAGGCGGTCAGTTCGTAACGCTGGATCTCTGGGAAACCGCACAGCCCGAGGGGGAAGGTGATCACGGTGGGGTCGGCGAGCACGGTGGGGGACCTTTCGGGGCTCATCGCAGGAAGTCCATCAGCGAGTTCCGGGACACCTTCGCTGCCGCGCTGAGGGCGGCCTGGAAAGCGACCTCCTGCAGCTTGATGTTCAGGGTCGCTTCCGCAATGTCGATCTGCTCGACGTCGGCCAGGCCGGTGGTGATGTCGAGGCGGGCCGCCTCGTTGCGGTCGATCACCAGGTTCATCTGGTTGGCTCGGGCGCCGACGGTGGCGAGCGCAGCGCGCATCTGGGCGTTGGCGGCGGCCATGGCATCCAAGCTTGCACCCAGGCCGTCGGGATTCGAGCGCAGGTTGGTCGCCAGTGTCGACAGGGCGCTGAAGACGTCGGTGCCGGGAGCGC
The DNA here is from genome assembly GCA_046081125.1 of Acidimicrobiales bacterium. GTDB lineage: Bacteria > Actinomycetota > Acidimicrobiia > Acidimicrobiales > Ilumatobacteraceae > JBEIFW01. The sequence goes on from JBJTVH010000026.1 coordinate 89,428, forward strand.
CGAAGGCCTCGGGACCCGTCAGGTTGATGCGCAGCGCCGAGTCCGGACCCACCTGGCGATCGATCCGGTCGCCAGCCGTGCCCGGTGGCGTGCCCTGGTACACCCCGGCGCCGCTGTAGGCGGACGCAACATCGGCGGTGCCGGCGAACAGCGGCCGGTCGCCGACCTTGGTGTTGGCAAGCGCCAGCAGGGAGTCGCGCAGCGCCTCGACCTCTTTTGCCATGCCCTCCCGGGAGCCGGCGTCCACGGTGCTGTTGCGGGCCTGGATGACCAGGGTGCGGGCGCGCCCGACGGCCTCCAGCCCCTTCTGCAGGGTCGTGTCGGTGATGTTGAGCCAGTCGAGCCCGTCCTGGGCGCTCGCCTTGTACTGGTCGATCCGACGCAGGTCGTCGCGGTAGCGCAGCGCGTTCACCGTGCCGTCCGGCGAATCCGACGGCTTGTTGATCTGCCGACCGGACGCCACCTGCTCCTGGAGTCGGGACATCTTCTGCAGGGACGCCTGCAGGTTGTCGAGCATGACGCGGTTTGCTCCGCGCTCGGTCACCCGGGTCACGAGCGGACCTCCTCAGCGGTGTGCCGTTCCGGTGCGGGTCGGCAGGGGGTGGAACCGGGGATCGTCATCGCACCAACCGGTTGACGAGGGTGTCGAGGACCTCGTCGAGGACCGAGATGAACCGAGCAGCGGCCTCGTAGGCGCGCTGCGTTGCCAGGAGGTTCGCCATCTCCTCGTCGACGTTCACGCCGGAGGTCGAGTCGCGAGCGTTCTCGATCTGTTTCATGACGTTGGCTTGCACGTCGACGCGACGCGACGCAGCCTGCGCCTCGACGGCGACGCGCACGACGGTGTCGCCGTAAAGCTTCTGCGCTCCGGTCTTGCGCGAGATCTCACGGGCCGCAGTGCCGTCGAGGTTGCCCCCGGGGATAGCCGATGCTGCGACCTTGTTCGGGTCGTTCCGTACCACCGGGTTCATGATGATGCCGTTGGAGCCGAACGTGAAGAACGCTTGCCCTGGGTTGCCGCTGCGGTCGTACGACGCAGTGTGGACGGCGTTGACCTCGTCGGCAAGTTTGGTGGCGATGGCGGCCAACTCGTTGCGGTAGCGGGGAATCACCTCGTTGATTCCCTGGATCGAAGCGAGCGCTGCACCGCCGACGCTTGCCGCCGACCCGTTGGTGACGAAGTTGACGGACACGTTTCCGGTGCCGGGTTCGGTGGTGACCTTGAGCGCCTCGGCGCTCTCGGAACGCACGAGTACCTGCGCACCCAGGTAAACGTCGACGGCCCCCTCGGCGCTGGTCACGAACCGGGCACCGAGCGCCTGTGCCAGTTCGACGGCGAGCTGGTCGCGCTGGTCGCGCAACTCGTTGGCCGCATCACCGTCGGCCTGGGCGCTACGGACCCGGTCGTTCAGGGCGGAGAACTGACGCGTCTTGAGGTTGATCTGGCTGATCTGGTTGGACAGCTGATCGGTGGTGGCCCTGCGCTGCCCCTGCAGGTTGCTGTCCTGGTTGCGGATCGCCGCTGCGAGCGTCTCGCCACGTTCGACGACTTGGCTGCGCGAGGCGAGCTCCCCGGGCGCATTGGCCAGCGACGACCACGAGCCGATGAAGTCGCCCAGCAGGGCGCCGAGCCCGTTGTCGGTGGGTTCGGAGAACGTCGTCTCGACGCCGTCGATCAGCTCCTTGGTTCGGTTGAGCTGCGAGTCGTAGGCGAACTCCTGGTGGGCGCGCGCCTCGAGGAACTCGTCGCGCAGACGGGTGATCCCGTTGATCCGCACACCGCTGCCGGTGCCGTCGTAGATCGAGAACACGGCGGGGCTGATCGGCCCGGCATCGGGCTTCAGGTTGACCCGCTGACGCGAGTAGCCCTCGGTGTTGACGTTGGCGAGGTTCTGACCGATGACGTCGAGCGTTTGCCGATGGGCGATGAGCGCCGTCAGTCCGATGTTGAAGCCGCCGGTGCTGCTCATCAGAACACCTCGTTGATCATCGTCCCCGTCGGCCGCCGCTCCGGTCGGCGCGACAGGGCGTCGGGTTCGGCAGCGCCGAGGCTTTCGAGCAGCTGGCGAACCGCCATCGCTCCCCGTTGGATGAGCTCCCGGTTGGTGCGGGCCATCTCCTCGATCTCGGCGGTGAGCTCGAGGAACGCGTTGCGGTGTTCCTGGAGCACGGCGTCCCAGGGCGCGGGCGCCTGGGGGATCAGCTCCCGCAGGGTCGGTGCTGCACCGAGCCCGAGCCGCTCACCCACCTCCCGCACGGCCATCGCCCGCAGCAACTCGGCGCGACCGATCGACTCGAGGACGAGTTCGACCTCCTCGGTCGCCTTCGGGAGCCAGCGGGTGTCACCGGTGGAGAGCACCAGATGTTCGACCGTCATCTTGAACAGGAGCTGCTCGAGCATCTGACGCTCGCGCCACAAGATCGTCGAGATGTCGGCGAGGTCCACCAGGCTTCGATCGGCAGACCGAGAGCCGCACTTGAGCCCGTCGAAGGTTTCGGCGGCGGTCATCCGACCAGACCGAGTTCGGCGGCCCGTCCTACAGCCTCACGCCGCCCCCGGACCTCGAGCTTGGCGTAGATGTTCGCAAGGTGGGTCTTGACGGTCTCCTCGCCGATGAACAAGGCCCCGGCGATGCTCCGGTTGCTGGCCCCCCGTGCGAGTTGGGCCAGTACCGCTCGTTCCCGACGGGTGAGGCCGAGGTTCGAGTCGTCGGGGGTGTCGGATCGACCCACCAGGGCCAACGCAGCGGGGCTGAGGGCGCGTTCGCCGCGGTTGATGCGCCACAGGGCCTGGTGGAGGTCGTACTCGGTGTCGAGGCGTGCGACCACGCCTGCTGCGCCGAGCGCGAAAAGGTCGAGCGGATCGCTCGACTCGTCCGGCGGGAGCACTGCGATCACGGAGCGCCCGCCGCCGGCGGCCGCGCGCACCGCATCGCCGAGATCGAGGTCGGTGCAGCGACCGACCACGACGACGCCGGCGTTGAGCCGTTCGGCGTCCTCGAGCACGGGGAGCACGTTGGCCCCGTCGGCCACGACCCGGATGGCGGTGTCCGCCAGCACGGCGCGCAGGCCGAGGCGCAGCAGCGCCCATTCCTCGGCGACCACGGCTCGGGCCGTCCGGTTCGATTGCGTTGCCCGATCCGTTCCGCGCTCCACGACACGACAGGCATCGACCGTCGTGCGGCCCGCCTTGAGGGCGAAATGGGGGAGGACGGGGGAGGGCTCTGACGACCGATCACCCATCCGGGGGATGGAGTGCCCCCGGCGCGAGGCCGACCGGTTGGGCATGCGCACCGGAGACCAGGTCGCGCCCGGGTCGGTCGACGACCTCGTGGCAGCTCATGTCAATCTCGTCCGTGCCATTGTCGGCGACGTGGCCGCTCGCGTGCCTCGGCACGTGAACCGGGACGATCTGTACTCGGCCGGCCTCGCCGGCCTCGTACAGGCCGCCCAGACGTGGCGCAGCGACCGAGGTGTGCCCTTCGACCGGTTCGCCCGTGTCCGAATCCGCGGCTCCATCGTCGACGAACTGCGCTCGCTCGACTTCCTTTCCCGCACGACCCGCACAAACGCCCGCCGCGTCGAGGCGGCCGACGAGCGCCTGCGAGCGCGGCTCGGCCGGGATGCGTCCGACGACGAGGTCGCAACGGAACTCGGATGCGGTCGTGATGTCGTGGCGCAGCTCCGCGCCGACATGTCGCGCGCCAGCATGGTCCGTTTCGACGCCGACCCGTCCGGGCCGGTGCAGCCGCCGGCGGACCCCTCCGACGGACCGGACACGCTGCTGCTCGACCAGGAACTCCGGGGCTACCTGCACGACGCCGTACTGTCGTTGCCGGAGCGCCTGCGCCATGTCGTGGTCGAGTACTTCTTCGAGAACCGCGAGATGCAGAGCATCGCCGTGGACCTCGGGGTGTCGCTGTCCCGGGTGTCGCAGCTCTGCGCGGAGGCGCTCGACCTGCTGCGCGAGGGCCTCGATGCACAGCTGAGCCCGCCGCCTGCGCCGGTCGAGCTGCCCCGAGGTCGTGCGGCCCGACGGCGGGCCGCCTACGTGGCGGCCGTGTCCGAGGCCTCCACGCACCGGACCCGGCTGAACGCCGACTCCGAGCAGTTCGCCGAGCGTTTGGCTCGGCAGCGCAGCGCCTGATCCTCCGATTCTCGAGAGAACGACGCGAACGAGGCCCCGCTCGGCGGGGCCTCGTTCGCGTTCGGCCCTGCTCGCGTCCGGCAACAGCCGCTGGGGAGCAGCTGCGAACCCGTGACCATGACGAAACCTGGAAGGAGCGTTAGGGCCTCCTTGCTGGAACGACTTGTGCGAATACCCGATTGCGCTCATAGCCGCCGCAGGACGCGACGGCACCGGCCCATGGACGGACCGGGAACATCACGGAGGAGATGCAGTGGCTCTTCGGATCAACACCAACGTTGCGGCGCTGAACGCGTACCGCAATCTCAACGCCACCGACTCGATGATGTCGAAGTCGTTGGAGAAGCTGTCGTCGGGGTTCCGGATCAACCGGGCGGCCGACGACGCAGCGGGCCTGGCCATCTCGGAAGGCCTGCGCAGCCAGATGAACGGCTTGAAGGTGTCGGTGCGCAACGCGCAGGACGGC
>JBJTVH010000027.1:0-10641 GCA_046081125.1 Acidimicrobiales bacterium
TTTCACCATCCACTGTCGTGGGAGTAAGGCATTCGCGCGCAGTTGTTGTCAAGGGTTCGTTCACGAATCGTCGGGGAATCACGGTGTGTTCCCGATCACCGGCGGTTGAGAGGAGGACGCTTTGTCGACGGATCACCGCGGCGGGCGGGTCCACGATCCGGCGCAACCCGTCGAACGGATCCCGATCGGCGCGAGCATCAGCAGTCATGAGACCGGCGATCGCGTCGACGGTCCGCCGCGTGGGCGAGCTGCTGACCGGCGGGTGAGCGGCCAGACTCGGCGGTGTGCTGCGCCGTTTCGTCCAACTCGACGTGTTCACCGATTGCCCGTACCGCGGGAACCCATTGGCGGTCGTGATTGACGGCGATGGGCTCGACACCGTTGCGATGCAACGGTTCGCGAACTGGACGAACCTGTCGGAGACGACGTTCCTGCTGACGCCGGAGGACCCGTCGGCGGACTACCGGGTGCGGATCTTCACGCCGGCGGCCGAGCTGCCCTTCGCCGGTCATCCGACGTTGGGCTCGGCGCGCGCATGGTTGGCTTCGGGCGGGGTGCCGCGCCGGCCGGGTGTGGTGGTGCAGGAGTGCGGGGTCGGGTTGGTGGCCGTGCAGCGTGACGGTGACGGGCTCGCGTTCGCGGCGCCGCCGTTGCGCCGCAGCGGTCCGCTCGACGACGAGACGTTGCGCGAGGCGGTTGCGGCGATCGGCGTCGATCGTGGTGACGTGGTCGACGCGGCGTGGGTCGACAACGGGCCGGGGTGGGTCGGGATGGTGTTGCGCTCGGCCGAGGATGTGCTCGCGATCCGACCGGGGCCGATGCGGTTGAAGATCGGGGTGGCCGGGCCGTATCCGGTGGCGTCGCCGTACGCATACGAGGTGCGGGCGTTCTACGCCGAGGGCGGCACGACGTTCGAGGATCCGGTGACGGGCAGCCTGAACGCGTCGCTGGCGCAGTGGCTGATCGGCACGGGGCGGTTCGCGGCGCCGTACGTGGCATCGCAGGGCACGGCGATCGGGCGGGCCGGTGTCGTGCGGATCACGACCGACGACGCGGGGGCGGTGTGGGTGGGCGGCGACGTGGTCACCTGCATCACCGGCACCGTCGAGCTCTGAACGGTGTCGCCGCGGCTCCTTGGCAAGAGCTTCGGTAGAACCCTTACCAAGGACGCCTAGGCTTCCGTCATGGGATCGCCCTGACCTGCCGTAGAGGTCGAAACTCGGAACTGGACCGGCTCGATCGACGTGCCGAGACGTTGGCGATCGAGCTTCTCCGGTCCGTACCAGTCGGCGGTTGTGCCTCGGATCGTTCGGTTCCATCCTGCTGCGCTCGGAATCGGCGGCGTCGTCGCGCATCGAGAACCTGACGGCCTCTGCGAAAGCCGTTGCGCTCGCCGAACTGGGTGGCCGCTCGCGACGCAACGCAACGGAGATCGTCGCCAACACCACAGCGATGCGGGCGGCGATCGATCTCTCGGAACGGCTCGATGCATCGGCGATCGCCACATCACTCGTACGTGCCGGCGGCGATCGACGATCTGGTGACCTTCATGCGGCGCGACGACCTGGCCGTGCTGCCGCATGCGGCGATCGTCCACGCGCAGTTCGAGACGATCCACCCGTTCTCGGACGGGAACGGCCGCACCGGCCGGGCGATCGTGCACTGCTTGCTCCGAGCGAAGCGGTTGACCCGTCAGGTGACGGTGCCGGTCTCGGCCGGACTCCTCGTGGACACCGGCCGGTACTTCGATGCACTCACGGCCTATCGGGCTGGCGACCTCCGGCCGATCGTCGAACGCTTCGCGGAGGCGAGCTTCGACAGCATCGTGAACGGCCGCCGACTCGTGGCAGACCTGCGGGTGCTTCGGGTTGGGTGGTCCGATGCGATCACGAGTCGCCGGCAGGCGACGGTGTGGCGCGTGCTCGACGTGCTGTTCCGCTATCCCGTGCTCGACAGTGCACTCGTTCGACGAGAGCTCGGGGTGTCGGCGATGGGCGCCGATGCCGCAATTGCAGCGCTGGTCGCCATCGGGGCGTTGGAGGAGATCACGGGTGGGCGACGGAACCGGCGGTATGCCGCAGTGCAGGTGCTGGCTGCATTCGACGCCTTCGCCGAGCGAGCCGGCCGCCGTGCCTCCTGAGGGCGCCGCGCCGTGCCGGCCCGCGGGCCGCCGGGCGTCGGTCGCTATCGGGGAGCCTCGGGCAGCGTGAGCGTGTAGTAGCTGCTGAACGGGTCGTCGGTGTAGGAGCCGAATGGGCCGCAGGGCACGAAGCCTTCGCGGAGGTAGAGGTGGTGGGCCGGCACGAACGAGTCGGTCGTGCCGGTTTCGAGGTTGAGGCGGGTGAGGCCGCGGGCGGTGGCGTGGTCGATGATGCGGTGCAGGATCGCCCGCCCGGCGCCTCGGCGCAGGTGCTGTGGGGCGGTTCGCATGGACTTGACCTCGCCCTCGGTGCTGCCGGGCTCCACCTGGAGGGCGCCGATGGCGAGCAGGTCGTCGCCGTCCCAGGCGGACCAGACGGTGATCCGGGAGTTGCGCAGGCGCTCGAGCCCGAGCGCGTGGACGCTCTCGGGTGGCGACGACTCGTGCATTCCGGCCAGGTGGAGCGAGACGAGCGCCTGCACCGCGGGGGAGGTGAGGTCGTCGATCACGATCCGCATGGGCGGCACGGTAGCGAGCGCCGTCCGGGCGGCAGCCGGGATTTGGTGCGTCCGGGGCCGTTGCCCAGCGTCAGCTGAAGTCGGCGAAGCGTGGCGCGCCCGGTTCGAGCGGGACCCGGGCGGCGTTCGCGGCGTAGCTGATGGCGTGGTACCACCCGGCGAGCAGGAGCAGGTCGAGGAGCTGTTCCGGCGAGAGCCAGCCCGCGAGCTCGTCCCAGGTCGCATCGCCGATGTCAGCACGATCGTGGAGTTCGTCGACGGCGCGCAGCAGGCAGGTGTCCTCGCGCGACCAGCAGGGGTCGTCGGGTGTGCCATGGGTGATGGAGCGGCACTGCTCGGGTGTGAGGCCGGCGCGGTCGCCGAAGAAGGCGAGGTGCACGCCCCACTCGTACTCGCAGCCGCAGCGCGCCGTCACTCGGTCGATGACGAGTTCGCGGGCTCGCACGGGGAGCGAGAGCTGCTTGGACAGTTCGTACCGCCCCCATTCGCCCATGGCCCGGGCCATGGGAAGGTTGCGGGCGAAGGTGCGGAACAGCGCGATGGGCGGCACCCCCGGCGGCATCATCGTGCGCAGCTGCTCCTCGACGGCGGTCTCGTAAGGCGGGGTCAACGGGGTGAGGCGCCCGGTGCTCATCGGTGTTCCCTCCTGATCATCAGCACGTTTCGGAAAACGAAACATGCGAGGGACGCTAACATTGCGGAATCCGAAACACAACGGGGTCACGCCATGGGTAGCGCCACCGGTCCGAAGCCGGGGGCGCCGGTCCGGGGGTCGACATCGGGCCGGCCGGTGATGGCCGCACTCGACCTGCTGGGGCGCCGATGGTCGTTGCGCATCCTGTGGGAGCTGCGCGCCGGGCCGCTGGGGGCGCGGGCATTGCTCGAGCGATGCGACGGGCTGTCCTCGAGCGTGTTGTACGAGCGGCTCCGCGAGCTCGTGGGTGCCGGGCTGATCGATCGGGACGACCGCGGCGACTACCGCCTCACCGACCTCGGTGCCGACCTCGGCGTCGCGTTGGCGCCGCTCGATGCGTGGGCCCGGCGCTGGGCGAGGCGCGCGGCGCCCTGGCCGCAGCGGCCAGGATGACGACCGATGCCGTCACCGTTCGCAGCGTGGGAGCAGCACCCCTACTGCTACCTGACCACCGTCGGGCGTGTGAGCGGCCGGCCGCACACCATCGAGATCTGGTTCGTCGTGGACGACGGGAGCGTGTGGCTGCTCACCGAGCCTGACGGCGGCACGGACTGGGTGCGGAACCTGCGCCGTGCGCCGCAGGTGCGCTTGCGGGTGGGCGGGGTGGAGATCGACGCCACGGCCACCGTCGTGGACCTGCCGGCCCAGGCCGCGGTCCGCCGGGCGCTCGCCGAGCGCTACCGGTCCACCGACGACGACCTCGACGCCTGGGCCGCCGGTGCACTCGCCGTGCGCGTGACGCCGCTCGCGTAGCGGGCCGTGGCGGGCACGCTCGCTCGCTCCGTGCGGCGGCACGCCGGAGGCGACACCTACCGTTCGCACCCGACGAGGAGGCACGTGATGACGACGGAGAACACGCCGGTTGCGTCGGGACGGGTGGCCGGGGTCGTGCGCACCGTCGGCCGCTGGGCCTTGGGCGGTGCGCTCGTGTTCGCCGGCGTCGGCCACCTCACGGCGCAGCGCACCGAGTTCCAGGCCCAGGTGCCCGAGTGGTTCCCGATCGATGCCGACGTGGTGGTGGTGGTGTCCGGCGTGATCGAGATCGTGCTCGGGCTGGCACTGGTCGCCGGGCGGCGGCGGGTGGCGGTGGGCTGGGTGGTGGCGGCGTTCTTCGTGGCGATCTTCCCCGGCAACATCGCCCAGTGGGTGGAGGGCACCGACGCGTTCGGGCTCGACAGCGACGGGGCGCGGTTCGCCCGGTTGTTCTTCCAGCCGGTGCTCGTGGTCTGGGCGCTGTGGTCCACCGGGGCGTGGCGGGCGTGGCGGCGCTCGCAGCGAGGATCGTGACGGCCCTTCGGCCGGTTCGACCCAGCTGCGTGCGGTGTCGTCGGTGTCCGTCCGGGCTCCCGGGCGCAGGCCTGAGCAGGGCTCTCGTGGGCGGGTTGCGGTGGGTACATGTGGGCATGGCTGCCGTGCTCGCCGTATGGCCCGCCGGCTTCGCAACCGGATGACCCGCCACCGGCGTGGAGACAAATAACATGTGTTACTATCCTATCCATGATGACTGCACGAGCGCATCACCCGCCGAAGCAGCGCCGCAGCCAGGACACCCTCGATCGCATCCTGGATGCGGCCGAACGCCTGCTGGTCGGCTCCGGCGTGAGCGCGCTCGATCTCCGGGCGGTCTGCGCCGAGGCCGGCTTGAGCACGGGCGCCGTGTACGGCCGGTTCTCGGGCAAGGCGGGTCTGCTCGATGCGCTGTTCGATCGCTTCGACGACCGCACCCGGCTCGCCGCTTCTGCGTATCTGCTCGACGTCGAAGGGGGTAAGTACCGTCGAGAGGCCCTCGCCGCGGACGACTTCATCGCCCTGCTCGATCGTGTGTACGCGACGAGCGGGGCACTGATCGCGGCGCTCATCGAAGGCTCCTACGAGCGCCCCGAGCTCGGCCGCCGCGCCGTTGCGATGATGAGCCAGGCCGCCGATCTGCTCTTGGCCGCCCTCCACCAGCAGGGCGATGACGTGGATCGCGAACGTGCCGTCGCCGCGGCCCGATTGGCGTTCGCCTGGTTCGACCAGCGGCTGTTCTTCCGGCGCCTGGGCATGCCGGTCGATGCCGAGCCGTCGGTCGCCACGCTGCGGCTGGCGATGCTCGCGGTCCTCGGCGTCGCGGTCGGGCCGTGAGCGCCGAGGAGCCGACCGAGCGCCCGACGCCGGTCAGGGTGTTCATCGCCGGCGGCACCGGGCTGATCGGGCAGCAACTCGTCGCTGCGTGGCGCGCACGCGGGGCGGAGGTCGTGGTGAGCTCCCGGCGGCGCCGGCCCGACGAGCCCGGGATCGAGTACGTCGCCTGGGACCCGGCGGCTGAGCCGGCCCCGGCCGCGACGCTCCAGCGATGCGACATCGTCTACAACCTGATCGGCGAGACCATCGGCGCCTCGCGGTGGTCCAGGGCGAAGCGTCGAGCGTTGCGGGACTCCCGCATCGAGAGCACCCGCAAGATCGCAGCGGCGCTCGGGGGCAGGACCCGCGTGTTCGTCAACGCCTCGGCGGTGTCGGCCTATCCGGGCGACGGCGTCGAATACCCGGAGGATCGGCCGGTGCCGCTCCCGGCGGTGCCGTCGTTCATCAACGCGATGACCCACGACTGGGAGCAGGCCGCCCATCAGGCCGACGCGGCGATACGCGTGGTCGTGGCGCGCATCGGCGTCGTGATTGCGGCCGAGGGCATGCTGGCCGGTGTCCTACCGCTGTTCCGGTGGCGCGTCGGCCGCTTCCTCGGCTCGCCCGACGCACCCATTCCTTGGGTGGACGGGCGCGACCTCACTCGTCTCCTCGTGCACGTCGCGGAGACCGACGGTTCCGGTTCGTTCAATCTGGTCGGCCCGTCGTCACCCCGGTTCGGCGAGTTCGCCGACGCCGTCCAGGCCGTCATCGGGTGCCGATCATGGTTCGGGCTCCCGACGTCGGTCGTTAGGGCCGTCCTCGGCCGGGACGCCGCCGAGCTCGTGCTCGCCCGCTATCAGGTGCGACCCGACCGGGTGCTTGCGAGCGGGTTCGTCTTCGAGCACACCGATCTCCACCGCTCGATCCGCCATGCGCTCGGTTCGTGAAACGAGGGGGATCGAGCGTGCCTCGCGGGTGAGCCGCCGGGCCTGCACGAGGCGCGCGCCCTGAACGGAACGGGCTGGGACGGCGACCTCGACGAGATGTGCACGGGACGCGTGTGATCCCCGTCGACACCTCGGCGTGGGTCGAGTTCCTGCGCGGCACCGGATATCCACCGGTGCCAACTTGTGTTGGAGGTGCGTGAGGATGTGCCCGTGGAGCAGCTGAGCACCGTTCTTGCCGTCGTGCTGATCGTCGCCTGTTGGGCGACCGCAGTCGCCGACTTCCGTCGAGCACCCCAGATCGTGGCGACCATGGAGCGACTGGGCGTGCCGTTGCGCATGCTGCCGTTGCTCGGTGCCGTCAAGGTGGCCGGTGGGCTCGGCCTGCTCCTCGGCCAATGGAACGACACGTTGCGAGCGGCGGCTTCGCTGTGCCTGGCCGTGTACTTCGCCGGAGCGACGGCTGCGCACCTGCGTCGCAAGGATGCCGTGCAGCACATCGCTCCGGCGGGGGTGCTCTTGGTCTGCAGCGCCGTGGTGTTCGCCGTGTCGCTGTAGCCGCAGCGGTTGGGGAAGCCGCTCGGAGGAGCCGGCAAGGGATTCGAGCGCCCGTCCATCAGGCCACCACGTATCCGACGTTCATCAGCACCTCCCCGTCACCGGACATCGGGCGTACGGAAGGGCAGGCCAAGGTTTCGCAGCATGGAGGAATCCGGCCATGTCGGTTCGTGACCTCGTGGGCACGTTCTATCGATGCCTCTGGAACGAACGAGATCTCGCCGTGGCGCCCACCATCCTTCATCCGGACGTGCGCTTCCGGGGCTCGGTGGGAACGGCCGTGCAAGGCCGTGAGGCGGTGTGCCGGTATGTGGAACTGGTGACGACCGCGTTGCGTGCGTACCGCTGTGATGTGCAGACACTCGTCGTGGAGGGCGAGCACGCGGCCGCGAAAGTCCTGTTCTCCGGGCAGCACGTCGGCGAGTTCCTCGGGTACGCGCCGACGGGCGCTCGGGTCGAATGGATCGGGTAGGCGTTCTTCACTGCTGAGGGCGGCGTGCTCACCGATGTTTGGGTTCTCGGCGACGTCGTCTCCCTTGGCGCCCAGCTCGCTAGCGCTGCGCAAGGTCCTGGCATCGCCACGAGCGAACGCAACGTGTCCGGATAGGGGCGCGCTCCGCAGGGCTGCTCGACAAGACCTGCGTTGTCGCCGGCCGGTGGGTGATCGAACGCCTCGCCCGCAGCTCGCTTGCCGACCTCGGTGATCAGGCGACGACCGACGCGGCATGGCAGCGGTAGCGCGCTACCTCGCCGACAAGGGCGCGCTCGCCCGCATCGCGCAACCGAGCGTGGCCGACCTGCAGGCCGACCTCGACGCCGGGTTCGAACGCCTGCCCGTCGAGGTGCCGTAGGCCGTCACGTCAGCCGGTCGCCCACAGCGACGAGATGGGGATCGCTGCGACGGACTCGTCGAAGCGGAAGATCTCGGGCCCGGTGTGCAGCACCGCTCCGGCGACGAACGATGCACCGAGCTCGTCGCGCAACCAGAACAGATGCCGGGCATCGGTCCGGGTCGGCGCCGAGCCGGCCTTCACCTCGACGGCGAGCACCCGTCCCCCGTCCATCTCGAGCAGCAGATCAACCTCCTGGCGCCCACCGGCCGTCCGCACGTGGTGGATCGAGGGCCGATCCGGATCGGTCGCCAGATGGCCGGCGATCTGGTGGTGCACGAACGTGTCGATCACTCTCCCGAGCAGCGTGGCGTCGCCGAGGACGTCGCCCCGCCCGATCCGGGCGGCGGCCGCCATCAGGCCCGAGTCGGCGATGTACCGCTTGGGCGTCATCACCACACGCTTGAGCCGGTTCGTCGACCACGAGGGGACGACGTCGACCACGAACGTGTCGGCCAACAGCTGCTCGTACGCGAGGTGCGTCCGCCGGTCGATCCCCGCCGCCATCCAGATCGTTGCGTCGTCAACGATGCCCGCCGAGTTGAGCGCCCACGCCTGCAGGTACCGCCGCAGCCGCCCTGCGTCACGAACGCTTCCCAGCCTCGCCACGTCACGGGTGACGAGCTCTTCGACGTAGCTGTCGAGCCACGTCCGCCGGTCCCGCGCGTCTTCGAGTACGACGGCCTGTGGGAACCCGCCGGCGAGCGCGCGGTCCACGTACCCCCCGAGGTCCACCCGTTCGTTCGGGGCGACCTGCCCCGTCAGCACCTCACGCAGCGACGGCCGATCCTCGACGCGGCCGGCGAGTTCCCGTTGGGTCATGGTCCGCATCGGCAGGCGCACCAACCGACCCGTTCCCGGCCACGACACCGCGTCGAGATGCGCCGTGACCGAACCCGTCAGCACGAACCGCCCCGGATGCGGGTCCGTATCGATCGCCCGCTTCACGGCGCCGAGCACCTCGGCCACGTCCTGCCACTCGTCGAGCAACGCCGGCTCGGCTCGGGAGCGCAGCGCCTCGTCGGGATCGGCCCGTACGCTCGCCGCCGTAGCCGGCTGGTCGAGGCGCATCACCGACGCCGCCCGGCGGGCCGCTGTCGTCGTCTTCCCGCACGCCCGTGGGCCGACCACGACGACCGCCGGAAAGGCACCGAGCAGTCGTTCGAGTTCGGCGTCGACCAGCCTCGGGACGTACTCCACGGCGTCAGGGTATCGCGCACCACCGACATTGAATGTCGTTCCTACGCGACATTTGATGCCGGTCAGGCGCGTCCCTGACGCCATCGCGGCCGACGCCTGCGCCCTGGAAGCGGTCCGAACATTCCGTGACGCAGCACCGGATTGGCGGGCGAGCCAGCTCACGACGTGGAACCACGACATCGAAGTCATCCGGATCGATGCGACGACGTGTCGCTACCGGGACCGGATCGAGATCGAAGCTTGCCGTTGCCGGGCGAAAACTGCGCCTTGTTGCCGGTCGACAATTGCGCGGTGGTTTGTTGGCGGGGGCCGGCCGAGGCGGTGGGCGTCTTGTAGGCGGGGAACCCGGCCCATCGGACGCGTAGCGCAGCGCCGGATGCGTTCCGGGCGGAGCCTTCGCGTTCGAGAACGGAGGCGAAGTAGTCCTCGTGCGTCCAGCCCCCGACAACGGTGAGCGCCAGGAGACCACCGGACCGAGGTCGGCGGCCCGGCCGGACCTCCCGGCCGGGCCAACCCCGGCCCGGGACCGCGACCGGTGGGTTATGCGCTGGCTACCAGTCTCGACGCGGTGTTCGAGCCGTAGTTGGTGACCCAGATGTTCGACCCGTCGTACGCAACCCCGACCGGTCCGTTGCCGACGGTGACGGGGGTGACGGTGAGGGTGGTCGGGTTGATTCTCGACACGGTGTTCGAGATGTAGTTGGCGACCCAGATGCTGGTCCCGTCGTACGCCACCCCGAGCGGTCTGATGCCGACGGTGACGGGGGTGACGGTGAGGGTGGTCGGGTTGATCCTCGACACGGTGCTCGAGCCGCTGTTGGTGACCCAGATGCTGGTCCCGTCGTACGCCACCCCCTGCGGGCCGTTGCCGACGGTGACGGTGGCCGCCCTCCCCGGATCCTGGTCCCAGCGCAACGTGGCGATCTGTGCCTTCGTGATCCGTGTCGTCGGCCCTGCCGGTCCCTGCGGCCCCGCCGGTCCGGCTGGTCCGGCGGGGGTGGGGCTGTAGTAGCCGGCGAGGTCGATGATCACGTCGACCGATCCGGCGTTGTTGAACACGTTCAGTTTCCCGTCGGCGGACAACCGGACGGTCACCGCGTTCGGGGTTGGCGGGCTACCCGCGACGAAGTTCAGGTTCGACGCCAACGGCCGCGGGGCATCCGACGGGAACAGCGTGAGGTACCCCGCCGCGGTCGGCCCCACCGCGGTCACGTTCGCGCTCACCCCGGTCGCGGTCGACGGGATCGTGCACTGCCCGTTCGTGCCCCACACGGTCAACGTCACCGATTCCCCCTGCCCGATCGGTGTCGCGCGCACCCCGACGCTCGCGTCGGCACGGGTGTCGGCCAACCGGCACGGCGTGATCGGCGTCAACGACGACACCACCCCGGCACCACCACCACCGGCCGCACCTGCCTGCTGCACCACCCCCACGAACGTCACCGTCGCCACCGTCAACAACGACGCCACACCCACATGCAGCCACCGGAACCCAGCCACCACAACCCCCCGAACCCAACACCCGACCGCAGACACCGTTGTGCTGCAGCGTGGAACGCTACGCCGACGAGTCGAGCACCCGCAGTGCCGG
>JBJTVH010000028.1:0-5982 GCA_046081125.1 Acidimicrobiales bacterium
CGTCGCGGATGCCGTCGCCGTCGAGGTCGGCGATGCCGGTGACGCCCTGGCCGAGCCGGTCGCCGTCGCGCAGCACCCCGCCGAGACCACCGGCGGAGGTGTCGGACACCTTCGTCGTCGCCTTCGGCACCGCGATGCCCCACTTGGCGGCCAGGTACGCCTCGGTGGCCTGCCGCTCGGCGTCGGTGAGCACCCGGTCGTAGACGATCACCTCGCTGACCGTGCCGACGGAGTTTTCGCCGTACTGGCCGCCGATCTGGATGCCGTTCGGGCCGGTGAACCCGCCGTTGGCCTGGCCGATCATCGTGCCGTTGCGCCACAGGGTGGCCTGCCCGTTGCCCATCGTGCCCGCATACAGGCGGGGGGTGGTCGACAGCGGGGTCATACGCTGCACCGCCCAGCCGTCGAGGTGGAAGTTGTCCTCCCGCCCGGCCCACCAGCCGAACAACCAGTTGTTGTTGGCTGCGGACACGAGCCGGCCCGCCGGCGATCCGGTCATCGCGCCGACGACGAACACGGTGTTGCCCGAGCCACCCAGGGCTCGCCCCTCCGGCCACTTGCCGTCGGCGCGGGCGAAGGTGTTCCGGGCGCCCGATGCGCCGTTGCCGGACGCATCGGTCACCGCGGTGTCGGTCTCGTCGAACCGCCAGAACCCGAGCGGGCCGTTCGCCATCACCGCGTTGGCGTGGGTGGTCGCATCGCCCGATGTCGACAGGGCGACGACCTCGGTGGCGCTCAGAGCGCCGGGATACACGGCGACGTCGTCGATTGCGCCGACGAAGGAGTACGCGTTGCTGCCGAGCTGGCCGATGAGCAACGGCCCGATGCCCGACGGCAGCGTCACCGGGGCGGCGGTCGAGCCGACGTCGAGACCGTTGACGTACACCCGCATCGTCGTGCCGTCCGAGGTGCCGACGACGTGGGTCCACTGGCCCGGCGTCGGGTACCAGCCGGTGTAGACGTGGTACCAACCCCCGTTCGTGCCCCGCAGCCGCCACACGACGCGGCCACCCTCGAGGAACAGCTGGTAGTGGGTGTTCGTGGCGCCGCCGATCGTCTTGTCGACGATGCCGCCGTTCTGGCCGCCCCACGACGGCCGGATCCATGCCGACACCGACACCGTGGTGGTGCGATCGAGGCCGCTGCCCGCGGCGACCGGGATCGTGGCGAACACTGGCGGCTGGTTGAAGTTCACGGGGGTGCGCAGGACCGTGGCGCCGTCGGTGACGATCGTCGGCTGCCCGTTGAGGCCCGCCGGGTCGTAGGTCGTGCGGTTCGTCGTCACGTGGTTGCCCCGGCCGGACTTGTCCCGCCACCGGGTGACGTCGCCGCTGGTGGTGGTGGTGAACGTCGTGGTGTCGGCGGCGTCGAGCCACAGGGCCGGCGCCGTGAGCGAGGGGCTGCCCGCCGTCGTGGTGGTCAGCTCCTCACCGGTCAGCGCCCGGTCGTACAGGACGAACTCGTCGACGAGGCCGACGAAGCGACCCGCGGTCGAATCCGTGGCACCGCCGAGCCGCACCGTCGTCGACAGCGGTGCCGTCCCCGGGGTGCCGAAGCGTTGGCTCAGGCTCTGGGCCACCCCGTTGATCCACAGCCGGTCGGCGGCCGGGTTCGTGGCGTCGAGCTCGACGACGACGCGGATCCACCGGTTCGTCCAGTTCGGGTCGATCGTGACGCCCCGGCAGTCGCCGCTGCCTGCCGTGGTGCCGGTCGACAGCCCGAGGCAGCCGTCGCGCACCACGAGTTGCCGGGCGCCGACGCCGAGGATGGTGCGCACGCCGCGGCTGGTGTCGCCGTCCCAGCGCAGCCACAACGCCGCGGTCGTCTTCGACCCGGGGGTGGTGACGATGCCGGGCACGTTCGCTTGGAGGTGGTTCGCCCCCGTGAACGACACGGCGGTGTCCGGGTCGTCGGGGAACGCGCCGGGCTGGCTCAGCAGCGGGGCCCCGGCGTAGCTCGCCGTCGCCCCGCGGCCGGCGAGGTCGATGGCCGTGGTGCCGGACCGTTCGCCGAGTCGGAAGAACGCGATCGGGCCGGTCCCGAGGATCACGCTGGGGCCGCCCGAGCGAGCCACGAGGCTCGGGATCCAGCGTTCCGCGGCGCTACCGGTGGCGTCGGCGATCCGGACCGGTGACGCCGTCGCCGCCTCCGACGAGACGAGCACCCGTCGGCTTTCGGCCCCGATGAAGGTGACCGTGCCGTCGCCGTTGAGCTGCATCGTCCACTGCTGTGCGGTGTTCGTGTCCGACAGCGGGGCGAGGGCCGTCACCGACCCGTTCGCCGCCCCCAGCGCCGCGACCGCCTTGGTGCTCACGGCACCCACCAGCTGCACCCGGCCGGCGCCGGTCGGAACCACGGCCCAGCGCTGGCTGGGCGCCGCCGTACCGGTGGCCGTCGTGTCGACCCGCTGGTAGAGCCCGGCGGTGTCGGACACCTCGAGCTGGGCGCCCCAGAGCAGCACGCCGCTCGCTCCGTCGCCCGGGTAGTACGCCGGGCTGACGCCGGCGAGCGCCGGGGTGGTCAGCTCGAGGGAGTTCCAGAACAGGCCCCCGGTGCTGCGGGCGGTCACCGCCACCCGGTACCAGCCGTCGGCCAGGGCGGTGATCACGTACGAGGGGGAGGGCCCGGTCGAGCCGGTGAAGGTCACGAACTCACCGGTGGCCGGATTGATGGTGACCCCCCGGTTCGAGCCCTGGGACGAGTCGTTGACCGGACGGATGTTGAGGTAGCGCGCCGTCGTCTGGCCCGGCACGGCCTTGACGTGGATCGAGTAGGTGGCCGTGACCCCCGTCGTGCCCTGGCGAGATTCCTGCCAGACCTGGTGGTAGGTGTTGGCGCTGCCCTCCATCAACCGGGTTGCGGTCTGGGTTCCGTCGGGCGCCGCCGCCGCGTTGGCGAGCGCAACGAGGTCGTTGCGGCCCCACGGGCTCTCGTGGAACTGCTCGGTGCGCACCAGGCGGTTCGTATCCCACCGGGTGGCGATGACGGGCGAGCCGTCGACCGATCCGCTCGGCGGGCTGTACCGGTAGGGGTGATCGCCGGACAGCCGGTCGGTCAGGCCCCACTTCCACGCCAGGTACCCCTCGACGTGCTGGCGTTCGGCCGTCGTGATCGCCGAGTTGACGACCACCAGCTCGGCGATGCGGCCCTGGAACAACTCGCTGGCCTGTGCGTAACCGACCCCGCCGACCGCCGACGCGGTGTCCGACGTGGTGCCCGGGTCCTGGAAGCCGCCGGGGCGGACCGTCCAGGCGCCGTTCACCCCGACGGCGAGCTGCGCGTTGGCGTAGTCGAACGAGCCCCCGATGAGGGCCCGGCCGGTCCGCGGCGCGGACACCGACTGGTACGGGTTGGTGTCGAGCCGCCGGCCGCCGGCCTCGACGGTGCCGGCGCCGGCGAACAGCGACGCCCGCGACGAGTCCATCGACGGGGTCGACGTGCTGAACACGGTGCCGTACTGGGTGCCGCCACCACCGCCCGGCGCCGGCGGGTTCGACCCCGGGCCGCCCGGATCGGTGGGCGGGGCCGGTGGCGTCCCGGCGTTGATCGGGTCGGCGAGCGCGGCGATCTCAACGTCGGAGAGCGCCCGGCTGTAGAGGCGGACGTCGTCGAGCCCCCCGCAGCGGCCGCCGTACCCGTTCCAGCACAGGAGCAACTCGGCGTTCGAGGCCGTCGACACGCCCGGGATCGCGCCCTGGTTGTTGAGCACCCCGTTGATGAACACCCGCAGGGTGGAGCCGGACTTCACGAGGGTGACCTGCGACCACTGTCCGGTGGGGAGCGCCGTGGCGGAGTCGACGCCCGGGTTGCTCGAACCGGTCGTCGTCCACCGGAAATGGATGTGGTTCGAACTCGGGTAGAGCCAGATGCCCGGCACGCGGTCGGAGATGCCCGAGGCGTGCAGGTTGAACACGGGCCGCCACGAACCGGCCGGGGTGCTCGGGCGGACCCAGAACGCGATGGTGGCGTCGCCGTTGGCGGTGCCGATCGCATCGAGGGTCGTGGTGCGCCCCACCCGCACCTGGCCGCCTGCGTCGAAGGCATAGGCCGTGCCGGCGACGCCGGCGGCGCCTCGCACCACCTGGCTGTCGACGGCGCCGTGGTGCTCCCACCCGGACACGTCGAACGCCGTCGACCCGGTGGTCTCGTCCAGCATCCATCGTCCGACGAGACCGGTCGCGGCGACGGACGGCAGCTCCCGGACCGGGTACGGCGTGCTGCGCCGGCCGGCGGTGTCGATGACCACCATCCACCGGGCGCCGGGGCTGAGCGTTCCGAGCCGGACCGTCACCTCGGCCATGGTGTCGGTCCAGGCCGTCACCGTCAGGGGCACCGACACGCCCGATCCGTCGGCGTTCTCGACGAGCGTGACCCACCCGGTGGTGGATCCGAACCCGGTGCCCGAGAGCGTGAAGCCGGTCTCGCCGACGATCGCCGCCGGCTTCTTCACCGTGTTCACCTGGGGCCCGGCCGGGGCGATCACGGCCAGGATCGTCTGGCCGTCGACCTTGCGGGAGATGTCCGTGCTCCCGAGCAGCAGACCGTCGTCGACCCCGTCGAAGCTGATCGCCGGCATCGTGGCGCTCCACCCGCCGGCGTTGTAGGTCGGGCGGGCCGAGGCCGACGCCTGGCTGACGTTGCGGTTGTTGCCGCTCTTGTCCCGCCACTCCGTGACTGCGCCGCCGGTCGCGGTGATCGTGCTCGCATCGGAGGCGTCGAGCCACAGCGCGAGGTTCGGCGCCTCCGGGCGGGTCGCTGCGGCGACGTCGAGCGCGAGGCCCGTGAGGGAGTTGGTGAAGCGGTAGGTCGCGGACGGGTCGACGCCGACGAAGAACGAGACCGGCGCCGACACGGTCACGTTGCCGTTGTTGTCCACGGCAGTGGCGGTGACCGTGTAGCGGCCGGCGGCCGGCGCGGTGTACTGGACGCTGTACGGCATCTCGGTGGCGGTGGCCACGAGGGTGCCGTCCACCCGGAACTCGACGCGGGCGACCGAGCCGTCGAGGTCCGCGGCGCTCGCCACCAGGGTGATGACGGTGGGCGCCGGGGCGCCGCCCGCGGTCTGGATCACGGTCATCTGGTCGAGGGTGAGCGCACGGGTGCTGCCGGCCGCGGTGTCGGTGCGGAGCCGGATGGTGTTGGCGCCGGCCCGCAGGCTGACCGTGACCGGGCTCGAGTCGGTCCAGTTCCCCCAGCCGGTCGTGCCGGGGAACGTGAGCGCCGCCGTGTGCTGGCTCCCGTTGACGTCGAGTCGGCGGATCGCAGGACCGTCGCCGGCGCCGTAACGGAACTGCAGCAGGTAGTACCCGGTGAACGGCACGTTCACCGTCCAGGTCAGGCCGGTCACGTCGTCGGTGGTGCCGAAACTGCCGACCGCGCCGCTGCCCGAGCACGGGCACCACGTCGTCTCGAACGCGATCCCGCCGCTCGCCTCGGCGTCCTCGGCTTCGAGGATGAGGGCGCTGGACGTACCGCCCGACGACGGTGCGAGCACCACCGACATCGTCGTCGACCCGGCGCCGGCGCCGGCGGTGAAGGTCGCCGCATCGACGTTGCCCGCCGTGGGGCGCAGCACGTCCGCAACGCTGAGCGTCACGCTGGCGCCGGCGGTGACGTCGACCCGCTCGGTCGTACCGGTGGGCGGCGTGAAGGTGGTGCCGGTGGCCAACCCGACGATGCTGACGACCATCCGGTTGGCGCCATTGGTGACCGTCGCCGGTGCGGCGTGAGCGGTGCCACTCGGTGTGATGCCGCTGCGCGCCACGCCCTCCACCGGGCTGGTGGGATCGACACCGGAGTAGGCGGTGATGCCACCGGCTGCGCCGACCGAGGCCGACAACCGCCAGGTCCACGACGCGGCGTCGGTACCGGTGGCGGTGTAGCGGTAGAGGACCACGGACGTGTCGGGACCCGACCGGGTCCCGACCAGGGTCCATCAGGCCGGAGCGAACGTCACCGTCGTCGCGGTCGAACCGGTCTGGT
>JBJTVH010000029.1:0-2372 GCA_046081125.1 Acidimicrobiales bacterium
CAACCCGTCCAACCACCCCCGCACCCGCGCCAACGCCGCACCCCACTCCTGCACCCGCCCCGCATCCGCCACACCCACCACCGCAGCATCCACCGACCGCAACAACCCGAACGCCTGATCAACCGGAAGCACGACCACAGCGTAGCAAACATATGTTCGTATACCAACCCGAGCGGACACTCCCGAGGTCCGGTCCCCATTTCCTACCCACCTGCCCGGGCCACACCCGACCTACGGCACCAGCTGCACCTTCAGCGAGCCCGCCGCCCTGTCGTTGGCCGTGCGGCAGGCGTCTCGCAGCTCCGCCAGCGGGAACCGGTGTGTGACGGCTACGGCGGCCGGCAGCGCGCCTGCGGCCAGCAGCCCGAGCGCCCGGTCGAACGAATGGACCGGGGCCTCGTCACCCACCCGATCCACGGCATGGCAGAACGTCCCCACGAGCGACAGCTCCTTGGCCCACACCGGCGCCAGGTTCACCTCGCTCGGGCCGGTCGCGCCGATCAGCACCACCGAGCCGCCCTGGCCGCACAACTTGGCCGCCTGGGTCACCGCTGCACCGGTGCCCACCGCTTCGATCACGAGCGGATACCCGCCGTTCAACATCGCCCCGGACCGCCGTCCGGTCACGAAGCCACCACCGAGCCGGGCGAGTTCGCCGAGCCAGCCGTCGTCGCCGTCGTCGGGTCGCACGACGTGGTGCACGCCGAGCGCA
The DNA here is from genome assembly GCA_046081125.1 of Acidimicrobiales bacterium. GTDB lineage: Bacteria > Actinomycetota > Acidimicrobiia > Acidimicrobiales > Ilumatobacteraceae > JBEIFW01. The sequence goes on from JBJTVH010000029.1 coordinate 713, forward strand.
GTGGCGGCCGCAGCCTGGTGGGCGTGGCGGGCCAGCACGGTCACCTCGCTGGCGGGGAACAGACGGCGCAACGCGGCGACCGCCGTCAGCCCGATCATCCCGGCGCCGACCACCAACACCGGCGCCCCATCCGGCGGAGGCGAGCGCAGCACCCCGTGCACCGAGATCGACAGCGGTTCGGTCATCGCCGCCTCGTCGTCATCCACCCCGTCGGGCACGACATGGAGCTGGCTCGGATGCGCCACGAGTTCGTCGGCCCAACCAGCCCCGAGCCCCTGGGTGAACCCGTGGCCGAAGCCGTGGGTGACAGCCCGGGACGTGAACCGCAGACACGTCGACCACGCCCCGATCGCGCACCGGGCGCAGGGCTCGAGGCCGCGCGCCGCGCACGCGATCCCCGGGTCGACCGCCACCCGGGTGCCGACCGCGAGCGGGCAGTCCGCCCCGACCTCGACGACGGTGCCCATCATCTCGTGCCCCATCTCCATCGGGAACGAGGCGAAGTCGCCGAGCACCTCCGAGCCGGACGCGCTCGGGTAGACGAGGTGGAGATCCGAGCCGCAGATGCCCGCCCGGTCGATGCGCACCCGCGCCCAGTCCGGGCGGGGCAGCGCCGGCCGATCCACCTCGACCAGCGACACGGGGAAGGCGGGATCGGCCAGGTCGTAGCGGGCGACGCGCATCGCGCCGACCCTACGCCCGCTGCGACTGCGAAATTCCGTTGACGTCGCTCGACCACCCGTGGTGAGATCCTCCGGCGCCTCGAACCCGAGGCCGTTCACCGAAGGACGTCCGATGTCGTCGATGCGCTCGCTCCACCCCACGGCCCGCCCGGCCGTAGTGGCGCGCACGCGCGCCACGGCGTCGATCGCCTTCGGCCGCGAGTACGCCGCAACCAATCGGTGCGGATGGCTCGGCGGCACCATGAAGCGCCCGTCCCGACGGCTCGACCGGTCCCCGACGTAACCGCACGTCGGAGCGAACCACGAGGCCGTCGGGGCAACGCCCCGGCGGCCTTTCTGCTTTTCGCCCCGACCGACCAGCCCGGATTCCTTCCGGATCCCCTCCCGACACGCCCTCCTCAAGGAGTTCCGATCCATGCCCGTCACCCAGACCATCGACCAGTTCGGCCAGGCGCTGTCCGCTGCGTTCGACGCCGACTGGACCCGAGCCCGCTGCCGCACCGGCGACGCAGTGCTCACCGAGCTGTTCTTCTCCGACGAGCCGCTCGACATCAACCGGGCCAAGGCGATCTGCCAGCGCTGCCCGCTCGCCGAACCCTGCCTCGCCGGTGCGCTCGCCCGCGCCGAGCACAGTGGGGTGTGGGGCGGGGAGCTGTTCGCCAACGGCCACGTCCTGACCGCCAAGCGACGGCGGGGCCGTCCGCCCAAACACCCCAGACCCGAGCCGGTGGTCGACGAGTGCCGACCCCTGAGCGAGGTGCTGAGCCGCATCGCCTGAGCTGCGGCCCTCTCCGGCCGTGACGCGTGACGCATCGGCGAGCGCGCCACGACACCCCCGCTCCGGCGGGCCGGCGATCCCCCCGGCCGGCCCGCCGGTAGCGTGGCATCCGTGCGCCGCACCCTCCCGGCTACGGCTCTGGTGCTGCTGCTGCTCGGCGCTTGCGGCGACGAGGCGCCGGCGCGCGCCGATGGCGCCG
>JBJTVH010000030.1:0-12276 GCA_046081125.1 Acidimicrobiales bacterium
GTTCGGCGAAAAGTTGTTGGCCCGCTCGGCGTCCCCCGCGCTCGGCATCCCGATCGTGGCCGGCAGCGTCGAGCCCCTGCTGTCGGCCGACGAGGCCGCCGACGTGGCTGCGGGGCTCGGGTACCCCGTGATGCTCAAGGCCGCGGCGGGCGGCGGCGGTCGCGGCATGCGCGAGGTGCACCGCGCCGAGGACCTCGCCGACGCCTTCGCCCGGTGCCGCAGCGAAGCCGAGGCGGCGTTCGGCGACGGTTCGGTGTTCGTCGAGCGGCTCGTGGTGCGGCCCCGTCACATCGAGGTCCAGGTGCTCGCCGATGCGCACGGCACCGTCGTCCACCTCCACGAGCGCGACTGCTCGGTGCAGCTGCGCCACCAGAAGGTGCTCGAGATCGCCCCGGCGACCACGCTCGAGCCATCGGTGCGTGCGCAACTGTGCGCCGACGCGGTGCGGCTCGCCGCCGCGGCCGGCTACGTGAACGCCGGCACGGTCGAGTTCCTGGTCGAACCCGACAGCGGTGCGTACTTCTTCATCGAGTGCAACCCGCGCATCCAAGTCGAGCACACCGTCACCGAGCAGGTGACCGGCATCGATCTCGTCGAGGCGCAGTTCCGGATCGCCGGCGGCGCCACCCTCGCCGAGCTGGGTCTCGCCGACCAGGCCGCGGTCGGTCTTCCCCGCGGGGTCAGCGTGCAGGCCCGGGTCGTCGTGCGCGGGGCGGGCGTGCTGTCGCAGTACCACGAGCCCTCCGGCCCAGGCGTGCGGGTCGATGCGTTCGGCTATCCGGGCTACGCGCCCCCGCCACAATTCGATCCGTTGCTCGCCAAGGTGATCGGCACCTCGGCGGGCACGTTGACCGCTGCTCTCGAGCGCACCCGGCGGGCCCTGGCCGAGTTCGATCTCGTCGGCGTTCCGACCAACCTGGCGTCGCTGCAGGCGATCCTCGCCCATCCGGCCGTGCGGGCCGGCGACGCACGCACCACGCTGCTCGACGAGGCCCCGGAGCTGCTCGCCGCCGACGACGCCGCCGACCGGGCGGCCTCCGGCGGGCCCGCCGCCGGCTCGCTCCCGGTTCCCGACGGCCACGAGGCCGTCGCCAGCCCGGTGGGTGCCTCCGTCGTCGAATGGAAGGTCGGCCCCGGCGATGCCGTCGCCGCCGGCTCACCGATCGTGGTGCTGAGCGCCATGAAGATGGAGACGGTCTTGAGCGCGCCGGTCGCCGGCATCGTCGGCAACGTCGCCGCCGTGGCACCAGGAGCGACCGTCGCACCGGGACAGGTGATCGCAGTCGTCGTCCCCGACGCCGGCGTGCAGGCCGCTGTGCCACCCCCGGCACCGACCTGGGCTCCGGTGCTCGAAGACATCCGCACGCTCCAAGGCCTCGCCGCCGCCCGCATGGCGCCCGGCTCCACCGATCCGGGCGTCGTGCGCCAGCGCGACCGCGGCAAGCTCACGTGCCGGGAGCGCATCGACGCCCTGCTCGACCCCGGCACCTTCCGCGAGGTCGGCAGCGTGGCCGGGTTCGCCTCCTACGACGACGACGGCAACATCGCCGCGTTCACCCCGGCCAACCATGTCGGAGGCCACGGCCGCATCGAGGGCCGGCCCGTGATCCTGTGCGCCGACGACTTCACCTCACGCGGCGGGCATTCCGACGGAGCGATCGGCGCAAAGAGCGCACATCTCGATCGGCTCTCGATCGAGATGCGCATCCCGTCGCTGCGCCTCCTCGACGGCTCCTCGGGTGGCGGCAGCGTCGCGTCGATGGTGCCCGAGCAGCGCAAGGGCGGTGCGAGCACCGCCAAGGAGAGCTCGGGGGCCATCACGGCCGGACGGCCCCGGGTGAGCGGCGGCGGCGGGTCGTTCCTCCCCGGACATCTGGGATCGACGATGTACACCCAGCAGCTGTCCACCGTGCCGGTGGTCAACGTGCTGCTCGGCTCGGTGGTCGGCCTCGGAGCGGCCAAGGCCGTCCTCGGCCACTTCTCGGTGATGGTGCGCGACGTCGCCCAGCTGTTCGTGGCCGGACCTCCGGTGGTGCGTCACGCCATGGGCTACGACGTCACCAAAGAAGACCTCGGCGGTTGGCACATCCACTGCCGCAACGGTTCGGTCGACAACCTGGCCGAGACCGAACAGGACGCGTTCGACCAGGCGCGCCGGTTCTTGTCGTACCTGCCCGCCAGCGTCCACGACGCACCCCCGGTGCGCCCGTGCGACCCTGCCGACCCGGCGGACCGGGCCGAAGACGAGCTGTTCACGCTCGTGCCACGCAAGCGCACCACCACCTTCGACGTGCGCCGAGCGATCGAGCTGATCGCCGACCTCGGCTCGTTCTTCGAGATCGGCAAGTACTGGGGCACCGACCAGGTGGTCGGGTTCGTCCGGATGAACGGCCACCCGATGGGCGTCATCGCGTCGGACAGCCGCCACGTCAACGGCGGGGCGCTCACGGCCGACGGCTGCGACAAGGTCCGCCGGCATCTGGACCTGTGCGACCTGTTCCACCTCCCGGTGCTGAACCTGTGCGACAACCCGGGCTTCGCCGTCGGGGTCGAGCACGAGATCGCCGGCACGATCCGCAAGGGCGGTGAGTGGATGGTTGCGTTCGCACAGCTGCGGGTCCCGATGTTCACCGTGATCCTTCGCCGCAGCTTCGGGGTGGCGGGGAACAACTGGGCGACCCCGCGCCTGGAGCCGTCGATGCGGGTGGTCTGGCCGGCCGCCGATCTCGGCGGCATCCCGCCCGAGGGCGGGATCGAGGCCGCCTACAAGCGCCAACTCGCCGAAGCGGCCGACCCCGCCGCGCTCCGGGCCGAGATCGAGGCTCGGATCGAGAGTGCCCGGGGGCCGCTCGGACCGCTCTCGAAGTTCCAGGTCGAGGAGATGATCGACCCCCGCGACACCCGGGCGATCGTGTGCGACTGGGTGCCCAGTGCGTACCGCATCGTGGGCCACCTCGCGGCGAGCGGCGCACGTCCGATCGGGTTCCGCCCGTAGCCGATCGTCGCCCTGGGCCGCCTACCGAGGGTGGCGGCGCTTGGTGAGCTCCACCCAGAGCGTGGTCGTTGCGGCGACAACGACCACCACGATCCACCCCCAACGGGGGAACGGCTCGAGCCGGGCGACGGTCGCCACGGCCGGCACCTCGGCGACGGCCGCGGCCACGACGGCGGCCAGCGCGGCGACCAGCACGCGGGTGGGCGCGAGCGGCGATCGCCACCAGGCCGAGTCGGGTCGGCGAGCACCGAGCACCAGGAACGGTTGTGCCGCGAGCAGGGTCGCGAAGGCGAGGGCCCGCGCCTGCTCGGTCGGCCAGCCGCTGCCGAGGGCGACGAGGTAGGTGCCCACCACCCCGGCGGCCAGCGTCGACCCGACCGCACAGGGCCGCAAAAGCGCTCGAGCATCCAAGGCCGAAGACGCGGGCCGGGGCGGCCGAGATTCCCACACCGGTGCCCTGGTGCTCGACCTGCTCGACCGGCTGCGACGCGAGCGGGGCGTGACCCTCGTGGTCGTGTCCCACGATGCGCGGGTCTCGGCCCGGGCCGACCGGGTGCTACGCATGCTCGACGGACGCATCGCGATCGGGAACGGGTCCTGACCGGCTCGCGGCCGAAGGGAGCCTTCCATGATCCGCCTCGTGTTCTGCCTGCGCCGGCGCCCCGAGCTCAGCCTCGAGGCGTTCCAGCGCACCTGCTCGACGACCACGCCCCGCTCGTCGCCAGCGTCCGCAGCACCCTGCGCATCGCCCGCTACGTCCAGAGTCATCGCATCGACGACCCGGCCGCCGAGCAGCGGATGTCCACGGCGCGAGACGGCGTGATGGAGCCGCCCTACGACGGTGTCGCCGAACTGTGGTGGGAGTCCGAGGAGGACTTCGCCGCGGCGTCGGCCACCCCTGAGGGCCGCGCCGCCGGCCGGGCGCTGCTCGACGACGAGCGCCGCTTCATCGATCTGGCCGCCTCACCGCTGTGGCTGGCCCACGAGTTCCCGCAGATCAACCCGGCCGCCGAAGTCGTGGCGCGGCCTCGGACCGGGATCGCGAAGCTGCATTTCCCGTTGCGCCACCAGGCCCACCTCAGCTTCGACGAGGCCCAGCGGTACTGGCGGGTGCAGCACGGTCCGATCATCCGGCGCCAGGCGCTCGCGGCAGGGTTGTTGCGCTATCAACAAGTCCACCGGTACGAGACCGCGTTCGAGGCAGCGTTGCGCACGGCGCGCGGCACCGTGGCCGAGGCCTACACGGGCCACGCCGAGGCCTGGGTCGATCTCGGCGCCGGCCGGTCCGGGGCTGCGGCCGCCGCAGCGAGTCGGCGCGCCGTCGACGACGAGCGGAACTTCATCGATTTTGCCCGCTCGACGATGTGGTTCGGCACCGAGCACGTGATCATCGACTGGCGTTGAGCGCCCCGGGGTGGCCGGGCCCCAGGCGGGCCCGGCCGCTGAAGCGTTCCCGAAGCGTCGTCACCGGGCCGGCGTCGGGCCGCTCGTGCAACCCGCGACGCTGCAATTCGGGCAGCAGCAGATCCGACAATTCGACGAAGCCGACCGGTTGGGGCACCGGCATGAACAGCAGCCCGTCGAGCCCGGCCTGCTCCACCCAGCGCTCGATCTCGTCGGCGACCGTCGCCGGCGACCCGCACATCTGCGGGCGGCCGCCGCCCCGCGCGATGCGCTCCCGGGCCTGCGCGACCGTCATCGATCCGTCGCCTCCGGTCACGGTGGCGAGGATCGAGCGGATGGCGTCGGTCGGGACGTCGAGCACCCGGGTGTCGTCGGGCCAGGCGGCGAGGTCGATCCCCAGGTACCCGCAGTACCGGGCCAGGGTGCCCTCGACCGAGCGCAGCGCGTCGAGCGTCGCCCAGCGCCGCTGTGCCTCCTCGTCGGTCGGCGCCACGACCGGACGCACCCCGGCCAACACCTTCGGTTCCCCCGGATCGCGCCCGAAGCGGGCGGCCCGGGCCCGAAGGTCGCGGGCGACGGCGGCGACCTCGGCGGGGCCGTTGCCGACCACGAACACCGCCTCGGCGTGGCGGGCGGCGAAGTCGCGTCCCCGATCCGAGGCACCGGCCTGCAACAGGAACGGCGTGCGCTGGGGCGAGGGCTCGCACAGGTGCGGACCCCGCACGTCGAACCACCGGCCGTGGTGGTCGATCGTGCGCACCTTGGTCGGGTCGGTGTGCACGTCCGCGGCGACATCGCGCACCACGGCGTCGTCGTCCCAGCTGCGCTCCCACAACGCATAGAGGACCTCGAGGTACTCCTCGGCCCGGTCGTAGCGGTCGTCGTGACCGAGGACCGCCCCATAGCCGTTGGCCTCACTGTCGGGCAGGTACGACGTGACGATGTTCCAGCCGACCCGGCCGTCGCTGAGATGGTCGAGCGTGGAGAACAACCGGGCCGCCCGGTAGGGGACATGGTTGGTGGTCGACAACGTGACGGCCACCCCGAGGTGGGTGGTCACCGACGCGATCGCCGGCACCAGAACGGCCGGATCGTTGCAGGGCACCTGTGCGGCATGACGAACGGCGTCGTCGCGGGAACCGCGCCACACGTCGTAGTAGCCCTCGACGTCGGCGAGGAACAGCAGGTCGAACCCGCCGCGTTCGAGGGTCCGGGCCAGTTCGAGCCAGTAGCGCAGCGACCGGTAGCCCACCGAAGTGCCGTCCTCGGGATGCTTCCAGGTCCCCTCGGCGAGATGCGTCGGGCAGCACTGGGTGAACGCACACAACCGGAGCACGATCGAGGAACGTAGGCCACGGCGTCGGGACGAAGGACCCTGGGAGCCGCCGACCCGGCCGCGCACGCTGCGGGCACAGGGGCGAGGAGGACGCGATGGGCATCGAGAAGGTGTGGACCGTCGAGGTGGCCTTCACCGAGGACGAGGACCGGTGCCGGGCCGACGCCGTGCTGTCGGGCGCCCCGGACGAATTACGGGGCTGGGGTCGGTCGCGCCGCAACCCGGTCGACCCCGATCTGCCGGCCATCGGCGAGGAGGTGGCGGCGGCGCGGGCGCTGGTGGACCTCGCCCATCACCTGCTCGAGCAGGCCTCCCACCGCATCGAGTCCTGGGAGGGCCACCCCGTCGAGCTCCGCCACTGAGCGGGGAGCCCGCTCGGGCCGACTCCGGCCGGGGCTGAGTCCGGCCGGGACCGACTCAGGCCGATGCCACGGCGCCGAGTGCGTCGAGTTCGAGTGCATGGCGGGCGTGTCGTTCCGCCATCAGGGTGAGCACCTCGTCACCCCGTTCGGTGCGGGCCGCGACCACCAGCGCCGTCACGGCGATCATCACCCCGTGCAGGCTGCCCCAGCGGTAGTCGCGCCAGCAGTCCGCCGCTGGGTAGTCGATTCCGGCGGCTGCGAGGCGGGACCGGTACGCGGCGAGTACGTCGGCCTCGAGCGCTCGGCGGGCGGCGGGCTCGAACGACCCACCGAGCAGGTAGGCGAGATCGGTCGGGCCGAGACCGGGGGCGAACGTCTGCCAGTCCACGACGGCCAGCGGCGGCGCGCCGGGCGTACGCCCGAACAGGAAGTTGTCCGGCCGGAAGTCCCCGTGCACGAGCGTCACCGGCGACCCCGACCCGAGCGACCAGCGGCCGATCACGCTGCCGAAGTGCTCGATCAGCGCGGTGACGTCGTCGTCGAACCGGCCCGGGTGCTGACCCAGGCAGGCCTGGGCGATGGCAGGGAACCCGAGGCGCAACCGCTCGGCGCGCTCGGGCGCGGTGGCAGGGAAGGCGGGATGGGCGGCGAGGCTCGCGTCACCCCAGCGGGGGGCATGCAGCGCAACGGCTTGTTCCACCGCCAGACCGACCTCGTCGACGGTGATCCCGGCGAGATGATCGCCCCCGCGAGACTCGACGAGGTCCTCGAGCAGCAACACGAACTCGGCCCGTTCGTCATCGAAACCGGCGAACCAGCACTGCGGTGCACGCACCCGCACGGTGGCCGAAAGTTCGGCGTAGAAGAGGTACTCCTTGCGGTAGGCGCCGCCCTGGAACGCCGCGGTGCGGCAGGTGGGGTCGAGCGACGGGAACTTGCCCATCACGGTCACCGGCCGCTGTCGCGGATCGTCCCAGGTGAGGGCGAACCGGCCGTTGCGGCTCATCTGCCCCGTACCGACGAACCCGAGGAACTCGACCGAGGTCACGGTGGCGCCCCGAGCGACGCCGCCACGTTCGAGCGCGCCGGTCATCCAGGCGGCATCGATCTCCGACGGTTCCCCGCGCACCTCGAAACCCATCGGCGGGAGGGTAGCGGGGCAGGTAGCGGGGGGTGCCGGCCGACCTCGCTAGGGTCGGCCCATGTTCGATCTGGTGATCTCGGGCGGGACCGTCGTCGACGGCACCGGTGCAGCGCCGTTCCCCGCCGACGTCGCGGTGCGCGACGGCCGCATCGTCGAGGTGCGGCCCGGCATCGACGCCGCCGCAGCCGAGCGGCTCGACGCCACCGGCTGCGTGGTCACGCCCGGGTTCGTCGACGTGCACACCCACTACGACGGCCAGGTGACCTGGGACGATCTGCTCGAGCCGTCCTCGTCCCACGGCGTCACGACCGTTGCGGCGGGCAACTGCGGCGTGGGTTTCGCCCCGGTCCGCCCGGGCCAACAGGGCTGGCTCGTGCAACTCATGGAGGGCGTCGAGGACATCCCCGGCACGTCGCTGCACGAAGGCATCCAATGGGCCTGGGAGTCGTTCCCGCAGTATCTCGACGCGCTCGAGGGTCGGCGGTGGTCGATGGACGTCGCGACCTTCGTGCCCCACGGCGCGGTGCGGGCCTACGTCATGGGCGAGCGGGGCGCAGCGAACGAGGCCGCCACCGCCGACGACGCCGCGGCCATGGCCCGGTTGGTGCAGGAGTCGATCGAGGCCGGGGCATTCGGGTTCTCGACGTCGCGCACGTTCGGGCACAAGGCCCGCGACGGCCGACCGGTCCCGGGCACCTATGCCGCGATCGACGAGCTGCTCACCATCGCCCGGGGCGTGCGCGCCGGCGGAGGTGGCCTGCTCGAGTTCGCGCTCGGCACGATCACCCCCGAGGACGAACACCCCCTCGACGAGGTGCGCCTCGTCGGCGAGTTGGCCGAGGCCACCGGGCTGCCCGCCACCTGGCTGCTGCTCCAGACCCGCCCGGACCCCACCGGTTGGCGGCGCCAGCTCGACACCTCGCTGTCGCTCGCGGCCCGCGGCGTGCCGATCACGGCACAGGTGGCCGGACGGCCGTTCGGCGTGTTGCTCGGCTTCCCCACGTATCACCCGTTCTCGCGCCGGCCTACGTACCGTCGCCTGGCCGCGACCCTTCCCTCCGACGAGTTGATCGCCGAGCTGTTGCGCCCGGCGATCCGGGAGGCGATCCTCTCCGAGGCCGACACCGAGCCGATCCCGAACGCGCCGGGTGAGGGAGTGGCCGAACTGGTCTCGCTGAACCTCGATCGGCTCTACACCCTCGGCGACGACGTCGACTACGAACCTGGGCCCGAGCGCTCCGTGGCCGCGATCGCTGCAGCCCGTGGCGTCGACCCGCTCCGCCTCGTCTACGAGCTGTGCTGCGAGCACGACGGGCGCAACCTGCTGTTGCTCCCCTTCTTCGGCTACGCCGACGGTGACCACTCCGCGCTGTACGAGATGCTCACGTCGCCCGGCACCGTGCTCGGTCTGGCCGACGGCGGCGCGCACTGCCGGCTGGTGTGCGACGCGTCGCAACCGACGACGATGCTCACCCACTGGATCCGCGACCGCGTACGGGGGCCGAGGATCGACCTGGCCACCGCGGTCAAGCGCCAGACCAGCGAGACCGCAGCCCTGATCGGGCTGACCGACCGGGGACGGGTGGCCTCCGGCTTGCGGGCGGACCTGAACGTCGTCGATCTCGATGGGCTTCGCCTGCACCGGCCCCACGCCGTCGACGACCTGCCGGCCGGTGGCCGCCGGCTGCTCCAGCAGGCGACCGGCTACGTCGCCACGGTCGTCGCCGGGGCGGTCACACGCCGCAACGGTGTCGATACCGGCGCGCGCCCCGGACGGCTCCTGCGCCGGCACTGACCGACCGCGTCCGCGACGGGTCCTTGGTCCATCGTCGGGACGGCTGCTCGCTTGAGTACGGTCGGCCCGTGACCACCCCGGAACCGACTCCCCCGCCGCCGCCACCGTCGCCCACCGCGCTCACCCCGCCCACCGTGCCGGCGGCACCCGCCAAGTCGCGTCGGACGCTCTGGATCGTGTTGGGCATCGTCGCGGTGGTGCTCGTCGCCGGGGTCGGCATCGCAATCGCTACCGGGTCCGGTGACCCCACGAAGACGCTGCAGGACCTGCTGCCCAAGGCGCTGGAAGAGAACTTCGCCTCGCAGGGAGTGACGGCGAAGGTGAGCGGCGTCAAGTGTGACGACGTGGAGTTCAAGGACGGTCCGTTCCTGGTCGATTGCGTGGTGTCCTTCACCGGTGCGACCCGAACGATGAACGCCGAAGTCTCCGGCTCGATCAGCGGGAACACGATCCGGGTCGCCGATGCCTCCTCTCCGTCCCGTCTGCTCGACGTCGCGGCGGCCGAGCGCGCCACCCAGACCGTGGTCGACGGGGTGGCCAAGGGCGTGAAGGTCCTCGGGTGCACGCTTGCGGAGAACCCGCTCGTGATGCGCGCCGGCGACACGTTCACCTGCAAGACGGATTCGAACGAGACCCTCACCCTGCGCATCACGGAATCCAACGGGCTGGAGCTCGCCAACGTTCGCTGATGCGAACCTTCACCTCGATCGTCGGGCCGCCACGACGCTTTCGAGGATCGACAGACCGATGGTGATCTTGTGCAGGAACGACGAGTGGTGGGGCACGAGGTGGAAGCCCGGGTGCCCCGACCACAACGCGCGCAACCGGCGGTCGAGCGCGATCGCGTCGTCGTCGTTCTCGGTCCGCCACCGATTCCCTCCTTCGATGCTCGAGCCGCCGACCGCCGCGGTCTCGAAGTGGAGCACGGCGTCGTAGCGGGCCAGTTCGGCATCGAGGGTGGTCCCGGCCTGGGCGAAGAACTCGGCGGTGCCGTCGGGCCAGTACGCCGCGCCGTCGACGGTGCCTCGGTCGCAGAGCAGCACCCGATCCGGGCCCCACCGGGCCCGCCGGTCAGCACGATGCGCATCGAGGCATCTTTGCGCCGGCCCGGCCGGGCCGACCCGACGGCGGTCACCTCTGCCGTGCCACCATCGGCGCCGTGCTGCTGCCGAGACCGGTCCCCCTCGAGTCCGACGCCCTCGCTGCGCTCGCCGAACTGCTCGGGATCATGACCGACCAGCTGGTGTTCTCCGCCGAGCAGCAACGCTGGAGCATCGCGGCGATCGCCGACCTGTCCGAACGGATCGCCTACGCCCAGATGCTCGACGAGTCGACGATGGTGCTCGGTCTCGACGACGTGGCGCTGCTGATCGACGGGATGGCCTTCACCGAGCACGCCAGCGCCGAACTGCCCTGGATCGAACTGGTCCGCTGGGCGTCGGATTTCATCGTCGGGGAGCTTCGCCCCTTCTGGAGCGAGCAGGAGTGGCACGAGTACATGGCCGGTCCCCGCTGACCCGCCTGGTCACGGACGGATGAGCATCATCGTGTCGTAGGCGAGTTCGCTGACCCGCCGGCCGCTGCCGGCCATGACGATCGACCGGAACCGCCCGTCGAGGTGAGCGGCCGCCTGCCCGGCGAGCCCGAGCCCCCATCGCAACGTCGACAACACGCGCCACCAACGAATCCGGTCGTCGTCCCAGGTGCCGCCGGCCTCCTCGTAGCCACGCCGGAACGGCGCCACCCCGCCGAGCCCACCGACGATGCGGTCGTCGGCTCCGAAGCGCCACATCCGGGTCTGCGGCCAGGCCAGGTCCTCCATGGGATCGCCGACCCGGGAACCCTCCCAGTCGAGGAGGGCTCGCAGACCGGCGGGACCAACGATCAGGTTGCCGTTCCGGGCATCGTTGTGGACGATCGTGCACCGAGCAGGCTCTTCCGGTCGATGCGTTCGCAACCACCGCAACCCGTAGGCGAAGGCAGGCTCCGGGCGCAGCAGGCTCTCGATGCCGAGCTCGACCGTGGCGATCGCAGCAGCGACCGGCGCCGAGTCCGGTGGGCGGGTCAACCCGGCCGGGGCGAGTGACGGATCGATCGCGTGCAGTCGCGCCAGCGCGTCGCCGAGTTGAGCGACGACGAGGTCCCCGTGGCCGAGCGCAGCGGCCTGGCGCAGCACGCGTCGGGGAATCGTCTCGCCATCGATGCGGTCGCTCACGAGGAACGCGCCGCCCACCCAGGAATCGTCGAGGGTCGCGCCGTGCACGTGCGGGACGGGTACGCCTCCCTGCTCGGCCACGGTGCGCACCGCGCCCTCGGCGACAGGGTCGAGCGCCTGGATCTCGACGGTGGGCAGGATCGTGGCCACGAGCCCGACGGTGCGATCGCCGACGTGGGCGTCGAAGAGCACGTTGCGGCGCCGGGCGCCGGCCGAGCTCTCGGAGATCCCGTCGACGCGCACGTCGGCACCCCACCGCTGCGTCAGCCAGCGGGCCAGGCCGTCCTCGATCGTCGCCATCACGCACCGGTCCAGTCGTCGTAGCCGGGCTTCGAGATCGCAAGGTCCTCTCGCAGTGTCGCCACGATCGCCGCATGGATCCCGGCCAACTCGTCAGGTTCGATCGGGCCGGCTCCGAGCAGGCGGTCGGCGAGCTGCGCCCGGGCGTCGGCGAGCGCGCCGGAGGTGTCGACGAACGGCGACAAGCGGTCTCGCTCGGCCGCCGTGGCAGCCTGCGCCAGCCGGACCTCGCGTTCGACGATCCGCACCAGATTCGCCGCCACACGCACCTGGTGCTGGAGCGGTCCGGACACGGCGGCGAGCACCCGGTCCTCCAGGAGCGCGGCGACATCGTTCAACAGTTCGGTGGCATCTGGTCGGTACTGCACGGCGGCCCTCCCCGGCGCGGCTTCCCCGACCGGTTGCTACCACCCTCACCACGGCCGGTGCGAACGGGCATTGCGCCGGCTACACGAACGCCCGCTCAGGTGAAGTAGCCGCTGACATCGGCGAGCAGATGCGCGCCGGACTGGGTGAACACACACACCTTCCCCCCCGTCCCCACCGGCGCCACCACCAGATTCGGCGCCGACTGCCCCCGCACGAGATTCAAATTCGACGCCTTCGGACGCACCGCCCCACACGGCCACACCGTCACGAACCCGTCCCCCGACGCCTCCACCCCCGTCACGTTCAACACCACCGCACGCGCCCCCGCCGGCACCCCACCAACCCCCGCCACCACC
>JBJTVH010000031.1:0-30787 GCA_046081125.1 Acidimicrobiales bacterium
ACTGCTGGGGGCGTTGGCGCCAGTAACGAGCCCCGCCGCCACCGCACCGATCGAGCACCGCCAGGTCCGCTTCGCCCCGCCCGAGGGCGCCACCGAGGTCCTGCTCGTGCGCCACGGGGCGTCGGCTCCGTTCCGGCCGGGCGAACCGTTCGCCTTGCGGGACGGTCACGGCGACCCGCCGCTGGCCCCGGAAGGCCACGAGCAGGCCGAGCGGGTCGGCGGGCGCCTCGCCACCGAACCGATCGACGCGGTGTACGTCACCACCCTGCAGCGCACCCATCAGACGGCCGCCCCGCTGTGCGCCCGGCTGGGCATCACCCCCGTCGTCGAACCGGACCTGCGCGAGGTATTCCTCGGTGAGTGGGAGGGCGGGCTGTTCCGAGCGAGAGCGGCTGCGCTCGACCCGGCCTACGTGCGGATGCAGGCCGACCAGGAATGGGGCCACATCCCCGGCGCCGAGACCACCGCCGCGCTGCGGGCGCGCACCGTGGGCGCCGTCCAGCGCCTCCATGACCGCCACCCCGGCCAGCGGGTGGTCGCCGTCGTCCACGGGGGCGTCATCGCTGCGCTGCTGGCCCACGCCGCCGGCTCGGCCCCGTTCGCGTTCATGGGCGCCGACAACGGCTCGATCCACCACCTCATCGTGCTCGGCCAGCAGTGGATCCTGCGGTGCTTCAACGACACCGGCCACCTCGGCCCGTTCACCGCCAGCGGCCAGGCCCTGACCTGAGCACCCCGACGGCCGGCGTCGCCACGGCCCACGCCCTCGATCCGGCCAAGGCCTGCGAGGCGTACCAGAGCACGCAGATGTTCAAGCAGTGGGGCGACAACGCCAACTACTTCCTCATCACCCAGGGCGACTTCGAATCCGTCTCCTCGCTCCCGACGGGCAGTTGGGCGATCCAGAAGGGCAACGTTTCGATCGCAACCGACGACGCACCGACCTCGATGAAGCCGAAATCCAAGGTGCTCAAGCTGACGACCGCGATCGACGGCTCCGGGCTGAACGCTGCGGCGCAGTCGCAGTACCACTGCATGCTGCCCAACCAGGCGAAGCTGCGGTTCATGGTGCGGACCCCCGACACCGCAGGGGTGCGCAAGGCGCTGGTGGTCGTCGACGACAAGGTTGCCGGCATCAGCTTCATCATGTCGGGGACGCTGTACGGCAAGGATTACCTGAGCTGGAAGCCGGGCCCGACCGGGTTCTGGTTCACCGAAGCCCAGGTCAAGCGGGCGTTCGGCAGATCGCTCAGCACCAACTACGACATCTCGGTGGTGTTCGAGGCGCTCAAGGGAACCTGGTTCGTCGACGACGTCGCCACCGACCCGTTCCGGTCCCGTTGACCGGGACCTGGGTGCCCGCCCGGGTGCGGGTCAGCTGCTGCGCTTACGCACCCGCAGCTTGATCGGCACGGCGCCGAGGTCGAAGCGCTCGCGCAACTGCCGCTCGAGGTATCGCAGGTAGGTGGGCGGCAAGGCCTTGTTCACGAACAGCGTGAACGTCGGCGGATCCGTCGCGCCCTGCAGGGCGTAGAGCACGCGGGCCCCGGCCGGGGCCGGCTGTTGCTGCTGTGCGGCGGCGATCACGGTGTTCACGTCCTTGGTCGGCACCCGCCGGTGGTACCGCTCGACGGCTTCGGCGAGCACCGGCAGCAGCTTGTGGACCCCCTTGCCGGTCAACGCCGAGATCTTCAGCAGCGGCGCATCACCGAGGAAGTGCAGCTTCCGGCCCACCTCGGCGGTGCGTTCCGCGCGCTCGTCGGCGTCGTCGATCAACTCCCACTTGTTGAGCAGCACCACGATCGGGCAGCCCGCCGCGTCGACACGTTCGGCGAGCCGCTGGTCCTGCGCGGTGACCCCGGTCGTCGCGTCGACGACGAGCAGCGCCACGTCGGCGTCGTCGACGGCCCGCAGAGCCCGGACGAAGGAGTAGTACTCCGTGCCGTCCTCGATGCGGGCCTTGCGGCGCATGCCCGCGGTGTCGATGAACCGGACCTTGCCCTCGGGGGTGTCGACGACGGTGTCGATCGCGTCGCGGGTGGTACCGGGCATGTCGTGCACGACGGCCCGGTCCTCGCCGATCAGCCGGTTGAACAACGTCGACTTGCCGACGTTCGGCCGCCCGACGATCGCTACGGCCGCCACGTCCGGCTGACCGTCGAGTGCGAACCCGTCGCCGTCGTCGTCCTCGCTCGCGTCGGCATCGGGTTCGGGGTGCGGGATCCGGGCGATCACCTCGTCGAGCAGGTCGCCGGTGCGCCGGCCGTGCAGGGCCGAGATCGGGTGGGGATCGCCGAGACCGAGCGACACGAACTCCCACATGTCGAGCTCACGCCGGTCGTTGTCGGCCTTGTTCGCCACGAGCAGGACCGGCTTGCCGCTGCGGCGCAACCATTCCGCCACCGCAGCGTCGTCGTCGGTGATGCCGACCGACGCGTCGACGAGGAACACGACGAGGTCGGCCTGCTCGACGGCTCGCTCCACCTGGCGCGACACCTTGGCGTCGAGGTCCGAGCCGCTCGGCAGCCAGCCACCGGTGTCGACGAGATGGAACGGCACCCCGAGCCATTCGACCTCGACCTCCTTGCGGTCGCGCGTGACGCCGGGGCGGTCCTCGACGATCGCGATCTGCTTGCCCAGCACGCGGTTGAGGAACGTGGACTTGCCCACGTTGGGCCGCCCAACGATCACGACGGTGGGAAGGGTGCCAGTGGTGGCGGTCATCGCAAGGCCTCTCGTAGGGCGACCCCGTCGGTCGGGACGATCTCGACCGGCCGGGGCAGGTCGTCAGGGGTGGTGCCGTCGAGGAACCGACCCTCCGACAAGCACACGTCGGGCAGCAGGTATCGGTGGCCGTCCGGTTCCCGCGCGAGCACGCGGGCCAGGTCGGTGCCGGTGAGCAGCCCGGTGACCCCGGTGTTGCCACCGAAGAACGTGTTCTCGACAGCGAGCACCCGCACGTCGTCGCGTCCGACCGCGTCGAGCAGCGGCCGCAGCACGGCTGCGCCGTAGGTGCCGGTGAGCACGGCCACGGGCGCATCGCGGCGGGGCCGCAGCCGCACCCTCGCTGCGCCGTCGGCGGCGAGCCGGGCGGTGGGGCGCGCCGGGTCGACCGAACCGGTGCGCGGCGCCCGGTAGCCGGAGGCAGGCGCCCCGTCGACCCAGGCGAAGAACCCCGACTGGGTGCCGGTCGGCGACTCGGCCTGGCCGAGGAGTTCCCGCTCGAAGGTGCGGGCCATGCCGATCCCGTCCTCGTGCATCGAGAACCCCTCGTAGTGCTCCGCCGGCGGGAACGGCCGGCGAGCGAGGAGGTAGTACTCGTCGGCCGCGTGCACGAGCCGCCGGTCGAGCAGCCGCAGGTAGGTGGCCTGCCACGACTCGACGAGCTCGACCACGGCGAGCGCCTCGGACGCGGTGTGCGGCCGCATCTCGGGCTCGTGGTTGTAGCGCGACACCCCGAGCGGCACGACCGCGAGCGCATCGAGCGTTGGGTACTCGTCGAGGATCCCGCACAGGGTGTCGTCGAGGACCGTCCCGTCGTTCACGCCGGGGCACACCACGATCTGGCCCCGCACGGTGATCCCGGCATCGAGCAACGCCTTGAGCCACCGCAAGCTCGGCCCGCCCCGGCGGTTGCGCAGCAGTTGCGAGCGCACCTCGGGATCGGTCGCGTGGATCGACACGTGCAGGGGGCTCAACCCTTCGAGCAGCACCCGCTCGAAATCGGCCTCGGTGAAGCGGGTGAGCGTCGTGAAGTTCCCGTAGAGGAACGACAACCGGTAGTCGTCGTCTTTCAGGTACAGGCTGTGACGCATCCCGGGCGGGAGCTGATGGATGAAGCAGAACGCGCAGTGGTTGTCGCAGGTGCGCACCCGGTCGAACACTGCCGAGGACACCTCGGCGCCGAGCGGCTCACCGGCTCGCTTCGCCACGGCGACCGTTCGTTCCACGCCCCCACGGCGCACCTCGAGTTCGACGTCGGCGTCGTCGACCAGCCACCGCCACTCGATGACGTCCCGGGGGACCTCCCCCGCCACCGACACGATCTCGTCGCCGACCAGGACCCCGGCGCGCGCCGCAGGGGATCCGGGCGCGACGGCGACGACGACGGGGGCGCTGGGCATGGCCGGTCAAGCCTAGGGGGTGACCTGCGGCCCGCCTCGGCCCGGTTCAGCGCGCCGCGGTGACGTCGAGGCCGATGTCGAGCACGGGCGAGGAATGGGTGAGAGCTCCGACCGCGAGGAAGTCGACGCCGGTCTCGGCCACCGCCCGAGCGGTGGCGAGCGTGAGCCCACCGGAGGCTTCGAGCCGCACGCCGCCCTGGGCCCGTGCGAGCGCGACGGCGCGCCGGGTGTCGTCGAGCGACATGTTGTCGAGCAGGACGAGGTCGGCCCCTTCGGCGATCGCCTCGGCGACCTGCTCGACGGTGTCGCACTCGATCTCGAGCGGGATCCCCGGGAACCGGCCCCGCACCGCCCGGAACGCGGCACCGACCCCCCCGGCGGCCACGACGTGGTTGTCCTTCACGAGCGCCGCGTCCGACAGCGACATGCGGTGGTTCACGCCGCCACCGCAGCGCACGGCGTACTTCTCGCGCGCCCGCAAACCCGGCGTCGTCTTGCGGGTGTCACGGATCGCTGCGCCGGTACCGGCGACGGCGTCCACCCAGGCTCGGGTGGCCGTGGCGATCCCCGACAGGCGCCCGAGCAGGTTGAGCGCCGTGCGCTCGGCCGTGAGCATCGCCGCGGTCGGTGCGTGCGCAACGAGCACCTCGGTGCCCGCCGCGACCGCCGCCCCATCGGCCACGGGCCGCTCGAGGCGCAGGCCGTCGCCGACCACGACCTCCAGCACGGCGGCCGCCACCGGGAGCCCGGCGACCACGCCGGGGCGCCGGGGCACGAACGCACCTCGGCTGTGGTGCCCGGCGGGCACGGTGGCGACGGTGGTCACGTCGAGGCCGCCGTCGAGGTCTTCGGCGACGGCGAGCCGGGCGATCGTCTCGATCGCGTCGGGGTCGAGGCCGCCGTCGCGCAGCGCAGCGGTGGTGGCGGCGCTCAGGCCCATGCGAACTCCTTGCGGTCGGCCGACACGAACGACACCGCACCGTCGACGACCTGCAACGACAGGTGCCGACGCCAGGCCGGGTCCTCGTGCGGATGGTCCCGGCGCCGGTGCCCGCCCCGGCTCTCGGTGCGGGCCGTCGCCGCGACCACGATCGCCGTCGCGATGGCGTGCAGGTTGGCGAGCTCGTACGCGGCCCGGCCCGGGGTGCCCGCGCTCCCGGCGCCGACCGATGCGAGCGTCGCCGCGGCCCGATGCAATCCGTCGGCGTCGCGCAGCACCCCGACCCAGCGCGACATCGCCGCGCCCTGCTCGGCCCGGCGGTCCGGGTCGGGCAGACCGGCGTCGTGGGCTCGCACGACCGGGGCCCGCACGGGCCGGGCGACCCCGGCCGCCAAGGCCCGACCGATCCGCTCGCCGAACACGAGCGCCTCGGGGACGCTGTTGGAAGCCAACCGGTTTGCGCCGTGGAGCCCGGTGCACGCCACCTCCCCCGCGGCGTAGAGCCCGGGCAGCGACGTGGCCCCGTCGAGGTCGGTGACCACCCCGCCGCACGCGTAGTGGGCCGCAGGCGCGACCGGCACCGGTTCGCGCACCGGATCGATCCCCGCGGCGCGGCAACCGGCGAGGATCGTCGGGAACCGGCGCTCCCACTGCGCGGCGCCGAGCGCGGTGCCGTCGAGCCACAGATGGTCGTCGACGCCGCCGGGGGCCTCGGCCATGCGGCGAGCCATCGCCGTGGCGACGACGTCGCGCGGGGCGAGGTCGGCACGCGGGTGCACACCGGCCATCACCCGGGCGCCGGTTGCGTCGATCAGGACGGCGCCTTCACCGCGGACCGCTTCGGACACCAGCAGGCGGGCCCCCGGCGCGCCGGCCGGCTGCCACAGCACCGTCGGGTGGAACTGCACGAACTCGAGATCGCGGACCACGGCGCCGGCCCGCAATGCCATCGCGAGCCCGTCGCCGGTGACCACCGGCGGGTTCGACGTCGAGGCGTACACCTGACCGAACCCGCCCGAGGCCAGCACGACGGCACCGGCACCGACCACCCCGACCGATCGCACGGCGCCGTCGTCGCCGAGCACGGCCACCACGAGGCCGGCGACCCGTCCGGCGTCGAGCACCACGTCGAGCACGAAGGCGTGTTCGAGTACCTCGATGCGACCGTGGGAACGCACGGCGTCCTCGAGGGTGCGCACCACCTCGGCGCCCGAGGCATCGCCGCCGGCGTGGACGATGCGCCGCTCGCTGTGCCCGCCTTCGAGGGTGAGGGCGAGCCCGCCGGTGGCGTCGGTGTCGAAGTGCGCACCGAGGCGCTGCAGCGAACCGATCGCGGCGGGGGCCTCGGCCACGAGCAGCCGCACCGCCGCCTCGTCGCACAGGCCGGCCCCGGCGACCAGGGTGTCGTGCACGTGGGCCTCGGCCGAGTCACCGGGCGACAGCACCGCAGCGAGACCACCTTGGGCCCACGATGTCGAGCCCTGGTCGAGCCGGCCCTTGGTGACGACGAGCACCCGGTTGCCGGCCGCGGCGTGCAGCGCTGCCGTCAGCCCGGCGGCACCCGAGCCGACGACCACGACGTCGACCCGGCGTTCCCAACGCGGATCGGGGTGGGCGAGGCGTTGGACGATGCGAGCGGTGCCCATGCTCATTCCCCGAACGGCGAGGGGTTGCCGATGGCGACCATCCGCTCGACCGCGGCCCGGGCCCGAGCGGCGACGTCGGCGGGCACGTCGACCACGTCGTGGCCGTCCCGCAAGCAGCGCAACAGCTTTTCGGGAGTGATCATCTTCATGTACTGGCACACGGCCCGCTCGTTCACCGGGATGAACCGCACCTTCGGGTTGGCCTGGCGGAGCTGATGGATCATGCCGGTCTCGGTGGCGACGAGCACCTCGGTGGCCGTGGTCGCCTTCGCCGCGTCGACCATCCCACCGGTCGACAGGATCTTGGTGCGCTCCTTGGGCACGACCCCGGACGAGGCGAGGTACAGCGCCGAGGTGGCGCACCCGCATTCGGGGTGGACGAACAGCTCGGCGCGGGGGCGTTCGGCAACCCGCGCCTTGAGCTCGTCGCCGTTGATCCCGGCGTGGACGTGGCACTCGCCGAGCCAGATGTGCATCCCCTCGCGGCCGGTGATCCGCTGGACGTGGGCGCCGAGGAACTGATCGGGGCAGAACAGGATCTCGGTGCCCTCGGGGATCGAGCGCACGACGTCGACCGCGTTGGACGAGGAGCAGCAGATGTCGGTCTCGGCCTTCACCGCAGCGGAGGTGTTCACGTACGACACGACGACGGCACCGGGGTGCTCGGCCTTCCAGGCCCGCAGCTGCTCTGCGGTGATCGTGTCCGACAACGAGCACCCGGCGTTGGCATCGGGGATGAGCACGGTCTTGCCCGGCGAGAGGATCTTCGCGGTCTCGGCCATGAAGTGGACGCCGCAGAACACGATCACCTCGGCCTCGCTCGCCGCCGCCGCCCGCGACAGCGCGAGCGAGTCGCCGACGACGTCGGCGACGTCCTGGATCTCGGGTCGCTGGTAGTTGTGGGCGAGGATCACGGCCTTGCGGTCGCGGGCCAGGGCTCGGACCTCCTCCGCCCAGGTGGTACCGGCCTGCGTCGTGGTGCTCATACGCCGCTCCTTCCGAGGTTTCTGCCTCACAGGCAGAAACACCGACCGGCAAGGTACCATTCCCGCCGTGTCCGACGCCATGGTGAATGCCGGATGACCGGAACATGACGGACCGCCCGCCCGGCGCGCCGCCGCTCGCCCACGAGGTCCTCGCCGTCGTGCTGCGGGCCCGAGAGCGCCGCCTCGAGGTGCTGTTGTGGCAGCGGGCGTTGCCGCCCTTCGCCGGCCGGTGGGCGCTGCCGGGCGGCGACGTACGCCCCGACGAGGATTTCGGCGCATCGATCCGGCGCCAGCTCGCCGAGAAGGTCGACCTCGCCGGGGTCGCCCACCTCGAACAGTTCGCCACTGCGAGCGACCCCGACCGCTCCCCCGCCCGACGGCTGGTGGCCACCGCGTACGTGGGCCTGGTGCCCACCGACACCGAGCCCGACGTCCCGCCCGACACCGCCTGGCACCCGGTGGCGCACCTGCCGTCGATGGCCGGCGACCACGGCACGTTCGTGCGCATCGCCCGCGATCGCCTGCGGGCGAGGCTGTCGTACACGAACCTCGGCTTCGCGCTCGCCCCGGCCGCGTTCACCATGTCGGAGCTGCGCGACATCTACGTCGCGGCGCTCGGCCATGAGGTGTCGGCCGTCAACCTGCAGCGGGTGCTCGACCGGCGCCGCTTGCTCGAACCCACCGGCGAGGCCGCCCCGCCGGGGCGCAGCGGGGGCCGGCCGGCCCGCCGCTACCGCTTCGCCGTGCACGAGGTCCAAGTCACCGACGAGTTCGCTGCGCTGCGGCCCCCGAGCACCCGGCCCCGGTAGGTTGCCGGCGTGGCCGTCGAGCAGGTCCTCCTGGCTGCTCCCCGCGGGTTCTGCGCCGGGGTGGAGATGGCGATCAAGGCGCTTGCGTGGATGGTGCGCGCCTTCGAGCCGCCCGTCTACTGCTACCACGAGATCGTCCACAACAAGATCGTCGTCGAGCGCTTCGAGGCGCTCGGCGTCGTGTTCGTCGACGACGTCGCCGAGGTGCCCGAGGGGCGCCCGATCATGCTGTCCGCCCACGGATCCGCGCCGGCGGTGGTGTCGCTGGCCCGCACCCGGGGTAGCTACGTCGTGGACTCGGTGTGCCCGCTCGTCACCAAGGTGCACCACGAGGTGAAGGTCCGCGCCGGGAAGGGCTACCGGATCGTCTACGTCGGCCACGACGGCCACGAGGAGGCGGCGGGCACGATGGCCGTGGCGCCGCAGGCCATGCACCGGGTCGAGTCCGTCGCCGAGGTCGACGCGCTCCCGGATTTCACCGAGCCGGTCGCCTTGCTGGCCCAGACCACGCTGTCGCACCGGGACTGGGCCGACGTGGCCGCAGCCGCCAAGGCCCGATTCCCCGCCATGTGGACCCCGGGCCGCAGCGACCTGTGCTTCGCCACCACGAACCGGCAGTCCGCACTCATGGCGATGGCCCTGCGCTGCGACGCGATCGTCGTGATCGGCTCGGCCAACTCCTCCAACACCCGGGCGCTCGAGAAGCTCGCCCGTGAGGCAGGGTGCCCGGCGGTGCACCGGGTGAACCGCGCCGAAGAGCTCCCCGAGCTCACCGGTGTGGTCGGCGTGACCGCAGGCGCGTCCGCCCCCGAGGAACTCGTCGACGAGGTCATGGCCCGCTTGGCGCCCGCAGGCGGCGTCGAACTCGTGCGGATCACCGACGAAGACGAGTACTTCCCGCCGCCGCGCCAGCTGCGTGAGCTCAGAACGCGATCGAGCTTGCCGCGACGTCGCTGCTCGCCGGCCCGATCGGCGACACGGCGATGGACGACCGCCAGCTCGCCGCAAGCGACGTGCTCGCCGCGCTACACCCCGCCCGCTGACCCTGCCGCCCGGCCGGGGTCGCGCCCGTCGCCGGGCTTGACCGGGTCGGCGGGGAGCTCGAAGCCGACCACCGCTCCGCCGCCGTCGCGGCCGGCGGCGAACACCGTGCCGCCGTGGCGTTCGGCGACGTCCTTGACGATCGACAGTCCGAGCCCCGAGCCCGGAAGTGCCCGCGCCGCGTCGGAGCGGTGGAACCGGTCGAACACCTTGGGCAGGTCGTCGGGTGCGATGCCCGGGCCCCGGTCGCGCACCTCGACGCGCGTGTTGCGCACCACCAGCTCGATCGGTCCGGCCGCACCGGCGAACTTCGCTGCGTTGTCCACCAGGTTGGTCATCGCCCGGTCGATCGCGCCGGCGTGCGCCTCGACGACGACGGGCTCGGCGTCCACGATCACCTCGCAGCCGTGCCGGCGGCGGGCCCGCGCGGCGACCCGCTCGGCGAGCGCGTCGAGCGGCACCGGCGTGACCGGCTCGTCGACGCGCTGTTCGGTGGCGGACTCGACGAGGTCGTTGACGAGCAGGGACAGCTCGCGGGTCTCCTCGTCGAGGTCGCGCACCACGCGGGCCTGCTCCTCGGCGTCGAGCCGACCGAAGCGGCGCAGGGCGGCGACGTTGGCGCGCAGGCTCGTGAGCGGGGTGCGCAGCTCGTGCGCGGCGTCGTGCACCAGCCGGCGCTGGGCCTGCTTCGATTCGGCCAACGCCTGCAACATCCCGTTGAAGGCCACGGCGAGCCGGCCGGCTTCGTCGCGCCCGCCGACGGGCACGTCGACGTCGAGCCGGCCGGTGGCCGCGACCTGCTCGGCGGCGCCGGTGAGGCGTTCGAGGCGTCGGGCGACCTGCCGGGCGATCAACCAGCCGGCCCCGGCCGCGAGCGCCACGACCACCACGACCGCCGCGGCCGTGCGGGTGCGGATGCCTTCGAGCAGATCGTCGGTCTCGGCCAGGCTGCGGGCGAGCTGCACCGCTCCGCCGCTGGTCGCAGTGGTAAGGACCCGGAACCGGACCCCGTCGACCGCGACGTCGTCACGGAACCGGTCGATCGCACCGCTCGCCACCCGGCGAGCGCCGTCGTCGACGGGGAGCTCCCCGGAGCCGGGCACGACGATCGGGTTGCCGGACGCGTCGAGGACCTGCACGAGGATCTGCTCGAAGGACCGGGGACGGTCCCCGCCGCCGGGGAGCCGGCCGCGTTCGCGACGGCGGTCCCCGGGCGTGCGGTCGGCGCCGAGGCCGCCGTCCGGGTCGCCGACGCGGTCGCGCCGGATGCTGAGTGCCGCCTCGACGAGCGAGCGGTCGACGGTGCGCTGCAGGCGCCGGGCGGTATCGAGATAGCTCGACACGCCGAGCGCGACGGTGGCGCCGGCCGCGAGCACGACGAGGCCGATGACGAGCTTGACCCGCAGGCTCATGACGCCCGCACGGTGTACCCGACCCCCCGGACGGTGTGGATCAACTTGGTCTCCCCGGGTTCTTCGAGCTTGCGGCGCAGGTAGCTGATGTAGACGGCGAGATTCTTCGAGTCGGGGCCGAAGTCATAACCCCAGATGCGGTCGTAGATCGTCGAGTGGTCGAGCACGATCCCGCTGTTGCGCACGAGCAGCTCGAGCAGGTCGAACTCGGTCTTGGACAGCTCGATCTCGCGGCTCCCGCGATGGACCTGCCGCCGGGCCGGGTCGAGGCGCAGGTCGCCGACGCGCAGTTCGCCGTTGCCGTCGGCCGGGTCGGCGTCGATGGTGCTGCGGCGCAGCAGGGCCCGAAGCCGGGCAAAGAGCTCGTCGGGGTCGTAGGGCTTGGGGAGGTAGTCGTCGGCGCCGGCGTCGAGGCCGGCGACCCGATCGGCGGTCTCGACCCGAGCTGTGAGCATGAGGATCGGGGTGCGGTCCTTCTCGGCGCGCAGCACCCGGCACACGGTGAGCCCGTCGAGGATGGGCATCATCACGTCGAGCACGAGCACGTCGGGTCGATGGGTCTTGAGCGCGCCCAGCGCTTCCGCGCCGTCGGCGGCGACGACCACCTCGTAGCCCTCGAGCTTGAGCAGGCGGGCCAACGATTCCCGGATGGCCCGGTCGTCGTCGGCGATGAGCACGGTGGCCATGTCGGCGTTGCCTCCTGGGTCGACCGCCATCCTGCCAGCGGGGCTGCGGTGATCGACGGGCATGCTCGAGGCCATGGGGTCACAGTCGACTCGAACCCGGTCAGAGCCGACTTGGACCGAGGTGAGAGTCCGGTGAGAGCGACCGGGCGCGACTAGACCTTCCCGCCGTGCTCTCGCCGTCGCTGGCCACCGTCCGGCTGTTCCTGCACGTCCTCGCCGCCACCGTCTGGGTGGGCGGCCAGATCGTGCTCTCCGGCCTCGTGCCGTCGCTGCGCGCGGCCGGCCCCGAGGTGGTGCGGGCAGCGGCCCGCCGGTTCAACCGGCTGGCGTGGCCGGCCTTCGCCGTGCTCGTCGCCACCGGGATCTGGAACCTGCTCGACATCGACGTCGCCGATCGCTCGACCGCCTACCACGCAACGCTCGGCGTGAAACTTCTCGTCGTCGCCGTGTCCGGCGTGGCCGCCGCGCTCCACGCCGGCGCCCGCAGCCGGGTTGCGTTGGCTGCCTGGGGCGCGGTGTCGGGGCTCAGCGCCCTGGGTGCGCTGTGGCTCGGGGTGTCGCTCGACGGCTGACCCCGATCCGGGTGGAGGCGCCGAACGCAACGCCGGCGATGGCCACCAGCGCCCACCGTGCGACGTCGTAGCCGCCGGTGCGGTCGTGCACTGCGGCCACCACGAGCGGCCCGAGGGCGGTGGCGGCGGTGCCGGCGGCGGCGAGCACCCCGGCGATGGCGCCGTAGTCCGCCGCGCCGTAGAGGTCGCCGATCAGCGACGCCCGCAGCAGGGTGGTCATGCCGCGCGCCATGCCGTAGACGGTGACGAACGTGATCACCGTCGCCGTGCCCGTGCCGACGGCGAGGATGCCGACCCCGACGACGAACGACGCGAACACGGCCCCCGTCGCCGCCGCGGTGCCCAACCAGCGCCGCACCGGGGCGAACAGCAGCCGGCCCGGGACCTGCATGGCGCCGAGAGCCCCCGTGGCCCCGGCGGCGAAGGCCGTGGTGTGGCCGGACTCGGCGAGCAGCGCCACCTGATGCACCGCAAGGGCCGACGCGACGAACGACGAGGCCACGAACGCCACGGTCACCGCCGGGAACGCCGGCAGCGCAAGCACCTCGCGCACCGCGAGACCTCGGCGGGCCCGGTGCCCCGGCCCCGAGATGCCCGGCGGGGCCCGCAGCACCACGGCGTGCAACGGCACGCAGATCGCTGCGAGCGCGATCGCCAAGATCACGAGTGCCCGCCGCCAGCCGTAGGTGGCGATCAGGTGATCGTGCAGCGGAAGGAAGATCGTGCTCGCGAACCCTGCGGCGAGCGTGACGAAGGTGAGAGCCCGGACCCGGCTGCGGTCGAACCACTTCGCCACGACGGTGAACGCCGCTTCGTAGAGCACGGTGGCCATCACCACGCCGAGCAGGGCCCACAGCACGTAGAACGCGACGAGCGACTCGACCGCCGACCAGGCCAGCGCCCCGAGGGCCGCCGCGGCCGATCCTGCGGTCAACAGCCAGCGCGGGTTGTGCCGGTCGAGCCAGCGGCCGACCGCCACGGCGACGACGCCCTGCGTGACGAGCGCTATCGAGAACGCCCCGGTGGCAGCCGAGCGGGACCAGCCCAACTCGGCCTCCATCGGGGCGAGGATCACGGGGAACCCGTAGTAGAGGATTCCCCAGGTGACGGTCTCGGTGACGGCGAGCGAAGCAACGATCGCCCACGCCCGGCCACGCTGGACCGACTCGACGTCGGCCGACGCCGGTGACCCGGTCAGTTCCGGGGCACCTGCGACCAGGGCACCTCACGGTCGACGCGCACGTCGCCGGGAAGGCCGAGGACCCGCTCCCCGAGGATGTTGCGCATGATCTCCGACGTGCCGCCCTCGATCGAGTTCGCCCGGCTGCGCAGGAACGCCTTCTGCAGGGTGTCGGACCCCATGGCGTGCTCGGGCCGGATCATGTCGTAGCTGCCGTAGAGCATCCCCTCGGCGCCCTGCAGTTCGACGGCGATCTCGTAGATCTTCTTGTTGAGATCCGCCATGTGCAGCTTGGCGATCGAGCCCTCCGGCCCGGGGGTGCCGAGCTTGCGGTTCTGCGAGGCCCGGATGTTGGTGAGGCGCAGCACCTCGGCCTCGGACCACAGCGACATCACCCGGTCGCGCAGCTCGGCGGTCTTGCGCTCGGCGGGCAGGGCCTCCCACAGGCGTACGACCGACCCGA
Source organism: Acidimicrobiales bacterium (assembly GCA_046081125.1). Lineage (GTDB taxonomy): Bacteria > Actinomycetota > Acidimicrobiia > Acidimicrobiales > Ilumatobacteraceae > JBEIFW01. The sequence continues at coordinate 13,860 of JBJTVH010000031.1, forward strand.
TGGCACCGCTGCCCTTGGCCGGGATGGCGCCACCGATGGAGACCCGCTCGTTCATGAGCGTGGTGATCGACACCCGCCAGCCGTCGCCGACGGCCCCGAGGCGCTCGGCGTCGGGGATGCGGGCGTCGGTGAAGTACACCTCGTTGAACTCGGCCTCGCCGGTCATCTGGCGCAGCGGGCGCACCTCGACACCCGGGGCCTTCATGTCGACCACGAACGCCGTGATGCCGCTGTGCTTGACGGCCTCGGGGTCGGTGCGGGCGATCAGCAGCCCGTAGCGGGCCACGTGGGCCAGCGTGGTCCACACCTTCTGGCCGTTGGCCACCCACTCGTCGCCGTCACGCACGGCCTTGGTGGACAGACCGGCCACGTCCGAGCCGGCACCCGGCTCGGAGAACAGCTGGCACCACACCTCTTCGCCGGTGAACAACGGCCGCAGGTAGCGGGACTTCTGGTCCTCGCTGCCCCACACGACGACCGTCGGGCCGCACATGCCGTGGCCGATCGGGTTGCGGTAGACCGGGTTCGGCGCCCCGGCGGCGAACACCCGCTCGTTGATCAACTTCTGCAGCTTGGGCGACAGGCCCAGACCGCCATGACCCTCGGGGAAGTGCACCCAGGCCAGGCCCTTGTCGAACTGGGCGCCCAGGAACGTCACCCCCGGGGTGGTGGCGGGCGGGAACTCGGCCAGCAGCGCGTCGATGAGGCGGGAAACCCGCTGCTCCTCGCCGGTGAGCACGTCGGTCATGGTCATCGTCGCTCCGACCCCCTGTGTCCTCGAGCCTGATTTCGAGTCGTCCTCGAAGCCGGCCACGGCGCCAGCCACCGGGGAGGCTAGTGGGGAGGTGTCGGGGCCGTCAGAACCGACATCGGTCACGCGTCGTCGGGGAGCTCGCCCGGGTCGATCCCGGCCGCGGCGAGGCGGGCGAGCAACTCGTCGCGGATCGACTCCCCCGGCTTGCGGGCCCGGTCACCGGTAGCCCGCCAGCCCAGCCGGGACGAGTACAGCAGCGGGGGTTCGCGCAGCCGGCCGGGCCCGACCTCGGTGACCCGGGCGAAGAACAGCTCGTGATCGGCCATCGGCACGACCTGGAACGTCTCGCAGCGCAGCCAGGCGATCGCCTCGCGCACGACCGGGAGCCCGTCGGGACGGAACTCGAGCAGGTCGTCGACGACGTACCGGAATCGGTGACCGGCGTAGGAAAAGTACTGGCCGGCGAGGATCTGGTCGGCAGCGAGCATCGACACGCTGAACACCCCGGAGCCGACCATGAGCGGGTAGGTGTCGTGGCGGGGCGACACCGAGGCCATCACGATCGGCTCGGCGAAGCTCACCTGGGTCACCCAGTGGGACGTGTAGGCCCGAGCGATCCCGTCGTGGGCGGCGCCGACGACCTGCACCCCGTGGATCATCTGCCCGAGGCAACGCTTGAGGACGGGATCGATCACGCCGGCGCCCGGCCTCAGTTGAGCGGGGCCATCAGCCGGGCGAACTCGGCCCGCTCGTCGACCCCGGGGATCGCCGTGCGCAGCGCCATCACCCACTGCAGCAGGCCGAGGTCCTTGCGCTGGATCGCGATGCCCTTCAGGTTGCCGAGCATCCGGGCCAGGATCGCCCGCGGGCCGACGGGGGCGAAGTCGTTCAGGCCCACCCGGTGCCCGGCCGCCGCCACGAGCCGGGCGCAGCCGTCGGCGTCGAGGATCGTGCCGCCGCCGAAGCAGTCGACGTACCGGGTCGGCTGCTCGACGTCGCGCACGACGAAATGCCCGGGCAGGCCGACGCCGACCAGCTCGATGTCGAGCCGCTTGCCGACCTCCATGAGGATCACCGACAGCGTGATCGGGATGCCCCGCCGCCGGTCCAGCACGGCGTGGAGGTAGGAGTTGCGGGGGTCGTAGTAGTCGTCCCGGTCGCCCTGGAGACCGTCGGGGCCGAACAGCGTCTCGATGAGGGATTCCAGCGACGGCTCCGGCACGACCGCGGCGAGATCGTCGAGCCGGCACAGCGCATCGCCGACGTGCAGGTCGGGGTCGCCGCAGGCGGCCAGGCACAACGCCGCTTCGTCGAGCCGGAACGCAAGGGCCCGCTCGGGCCCGGTCGCCAACTCCACGAATCGTTCTCGTGGACCCATGCAACGGCACACTAGAGGGCGCCGGCCACCGACGGCACCCGCGGTTCTGGGGCCGGGCGCACCCGTCGTTAGCATCCCGCCCATGTCGTTTCCCGGCGCCTACGTCGCAGCACAGCCCGACAAGCCCGCCTACATCATGGGCACCTCCGGCGAGGTGGTCACCTACGCGGAGCTCGACGAGCGGGCCAACCGCCTGTCGCAGCTGTTCCGGGCCGCCGGCCTGCAACCCGGCGATCACGTGGCGTTCTGCCTGGAGAACCACGCCCGCTATCTCGAGATCTGCTGGGGCGCCCAGTACGCCGGGCTCGTCTACACCGCCTGCTCGTCGCGGCTCACCTCGGGCGAGTTGGCCTACATCCTCAACGACTGCGGGGCGCGGGTGTTCATCACCTCGCGCTACAAGGCCGACCAGGCCGCCGAGATCGTGGCCGACACCCCGAACGTCGAACTGCGCCTGATGCTCGATGGGGCGATCGACGGCTACGAGAGCTTCGAGGCCAAGGTGGCCGAGTACCCCGCCACCGAGTTGCCCGATCGGGTCAACGGCGACGACATGCTCTACTCCTCGGGCACGACCGGGCGCCCCAAGGGCGTGAAGCGGGAGTTCGTGGCCACGCCGCTGGGCACCCCCGACGGGGTGACGAACTTGGCGACGATGCTGTTCGGCATCACCGCCGACTCGGTGTACCTGTCCCCGGCGCCGATGTATCACGCCGCGCCGTTGCGGTTCTGCATGGGGGTGCTGCGCCTCGGCGGCACGGTGATCGTGATGGAGCACTTCGATCCCGAGCAGTACCTGGCGTTGGTGGAGCGTCACCAGGTGACCGCCACCCAGGTGGTGCCGACGATGTTCGTGCGGATGCTGAAGCTGCCGGGCGAGGTGCGGACCCGTTACGACGTGTCGTCGCTGCAGTGCGCCGTGCACGCAGCGGCGCCGTGCCCGGTGCAGGTGAAGCACCAGATGATCGAGTGGTGGGGCCCGGTGCTCCACGAGTACTACGCGGGCACCGAGGGCAACGGGTTCGTCTACTGCAACAGCCAGATGTGGCTCGCCCACCCGGGCACGGTCGGCACGCCGATCAACTGCACGTTGCACATCTGCGACGAGCACGGTGCCGAGGTTCCCCAGGGCGAGTCGGGGACGATCTTCTTCGAGGGCGGCGGCGTCTTCGAATACCACAACGACCCGGAGAAGACGAAGGGGTCACGCCATCCCGAGCACCCGAACTGGTCGACGCTCGGCGACGTCGGCTACCTCGACGCCGACAACTTCGTCTACCTGACCGACCGCAAGGCGTTCATGATCATCTCGGGCGGCGTGAACATCTACCCGCAGGAGGCCGAGAACGTCCTCGTCACCCACCCGAAGGTGGTCGACATCGCGGTGTTCGGCGTGCCCAACGAGGATTTCGGCGAAGAGGTCAAAGCCGTCGTGCAGCCGGTCGAGATGCCCGCCGACGGCGATGCCGCCAAGGCGCTCGAGCGGGAGCTGATCGCGTTCTGCCGCAGCCAGCTCGCGGACGTGAAGTGCCCCCGCTCGATCGATTTCCGCCCCGAGCTGCCCCGCCATCCGACCGGCAAGCTGTACAAGCGGCTGCTGAAGGACGAGTACTGGGCCGGGCACCAGAGCCGTATCGTCTGACCCGCCGAAGGCCGGGCCGGTTGGCGGCTCGGCTGCGCGCCGCCGGGCTCGATCCCGACGTCTAGCGCGCCGGGTAGGCGGGCAGGGTCGGGGCCCGCAGCCAGCGCTCCAGGAAGGCCCGCAGGTCGCGCCCGGCCCGGGTCGAGGCGTGGGTGATGAAGTCGTCGGTGGTCGCCGAACCGCCGGCCCGTTCGCTCACCCAGGTGCGCAGGATCGTGAAGAACGTGTCGTCGCCCACCTCGTTGCGCAGGGCGTGCAACACCACGGCGCCGCCGTCGTACACGTTGGGCGAGAACAGGTCCTGCACCGCGGGGGCGTCGACTGCGCCGTATCGGTTGCGCAGCCCGCCCGCTTCGAGGCGTGCCCGTTCGGCTCGCCGCTCGAGCTCCTTGGGGTCGGAGCGGGCCGACCACAGCCATTCCGCGTAGGTGGCGAACCCCTCGTTCAACCAGATGTCGGACCAACGGGCGGGGCTGACCGCGTTGCCGAACCACTGGTGGGCGAGTTCGTGGGCGAGGATGTCGTCGATCGCGTCCGGCCCGGCGGTGAGCATGCCCACCGGGAACAGCGACAGCGTCTGGGTCTCGAGCGCGAGGTAGGGCGGGCTCGGTGCACCGACGACGCCGTAGGCCTCGAACGGGTACGGGCCGAACCGCTCGGCGAAGAACGCGAGCTGCGACCGGTGGCGCTCGGCGAGGCGCTCGGCGGTGGCGGCCGGCACCGCCGCCGGGAGCGCGTTGCGCAGGGCCACGCCCCCGACCGAGCCGCCGTCGGTGATCCGCAGGCGGCCGATCACCACGGTGGCCAGGTAGGTGGCCATCGGGTCGCGGGCCTCCCAGCGCCAGGTGGTGCGTCCGGCGGAGGTCTCCGAACCGAGCAGCCGACCGTTCGCGGCGGCGGTGTAGCCGTCGGGGACGGTGATCCGGAACGAGAACCGGGCCTTGTCCGACGGGTGGTCGTTGGCCGGGAACCAGCGCCGGGCGCCGTCGGGCTCGGCGAGCACGTAGGACTCGTCGCCGGCGTGGACCCAGCCGGTCTGCTCGGTGAACGGCGCGCCGCTCGGGCGGGGAATCCCGCCGTAGCGCACGACGACGGGGGCGACGGCACCCCGCTCGATCGGTGTGGCCGGGGTGACGACCAGCTCGTCGCCGCGCTGGCGGAACGTGGCGTCGCGGCCCTCGACGCGCACGGACGCCACGGTGAGGCCGGCGAGGTCGAGTTGGAACGAAGCGAGCCGGGCGGTGGCTCGCAGCGCGATCGTCGCGGTGGCATCGAGTCGGTCGGTGGCCGGGTCGTAGCCGAGGTCGAGGTCGTAGCGCTCGACGTCGATCCCCGGGTTGCCCAGCGTGGGGAACAGCGCATCGCCGATCCCGTCGCCGCCGGCGGCCGCGATCGTGGTTGCCGGGCCGGCGGTGCTGGACGGCGCATCGCCGACGGTGACGGCGGCGCCGGACGCGCACGCCGTGAGGGCGAGCGCAACGGCGACGAGGAGGCTCCGACGCATCGGGGCGTCCAACGCCGCTCAGGCCGGGGTGGTTCCCAGCACCTCGGCGAGGGTGACGGGGCGGCCCTCGTCGATGGAGCGATGCGCGGCGACGCCCGTCGCCACCGACCACAGCCCGTCGGTGACCGTGACCGCGGCCGGGGTGCCGGTGCGCACGGCGTGGAGGAAGTCGAGGTGCTCGAGGTAGCTGGCGCCGTGGTGGAGGCCCGTGAACGCGACGCGCTCGTCGGTGACGGCCACGTCGTGGTGGCGGCCGATGCCGTCGACCCGCCGGCCGATCCGGACCACCGATTCGGGCACGAGCGCTTCGAGCTTGCCGGCGTCGCCGACGACGCACAGCTCCTGTTCGTTGCGGCCGGCCTCGGCGAACATGCACAGGTCGAGCATCCCGCGGGTGCCGTCGGCGAACTCCACGATCACGTAGGCGTTGTCGAGGATGTCGGGGGTCTCGCCGTCGTAGCGCTCGTCGAGATGGTTGACGTCCTGGGCGCCGGAGGCGAGCACCCGCACCGGGTCGGCGCCGACGACGAGGCGCATCAGATCGAAGAAGTGGCAGCACTTCTCCACGAGCGTGCCGCCGGTGTTGCGGGAGAACCGGTTCCAGTTGCCGACCTTTCGCAGGAACGGGAACCGGTGCTCGCGGATCGCCACCATGCGCACCCGGCCGGCGGTGCCGGCGCGCACTTCGGCGACGAGCCGGGCGACTGGTGGCAGGTAGCGGTATTCGAGGCCCATCCACACCACGCCGGGGTGCGCGGCGGCGGCGTCGACGATCCGCCGGCAGTCCTCGACCGTGGTGCACAACGGCTTTTCGGCCAGCACGTGGACACCGGCGGCCAGCACGTCGTCGAGGACGGCGGCGTGGGTCATGTTGGGCGAGGCGACGACGACGGCGTCGACGAGGCCGCTCGCGAGCAGGTCGCGGTGGTCGGTGAACTCGGCAGCATGGGGGGCGACCCGCCGGGCCCATTCACGCGAGGTGGGGTGCGGGTCGGCGAAGGCGGTGACGACGGCACCGGGGACGTGGGCGAGGTTCTGCAGGTGCTCGCACCCCATCATCCCGGTGCCGATCACGCCGTAGCGCACCGGCGGCTCGTGACCGGCCGCGGTGTCCTCGGCCATCAGTGGACTCGACCCGCTCAGGAGCCGGTGAAGTTCGGGGGACGCTTCTCGAGGAACGCCCGGGGGCCTTCCTTCGCGTCGTTGGAGGCGAACACCGGGCCGGCGAACTGCGACTCGAGGCGCATGGCGTCGGCTTCGACGGGAAGCTCGGCGCAGGCTTTCACGGCGGCCTTGATCGCCTTGACCGCGAGCGGGCCGTTGGCGGCGATCTTCTCGGCGATGGCCATCGCGGTGGCCATGACCTGGTCGGCGGGGACGACACGGTTGACGAACCCGAGGCGCAGGGCGGTGTCGGAGTCGACGAGGTCGCCGGTGAGGAGCCATTCCATGGCCCAGGCCATCGGGATCTGGCGCGGCACTCGCACGGTGGAGCCACCGGCGGGGAACAGCGCCCACTTGACCTCCTGGAGGCCGAACTTGGCGTGGTCGGCGGCGACGCGGATGTCGGTGCCCTGGACCAGTTCGCAGCCGCCGGCGACGGCGGTGCCGTTGAGGGCGGCGATGATCGGCTTGGAGAAGTTCGTGACCCGCAGCGTGGCCCGGTTGGACATCACCGGGTCGGCCCGCATGGCGTGGTCCCAGTCGTCCTCGGGCTGGCGGGCGCCGTTCATCAGGGTGATTAGGCGGGCGAGGTCGGCGCCGGAGCAGAACACGTTGCCGGTGCCGGTGAGGATGGCGACGCGGACGTTCGGGTCCTCCTCGGCGGCGGCCCAGGCCTGGTCGAGGCGGACGATCACCTCCGGGTTCATCGCGTTGCGGGCTTCGGGACGGTTGAGGGTGACCACGGCGACGTGGCCGCGGACCTCGTACTCGACGGCTGCCATGGCCCGGTTCTAGCCGACCCCCCAACGACGAGCGGCACTACGGTCCGCGGGCATGGGAGAACTCGACGGCAAGGTCGCCATCGTCAGCGGATCGTCCAGCGGCATCGGGGAGGCGACGGCCCACCGGCTGAGCGCCCTCGGGGCCAAGGTGGTCGTCAACTCGTCGAGCTCGGTGGAGGCGGGCCGGGCGGTGTCGGACGCGTTGCCGGGCGAGTCGATCTACATGCAAGCCGACATCGCCGACCAGGAGCAGGGCAAGGCGCTGCTCGACGCGACGATCGAGCGGTTCGGGCAGTTGGACATCCTGGTGAACAACGCGGGGTGGACGACGGTGGTGCCCCACGGCGACCTCGAAGCGCTGACCGACGACATCTTGTTGAAGACGTTCCAGGTGAACGTGTTCGGGACGTGGTGGTTGACGAAGGCGGCGATGCCGTACCTGCGCCAGTCGGCCGACGGGAACGTCGTGATGGTCACCTCGATCGCCGGCGTGCGCCCGGTGGGGTCGTCGGTGGCGTACGCGATGACGAAGGCGGCGTTGAACCATCTGACCAAGCTGCTGGCCAAGTCGTGCGGGCCGGTGCGGGTGAACGCCGTGGCGCCCGGGTTGGTGGCCACCCCGTGGACCTCGACGTGGGACGCCCAGCACGCCTACATCGCGAAGACCGCCCCGCTCGGGCGCTCGGCGACGGCGGAGGACTGCGCCGAGGCGGTGCTCGCGCTGGTGCGCAACACGTACACGACGGGGAACATCTTCGTGGTGGACGGCGGCATCACCCAGGTGGGCTGAGCCGGGCCCGTTCCGGGACCGGGCGGTGGGCCCGGTACGGTCGGGGCATGGCTCGAACGGGACACTGTCTGTGCGGCAAGGTGACCTACGAACTCTCCGGTGATCTCATCGCGACCGCGGTGTGTCACTGCAGCCATTGCCAGCGGCAGGGCGGCAGTGCGTTCTCGGTGAACCTGGTCGCGCACCAGTCGCAGCTGGCGGTGTCCGGCGAGCTGACGACTTACGAGGAGCGGGGCGAGCTCGGCGACCAGGTGTACGTGCGGCGCCGGTTCTGCAACACGTGCGGCTCGCCGATCCTGTCCGAGATCGCCTTGAGCGACGGGATCATCGCCGTGAAGGCGGGCACGCTCGACGACACCTCGGACGTGAAGCCGACCGTGGAGGCGTGGTGCGTCGATCGGCAGGCGTGGGTGTCCCTGCCGGAGATGGCGATCTCCCTCGAACGGGAGTGAGCCCCGAGGACCGCACCGGGATTCCCGGTGCGGTTGGGATTCCCGGTGCGACGGCGGCAGGCGGCCGGTATCGTGCCGGTGTTCAATCACCGGGGCTGATCGGTTTCGACATCGGTGCCGAGGGTCGGACGTGCGACCCGAGTTGCTCAGACTCGCTAAACGGGGCAAACAAAAGAACCGCCAACGAGCAGTTCGCTCTCGCCGCCTGATCCTGATCAGGTGATCGAGGGACATCGTGAGCCGCGAGGCCGCACGGGGCCGATCCACCGCAGCCTGGCAACAGAAGCGGGGGATGACGTCGGGAAAGACCGATGGACGCGTGGAAGAACGCTGGCTGCGGGGAAAGTCCTGCCGGTAGCGACGAGCTAGCCGACCCGGCGGTGGGGTGCCGTTAGCCCCGAACACGGGAATGGTCGTAGCGCGGGCGATGCTCGTCCGATGGACGGGGGTTCGATTCCCCCCAGCTCCACACTCACTGGGGTCTTCCCGGAATTCCGGTGTTACGTCACCGAGATTCGGGAAGGCCCTCGGTCACGACGTCGGTCAGCCAGGCCTTCTCAGTACCTCAGCCAGGTCGGACCTCACGGGCATCGGTCGAGTCGCAGGCACACGAACTCGCCCGGTGTTGCCGGTCGGGTACCTGCCGACTGCCGACGCCGGACCGCCCACGAACAACCGCAGCAATGGCCACGCACTTCGCGCCCGTCACGCGCCCGCCATCCGCTGGCGAGCATCGCGGCGTGGACCCGCACGTGCGACCAGGCCCAGGGTTGGCTGAGCACGTGAGCGTCCTCGAGGAGTTGCCAGCAACGAGCCCAGTCCCTTGGACGCGAAACTCCATCGCCTCGACGAGGTGAGAGTCGATACGATCGCGAACGTCGTCGGTCATCGGTCCCATCAGGTCAGTCCGTTCGCCAACGCTCGCCAACGGCGTTGGCGCATTCGGTAGAACCACCGGGCGTACACGACGATCACTGGCGTCATGACCCCGGCTTCGATCTCGATCCGGTCCCGGTAGCGACATGTCGTCGCATCGATCGGGATGACTTCGATGTCGTGGTTCCACGTCTTGATCACACCACCGAACTCACGGCTGCTCAGAGTCCGCGTCGACTCGTCGATCGACGCGACGTGCAGGTGGTGCCGCGAGAACGGCAAGAACCCGAACAGGAACACCCACCCCACCACGGTCTCACCCTCACGCCACTCGTCCTGCCGACGACGGATCGCCGGCATCACCAGCAGGCGGCGCGTGACCGTTCGAAACGCCGAGGGCGTCTTCACCGCCGCCCAGACTGCGTCGGCGGGAGCTTCGAGCGGGGTGGAAACTTCGACCACAGCCATGGCCGTAGAATGTGAGCAAACCTCAGCTTCCGTCCACTCGCATTCCAGGCGCTCGGTCCCGTGCTCGATTCACCCGTCTCCCCCCGCAAGTCCCCACGTCAAGAGCGGTCCCGCCGGACAGTCGAACGCATCCTCGATGCGGCGGCTCGCATCTTCCACGAGCAGGGATACGCCGGGGCCACCACCAACGACATCGCCGACGAGGCAGAGGTCTCGGTCGGGTCGCTCTACCAGTACTTCCCGAACAAGGACGCGCTCCTGGTCGCGCTCACCAAGCGGCACATCGAATCCGCCACTACCGGACTCGCCGATCTGCTGAGCGGACTGAGCAGCGAAGCGGGTGTCGACGTCATCCTCCGCAGTGTCGTCGACTTCCTCGTCGACCAGCACGAGCTCGACGAGCTGCATCTCCTCGTCATGCATCGCGCACCCCGCACCCACGAGATCAACCTCGAACTCGAGCGAACGAGGTCGCAACTGGTCGATCTCACGTCCCAACTTCTGACGTCTCGAATCGACGATCCACAACGGAGGGCCTTGATCGCACGGATGGTCGTGGCGACGATCGACGCGTCGGTCCACGACGTGATCCTCCGTCAGCAGAAGGGGACGGCACGACGTTCTGCCATCGACCTGACCATCACAACGACCCTGTCGATCATCAACTCGGCGTGAAGCACCGGTAGTCGCTCCACGACCTCCTCCGAGCGGGCGGGCCCTTTCGCCCGCTACAGCGCGGAGTCGCTCGAACCGTGTGAACGAGCACGCGACCTGCTCGCCGATCCACTCGCCGAACCCGCAGGCGAGGAACTCAGCGCGCTCGCGCAGGTACTCGACAACGAAGAACACGACAGCCTCGCGAAAGCCGTCGCCGACCACGCAGGCCACCTCGACCCCAGACCCCGTCGATCACCCGCACAACAGCGGCTCGTGGCGTGCTATGCGCTCTCCGACAAGACCGGCGATGCCGGCCAACCAGGCAGTTCGGCGCTACCTCCGGGCACTTGATGGCGGCCGGGTGCTTGCTCCGGCAAGCAGCCGTTGCTGCGGCCCGCTGGACCTTGGCCGTCCGACATGCCGGTTTGCGCGAGCGCCGACCGGCGTATCCGCCGAGCGAATCTCGCTTCCACGTGGGACGTGGCCAGCACGAGCCCAACCTTCGCCTGCTGGACGCGTGGGTTGGTCGAGAGGCTGACATCAGCGGCCGTACATGTCCGCCTCGTAGACCATCGCCGAGATCTCGTTGCCTTCGGTGTCCGTGAACTGCGCGAGTGTTCCGACGGTAGGGATCTCGATTTCGGCGTAGATGATGGTGCCGCCGTTCGACAACACGAGTTCTCGAACAGCGGCGAGATCGTCGACGGCGACCGTGCAGGTGAAGCCTCGGTGACCGGTGCCGGTCAGCGGCTCGTCTCGGCCGTGCAATGCGCCGCTGATGCCGGGACGGTCTGCAGTACCGGTCGTGACGTTGTAGAAGCCGGGCGGCCCCCAGGAGTCGAACGTCCAACCGAACACGTTCTCGTAGAAGCGGCGGGCGCGTTCGACGTCGTCGGCGTGGATGGCGAAATGGACAACATTGTGAGCCATCGGAGTGAGCCTACGAGGATGCTGTACTGGCAGACGTTCAGCATCACGACAACATCCATTAATGGGGGGGTCTCCATTTAGCGGCAGTCGAGAGATCGCGTGAGGTGCGCGCATTGTGCCGCCCGTCGCTGGTGCAGGGGCTACGCAGCACCTCAAGCCAAACGGCCCTCATGGCGGTACGGTCGTCGGTGTGAACGCCCCTGACGTGATCGCAGCTCTGCAAGACGAGTTCGCCGGGCTGACTGCCAAGTCGACTTGGGGCGAGACGTCCCTCTTCTACAACCCTGGCGGGACGCTACCGAGTGGTGTCTACTTCTGTACCGTCAAGGAGCACGATGGCACCAACGACAGGGCGTCTCATCTGGATCGACCTGGTGTCTTCCGAGTAGCGCTTGGCCTTCCGCGGGATCGCTACGAGGAACTCTTCGGCCCTCGACCACCGCGCCCACCGAAAGGTGGCGTGGTGATGACAGGTCACGACTTCACTGCGACAAACGTCGTCATGCCTCACCCGGTCTATGCGTGGATGGGTTGGGTTCAAGTTCTGTCGCCGTCAGGTGACACGTTTGCTTCAATGCATCCGCCCCTATCGGCATACTCGGTGGGCGGTGGTGGGCGGCTTCACCCACACAAGGACGATGAGGATTGTGTTCGAGCAAGAAGTTGTGAAACGAACCGAAACAGCGTTCGCAAACCAAGGTGACCCCGTCCAGGCCCTGAACACCGCGCGGTACATGAAGGACATTGCGCCGTTCTGGGGCATCGCTACCCCCGATCGGCGCCGTCTGCTTCGCGACGCCTGGCAGGGTCTCGCTGACCCCGGCAGTGACGAACTTGGCGCCGCAGCGATGGCGTTGATGGCACTTGACGAACGCGAGTTCCACTACGCCGCCTGCGACCTCATGGCCCGTTTCCGGTCCAGCGCCGACGAGCAGTTCCTGCAGCGGTGGGTGACCGGGGTACTGACAACGAAGTCGTGGTGGGACACCGTTGATGCTGCTGGGAGTGCAGCGGTGAGTCCGTTGTGCCGCCGGTTTGGTGGCACCGAAACGGTTGATGGCTGGTCGGAGTCAGGCAACATCTGGTTGGTGCGTGCAGCCATTCAGCACCAGCGGGGCTGGCGCGAGGCCACCGACGTTCGCCGTGTCCTTGCGTTGTGTGACCGGCACTGGGACAACGATGAGTTCTTTGTCGCCAAGGCCATCGGGTGGGCGTTGCGGGACCTCACCCGCGTTGACCGTGAAGCCGTCCTCGGATTTCTGACAGGGCACAGCGGAAACCGTATTGCCGAACGTGAAGCCAAGAAGGGGCTGGTTCGCACCACGTGACAGCGCAGGCACCTTCTTGTTGTGCATGCTTCAACCGCCCCCACCAGCCACCATTGCCCACCGAGTATGCCGATAGGGGCATCCGCTTTTCGTCGCGGCCTATGGCGCAGTTCTTGCGAAGTTCGAGGCACGGCGCGCCAAGTGGTCACGCTCGAGCGGCTGACGCCCGCTGCGCCAAGAGACAGCCAGGCGGGGCTACTGGCGGCGACGCCCACACCGCCTCCGTTCCGCGCTTCAGAGATTCAACGGCGCCAAGGCCTCTCCTGGAGGTTCAAGCTTGGAGTTCGGGTGACACCGCTCTGGCCTGAAACCATTGGTGGGACCGAGCGGGGTTTGGCCCCGAGCGTGATGGCGGAGTACTCGAGCGGGCCGCACTCGACAGCGTTCTCGAGCAGCCGAAGGAACAACTGGCCCCGGTGCGTTGAACTGCGCCGGTTGAACCTGAACGCCCACTCGTCGCAGTAGGCCTGCAGGTGCAGGTGCGGGTACGACTGGTAGGCGTTGAGCAGCGACCGCTTGAAGAGCGAGGCGACCCGGTGAACGGCCGGCATCGACACGTGGGCGTGCATGCCACTGCCGCTGATGCTTGTGGCCTTGTGCGTGTAGCCCTTGGTGTCCAGGCCTCGGTAGCCCCGCCAGCCATCGGTGAGGATGATGGATCCCGGCTCGACGTGGTCACCCACGAAGGCGTGCAGCGACTTCGCGGACGCATCGGGGATGACGCCCAACCGCACTCGTCCGAAGCCCTTCGGGGACAGCACCTCGACAGCCACACACACGAGCGTCTTACCCGCAGCACCACGTCCCGGCGCGCCGGGCTTCGCACCTCCAACGAACGTCTCGTCCACCTCGACATCACCGCGCAATCGGTCGCGGCCAGGACGCACCATCGCTGAGCGCAGCTTGTGGAGCATTGTCCATGCCGTCTGATAGCTGCCCAACTCGAGCAGACGTTGTGCTCCCTTGGCCGAGATCCCCGCCGTCTTCTCCGCCGTCATCCTCCAGGCCAACAAGAACCAACCCGGAAGCGGCACACGGGTCTTGTCGAACACGGTCCCCGCCGTGATCGACGTCCTCGTACCGCAGCCGCCGCACAACCAGTCACCACGCCCTGTGTGCCAACCCTCAGTGCCGTCGCAGCGCCTGCACCTGATGCCGTCAGGCCACCGCAACCACTCCAGGTAGTCCAAGCAGTTTTCCTGGGTGGAGAACCACGAGGTCATCTCCACCAAGTTCCTCGGGTAGTCCAGACCACCTACCGGCGCAGCAAGGGGCACAAAGCTAGTCTACTGCCGCTAAATGGAGACCCCTTCCGATTAATTTTACTGATCTCAACGGAGACCTGCTGTGCGTGGGCAGCGAGAGCTTCGATGTCGGCGTTGTCTCCGGTCAGGACAGTGCCGCCCGGTTCGGCGAGCGCGACGACCAGGGCGTCGACGGCTGATCCGGTTCGAGCTCGACGGCTGAGTTCGGCTGCTCGCCGGGCGATCACGGGAGTCACCTCGGCTTGGATGATGCAGGTCTTGAGGAGGTGGTTGGCGTTGGCGTCTCGCGGCGGGTCGCCCTGGAGCGACTCGACCAGGACCATTGTCGGCACGATGGGAGGCCAGAGGCCTTCGTCGACCAACGAGCGGATGAGCGCGAGCGCTGGCTTGCTGCGCGCCGAGAGTCGGGTCACGCCGCCGCTGTCGAGGATGAGCATGTCAGCCCGCCTGCCCGAGGCCCCGTTCCCGTACTCGTCGGGCGATCGCGTCGGCATGAGCGCGTTGCCGGGCGGTGGGTTCGCCGATCTCGGCGGCGAGTTCCTCGAGATACATGGCCGTCTCGTCGAGTGCATCCTGCCGTTCGAGCTCGGCGCTTAGCGCAATCTGCGGGAGCTCCGAGGCCGGTAGCCCGCGTCGCTTCAACTCATCGTGGAGATCATCTGGCAAGTACACCTGAAGACGAGGCATACGCCTACCTGTACGCCTAGCAATCGCCCAGTTGCAACGAGGCGAAAACACCCGGGGACTGCCCCCGAACGCCGGTTCAGGTGAGGGCTGCGGCTCAATCGGCGGTCGGGCCTCACCGATCGGCACGAAGCGCTGGAATCTCAGAGACCAACGGCCGTGCTCGCTTGTAAGCATGCACCGCCATGGACGACACCCGTGCTGAGGATGTGATGAGGGCGATGGTGACGATGTTCGCCTCTGGCGAGCCGTCGCGGGCCACTGACTTCGTGGACGAGGGCTACCTTGACCACCAAGGTCTCGGCGACGGTCCGCTCCGAGGCGTCGACGGGTTCGCTTTCGTGGTTCGAACCAACTTCGCCGCGTATCGAGATCTCGACGTTCGGATCGAGGACCTCTTCGCCTCCGGTGACCGTGTCGCTGCCAGGATTACTTGGGAGGGGCATCGCGTCAGTGGTGAGCACGTCGTTCGTCGCACCATCGACATCCTTCGCATCGAGAACGGTCGAGCGGTCGAGCATTGGGGCGCCGCTAGTTGACCGGTTTCTGTCCCGTCGTCGCACCGCCGGGTCCCGGCTGACAACCCGGAGCCGACGATGATCCGACAAGATGCGGGTATGGACTGGCTCGCAGGCGTTGGTCTCGGTCTCGACTACGACTCGCTGCTACTGAGCCGAACGACGCCCGCCTGGGTCGATGCTGGCGCTCGCCTACGAGATGAGGTCGCGGACCGGCTCGCAGGGTTTGTGGCGGGAGTCGAGCAGATCGGCTCGTCGTCGGTGAACGGACTTCTCGGGAAGCCGATCGTCGACCTCGCCATCGGCGTAACCACGAAACAGGAGCTCACGCCCGTGCGGGAGCGGCTGGATGCCGCGGGATGGATCTACCGAGGCGATGCCGGCGCACAGGGCGGCCACGTGTTCGTGCTCGAGTCCGCACCATGGCATCGGGTCGCCCACGCGCACGTCGTCGACTACCTCGGCGAACAGTTTCTCAACTACTTGAAGCTTCGGGACCTTCTGCGCCGCAGCCCTAGAGCCCGCCAGCGGTAGAAGGACATCAAGCAACGGCTCATCAACCAAGTCGGTGATGATCGCCATCGACGGTGACCGGGCCGACCTGGACCACTACGAGGCCGTCGTCGACGAGCTCGGAGCGCGCAGCGTGCTGGACATCGGATGTGGCACCGGCGTGCTCGCCTGCAGGCTTGCGCAACGAGGCCTCACGGTGATCGGGGTGGACCCGGCGCTTGCATCGCTCGCCGTCGCTCGCACGAAGCGAGGCGCAGACCGGATCACGTGGCTGGTGGGCGATGCGACGATGCTCCCTTCGGTGGCCGTCGATGCGGTGACGATGACCGGCAACGTCGCGCAGGTCTTCCTGGACGACGAGGAGTGGTCCGCGGTCTTGGTCGGCGTTCGCCGCGTGCTTGGTGATGCTGGCCATCTGGTGTTCGAGACGCGCGATCCATCGTTGCGTGGTTGGGAGGAGTGGACGCGCGAGCGGTCGATCTCCGTGACAGCCACAACCGCCGGTCCGGTCGAGCATTGGGTCGAGGTCACGAAGGTGGAGCTGCCGCTCGTCTCATTCCGCCACAGCTTCCGGTTCCTCGATGGCGGTGACATCGTCACTTCCGACTCGACCTTGCGGTTCCGCGATCGAGACGAGATCGCCGCTTCACTCGCGGCCACCGGGTTCACCGTCGAAGACGTACGCGATGCTCCGGACCGACCGAGCCGCGAGCTCGTCTTCATCGCCAGATCCGATCCATCTCACAGTAGAGGCCGGCGGTGTGCGAAGTGATCGATCTCGTGGAGAAGCCAGCCGGGATCGTTGTTCATCTCCGTGTCCTTCCTGGCACGATCGAGCAGTACCGACGCCTGCTGTCGCGAGTGGGCGCCTGAACGCCCGACGCTTCCTGCACGTGGCGTGACCCAGTTGCGATGACACGAGGCTGGGCAACCCGGAGAGTTCCTCATCAGTCGGACACGAGGCGCTGACGGAGAGAACCGGACCGGCTACCTCACATATCGTCGCCGATCCGGCCGTCGCAGCAACGGTTCATGCTTCGAGCGCATCGCGGATCGAGCGGTGGAGGTCGGTGTGTTCGAAAACGAACCCGCTGGCGAGTACACGGTCGGGTCGAACCTGATACCGGGCGAGCACGAGTTCGGATGCGTGCTGACCAAGGACGGTCCGAACCACTGGTGCCGGGAGCCCGAACCACGATCGGCGTCCGATGACGGCCTGGACC
>JBJTVH010000032.1:0-69295 GCA_046081125.1 Acidimicrobiales bacterium
CCGGGTGTTCCCGTCGAGGAACGCCAGTTCGTGTTCCAACGGTTCGCCCGTGGCGCGCAGGCCGGCCAGCTCGGCGCCGGGGAGGGCGCCGGGCTCGGACTTGCGCTCGTCGAGGAGCACGTGCGGCTCCACGGCGGGCGGGTCTGGGTGGAGGACCGACCAGAGGGCACGCCCGGCGCCCGGTTCGTGATCGAGCTCCCGGCGGAGGAGGCATGAGTAGCCCTCGCAACCCGCGCGCCCGCTGGCGCGAACGGATCTTTCCGGCGCTCGGCACCCTGTTGGCCGGCGCGCTGGCGCTCACCGCCTGCGGGGTGCCGACCGAGGACCAGCCTCGCGACGTGCCAGCAGGCGAGCGGGCCGAACTCGGCGTCGCCGGCGGCGGGGCCACCGGGTCGGCGGGCCGGGACCCTCAGGTGTTCCTCCTCGGCTCCACCCGGGCGAAAGAGACGTTGGCGGGAGCGCCCCGGGCCGTGCCCCCGACCCTGACCGGTGTGCTCGCCGCCCTGCTTACCGGCCCTTCGGCCGAGGAGCAGGCCCGCCGGCTGCGCAGCGCCGTCCCCTCGGGCACCCGGCTTCGGTCGGCCCGCGTCGGCGAGGACGGGGTGGCCACCGTCGATCTCGACGCGACGTTCGACCAGAGCCAGGGCGACGCGCAGCGCAAGGCCGTCGCCCAGGTGGTGTTCACGGCGACCGGCATCGACGGCGTCGACGCCGTGCGACTCCTCGTGGAGGGCAAGGTGCGCGAGTGGCCTCGCGGGGACGGCTTCTTCCAGCGCGAGCCGCTGACCCGGGCGGCGTATCCCGATCTCGATCCGTCCAGCCAGCCCGAGTATCCCCCGGCCCCGACCAGCGTGCCGAGCCCGACGACGACCGTCGCGCCGGTCGTGGCCACGGCGCCGGCCACGACGGCGCCGGTCATGACGGCCGGATGAGCGGCGGCGATCAGCCGAAGAACACGCCCGCCACGTCGCGGTAGATCGACAGGTCGACCGTGCGCGTCCGCCCGACCGCTTCCGCCAGCGGTGCCCGCACGATCTGCTGCTCGCGGAACACGACCATCTCGCCCCAGGCCCCGGCGTGCACTGCGTCCACGGCGGCGAGCCCGTACCGAGTGGCCAGCACCCGGTCATAGGCGTTGGGTGTCCCACCCCGCTGCACGTGACCGAGCTGCACCACCCGGGTGTCGAACCCGGTACGGGCCTCCACCTCGCCGGCGATCCGGTTGGCGATGCCACCGAGGCGAAGGTGGCCGAACTCATCGCGCTCGTTCTCGGGCATCGGCAGCGTGCCGGGCGCCGGGACGGCGCCTTCGGCGACCACGACGATCGAGGCATAGCGGCCGCGCTCGTGACGGCGGCGCAGGGTTGCGCACACCTCATCGAGATCGAACGGGACCTCCGGGATCAGGATGTGGGTGGCGCCGCCGGCGATACCGGCGTGCGTGGCGATCCAGCCTGCCTCCCGACCCATCACCTCGACCAGCATCACCCGGTCGTGGCTCTCGGCGGTGGTGTGCAGGCGGTCGATCGCGTCGGTGGCGATCTGCACGGCGGTGTGGAAGCCGAAAGTGACCTGCGTGCCGACGATGTCGTTGTCGATCGTCTTGGGCACCCCGACCACCTGCAGGCCGATCTGCTCGTGCAGCAGCGACGACACGGTGAGCGACCCGTTGCCCCCGATGACGATCAGGGCCTCGATGCCCATCTCCGCCAGGGTGGCCGCCACCTGCGCAGCACCGTCGGGATGGTCGAACGGGCTCCCCCGCCGCGTGCCGAGCAGCGTCCCGCCCCGGGGGAGCATGCCTCGCAGCGACCGGACGTCGAGCGGCATCACCCGGCGCTCGAGCACCCCGTCCCACGCGTCGAGGAAGCCGACGATCTCGTCGCCGTAGTGGAACTCCCCCTTGCGCACGACGGCTCGGATGACGGCATTGAGGCCCGGGCAGTCGCCCCCGCCGGTGAGGACACCGATCCGCATGGCCCAACGGTACCGGGCCCGTGCTAGACGGTGTCGATGGCCTGGGACCGCACCCGACCCGTTCCGTGGCCGCGGCTGGTGCGCCAGTTCGCGGTGTACCTGCTGCTGTTCAACGTGGCGTTGTTCATCTTCGCCCGCGACGACTACGGACCCGGGGTGATCCTCGGCAGCGTCGGCGGTGCCGTCGTGTACCTCGGCATCTCGGTCGTCCTGGTCAAGTTCGGGTGGAACCCGCCCGGCGGCCTGCGCCCGGGTCGCGGCGCGGCCGGCTCGACGAGATCGACCGGCGGGGCCGGCCGCAGCTGGGCCGGCCGCCGGCGCTCGGCGGCCGCCCCCGACACCCCGGCACCTCGAACTCCACCCGCGCCCACCAAGCGCACCGGCGGTGGTCGCCCACCGAGCAAGCGGCGCTGAGCGTTTAGCGTCGGGGCATGCCGTTCGTCGTCGCCATCGACGCCGGGACCACCGGCGTGCGCTCCCTCGCCGTGGACCACTCGGGTGCCGTCGTCGATTCGAGCTACCGGGAGTTCACCCAGCACTTCCCACGGCCGGGCTGGGTCGAACACGACGCCGACGAGATCTGGGCCGCCACCCGGGCCACGCTCACCGAGGTCCTCGGGCGCCTCGCCGAGGCTCCGGTCGCGATCGGGATCACCAACCAGCGCGAGACCGTCGTCGCCTGGGACCGTCACACCGGCCGCCCGCTGCACCGGGCGATCGTGTGGCAGGACCGGCGCACCGCCGAGCGCTGCGACGAACTCGCCGCCGAGGGCCTGCTGCCCCTCGTGCGGGCCCGGACCGGGCTCGTGCTCGATCCGTACTTCTCGGGCACCAAGATCGAGTGGCTGATGCGCCACGGTCACCTCGGCCACGACGACGCGCTCAACCTGGGCACCGTCGATTCGTGGCTCCTGTGGAACCTGACCGGCGGGGCCGTCCACGCCACCGACCCGTCGAACGCCAGCCGCACGATGCTCTACGACATCGTCGAGCGCCGGTGGAGCGAGGAGCTCTGCCAGGTGCTCTCGGTCCCCGTCGAAGCGCTCCCCGCCGTCCTGCCCTCGTCGGGACGGCTCGGGGTGACCAGCGAACGCTTCGGGGTACCCGCCGGGATCCCCGTGTCGGGTATCGCCGGCGACCAGCAGGCTGCGCTGTTCGGCCAGGCCTGCCTGGAGCCCGGCATGACGAAGAACACCTACGGCACCGGCAGTTTCGTGCTCATGAACATCGGCGACCGCTGCCCGGACCCGGTCGAGGGCCTGCTCACCACGGTCGCTTGGGAGCTCGCCGACGGTACGTTCGCCTACGCGCTCGAAGGCGCGATCTTCGTCACCGGCGCCGCGATTCAATGGCTTCGTGACGGCCTCGGGGTCATCGGCTCGGCCGCGGAGATCGGCCCGCTGGCCGCCTCGGTCGAGGGCACCGACGGCGTCGTGCTCGTCCCGGGGTTCACCGGTCTCGGTTCGCCGTGGTGGGACCCCTACGCCCGGGGCACGATCGTCGGGATCACCCGGGGCACCACACGGGCCCACCTGGCCCGGGCCGTGGTCGAGGCTATGGCGTACCAGACCCGCGACGTCGTCGACGCCATGGCGTCCGCCGGCGGTCTCACCGTGCGGGAGCTGCGCGTCGACGGCGGGGCGGCCGTCATGGACCTGCTGCTGCAGCTCCAGGCCGATCAGCTCGGCGTGGTCGTCGCCCGGCCTGCGGTATCGGAGACCACGGCGTTGGGCGCCGCATTCCTGGCCGGTCTGGCCGAGGGCATGTGGTCCTCCCCCGCCGAGGTCGCGGCCACCTGGCGGCTCGACCGCCGCGTCGAGCCCGCCCTCGACCGCACGCAGGCCGACGCCGACCACCGGCGGTGGCTCCGCGCCGTCGACCGCAGCCGGCGGTGGGCCGACGACACCTGACCCGCCTGCTCAGCAGGCTGCCGGCACGCCGAGCGCGTCGGCGAGGCGGGCCATCCGGGTGACGAGCGCCCGCTCCCGGGCCCGGAACGGGCGTCCCTTGCGCCCGAGGGCCAGCACCGAACCCCGGCGGGCCAGGCAGGCCCAGGCGAGGTCGGTCGGCGCGGCCTCCGTCCCCGGCGGGAGGTGCGCCGCCCCGGCGACGAACGCCGCCAGCCAGGCCGCCGACGGGGCCTCCCCGGCGGCGGCCAGCAGCTCGTGGGACCGACCGAGCACGACCACCCAATCCGTCTCGAGGTAGCTCGCCAGACCGCCGACGAGGACGTCGAGCACCTCGCCGGCAGGCGCCTCGGCAGCGCGCACGGCGAGTTCGAGCACGGCGAGCACGGCGTCGGGGTGCTCGCCGGCGAGGGGGCGCACGTCCTCCACGTCGACGCCCTCCACCTCGCCGATCTCGCTGATCAGCAGCGGAAGGCGGGCATCATCGGCGAGCGCCACCACCAGCTCGTCGATCGCCCGTCCGGCGCCACGCTCGAGGATCTCGATCCCCTCGACGTCGCCCCCGACCGCGCCGATGCGGCTCGCAACGTGACCGAGCGCACCGGGCCGGTCCGGGAGCCACACCCGCACGACATGACGCTGCACGAATCCGACGGTACCCGGGCACGAGTTCCGACGGTCGGTCGGAATCGTGACGGGATCGAGAACGCTTGGTTGCGCCCGCCCTCAGGCCAGCTTGACGAGGCCCCGGCGCAGGTTGCGCACGGCTTGGGCGATGCGCTGCTCGTTCTCGATCAGCGCGAACCGAACGAAGCCGTCGCCGCCGGGGCCGAAGCCCTCGCCGGGCGAGATGGCCACCTCGCATTCGCGCACCAGGTGGGACGCGAACTCGACCGAGCCCATCTCCCGATACGGCTCCGGGATCGGCGCCCAGACGAACATCGTCCCGCGCGGCTTGGGGATGTCCCAGCCGATCCGGCCCAGGCCGTCGACCAGGGCGTCACGCCGGCTCTGGTAGGCCGCGCAGATGTGCTCGGGGTAGTCCGACGCCTCGTTCATCGTGACGGTGGCCGCGATCTGGATGGGCTGGAAGGTGCCGTAGTCGAGATAGCTCTTCAGCTTGACCAGCGCCCCGACCACGTCACGGTTGCCCACCATGAACGCGCAGCGCCAACCGGCCATCGAGAAACTCTTGGTGAGCGAGTACAGCTCGACCGCACATTCCTTGGCCCCTTCGGCCTGCAGGATCGACGGCGGCCGGTACCCGTCGAAGCCGACGTCGGCGTACGCGAAGTCGTGCACGCAGATCATCTCCCGCTCCCGGCAGAAATCGACGACCCGCTGCATGAACGCGAGGTCGACGCAGGCACCGGTCGGGTTGTGGGGGAACGAGATCACGAGCACCCGGGGCTTGGGCCAGCCGACGTTCCAGGCGTTGTCGAGGGAGTCGAAGAAGTCGGCGGCGAAATCGGCCGATCGCGGGTCGCTCATGGCCCGCATCGGCACCTGGCGCAGGTCGGCGCCGGCGAACAGCGGCCCGTAGATGTGGATCGGGTAGCTCGGCGAGGGCACGATCGCGGCGTCGCCCGACTGCAGCAGCACCCACATCAGGTGACTGAAGGCCTCCTTGGAGCCGATCGCGTTGGTGATCTCGACCTCAGGGTCGAGCTCGACACCCCACTTGCGGGCGTAGAGCGCCGCGACCGCTTCCCGGAGCTTGGGCAACCCGCGCGACAGCGAGTACCGGTGGTTACGGGCGATCTGCGCGGCCTCGGCCAGCTTCTCGACCGCGATCTGCGGCGAGGGGAGATCCGGGTTCCCGAAGCCGAGGTCGATCACGTCCACCCCGGCGCGGCGTGCCTCGATCTTCAGGTTGTTGATGATCGTGAACACGTACGGGGGCAGATTGGTGATCCGGCGGAACTCCATAGACCGACGATGGTACCGGGCGCCGGAGCCGTCAGCCGGTCCGTTGCGCGCGCCACACTGGAGGCATGGAACGGAACCCGCGTGAGGGCTGCATCCACGTCGTCGTCGAGATCCCCCGGGGGAGCCGCAACAAGTACGAGATCGACCACGACACCGGCCGGGTGTTCCTGGACCGTCGGCTGTTCTCGGCCACGGTGTATCCCGCGGACTACGGGTTCATCCCCGACACCCTCGGCGAGGACGGCGACCCGCTCGACGCCCTCGTGCTGCTCGACGACCCGACGTTCCCGGGCGTATGGGTCGAGGCGAAGCCCGTCGGGGTGCTGTGGATGCGCGACGAGAAGGGACCCGACGCGAAGATCCTCTGCGTCCCGCCCAACGAACCGCGCTGGGACCGGGTGACCGACCTGCGCGACCTGCCCGAGGAGCTCCTCGAGGAGATCAAGCACTTCTTCGACGTCTACAAGATGCTCGAACCGGGCAAGCACTCCTCGACGGCCGGATTCGAGGGCCGCAAGGCGGCCTGGCGGGAGATCGAAGCGTCCCGGCAGCGTTACCAACTCGGCGCCTGACCGGCCCGTACGGCGGTCGCCGGTCGTCGTCAGGGCCGCACGGCCGGGTCGCCGGCGGCGGCCAGCGCGGCGCCGATCGCGCCGGCCCGCTCCCCGAGCAGCGCCGCTCGCAGGCTCGGGAGCGGCCGATGGGCCGAGCCATAGAGCAGCCCGGGCAGCTCGGCCTCGACCGCCGGCAGGAACCACTCGGCGGCGCCGACGAGGCCACCGCCGAGCACGACGACCTCCGGGTCGAGCACGTTGACGAGGTTCACCACGCCGAGGGCCACCCACCGGGCCAGTTCGCCGAGCGCGGCCCGAGCGCGGCCGTCACCCGCGGCGGCCGCGGCGACGACGTCCTCGCCACGTAGCGCGCGTCCGCCCGGCGCAGCCAGCCCGGCCTCGGTCCCGAACCGGGCCAGCGCCGACCCCGACGCGTACCGCTCCCAGCAGCCGCGCTGCCCGCACACGCACGGCTCACCGCCGGCGACGACGACGGCATGGCCGGGTTCGCCCGCGAACCCGTTGCAGCCCAGCAACAACCGACCGCCGGTGACGAACCCGGCGCCGATCCCGGTTCCCAGGGTGACCACCGCCGCGTCGTCGGCGCCCACCGCTGCGCCGCCACGCCATTCCGCCAGCGCAGCGGCCGTCGCGTCGTTGAGCACGGCGAGGCGCACCCCGGCGCCGAACCGGCGGCGCAGATCGCCGGCCACGTCCCACTCGAGCGTGCCCGGCAGGTTCGGCCCCATTCGCAACACCCCGGCCCGGGTGACGAGACCGGCCACGCCGACCCCGACCGCCTGTGGGCGGCGGACGCCGAGACCGTCGAGCACCTCGTCGACCGCAGCGCCGAGCGCCTCGGCGCCGCATGGGGTGGGCACCCGATGCTCGGCGATCACCCACCCGTCGGCGCCGAGCAGCACGCCGAGCGCTTTGGTGCCCCCGATGTCGATGCCGACGATGCCTGCGCCCCGCTCGGTGCCCGCGGCGAGATCCGGGGCGCTCACCCGAGGTCGATCCGTTCGACGGGCGGCTCGCCGGGGGCCGGTGGCGCGCCCGTCGCGCTCCCGGCCCGACCGGGGGCGGCCAGGAACGCCTCCCCCATCACCTTGAGCATCCCGGTGACCCCGCCGGCCACCGACCGCAGCGTCCCGGGGTCGCGCACGATGGCCTCGGCCGCGTCCAGGAACGACCGGGCCGCACCGATCAGCTCGACGGCCGCCTGCTGCAGCGCATCGCTCGGGGTGCCGTCCGCAGGCTCGGGCATGGACGGCGATGCTAGGGCCCGCCGGGGCGATCGGCGCTCCCGCCGGGGCGATCGGCGCTCACGCCGGAGCGATCGGCGCTCACGCCGGAGCGAAGCGCACCTGCAGCCGACCGTCGCGCACCGTGCCGCCGAGCACCGGGCGCCCGGCCAGCTGATCGGGGAGCACGACCGCCCGCCGGTACGGGCCGACCGTGATCACCAGTTCGTCACCCCTGCGGGCGAGCTCGACGGCACCTCGCTCGGCGAAGCCGAGATCGACGTCGAGCACCGTTGCGCCGTCCTCGACCGAGAGGCGCAGGCGGTCCGCGGCATGGAGCCGCTCAGCGGGCCGCCGCCGGCCGTAGACCTCGCGGGCGAATCGCCGCAACGCCGGGACCCCCACCGGCTCGTCGTCGCCGAGCGCCGCTCGCAGCACCGGCACCGGGGCGAACCCCTCCGCGAGCACGGTCAGCTGCTCGGCTTCACGTCGCCGCCAGCGGTCGAAGAACGGATCGACCACCCGGTCCGGCAGGAGGCGGTTGGCGACGACCGCATCGACGTGGAGCCCGAACAGCGCCAGGTACGTCGCCGTGCGGCGCGTCTCGGCGACGACGACCTTCTCGGCGGTGGTGACCAGGCGCACCGAGGTGCGCTCGCCGTCGGTGAGCACGTCGCGCAAGGTCGTGAGGTCCTGCTGTAGGCGGCCCAGCGCATCCCACACCCCGGCACCGGCGACCGGCACGCCGGTGAGCGCCCGGGCAGCCGGCGCGAGGACCGCGCCGACCCGTCGGCCGACGGGCAGCACCCGGTCCATCCACCACGTCAGGACCTCCGGCAGCGACAGCAGGCGCATCGTCTCCGCCGTCGGGGCGCAGTCGACCACCACGAGGTCCCAACGCCCGGAGCCGAGCTCGTCGGCGACGCCG
Organism: Acidimicrobiales bacterium; assembly: GCA_046081125.1. Taxonomy (GTDB): domain Bacteria; phylum Actinomycetota; class Acidimicrobiia; order Acidimicrobiales; family Ilumatobacteraceae; genus JBEIFW01. Next base: position 8,540 of record JBJTVH010000032.1, read on the forward strand.
GTGAGGGCGAGCAGTTCCTCGGCCCCGGGCAACACCGTCAGCTCCTCGGCACCGAGCGTGGACGCGCCCGCCCAGTGCAGCAACTCGGCCAGGTAGCCCCGCAGCACCGCCCACCGGCGCTCGAGGCGCAGCCGCGCGTCGAGCTGCTGCGCGTGCAGCACGGATCCGATCGCGGTCGGCTCGTCGCCGATCGGACGGCCGAGCACATCGGCGAGCGAGTGCGCCGGGTCGGTCGACACCACCAGCGTCCGTCGGCCCTGCTCGGCGGCGCGCGCTGCGGTCGCAGCCGCAACCGTGGTCTTGCCCACCCCACCCTTGCCGGTCACGACGACGAGCCGTGCCGGGGAGACACCGTCCGAGCTCGCCGCGGTCATCGCCGTGGCCCGGTCAGTGCTCGACGCGAGCCTTGAGCTCCCGGAGCGTGTTCAGGATCCGCACCTCGGCCCGGCGCTTCACGAACCCGGGCAAGGGCACCACGAGCTCGATCGCAAGGTTGTACGTCACGTCGGTGGCTCCCGGCGTGGCCGAGGCGACGAAGTCGTAGCTCCCGTCGATCGCCCGCATGATGTCGCCGCGCACGAGCTTCCAGCTCAACCGTTCCGGCGCCGCCGAATAGTCGTAGTGGAGCGTGTAGTGGGTGCTGCGGCCCAGGGCGCTGGCCCGGAACTCGACCTCGACCGCTCGGCCCGCGTCGTCGCGCTGGCGCACGATCGCTTCCTTCACGTCGCTGGCCCACTCGGGGTAGCGCTCGAACTCCGTCGCCACCTCGAAACAGCGCTGCGGGGTTCCTGCGATCGTGGTGGTGTCCGTCGCCGACTCGGCCATGGGCTGCATTCTGACCCATCGGCACCGTCAGCGGCGGTCTTCACGACGACCGAGGTCGGCCGGAGGCTGGCCGGGCGCCCCGCACGACCCTCGGCGGGAACCGTCCGTGGCGCGCCGCCCACAGGCCGTTGATGCCGATCCCGACCATCGGGGCGAGCGTCCCGAAGGCCAAGGTGGTGAACGGCCGGACCGACGCACCGGCGACCGACACGGCCACCTGCACGGCCAAAGCCCCGTTGCAGAGCGCCTTCACCCGCTTCGGGGCGACCGGGCCCGCCAGGAAGTACAGCCCGCCGATCCCGATCGCGTCGGTGCGGGACCGCTGAACGGCGATCGCGTACGCCCACAGGAACGCGACGCAGCCTGCGGCGAACAGCACGAGGGCGACACCGACCCCCACGTAGCGCACGTCGCCCAGAAGCGCAGCGGACACGGCGGTCGACGCCGCCAGCACGGCCGTCGCCGCCCAGTCGAGGCGAACCAGGCCCGCCCCGGCGCCATCCCAGACCGCGGTCGGCGCGGGGGCCGAGGGGTTCGCATCGGGGTCCTGCGGGGTTTCGGGGGTGTCGGTCATCGACCCTCCTCGGTGCGAGCGATGGCAGCGGCGAGCCGGTCCACGAGCACGCCGTAGCCGAACTGCGCCTCGGCCCGGGCGCGCGAGGCCTCGCCCATGCGCCGGCGCAGCGCCGGGTCGTCGACCAGCCGGGCGAGGGCCGCCGTGACGGCCTCGACGTCGTCGGGCGCGTCGACGACGAGACCCGTCTCACCGTGAGCGACCGCCTCGGCCGCCCCGCCGGACGCCCCGGCGACCTGCGGGGTGCCTGCGGCGGCGGCTTCGACGAACACGATGCCGAAGCCCTCCTGCTCGAGGCCGCCCCAGCGGGTCCGGCAGAGCATCGCGAACACGTCGGCCGACGCGTACAGGTCGGCGAGGTCGGCGACGGGGATGCGCCCGAGGAACCGGACCGGCGCCCCGGTGGCGCGCGCCAGGCGTTCGAGGCGCGGGCGGTCGCGCCCGTCGCCCGAGATCACCCCGATCAGGCCGGGTCGGCTCGGGGCGAGCCGGGCGAGCGCCTCGATCACGACGTCGAACCCCTTGCGGGGCACGAGCCGGCTGGCGCCGTGCACGATGACGGCGTCCTCGGGCAGGCCGAGCCGGCGGCGCACCGCCCGGCGGTCGTCGTCGCCGAGCGGGCGGAACCGGTCGGTGTCGACGCCCGGTGGGACGATCACGGTGGGCAGGGTCCGCCCGGCAGCGTGCTCGGCCTCGGCGGCCGGGTAGCCCCCTGCCGCGACGACCAGGCGGGCGCCGCGCAGCACCCGGCCGAGCACCTGCCGGCTCACCGGGAGCCGGCCGGGGACGGTCACCTCGGCGCCGTGCAGCACGACCCCGTAAGGGATCCGCAACCACGGTCCGATCGCGCCGAGCGGCACGGCCGGGTCGAGCAGCACGAGGCGGGCGCCGTAGGTGGCAGCTACCCGCTCGACCCGCCGGGCCAGCCACGGGTACGGCAGCAGCACCGGCTCGGGCGACCGCTGCACCGGGAACGGCTGTGCCGCGTCCCAGGCCCGATCCCCCTTGTACGGGGTGGTGTAGACGGCGAAGGAGTCTGCCGGCAAGCGCCGCCAGAGCTCCCAGAGCATGTGCTGGATGCCGCCGATCTTGGGCGGGAAGTCGTTCGTGACGAGCAGGTGGGTCACCTGGCGACCGCCAGGCCGAGCCGGTCCGCAGTCCAGGCCGCCTGCTCGCGCAGCACCGGGTGGTCGTGGTCGGCGTATCGGCGCACCACGGCGGCGACGGCCGGATCCTGACCGTCGCCGGTGTTGCCCAGGATGATCAAGGCGTTGCGGCGCAACCACGTCGGGTCGCGCTCGGCGAGGTACCAGCGGCCGTGGCGCTCGAGCAGTTCGTCATCGGTTGCGTCGAGCAGTTCGACGAGCGGCACCCAGGCCCGAGCGCCGGGCACAGGGCGCCGCTCGGCCAAGCGCAGGTTCGGCGGGCACACCTCCTGGCAGTCGTCGCAGCCGTAGAGTCGGTCGCCGAGCGCGACGCGGTGCTCGAGCGGGAACGGGCCGGGCTTTTGCAGCAACCACGACAGGCACCGGCGAGCGTCGACGACGCCGGGGGCGACGATCGCGGCGGTCGGGCAGGCCTCGGCGCACCGCCGGCACGGTCCGCACCCGTCGGGCACCGGCGCCCGGGCGACCGGCAGCGCCGCGGTGGTGACCACGGCGCCCAGCACGAACCACGACCCGGCTCCGGGCACGAGGAGGTTGGCGTTCTTGCCGAACCAGCCGATGCCTGCGCGATGGGCGATCTCGCGGTCGACGATCGAGTTGTCGTCGGCGAAGGCGACCGCCTTGTGGCCGGCGGCCCGCAGGTGACGCGCCATCGCCCACAGCGCCTCGCGCAGCGGGGCGTAGTGCTCCACCCAGGCGTAGCGGGCGACCCGCCCCGAAGGGCCCACCGGACGGGGTGGTTCGTCGCCGAGGTACCGGCGGGCCCCGACGACCACCGAGCGGGCGCCGGCCACGGCCTGACCGGGGTCGGTCGAGCGTTCGGGGTTCTTGTAGGTGAACGCCATGGTGTCGGCCAGGCCGGCCGCGGCCCGATCGTGCAGCGCAGCCCGCGCCCGCAGCAGCGGATCGGCCGGGGCCACGCCCACGACGTCGAGCCCGGCGGCGAGGCCGACGACCCGAACCGCCTCCCCCAGCGCCGTGTCCCCTGGCGCAGCGTCGGTTGCCCGTTCGGTGGCAGCGTCCGGCACACCCGGCACGGTAGCGGTGCACCCTCCGGTGCGCCGCGGTCAACGTGCGGTGGCGCGGCGGTGGCGCAGGGCCGGCACCAGGCCGGCCTCGGCGAACAGCCGCACCGCCCGGGCCTCGGCCAGATCCAGCACGGCGCCGTCGATCGAGCGCTCGGAGCGATCGCACAGGAACGTGACGAGGCAGTCGTCGCAGGCGGACGTACGCCGCATCACGCAGGTGCCGCAATCGATCGTAAAGCTGGTGGAGGTGCTCATGAGGATGCCCTTTCGGCAACGACTGGGGGTTCCGCCCGCCCGTCCACCAGCCTGCCGAAAGGGTGCTACGAAGTTCTCCATGACCACCGCGTCGGCACCGATCCTCGACGGCATCCGTGTCGTCGACCTCACGCAGTACCTCGCCGGTCCGACCGTGACCCGGCTCCTCGCCGAGCAAGGCGCCGACGTGATCAAGGTGGAGCAGGCCCCCTACGGCGACCCCACCCGCACCATCGCCGTCCTGCGCGAGGGCCGCTCCGGCTACTTCGTCCAGCAGAACCGGGGCAAACGGTCGCTGTGCATCGACTTCGACGATCCCGAGGGCCGGCGAATCCTCGACGCGCTGATCGCGACCGCCGACATCGTGGTCGAGAACTACGGGCCGGGGGTGCTCGAACGCCGGGGGCTCGACCACGCGAGCCTCCGGGCGCGTCATCCCCGCCTGATCGTGGCCAGCATCTCGGGGTTCGGCCGGGCACCGGGACCGTTGTCGCACAAGACCTCGTTCGACCTCATCGCCCAGGCCTACTCGGGGCTGCTCATCCAGACCGGCCCCGCCGACGGCCCACCGATGCCGGTCGGGGTGTCGTTCGCGGACGTGATGTCGGGCGTGCACGCGGTCGCCGGCATCGGGCTCGCGCTGTTCCATCGGGAGCGCACCGGCCGCGGCCAGCACATCGACATCGCGATGGTCGACGCGCTGTTCCACGCCCACGAACTCACCGTGCAGGGGGCCCACCTCACCGGGGGCAAGTGGCGGCCCCGACGCAGCGGTGCGAAATCGGCGCTCAACTCCCCGACCGGAGTGTTCAAGGGGCCCGAGGGGTGGATCGTGCTGCAGGTGATGGCCAACCAATGGCCCGGGTTCTGCCGGGCGATGGGCCGGCCCGAACTCGAACACGACGAACGCTTCAGCGGCCTACGTGAACGGGCCAAGCACCGCGACGAGCTGAACGGCCTGATCGAAGACTGGATGGCCGGCTACGCGACCGATGCCGAGCTGCTCGCCGTGCTCGAGCACGAGCGCATCCCGTGCGCGCCGGTGATCGACGCCGCCGACGCCCACGAGTACCCGTACTTCGTCGAGCGCCGCATGGTGCGCACGGTGCCCGACCCGATCCTGGGCGAGGTGCGCATCCCGGGGAACCCGTTACGGTTGTCCGAGCAGGCCGACGACCTCCCGCTCGTCGCGCCGTTGCTCGGGGAGCACAACGCCGAGGTGCTCACCGAGCTGGGGTGGACCGCCGAGGACGCCACCCGACTCGAAGCCGCCGGCGTGTTGCGCCGCCGCCCGCGCTGAGCCGCTGCTCAGGCGGGCGGGCGGGTGTTCAGGCGGGCGGGCGCCAGGCCGGGTTGCGACCGGTCGCTGCGATCACCTGCTCGACCAGCGGTGCGGTCGACCCGAGGTCGCCAGGCTCCTTGTACCGCTCGGGGCTCACCGAGCGGACGTTGGGTACCAACGCCCGGGCCACCCGCAGCACGTAGGCCGCCTGCTCGTCGTCGATGCCGTGGGCGACACCGCACGCCGTCGCGACGTCCCAGGTGAGGATGGTCGTGTCGAAGATCCGGGCGTTGAGCACCGCTTTGGCCGGGAACTCCCCCACCGTCGACGGGGCGTTCCCGTCGAGCGCGCCTGCCGCCCGCCAGACCGAACGGCAGTCGGCCGCCGCGGCCAGGTAGGAGCCGAGTTCGTCGTCGCCGAGCAACTCGACCGGGTGGATCAGATCCAGGCCCGGATGCGGCTCGCGACGGCCGAAGGCGCTGAACACGATCGTCGAGGCCGTCATCTTGTTGACGATGTCGCGCACGGACCACTCGTCGCACGGCGTGGGACGCGCCCAGTCCTCGGGGCCGAGCGCAGCGATGACCGCCGCCGCCCGGGTCTGGGCCAGGTCGAGGATGCGGAGCGGATCGGCGACCATCAGCGCTGCCACTTCGCGAGGAACGTGCGCCAGTACGGCAGGTCCGGCTGGTGGGCGCGCTCGCCCCGCTTGAGCTCGTTGAACTGCTCGTTGCGCATCAGCCAGGCGACGTGCGTCCACAACTCGACGGCGTCGGCCGGGTCGTCGGGCGGGTTGGAGATCACCGGGCCGAAGATCGACGGTCCGGCGCCGTCGTCGAGGCGCAGGAAGGGGACGCCGAAGGCCTTCGTGGCCGCCACGACCTCGTCGTGCTCGGCGAGCACGGTCTCCAGCGTGGCCGGGTCCGACACGGCCCGCTCGAGCCACGCCGGGTCTAGCCCGGCATCGGACAGCGCCCCGGTGAGCACCGCCGAGTCGCTGAGCTCCTGCTCCCGCTGGAAGTACCGCTCGCCGATCGCTTCGTAGAACGCCCCACAGGCCGCCTGCCCGGCCCCGTCTCGCAGCGCGACGGCCACCCGCAGGGCCGGGAAGGCCCGGGCCCGGGCCGGGTCGAACGGACCCTTGTCCGCCGGGAAGTTGTTGCGCTCCAGGGAGAACACACCCCACGTGAGGCGCACGGCCCCGGCCTGTTCGAGGGTCAGCGCCCACCGTGAGGTCTGGTAGCACCACGGACACAGCGGGTCGAAGTGGAAGCGGACGGTGTCGACGGTTCGCTCGGTCACGAATCCTCCGGTTGCGCAGGTGGGTCCCCGGCGGCGACCGTATCGGGCATGGGGGGCTTCACCGACACCGACCTGCACCTGACCGACGGCGTCACCGTCCTGACCGGATCGCTCGGCGGCAAGTACCCCTCGGGCAACACCCTGTACGTCCGCGGGAGCGAGGAATCGCTGCTGATCGACACGTCGGTCTCGGTCGTCGCCCGGGGCGGTGCGCCCGGCCCGGTGGACCGGATCCTCGTGAGCCATGCCCACGAGGACCACGTCGCCGGTCACGGCCTGTACCCGGCGGCCAAGGTGAACGCCCACCACGAGGACCTGCCCGGGGTGCACAGCCTCGAGGGCCTGTTCGGGATCTACGTGGAGGATCCGGCCGACATCGACCCGGATCTCGCCCACACCATCGTCACCGACTTCACCTACACGGCCCGGCCCGACGCCACCGGCTTCGCCGACGGCGAGTCGTTCGCACTGGGCGGGCTGCGGGTCGAGGTGGTCCACCTCCCCGGCCACACCCGGGGGCACAGCGGGTTCCTCGTCGAACCGGCCGGGGTGTTCTTCGTCGCCGACATCGACCTGTCCTCGTTCGGGCCGTACTACGGCGACCACTGGAGCGACCTCGAGGACTTCGAGCGGGCCATGGCCCGGTGCCGAGAGATCGACGCACGCTGGTATGTGACGTTCCACCACAAGGGCGTCGTGACCGGGCGCGAGGAGTTCCTCACGCAGCTCGACGCCTTCGCCGGGGTGATCGGGCGGCGCGAGGCGCGCCTGCTCGAACTTCTGGCCGAGCCCCGCGACCTCGAAGAGCTGGTCGAGGAGGGCATCGTCTACCGGCGCGAGACCCGGCCGAACTTCGCGATCGGGGTGGAGCGCCGCTCGATCGCCATGCACCTCGAGCGCCTCGGGCGCGACGGCGGGGTCGTCGAGGTCGAGCCCGGCCGCTGGCGCGCCGCCTGAGCGCCCGGCTGACCGCGCCGCCTCACCAGTAGCCGAGGCGCTCGGCGTCGGCGCGCAGCCGGGGCCGGTCGTCGGGGTGGGCGATGCCGACGAGCGCTCGGGCTCGCTCGCGGATCGAGCGTCCCCACAGCTCGGCCACACCCCATTCGGTGACGACCTTGTCCACCGTGTTCTTCGCCGTCGTCACCACGTCACCCGGGGCCAGCTGCGGCACGATCTTGCCCACCCCGTCGCCGGTGCGGGAGTGCAGCACGATGAACCCCTGGCCACCGTCGGACGCCATCGCCCCACGGGCGAAATCGGCCTGACCGCCCGACGACGAGTAGTACCGGCCGGCGATCGTCTCCGACGCGCACTGGCCGAGGAGATCGACGGCGACGGTCGCGTTGATCGACACGAACCCGGGCTCCTGTGCGATCAGGCGTGGATCGTTCACATACCGCACCGGCCACAGCTCGAACGCCGCGTTCTCGTGCAGGTACTCGTACAGCGCAGCCGTGCCCAGCGCGAAGGTGCCCACGACCTTGTTGCGGTTGTTGCGCTTCCGTACCCCGGTGACCACACCCGATTCGATCAGCTCGATCACCCCGTCGCTGAGCAACTCCGTGTGGATGCCGAGGTAACGGTGGTCGCCGAGCGCCGACAGGATCGCGTTGGGGATCGCGCCGATCCCGGTCTGCAGCGTCGCCCCGTCGGGGATCCGCTCGGCGACGAGCGCGGCGATCCGACGATCCGCGTCGTCGATCGGTGGCGGGGGCACCTCGACGAGCGGGCGGTCGACCTCGCACCAGCCGAGCACCTGGCTCACGTGGATCTGGTTCCGGCCGAACGTGCGCGGCATCCGGCTGTTGGCCTCCACGAAGAACCGGGCCCGGCCGATGAAGCTCGCCACATAGTCGGCGTTGGTGCCCAACGAGAAATAGCCGTGACGGTCCGGCGGGGACACCGCAGCGAGCAGGAGCGGATCCGTCGTTCGCCGGCGCAGGATCTCCCGCATCTCGCTGAAGTGGTTCGGCACCAGCTCGACCGTGCCGCGGTGGAACCACGGGCGCGTGACCGGCGACAGGAAGTACGAGACGTGCCGAACCCGATCGCCGAGCTCACCCCGGATCGACGGTCGGTCGTGCAGGGCGTGCATCTGGTGGATCCGCACCCGCTCCAGCCGTTCGGCCGCAGCCTCGAGGGCATCGAGCAGTGCGACGGGTTCGCCGTTGGACAGCGGCACGATCACGTCTGCCCCGGGGCCGACGTGCTCGACGACGGCCTCGGGAGCCACGGGCGGCGGGATCGGCACGCCGGCACGGTACCGGCCGCGCCAGACTGGCTTCCCCCATGGAACCCGTGCCCACCGATCACCTGACCCTGCTGGGCCGCACCGTGCAGCACCCGGTCGCCCACGTCGAGACGTTCGCGGCGCCGCCCGGCTGCACGCTCGTGCGGTTCACCACCGACGAGGTGGCCTCGATGTGCCCGGTCACCAACCAGCCCGACCTGTCGCGGGTCGTGATCGAATACGAACCGGCCGGGCGCTGCGTCGAGTCGAAATCGCTGAAGCTCTATCTGTGGGGCTTTCGCGACCGAGCGGTGTTCGCCGAGGCGCTCGCCTGCGAGATCGCCGACGAGATCATGACGAGCGCCGGCCCGAGCCGGGTCACCGTCACCCTCACCCAGCGGCCTCGCGGCGGCATCACCGTCGAGACCGTCGCCGAACGACGCTCCTGACCCGCCCCGCATTCATTCTGTGCGCACGTCGGCCGCACCACGCGGCCGTCCGACGCACAGAACCGAGTGAGGGACCCGGGGTGAGGGACCCGGGGTGAGCGGGGAGGGTCGGGGGCGTCAGCGCAGGCCGGCGTTGCGAGCCTTGTACGCCGCGATCGCCTCGGCGTGGTCGACGATCGGGTCGGGGTAGCCGCACCGGCGCCGGGTGGCCGGCTCGGGGGCATGGATCTCCTTGCCGGTCACGGCACCCAACTCGGGCACCCAGCGGCGGATGTACTCACCCCGGGGGTCGAACCGGGTGGACTGCACCGTCGGGTTGAAGATCCGGCTCGGGTTCGAGTCAGTCCCGGTCCCGGCCGTCCACTGCCAGTTGAGCTGGTTCGACGCGAGGTCACCGTCGACGAGCCAGTCGAGGAAGTGCGCGGCGCCGCGCCGCCAGTCGACCGCCAGGTCCTTGCACAGGAACGACGCCACGATCATCCGGGCCCGGTTGTGCACGAACCCCTCGGCGCGCAGTTGGCGCATCGCGGCATCGACGACCGGGTAGCCCGTGCGGGCCTCGGCCCAGGCCGCGAACCCCTCGTCGGCCTCGTCGCCGTCGACCCAGGCGATGCGGGCGTCGCGCACGTCGCCGGTGGCGACCTGCGGGCGAGCCGCGAGCAGCTGCGCGTAGAAGTCCCGCCAGCACAGCTGCCGAACGAACGGCTCCCCACCGGGCCGGTCCCGCAGGCGGGTGGCCACTTCGAGCGGAGACAGGCATCCGAAGTGCACGTCGGCCGAGATGCGCGACGTCGATGCAGCGGCGAGGTCGTCGCGCCCGGAGTCGTACCCGGCGAGGTGGTCGACGGCCCAGCGCCGCAAGCGCTCCGTGGCCACCGTCTCGCCGCCGGCGAGCACGTCGGGCGACGGCACCCCTGCGGTGAGCTCCCCGAGGCCGGGTAGCCGCCCGGGGTCGAGTCCGTCGGGCAGCCGCACCGCCGCAGGCGTCGCGGCGAGCGCCCGCCACGGCGCCACCGCCCAGCGCTTGTAGTACGGGGTGAAGATCACCCCGGGCCCGCCCGACGCCGGCCCGACGGCGAGCGGCGGTACCACGGTGATCCCCGGATGGTCGTGGACGCCGACCCGCTCCCCCACGGCGCGGCGCAGGCCGGCGAGCCGCCGGGTCGCCAGGGCCGACACGTCTGCGCCGAGGTGCACCGCCGTGGCACCGGTCTCGGCGACCAGGTTTGCGACCGTCGGCACCCACGCACCGCGGCGCACCACGAGCGCACCGCCGAGGCGACGCAGCGAGCCGTCGAGGTCGGCGAGCGCGTCGAGCAGGTAGCGCACCCGGTTCGGGGCGCCGAAGCGGGCGAGCACCGCGTCGTCGAACACGAACACCGGCACGATCCGGTCCGCTGAGGCCACCGCCGCCGAGAGCGCAGGGTGGTCCCGCACCCGCAGGTCGCGGGTGAACACGACGACCGCGACGGTCATCGCCGGCCCCCGGCGGGGCGGATCCGGATCGGACCCCGGGCCCGCGACGGGTCCACCACCTGGCCTCCCTGGGTGATCTCCACCTCGCCGGCCTCGACGAGCCGCCGCGCCGCAGCCCGGGCCGGCTCCATCAGCTCCCGCCAGTCGTCGGCGCCGCCGACGACCCGCGCCGCTTCCGACGGGCAGATCGAGGCCCCGTTCGCCCGCGCTGCGAGCAGCGTGCGGATCGCCGTCTCCAGCTCGCCGTCGACGTCACGCCGGCCGCGACGGCGGCAGGCGTCGCTGCACCAGCGGACCTCGTCCCACGTGCGCGCCCACGCCTTGCGCCAGGTCATGGTGCGCCCGCACCCGACGCAGGTCTTCGTCGGCAGTGGCGCCGTGCGCCCGCTCACGCCTTGGCCGGCGGCCGATAGAAGACCGCCATCTGCGCGATCCCACCGCCGACGCCGAGCACCCCGGCCACGAGTGCGCCCCACCACCCGTCGACGTAGCCGTCCTCCACGATCCCGAACGCCGCGTCGAGCGACCACTGCCCGGCCCCGATCGCACCGACGGCGAAGCCGACGACGGCCAGCACGAACACGTACTCCCAGCCCTGGCCGGGCCGGAACACGAAGAACCCCTTGTCCCGGTGCGACGTCCAGCCCGCCACCACCATCAGCCCGACGATCGAGGCACCCGCGAACGGCGTGAGCAGCCCGACGGCGAGGAGCACCCCGCCGCCGATCTCGGTGCCGGCCGCCAGCCAGGCGTTGAGCACCCCCGGCTTCATGCCCATCGAGTCGAACCACTTGGCGGTGCCGGCAATGCCGTTGCGGACCTTGTTCCAGCCGTGCAACGCCATCGTGACCCCGACGGCGACCCGCAACACGAACAGGGCCAAATCGACGTGCTCCATGGGCGCATCCTCGCGGGCGGCACGCCGGGGGGGCCACACTGGGCGCCGTGGACGACCGGGTCGAGTTGTTCGTGCGCACGGCGGTCACCGTCGGGGTGATCCTCGACCCGCCCGGCAACGTGCCGATCTTCCTCGCGCTCGCCCGGGACTTCGACACCGCGCACCGCCGCCGGGCCGCCTGGCAAGCGACCGGGCTGGCGACGGTGCTCATCCTCGGGTTCGCGCTGTTTGGTGACGTCGTGCTGCGCGTGCTCGGGATCTCGTTGAGCGCGCTCCAGGTCGCCGGGGGCCTGCTGCTCAGCCTCGTGGCGCTGCAGCTGCTCGGCCCGTGGAAGACCGACGACGACACGCCGGCCACCCACAACGTGGCCCTCGTCCCGCTGGGCACCCCGCTCCTAGCCGGACCGGGAGCGATCGCGGCAACGATGGTGGCGGTACGAGGCGCCGGTGACGTGCCCGGCGTGGCCTTCGCCGTCGCCGGTCTGGTCGCGGCGCTCGCCGGCACCCTCGTGTGTCTGCGGTTCGCCGCCAGCTTCGCGAAATACCTGAGCGACAACGCTCTTCACGTCCTCAGTCAGATCATGGGCCTGCTCACCGCAGCGATCGCCGTGGAGCTCGTCGCCGACGGGGTGCGCGGATTGGCTGCCGCCTAGGCCGCACCGGGCAGGATGGCCCGGCACGCAGGAGGGGGACACATGGGTGTGACGAGGGTGCTGGTCGCGAACCGCGGCGAGATCGCGGTGCGCGTGATCCGGGCCGCAGCCGACCTCGGGATCGCGTCGGTCGCGGTCGAATCGGGCGACGACGCCGGATCGCTCGCCGGGCGGCTCGCCGATGCGGTGGTGCCGTTGGGCCGCAGCGGCGTCGCGGCCTACCTGGACCGCGACCGGCTCGTTGCGCTCGCACTCGAAGCCGGGTGCGACGCGGTGCACCCGGGCTACGGGTTCCTGTCGGAGGACGCCGGGTTCGCCGCCGCCGTCGAAGCGGCCGGGCTGGTCTTCGTCGGACCCACCCCGGCGGCGATGGCCGCCCTCGGCGACAAGGCCGCCGCCCGGCGGGCGGCGACCGCGGCCGGGGTCCCGGTGTTGCCGGCGACCGACGGGCCGACCTCGCTCGAAGCCGCCGGCGAGTTCCTGGCCGAGCACGGACCGTTGGTGCTCAAGGCGATCGCGGGTGGGGGCGGGCGGGGGATGCGCCTGGTCCGCAGCGTCGAGGAGTTGGCCGAGGCCTGGGAGCGGGCCCGGTCCGAGGCGCAGGCGGCTTTCGGCAACGGCGACGTGTACGCCGAGCGGCTCGTCGAACGGGCCCGCCACGTCGAGGTGCAGGTGCTCGGCGACGCGACCGGTGCCGTGATCCACCTCGGCACGCGCGACTGCAGCCTGCAGCGCCGTCACCAGAAGCTCGTCGAGCTGGCGCCCGCCCCGGATCTCGACGACACCCTGCGCGCCGCGCTGCACGACGCCGCCGTGCGCCTCGCCACCTCGGTCGGCTACCGCGGGGCCGGCACCGTCGAGTTCCTGGTCGACACCTCGGCCGGCAACGCCGCCGGCAACGCTGCTGGCAACGTCGCCGGAAGCGCCGCCGGCACGTTCGCCTTCATCGAGGCCAACGCCCGCCTGCAGGTGGAGCACACGGTGACCGAAGAGATCACCGGCGTGGATCTCGTCCAGGCCCAGCTGCGGATCGCGGCGGGCGCTTCGCTGGCCGATCTCGGCCTGGCGACACCGCCGCTCGTGCGGGGTGCAGCGGTGCAGCTACGGATCAACCGCGAGGTGCTCGCCGCCGATGGCACGGTGAAGCCGGCCGGCGGCACGATCAGCGCGCTCGACGTGCCCGGCGGACCCGGCGTGCGGGTCGACACCGGGGCGTCGGTGGGCGACCGCCCGAGCCCCGCGTTCGACTCGCTGCTGGCCAAGCTGGTCGTGTCGGTCCCCTCGGGGCGTCTCGACGACCTGCTGGGCAAGGCCGCTCGCACCCTGCGCGAGCTGCGCGTCGAGGGGGTGGCGACCAACGCCGGCGTGCTGCGGGCATTGCTCGAACGGCCCGAGGTGCGCGCCTGGACGGCCACCACCCGCTTCGTCGACGCCCACGTCGCCGAGCTCGTCGCCGCGGCCCCGCCCCCGGTGACCGGCCCGGCCGTCGCCGGCGCCACCCGACCGGGCCTGGCCGGGGTGCGCGTGACGAGCGACGATCCATTGGCGGTGCTCGCCCTCGGCAAGACCGAGGGGGCACCCGCCGTCGCCGCACCGGTCGCCGTGGAGGACGGCCCGGTGGTCCGGGCCCCGATCCAGGGCACGATCGTGTCGGTCGACGTCGCCGAAGGCGACCTGATCCCCGTCGGGGCGCCGGTCGCCGTGATGGAGGCGATGAAGATGGAGCACGTCGTCACCGCCACCGTTTCGGGCCGGGTCGTGCAGGTAACCGTGGCCAAGGGCGACACGGTCTGGGAGGACCACGTCCTCGTCGTGCTCGAACCGGCCGACGTCGCCGAGACGGGTGGTGGCGGGGAGCAGGCCGTCGACCTCGACCGGATCCGGCCCGACCTCGCCGAGGTAATCGAGCGCCACGAGATCGGCCTCGACCACCGCCGGCCCGACGCGGTGGCCCGGCGCCGCAAGACCGACCAGCGCACCGCCCGTGAGAACGTCGCCGATCTCGTCGACGAGGGCTCCTTCGTCGAGTACGGCGCGCTCGCAATCGCCGCTCAGCGACGCCGCCGGCCGTTGCAGGAGCTGATCGAGAAGACGCCGGCGGACGGCATGGTGACCGGGATCGGCCGCGTCGGGGGCCACCCGACGGTCGTGCTGTCGTACGACTACACGGTGCTCGCCGGCACGCAAGGCCAGCAGAACCACCGCAAAAAGGACCGGCTGTTCGAGCTCGCCGAGCGCCAGCGCCTGCCGGTAGTGCTGCTGACCGAAGGCGGCGGCGGGCGCCCCGGCGACACCGACGCCATCGGCGGTGGCGGGCTCGACTGCCTTGCGTTCCTCTGGTTCGCGCAGCTCTCCGGGCTCGTGCCGCTGGTCGGGATCAACTCCGGTCGCTGCTTCGCCGGCAACGCCGCGCTGCTCGGGTGCTGCGACGTGGTGATCGCGACCCCGAACTCGAACATCGGGATGGGCGGCCCGGCGATGATCGAGGGCGGCGGCCTGGGGGTGTTCCGCCCGGACGAGGTGGGCCCGATGGCGGTCCAGGTACCCAACGGCGTCGTCGACATCGTCGCCGCCGACGAGGCCGATGCGGTCGCGATCGCGAAGCAGTACCTGTCGTACTTCCACGGCCCGGAACCCGACTGGTCCTGCGCCGACCAGCGTCTGTTGCGCCACGCCATCCCCGAGAACCGTCTGCGCACCTACGACGTCCGCCAGGTGATCGCGACGATGTTCGACGAGGGGTCGGTGCTCGAGCTGCGCCGCCACTTCGGCGTCGGCATGGTGACCGCGCTCGCCAAGATCGAGGGCCGCCCGGTCGGCGTGGTGTCCAACAACCCCAACCATCTTGCGGGCGCCATCGACTCCGACGGCGCCGACAAAGCGGCCCGGTTCCTGCAGCTGTGCGACGCGTTCGATCTGCCGGTCGTGTTCCTGTGCGACACCCCGGGGATGATGGTCGGGCCCGAGGTGGAGAAGACCGCGCTGGTCCGGCACTGTTCCCGGCTGTTCGTCACCGGCGCGAACCTGACCGTGCCGTTCGTGACGATCGTGCTGCGCAAGGGCTACGGCCTGGGGGCCCAGGCGATGGCCGGCGGGAGCTTCCGGGCGCCGCTGTTCACCGTCGGCTGGCCGACCAGCGAGTTCGGCGGGATGGGGCTCGAGGGCGCAGTGAAGCTGGGGTTCCGCAACGAACTCGCCGCCATCGAGGACCCGGTGGCCCGCAAGAAGGAGTTCGACGACCGGGTCGCCCGGATGTACGAGAACGGCAAGGGCGTCTCGATGGCGTCCCACCTGGAGATCGACGACGTGATCGACCCGGCCGACAGCCGCCGTTGGATCCTGTCGGCGTTCGCGGCAGCCCCGGCCCCGGCGGCGCGCACCGGCAAGAAGCGACCCAACATCGACACCTGGTGACCCCGAGCGGGCGCCATTCCGCCGCGCCCGAGCTTCCGCCGCGCCCGGGCCGACGCCGTACGGACAGCCCCCGTACGGACAGCGCCCGTTCGCTCAGGCGGCACCGGTGAGCGCCGGGCGCACTCGCCGGGTCCGACCCATCATGAGCCCGAACGGCACCGAGGCGACCGCCACGGCGCCCGCGACTGCGAACGCGGCGGCGTACCGCCCGGCGCTGTCGCCGTCGCCGAGCACGGCGAACATCGCCTGGATGCCCGACAGCATCCCGAGGTTCACCAGCGTCGAGGACATGCCGTTCGCAACGCCGAGATCGCCCGGGTCGACCGACCGGGCGACCGCCGTGCCATAGGACGGCTGGGCCAGGCCGACCGCCCCGCCGGACAGCACGAGCGCGATCGGCACGAGCCAGGTCTGCTCGGTGAGGGCGGCGGCCACGAGCACGGCGCACCCGGCCGCTAGGCCCGCCGCGCCGACGAGCACCATCGGGCGCTCCCCGAACCGTTGCCCGAGCCGGCCCCCGATCGGCGAGCACAGGCTCATCGAGGCCGGTCGGGCGAGCAGCAGCAGCGCCGACGCCCCGACGCTCAGCCCGAAGCGCTCCTGCAGCAGCAGCGGGGCGACCACGAACCCGCCGATGTAGGCGAACTGCGCCATCCCGTTGGCGCAGATGGATCCGGTGAACTCGGGGATCCGGAAGTAGTCGAGCGCGATCAACGGAACGGCGATCCGGCGCTCCACCCGCACGAACCCCACGATGCTCACCGCGGCGAGCGCGAGCAGGCCGGCACCGACGGCGGGACCGAGCCCCCGGGAGAACGCCTCGAGACCGAGCAGTGCCGCGAGCACCCCGAGCCCGAGCAGGCCCGCCCCCAGCCAGTCGATGCGCACGCCGGTCTGGCGGGACCCGGGACGCACGACGACGAGCGAGCACACCAAGCCGGTCGCGGCCACGGGCGCGAGCAGCGCGAAGACCGAGCGCCAGCCGAACGCGTCGACCATCGGTCCGCCGGCGATGAGCGCAAGCGTCGGCACGCCGACCATCACCATCTGGAACCAGCCGAGGATCCGGGGCCGCGCGGCCGGTTCGACCGAGGCGAGCACCAGGGCCATGCCGTTGGGCATCGCGGCCGCCATTCCTGCGCCCACCACCACCCGGGCGGCGACGAAGCTCGCCGCGCTCCACGCCAGGCCGCACGCCACCGTGCCGGTCACGATCACTGCGGCCCCGACGAGGAACACCGGGCGGTGCCCCTTCACGTCGCCGAGCTTGCCCAGCACCGGCGTCCCGATCCCCATCGCGAGGAACAGGCCGCTGACGCCCCAGGACAGCGTCGACGCGCTCGAGCCGAGGTCCTGTGCGATGCGGCCGAGCGCCGTGGTCACGATCGTCATCGATGACGAGAAGGACACGACCGACAGCAGCACCACCGCCAGCAACCGCCGGGCGTACGGATCGGCGGCGGGCACTGCCCGATCGTACGGGGGCGTCCCCGCACCGACCGGACCGGACCGTCAGCGGTCGAAGAACGCCCGCATCTGCTCGACCCCTTGCTGCTGGGGCGTCCACAAGCGGCCCTGGATGAGGCCCCCGTCGACGACGAGGTCGATGCCGTTGACGAACGCGGCGTCGTCGGAGGCGAGGAACACCGCTGCGCCGGCGATGTCGTCGGGCTGGCCGGCGCGCGGGATGGGTTGACCGGCGGCGAGCACCTTGGCGGCGCGTTCGGCCATGCGGTCGGCCTCGTCGGCGTCCATCCGGTTGATCGCCTTGGCGAAGATGCCGGTGGCGATCCCGCCCGGGCTGATCGAGTTGACCCGCACGAAATGCTCCCCGAGTTCCATCGCGATCGACCGGGTGAGCTGGATGACGGCCGCCTTGGTGGCCGAGTAGACGACCGACGACGAGAACCCGGCCCGGCTGCCGGCCACCGACGCGTTGTTGATGATCGAGCCCGACCGCTGCGCTCTCATGATCGGCGCCACGTGCTTCATGCCGAGCATCACCGACCGGACGTTCGTCGCGAACGCCGCGTCGAACGCCTCGACCTCGAGCCCTTCGATCCCGCCGGTCTGGCCCGGGCCGCCGGCGTTGTTGAACAGCACGTCGATGCGGCCCCACCGCTCGACGGTGGCCGTCACCAGCGCCTCGACGTCGGCCTCGAGCGCGACGTCGGTGCGCACGAACATCGCAGCGTCCCCGAGCGCTGCGGCGAGCGCGTCGCCGAGTTCGGTGCGCCGCCCGGCGAGGGCCACCCGGGCCCCTTCGGCGACGAACCGCTCGGCCGTCGCTCGCCCGATGCCGCTCGTCGCCCCGGTGACGATCGCGACCTTGCCGTCCAGTCTTGCCATGGTGAGCCTCCCCGGCGCAGGCTACGCGCCGGGACCCGGAGATGACCGAGGTCCCTGGACCGGGCGGCCTGGTGCGGCCCATGCTGTGGGCATGGGTGACGCCCTCGCCGAGGTCCTCGACCGGGAGGAGTGCCTGCGCCTGCTGGCCCAGGTACCCGTCGGGCGGGTGGCCGTCGTCGACAGCGGCGGGCCGGTCGTGCTCCCCGTCAACCATCGGCTCGTGCGGACCGTCGGGCCCGACGCGGCCGAGGCGGTGTGGGTGCTGATGCGCACCGCGCCGGGCAGCACCCTCGACCGCCAGGGGATCGCCCCGGCCGCGTTCCAGGCCGACGGGATCGACGAGTACCACCGCCGCGGCTGGTCCGTGCTCGCTCGCGGCGTGCTCCACCACCTCGACACCCCGACCGCCGCGTGGCTGGCCGAGCACTGCCGCCCCGAGCCCTGGCTCGTCGGGCCGCTCGAGCGCTGGATCGGCCTGGAGGTCACGGCGATCAGCGGCCGACGGCTCGTCGACGCCGAGCAGACGTGGGTGTTCCACGTCCGCGGCTACCTCTGAGCCGTTGCGGTCCAACGGTGGCGGGCCCCACCCCGAGCGATGACGACCCATGGGCGGGCGCACCCCGTCGCCGGGGCCGCCGGCTACCCGGCCTGCTCGCCCAGGCCACGGCGCTCGGCGGTCCGGCGATCGTCGCGTCGGGACCGCTCGGAGTTGGCGCAGCGGCGCTCTGCTCCCCCGGTCTGCGCCAACTCCTGCGCCGGCCTGCGACGCAGGCCGGCGGCGAGCGACTGCGGCTGCTGTCCTGGAACGTCGAGGCCACCAACGACCCGGCGGCCGTCGTCGCCGGGGTCCGGGCCGAACCGGTCGACGTGGCGGCGCTGTTCGAGCTGACCACGGCGATGCTCGAGGCCCTCCGCACCGCCGGCATTCCCGACGCCGTGTCCCACACCGGCCGCGCCGCCCGGGGTCGCTGGCCACCCGACTACTTCGGTATCGCCCTCCTCGGCCCCGTGGTGGGCGTCGTGCACCGGATCGAGGCGACGTGTGCCGTGCGGACCGAGCTGCCGATCGCGGGCGGCGACGGCCGCCCGGCGGTGCTGTGGGCGATCCGGCCGACGGCGCCGATCTGCTCGTGGCGGGTCGCCTCCTGGCGAGCGTTCTGGACCGAGTTCGACCGGCGCCTCACCGCCGAGGACCCGTCCCGGGCGCTCGTGGTGTGCGGCGATCTCAACTCCACGATCTGGCACCGGCCCCTGCAGGACCTCGCGCAGCGGCACGGGTTGCGATCGTCTCGAAGCGGTGCGCTCGGCGGTACCTGGCGGCACCCCGTGCTCGGCTGGCGGGCCACGCTCGACCACGTCCTCGTGCGGGGCCTCGCGGTCCGCGCCGCCGCGCTGGCCGACGCCCACGGCAGCGACCACCGGCCGGTCGTGGTCGACCTCGAGGGGTGGCCGCTGGCATGATCGGCGGCGATCGTCGATGGCCGTCGACGATCGTCGAGGAGGGGACCCATGGCCATCGATCGCTTCCCGGTGGAAGCCAGCCACATCCTGATGTTCGCCCGGGCGATCGGGGAGACGAACCCGATCTACAGCGACCCGGACCACGCCGCGGCGTCCGAGGTGGGTGGGATCGTCGCCCCGCCCACGTTCGTGCAGGCGTCCGCCCAGTTCGACCCGGACTACTTCCTGCGGCCCAAGCCGGGCCAGGTGTGGTTCGGCTCGGGCAAGGAACCGACCGGCATCGTGCGCCAGAAGTCCGAGGGCGAGGGATCGGGCGCCGCCGCCGGCGGCCTGCACGCCGAGCAGCACTACGTGTACCACCGCACCCCGCGCGCCGGCGACGTGCTCACCGGCACCACCTTCCCGGGCAAGTCCTGGACCAAGGAGGGCAAGCGCGGCGGCCGGCTCCACTTCTCGGAGTCGGTCACCGAGTACCGGGACCAGAACGGCGAACTGGTGGTCACCGCCACCGGTGTCGGGGTCCGCACCGAGAAGGTCATCGAGAGCTGAGGGGCACCCAGATGGCACTGAACGCATCCACGTTGCAGGTCGGCGAGCAGCGCACCGAGGTGCTCGTCGAGAACCTGAGCCGCACCCAGATCGTCATGTACGCCGGCGCGTCGGGCGACTACAACCCGGTGCACACCGACGAGGTCTTCGTCACCAAGGTGGCGGGGTACCCCACCGTCTTCGCCCACGGCATGCTCTCGATGGGCATGACCGGCCGGGTGCTCACCAACTGGGTCGGCGACGGCCGCCTCACCCGCTACGGCGTCCGCTTCGTCCGCCAGGTCTGGCCCGGCGACAGCCTGACCGCGACCGCCACGGTGACCGCCGTGCGCACCGAGGACGGCGTCGCGCTGGCGGACTTCGAGGTGGTCACCGTCAACCAGGACGGCGACCCGGTCGTGTCCGGCTACGCCACGGCCCGTCTCGACCCTTGAGCCCGGGCGGACCCGATCGGCCGGAGGGGCGGGCCTAGCGCCACTCGTAGTCGGCCGGGTCCGCCGCCCGGGTGCGCTGCCAGTACTCGAGCAGCGTGAACGGCCAGTTCTGCGTGATCGTCCCGGTGTCGTTCTTGTACCAGGTGTTCACGCCCGACACGCCCCAGGCCATCCGGCGGTTCTCCGCTGCCACGGCCTCGTTGTACGCGTCGTGCACCTCGGACCGCACCGTGAGCGACCGATGGCCACCGGCGAGCACGACGCGCAGGCAGTCGACGAGATACCGGGTCTCGCACTCGGAGAAATAGATGATCGAGCCGTTGATCACGATGTTCGTGTTCGGGCCGTACATGCAGAAGAAGTTCGGCATGTTCGGCACCGTCACCCCGAGGTAGGCGCGCGCCGTGCCGTCCCACTGGTCGTGCAGGTCGATCCCGTCGCGGCCGACGACGCGCATCGGCGTGAGGAACTTCGAGGCGCTGAACCCGGTGCCGTAGACGATCACGTCGACGTCGTGGGCGACCCCATCGGCGGTCACCACGCCCTCAGCGTTGATCTCGGAGATCTTCTCGGTGACGAGCCGCACGTTGGGCCGCTTCAACGTCCGAGCCCAGATCCCGTTGTCCCGCAGTGCCCGTTTGGCTGCGACGGGGTACTCGGGGATCACGTGGGCGAGCAGGTCGGGCCGGTCGGCGAACTCGGCGGTGAGGTAGTCGGTGAGCATCTGGCGGGCCAGTTCCGACGCCTCGCTGACGGCGCGGTCCTTGGGTTCCCAGGCCGGGTCGACGGTGACGGTGGCGAGCACGCCGTCGGAGGTCCGCCAGAAGATCCACACCCGGTTCCACTGGCTGTAGAACGGGACGTGGTCGTAGAGCCAGCGCAACCCGCCGGGCACCTCGTCGTGGTACTCGGGGGTGGGCCCGTACCAGTTCGGGGTGCGCTGGAACACCACCACCTCGCCGGCGGTCTCGGCGATCACCGGGATGAACTGCGACGCGCTGGCCCCGGTGCCGATCACCGCCACCCGCTTGCCCGCCAGCGACACCGAGTGGTCCCAGCGGGCGGAGTGGAACGACGGGCCGGCGAATCGGTCGCGGCCGGCGATGTCGGGATACTTCGGCCGGTTGAGCTGCCCCACTGCGGACACGACCAAGTCGGCGGTCACGGTTTCGCGCGCGCCGTCGGGGCCGCGCACGGTGAGGGTCCAGCCTGCGTCGTCGGACCACTCCATCGACTCGACCTCGGTGGAGAACCGGATGTGGGGCCGCAGGCCGAACGCGTCGACGCACTCGCGGAAGTACCCGGCCAGCACGGGCTGCGGCGAGTAGTGGTACGGCCAGTCGTGCTTCTGGGCGAAGGAGTAGCTGTAGTTGTGGTTCGGGTTGTCGACGCGGCATCCCGGGTAGGTGTTCTCCCACCAGGTGCCGCCGACGTCGGCGTTCTTCTCGTAGATCGTGTACGGGATCCCGACCTGCGACAGCCGGTACGCAGCCACGATCCCCGACATCCCGGCACCGACGATCGCAACCGAGAACGACCGTCCCGGCGCCACCTCGTCGAGGCGCCACCCCGGGGCTCGCAGGTCCTCGCCGGTCACGGCGAGCTCCTCCTCGAGCAAGGGAACGTAGGCGCCGACGTCGACGCCCGGCCCGACCGCGAAGGCCAGGATGGCGGCCAGGGTTTCGCTGGTGGGAACCGGCGGGGTCGGACACCCGGCGTCGCGGTAGCGGGACAGCACGTCGAGCGCGATCGCCCGGATCTCGGCCTGCTGGTCGGGCGTAAAGCCGGCCTGGGGTTCGGCGATCAGCAGCGGGTCGGGCCGCAGGTGGTCGCGCAGCACCGACAGGTCGCCCGTCAGGTGGGCCAAGGCCGGCAGGAGGGCCGGCAACTCGGCCTCGTCCAGCGCAGCGCCGAGTTCGGCGTCGGTGGCGGTGATCGGGCGGACGGGCGAAGCGAAGGCCACGGACGGCTCCCTTCAGGACGACGCGAGCACCGCGTCGAGGACGGGCAGGAGGTGGGCGACGAAACGGTCGGGGTCCTCGCTCATCGGGAAGTGCCCGAGGCCGGGCATCTCGGTGAACGTCGAGCCGGGGATCGCGGCGTGCACGGCGCGGCCGTGTTCGAGGGTGGCGCTCGCGTCGTATTCGCCGGTGAGCAGGTGCACCTGCACGCGGCCGGTGTCGATGCGGGCCGCTTCCTCGGTGAGGTCGTGGTCCACGAGGTAGTAGTGCAGGTCGCCGAGGAACGCCGGGGGCCAGCCGGAGGCGTAGGCGAACTCGGTCTCCCGCCGGTACGCCTCGGGCGCCGTGGGCGACATCAGGGCCCGCATCACCCGGGCCTTGAACTCGTTGCCCACCTGCGGGTGCCAGAACCCGTGCAACGAGTCGATGTCGGTGGCGACCTTGAGCGACGGTTCCAGCGCGATGACGGCGCGGAACGCCTCGGGGTGGTAGCGGGCCAGGTCGAGCGCAAGCAGCCCGCCGACCGAGCAGCCCATGAACACGGGGCGATCGAGGCCGAGCAGGCCGGCGAGCGCGATCGGGAGCGCCATCGCCCGGTCGCGGGTGAGCCGGTAAGGCTCGGACCACCAGTCGACGCCGACCGGCGGGAGCGACTTGCCGTGGAACGGCAGGTCGTACGCGATCAAGCGGAAGCGATCGGTGATCTCGGGGCGCTCGAACAGGTGCCGCCACTGCACGCCGTGCGAGCCTGCGGTGTGCTGCAACAGCATCGGAACGCCGGTGCCGGCCTGCTCGACGTAGATCCGGTGGTCGACGCCGTCGAGGGGCACGTGCACGTAGCGGCCAACCGGCGCATCGGGGGCGCCGGGTGCGCGGTCCGGCTCGGCGGTCGCTCCCTGCGCCGGAGCACCGGCAACCATGCCTCGCAGGATCTCGACGACCCGGGAGATCGCCGGGTACCGCTGCCACCACGACAGCTCGTCGCCCTGGCGCACGAGGCCGAGCGACACGGCGGTGGACAGCTCGGTGAAGAACCGGCGTGGGATGGGCGCCAGGACCAGCTCCCACACCGACATCGGGCCGTCCACGCCGATCACCTCGCCACCCGGCTCGCCGGGATCGCCAGGGAGCGCCCGGCCCTCGACGAACCGCAGGTCGAGGCGGTGCTCGCCCAGCCCGAGGCGCAGCCCGCCGGTCCAGTGCCGCGCGGCGAGTGCCAGTTCGCCGTCGCCGGCGCAGCGCGCGGCGAGCGCCTCGGCACTCGGCAGGGTCCCGGTCATCGTGCGGCCACCGGTTCGTAGGTGAGCGGGCGGATCCCCTTGATGCGCCGGGCCCGACCCTGCACGACGAGGTGGCGCAGGTGGGCGGCGGTCTCGTTCACCGCAGCCCGCTTGGTCGACAGGCCGAGTTCGGACCAGTCCCGGTTCCACGGCAGGCCCTTGGCCAGGTCCCACAGCGTCGTGGGCCCGGCGGCGAGCAACAGCTCCAATGCGTCGAGCCGCTCGTGATGATGCGCGGTGATCTCGACGACCCGGTGATGCAGACCGGTGAAGCGGTGCTCGTGGGCGGGGAGCACGTCGACGACGTCGGGGGTGTCGACCTTGGCCAACGAGGCGAGGAAATCCCCTAGCGGGTCGCCGCCGCGGTCGCCGCGCGACAGCGCGATGTGCGGCGTGATCGTGGGCAGCACGTGGTCGCCGGCGAGCAGGGTGCCGTGCTCGGGCAGGCGGAAGCAGACGTGGCCCGGCGAGTGACCCGGGGTCCACACGGCATCGACCACCCAGCCGGGGACGTCCACCCGTTCTCCGTCGACGATCGAGCGGTCCGGCGCGACGAGCCGGTGCCGCGGTCGTTGCTCGCGCCGGGCCGTGGGGGGCGCAGCCCGGATCCGCACCTCGTCCTCGGGGGCACCGGCGTCGAGCAGCATCGCGGCCACCTCGTCGCGGTAGTCCCGTTCGGGGGCCCGTTCCTGCTCGCCGCCATCGGGCCGCTCGGCAACCTCGGCGGCTCGCTCGTGGCTGCGCCCGGACATCTTGGCCAACAACGCTGCGTCGGCATCGTGGAGGGCGACCCACGCGTTCGACGCATCCCGGACCCGGCCCGACAGGCCGTGGTGGTCCGGGTGGGCGTGGGTGACGAGCACGCCGTAGGTGTCGGCGACGGCGAACCCGGCGGTCGCGAGGCCCCGTTCGAGGTGGGCCCACGAGTCG
Organism: Acidimicrobiales bacterium; assembly: GCA_046081125.1. Taxonomy (GTDB): domain Bacteria; phylum Actinomycetota; class Acidimicrobiia; order Acidimicrobiales; family Ilumatobacteraceae; genus JBEIFW01. The sequence continues at coordinate 33,056 of JBJTVH010000032.1, forward strand.
TCGTCGTCCCAGCCGGCGTCGATCAGCACGGGGCCCTTCGGGGTCTCGAACACGTACACGAGCGTGTGCCCCAACGGGTTGTCCGGGATCGGCACCGGCACCGACCACAACCCCGGCCGTACGCGCTCGGTGCCGCGCTGTTCGGTCTGGCGCTGTGACGTCACGTCCCCTCCTCGTCCCCGGCGGCGACCCTAGGGCATGCTCGTGGGCGTGACCGAGCCTGCGACCGGCGTGTGGTTGTTCCCCTCGGGCGACGCCTCCCGGCTCGTCGCCCATGCGCAGCACGCCGAGGCGCTCGGCATCGACGAGCTGTGGTGGGGCGACGAGGGCATCGCCCGCGACCCGTTCGCGGTGTGCGCCGCGGCGGCGGGCGCGACACGACGGCTCCGCCTCGCGATCGGGGTGACCAACCCGTACGTGCGCCACCCGGCGATCACCGGTGCGGCGGCGGCCACCGTCCACGAGCTGGCCCGGGGGCGGTTCACCCTCGGGCTCGGGGCGGGCGGCCGGCTCTCGCTCGCCCCGCTCGGGTTGGCCCCCACGCGACCCCTCACCGACTGCCGCGCCGCGCTCCCGGTGATCCGGGCGGCAGCGGCCGAGCTCGGTGTCTCCGACCTGCCCGTCGCGGTCGGCGCCCGCGGCGAGCGGTTCAATCGGTGGGCGTCGCAGGCCGCCGACGGCGCCTTCGTGTCCGGGATCCCACTCCCGCTCGTCGACGACGTGATCGGGTGGGCCCGGTCGGTGCGCCCGATCCGCATCACCTTGCACCTGACGGCCTCGTTCGACCCCGATGCCGTCGAGGCCGCCCGCCCGTCGTTCGTCCATGGCCTCGTCGACTGCCCGGACGCCCTGCGCGACGCCGCCGGGGTGACGCGCCACGCCGCCGAGGCGGCCGCCACTGCGCTCGACGCCGGCGACCCCGAACCGGCGCGACGCCTCGTCGACGACCGGGTGGTCGACCTGTTGTGCCTGCGGGGTGGCCCGGCCGAGATCGCCACCGCGCTCGCAGCGGCCCGCGACCGGTACCGGCCCGACGCCATCGGGATCGGCCTCCTGGCCGCCGGCGCGGACGGGGTCGACGCCGGCCTGGAGCGGTGCGCAGACGCCTTCCGCCGGCTTCTTGCGATCTAAGGTTCGAGGATGCTTCTCAAGTCCGGCCAGCGCCTGCAGAGCACCGCGTGCGACACCCAGGTCATCGTGGTGCGAGCCCCCGTCACCGAGTTGGATCTCCGCTGCGGCGGCGCCGCGATGGCTCCCATCGGTGGCGAGGTCACCCGGTCCGAACTCGACCCCGGCCACGCCGGCGGCACCCTGATGGGCAAGCGCTACGGGCTCGACGAGTCCGGCCTGGAGATCCTGTGCACCAAGCCCGGGGCCGGGTCGCTGTCGATCGGTGCCGACGCGCTGCCCGAGAAGGGCGCCAAAGCCCTCCCGTCGTCGGACTGAGGCGATGACCGACCTCGCCGCCCCCGCGGCGCCGACGCTCGCCAGCGTCGACGCGGCGATCGACGCGCTGCTCGCCGCCGCCGATCCGGCCACCACCGACGCCGTCACGTTCCGCGGGCTGCGGTACGACCACGGCTTGGCCTGGGTGTCGTTCCCGGTGGGCTTCGGCGGTCTCGGCGCAGCCCCGCAGCACCAGGCCCATGTCGAGCGGCGCCTGCGCGCCGCCGGCGCACCGCCGGCCGACCCGAGCCTGTTCTTCTTGAACCTGGCCGGCCCGACGATCGGCACGTGGGGCACCGACGAGCAGAAGCAGCGGTTCCTGCGCCCGATGTACGCCGGCGCCGAGCGGTGGTGCCAGTTGTTCAGCGAGCCGGGGGCCGGCAGCGACTTCGCCGGGCTCGCCACCCGGGCCGTGCGCGACGGCGACGAGTGGGTCGTCAACGGCCAGAAGGTCTGGAACACCCTCGCCCACCTCGGCGACTGGGGGATGCTCGTCGCCCGGACCGACGCCGACCAGCCCAAGCACAAGGGGCTCACCTACTTCGCACTCGACATGCGCGCCGCCGGGGTCGACGTCCGGCCGTTGCGGCAGATGACCGGCGAGGCCGAGTTCAACGAGGTGTACCTCACCGACGTGCGAATCCCCGACAGCTGCCGGATCGGTGCCGTCGGCGAGGGCTGGCGGGTGTCGTTGACCACCCTGATGAACGAGCGGGTGTCGATCGGTTCGGGCATGGGATCGATTCCCAAGCGGGGGTCCGGTCCGATCGCCGAGGCGGTGCGGGTGTGGCAGTCCCTCGACGAGCACGCCCGTACGCCTGCGGCCAAGGACCGGCTGCTGCAGGCGTGGATCCGGGCCGAGGTGTTGCGGCTCACCAACATCCGAGCCGGCTCGAACCGCCGCGCCGGCAACCCGGGCCCGGAGGGCTCGATCGCCAAGCTCGCCCTGTCGGAGATCAACAAGGCCATCTACGAACTCGCCGTCGACCTGCTCGGCGCAGCGGGCCAGGTCGAGTTCGACTACACGTTCCGCCGGTCCGACACCCTCGCCGGCGAGTCGTGGGGCGATGCCCGCCACGGGTTCCTGCGGGTGCGGGCCAACTCGATCGAGGGTGGCACGAGCGAGATCCTGCGCAACATCCTCGGCGAGCAGGTGCTCGGCCTGCCCGGCGAGCCGCGCGTCGACAAGGACCTCCCCTGGTCGAAGGTGCCACGGAACTGACCCGGTGCTGCGCCGCTGCGTCCTGACCGCCGCCGCCGCCGTGCCCGGGTTCGCCCAGGCGTTGCGGCGGCGGTGGATCGTCGCGACGCTCCTCGCCGTGCCGAACCTGGGCGGTGTGGCGCTCCTCGGCTGGTGGGTGGGCCGGGCCGGGGCGCTCGGCACCGCGCTCGACCCGGTGCTGCTTCGCCGCGCGGCCGTCGTGGTCGTCCTGCTCGGCGCGCTCGCCGCCGTGTCGATGTTCGACACGGCGCGCGACCTGTGGTCGTCGAACGCCGTGCGGGCCGTCGCAGTGCTGCCGCTGCTCGTGAGCGGCACGGGGTCGTGGATCGCGTTCGACCACGCAGCGGCCATCGACGCCGTGTTCACCGGTGACGCCGTGGCGGCCGAGCCGAGCGCCGAGGCCGCCGCCGACGGCGCCGCCCCGGCACCGACCGATGCCCTGCCGACCACGAGGGTACCGGCGGTCGGAACCTCGACGTCGACGGCGCCGACCACGACCGTGCCCCCACGCCCGCCTCGATGGAACGTGCTGCTCATCGGCGGCGACGGGGAGAAGGGCCGATCGGGGGTCCGCACCGATGCGCTGGTCGTCGTGTCGGTCGGGCGCACCACCGGTGACGTCGCCCTGGTGTCGATCCCGCGGAACCTCCGCAACCTGCCGCTCCCGCTCGGCTCGCCCCTGCGGGCGAAGCACCCCGACGGCTGGCCGGATCTCGCGAACACGCTCTACAACCACGTGCTGTCGACCCCGGCCGATGGCGACGGCACGCCCCAGGCGGCCGAGCGCTCCCTGGCCGGCGCCGTCGCCGAGGCCCTCGGGATCCGGATCGACAACTACGTCAAGGTCGACATGGTCGGGTTCATCCGCTTGATCGACGTGCTGGGCGGTGTCGATCTCACGATCGCCCGGGCGGTCCCCGGGCCCGGGCCGATCTTCGGCGCGGCCCGTGAGGCACAGGACTACTACGGACCCGGCCGGGTGCACCTCGACGGCACCGACGCGCTCTATTACAGCCGGTCGCGCGAGGCCGACAGCGACTACGCGCGCATGGGTCGCCAGCGGTGCCTACTCGCCGCAGCGGCCCGGCAGGTGTCGCCGGCCCGGCTGCTCACCAAGTACCGCGAGCTCGTCGCCGTGATGGAGCAGACGGTCCGCTCGGACCTCTCGCCGGCGCAAGCCCGGGACCTCGTCGACCTGTTCGACTCGATCGACACCGAAGCCATCCGCAGCCTCGGTCTCGTCCCGCCGTTCGTCGACACGACGAACCCGGACTACCCGTCGCTGCGCCGGCTCGTGCGCCAAGCCATCGAAGCCTCGACGACCGTGCCCGGCCCGACCACCGTGCCCGGACCGACCACCGTGCCCGGACCGACCTCGACGGCCGCTCCCACGACGACGACCGCTCCCACGACGACGGCGGTGGCGGTGCTGACGGAGGCGTCGAGCTGTTGAGTACGCCGGCGCGCCGCTTCGTGGAGCTCACCGATCCGGACGGGCGCACCCGCTGGCGGCTCGACGCGGGGTTTCTCACGTCGAACTGGACCTGCCTGTGGGGGCGCGGCTGCCAGGGGATCCACGACGAGCGGCGACCCGAGCTCGCCGACGGGTGCTGTTCGTCGGGCGTTGTGCTCACCGGGGACGACGAGGCGCGCAACATCGCCGCTCTCGCCGACACGATCCCGTCCGAACGTTTCCAGCACAAGGGGTCCGTTACGACCGTGGTCGGCCGGCACGGTCCGGCCGGGCGGTGGGCGACGGCCGTGGTCGACGGCGCGTGCGTGTTCCTGAACCGGCCCGGGTTTGCCGGCGGCGCCGGGTGCGCGCTGCACCTCGCGGCGGTCGACGAGGACGACGATCCGGTCCACTGGAAGCCGCAGACCTGCTCGCGCCTGCCGATCCGAGCCGAGGAACGCACCAGCGAGGACGGTGCGACCGAGATCACCGTCCGAGCCTGGCAACGGCACGACTGGGGTCCGGGTGGGGCGACGATGGCGTGGTGGTGCACCGAGGCACCCGAGGCCTACGTCGGCGACGGACCGGTCGTGGTGCGCCTCGAATCCGAACTGCGCGACCTGCTCGGCGACGCCGTCTACGACGCCGCCTGCGCCCACCTGCAGCCGGGTGCTCGGACCTAGACGTCGAGCCCGTACAGCGCAGCGGCATTGCCGTGGACGATGCGCTCGAACACATCGGGGGCGAGGTGCCCGGCCTGGGTGGCGAGCACCTCCTGTGAGCGTGGCCACGTCGAGTCCGAATGCGGGAAGTCGTTGGCCCACAGCAGGCGGTCGGCGTTCATCAGGTGCACCGTCTGGAACGCCACCCGGTCGTCCTGGAAGGTGAGGTACACCTGGTCGAGCACGTACTCGCTCGGCATCTTCGACAACGACTGCACCGTCAACCAGTTGCGGTGCCGGGCGTAGGCGTGGTCCATCCGGTACAGGTAGTGCGGCAGCCAGCCGGCGTCGGCCTCGACGCACACCACCCGCAGGTCCGGGTGCCGATCGAAGACACCGCCGTAGGTCAGCACCCCGATGATGTCCTGGTTGCCACGGATGATGCCGAGGAAGCTGTTGAGCTTCGGCCCGCGGAACCCGGCACCGCCGACCGACTGCCCCGCCGTGAGGATGTGGAAGCTCGGTGGGAGGCGAAGCTCGACCAGCGCGTCCCAGACTTCGTCCCAGCGCGGGTCGTCGAAATCCGCCTCGCCGGGGAAGCCGGGCAGCATCACCCCGCGCAGCCCGAGGGCTCGGATGGCCTCGAGGTCCGCAATGGTCTCGGCCGGTGAGCGCATCGCCGTCTGCCCCAAGCCGATGAGACGCTCCGGCGCCGCAGCGCAATAGCCCGCTATCCAGCGGTTGTACGCCCGGAAGCATGCGTGCTTGTAGTCGAGGTCGGGATGGTTGCACAGGAGCATCCCCGTCGACGGGTAGATCACTTCGGCCGACACCCCGTCGCGATCCTGATCGGCCAGGCGCACCTCGGGGTCCCAGCCGCCGCGGTGCAGGTCCTCGAACGCCGTGCCCGCCTGCAGCGACAACGCGTCCCACGCCACCCCGGCCCCGGCGATGATCGGGTACGGGACCCGTGACTCCTGCGGCGATCCGGGATCGATGATCATCGTGGCGCCCATGTGCTCGTCGTGGACGAGCACCGGCGCGCGGTCCCGGTACGCCGCGTCGATGTGGTCCCGGTAGGTGCCCGCCGGTTCCATCACGTGCGAATCCGCCGAGATGACACGGACGGCGACCGCCCCCGAGGTTCCCATGCCGGCACCCTAACCGCCCGGTCCGCCCGGTCCGGCCGGTCCGACGCGTGCGGCGATCCGGGTCAGCGGGCCAGCAGTTGCGCGGCGAGGCGCTCGAGGCCGGCCACCCGGCTCGCCTTTACGAGCACGGCGTCGGCCGAACCGAGCGCACCGATCGCGTCGAGCGCCGCGGCCGCGTCGGCCACGGGCGCGATGCCATACCACGGGGTGCCGACCGCGACGACCGTGATGCCGTGCTCGGACGCCCAGGCCCCCAACTCGGCGTGTTGCGCCGGGCCGTCGGGTCCGAGTTCGGCCATCACGCCGAGCACCGCCACCCGCCGGCCCGTCACCGGCAGCGCAGCGAGCGCGTCGAGCGCGGCCCGCATCGAGGTCGGATTGGCGTTGTAGGCGTCGTTGACGACCACGGCGCCGCCCAGGGAGCGACCGAGTTCCATCCGCCACGGTGACAGCTGCGCCTGCTCGAGACCGGCGACGGCCGCCTCGAGCGGCACCCCGGCCGCCAACGCCGCTGCGGCGGCCGCGGCGGCATTGGCCGCCATGTGCCGCCCGGACTGCCCGAGCCGGACCGCCGCTCGGCCCCACGGGGTCGCCAGCTCGAACGAGGGCCGGGCCAACTCGTCGAGCACCACCCGGGTGGCGCGCACGTCGCCGGCCTCGATGCCGAAGCCGAGCACCCGCGCCGCCGTGCGCGCTGCGAGCCCGATGCACCGGTGGTCGTCCGCATTCAGTACGGCCGTCCCCGATGCCGGCAACGCCCCGGGCAGCTCGCCTTTGGCCTGGGCGACACCCTCGATCGAGCCGACGAGCTCCACGTGGGCGTAGCCGATCACGGTGACGATCCCGATGGTCGGCCGCCCCACCCGGCACAGCCGTGCGATCTCCCCGAACCCCCGCATCCCCATCTCGAGCACGGCGGCCTGCGTGCCGTCGGCAGCGTTGACGAGCGTGTGCGGCAGACCCAGGTCGTTGTTGAAGCTCTTCTCGCTGGCCGCCGTGCGGTACCGCCCGCCGAGCGCGGCGGCGGTCAGGTCCTTCACCGAGGTCTTGCCCACCGACCCGGTCACACCGACGACGAGTTCCCCGAGCCGGTCGCGCGCCGCAGCCCCGAGCGCCGTGAACGCAGCGGCCGTGTCGGCGACCTCCACCGCCGTGGCCGCCGCTGCACCGGCGATCGGACCCTGCGCCGTGAGGTACACCGCAGCGCCGGCGGCGACCGCAGCGGGGACGAAACCGTGCCCGTTGCGCTCGGCCACGACCGGCACGAACAGTTGGCCCGGGCGCAGGCTGCGGGAGTCGAACGACGCCCCGTCGACGACCGCCGGCGGCCCGACGACACGTCCCCCGGTCGCGGCGGCGATCTCCTCGGCCGTGAAGCGCATGCACCATGCACCGTAGCCAGCGAGACACTTCGGTAACGTGCTCGTCATGTCGCCCCGCACCCGGCTGGTCGTGCTGTTCGGCGGGCGTTCCGCCGAGCACGACGTGTCCCGGGTGACGGCACGCCACGTGTGTGCCGCCGTCGATCCCGAACGCTACGAGGTGGTGCCCGTCGGCATCACCCGCAGCGGGCAGTGGGTGCTGGCCGAATCCGCCGCCAAGGCGCTGCTCGACGGCCCTGCGGCCCTCCCGGAGGCCTTCGATGCCGACGGACCGGCGATCGAACCCACCCCCGTGCTGGCAGCGGACGGGCCCACGGTCGTGTTGCCCCTGCTCCACGGCCCGCTCGGCGAGGACGGCACAGTGCAGGGCCTGCTCGAACTCGCCGACGTGCCCTACGTGGGCAGCGGGGTGCTGGCGAGCGCCGTGGCGATGGACAAGGCGATGGCCAAGCAGGTGCTCGCGGCCAACGGCTTCCCGCAGGCCCGCTGGCTGGCCTTCGAGGAGCACGAGATCGGCCCCGGCACCCCAGCCACGATCGTCGACGCGCTCGGGCTCCCGGTGTTCGTGAAGCCGGCCAACATGGGTTCCTCGGTCGGGGTGTCGAAGGCCCGCACCGTCGAGGCGGTGCGCGAGGCGCTCGCCGTCGCGCTTCGCTACGACGAGGTCGTCGTCGTCGAGGAGGCCGTGACCGGCCGCGAGATCGAGGTGGCGGTGCTCGGCAACGAAGCTCCCCGGGCCTCGGTCCCGGGCGAGATCGTGCCCGGCAACGAGTTCTACGACTACGACGACAAGTACGTCACCGACGGCGCCCGGCTGCTGATTCCCGCCCCGATGCCGGCGAGCGCAGCGGACGAAGTCCGCCGCCTGGCCGTCAGTGTCTTCCGGGCGTTGCGCTGCAGCGGGATGGCGCGCGTCGACTTCTTCTACGAGGAGGCCGGGCGCGGCTTGCTCGTGAACGAGGTGAACACCATCCCGGGGTTCACCCCGATCTCGATGTATCCCAAGCTCTGGGCCGCATCGGGGATGCCGTACCCGGCGCTCATCGACGAACTGGTCCGGCTCGCCGTCGAACGCCACCACCGCCGCCGCAGGACCACCGACCGGTAGGAGACCCCTATGTCCGAACTACACGACCGCATCGCGGCCCTCGAGGCCGAGCTCGCCGCCTTGAAAGCCGCCGTCGGGCCGGTCCCCACGGCGGCGATCGGCACGACGGGCGTAGCGACCGGTACCGACGCAACGGTGGTCGAGTTGCCTGCCGCGTCGAGCCGCCGGGCGTTGTTGCGCAACCTGGCCGTCGGGAGTGCGGCGGCAGCCGCCGCCGGCGTCGGGGTCGTCGCCGCCGCCGGTCCGGCCGCCGCAGCGAATGGCGGCAACTTCATCCTTGGCCAGGACAACGACGCCACGTCCACCACCAAGCTGCTCAACCCCACCTCGGCAAGCCCGGGGGTCGGCGTCGGCCTGTTGGTGCAGAGCGGAACGTCGGCGCCCCCCGGCGGCAGCGACCTGTCCGCCGTCGGCGGCTGGGCGCTCAACGACGGTGGCGTCACCATCGGTGTCTACGGCCACAGCGCCCGCACCGGCGGCTCGGGCCTGCTCGGCCGGGGCACCGCCGGCTACGGCGCCACCCTGCAGGGGAACATCGCCGCGCTGCGCCTGCAGTCCTCCGGCACCGTCGCCGAGGTCACCTCGATCAGCCACCAGGCGGGCGAGCTGATCATGACCAACGAGGGCGACCTCTGGTACTGCCCGCAGGGACCGGGCACGCTGCGCAAGGTGGCCAGCGCCGGATCCGCGGGCCAGCTCCACCTGCTCGCCTCGCCGGTGCGGGTCTACGACTCGCGCACCGGGGATGGTCGCCTCAGCGCCAACGTCCGCACCGTCAGCCTGGCCACGGGCATCACCGGCACCCCGCCGACCCCGGCGGTCCCCGCGGGCGCCACCGGGGCGCTCATCAGCCTCACGATCGACGCCACCATCGGCGCGGGCTTCCTGGCGGTGTTCTCCAACGCGGTCAGCTGGCCGGGCACGTCGAACATCAACTGGTTCGCCGCCGGCCAGACGCTCGCGGTCACCACGGTCAGCGCCGTCGACTCGAACGCCCGGGTGAAGATCCAAGCCGGCGGTGGCGGTGGCGCCCAGGTCATCGTGGACGTGCTGGGCTACTACCGGTAGCCGGTCGAGCCCCCCGGCTATCCGCGAACCGGGGGCCGACCCGGGCTTGGCCGTCGGTTGCCGAACGCCGGTGAAGCCTGCCGAGATCCAGACGTAGTGGGGTGATGCGACGACCGGTTCCGGCCGAAGTGCCGCTCGAGAGTTCGCGGAGAAGGGATGCCGGCATGACACGACCGCTCGGTGACGAGCTGCTCGGCCTGTTGGCCGACACGACGAGCGCATTCATCTCGTGCCCGGTGTCGGAGATCGGGGTTGCGGTCGACCACGCCCTCGCAGCGGTCGGGCGGATGTTCAACGTCGATCGGGCGTACCTGTTCACCTTTCTCGACGGCCACACTTTCGTGACCAACACCCACGAATGGTGCGCCCCGGAGGTCGAACCGGCGATCGACGACCTCCAGGCCATGCCGGTTGACGTGTTGCCGTGGTGGATGGGCGAGCTCTACGCAGGCCGGTGCATCAACCTGACCAGCCTCGACGACCTCCCCGACTGCGCCGAGGGCGAACGGGCTGTGCTCCAGCCCCAGGGCATCCAGTCATTGCTCGTGGTGCCGATTTTCTGGGACCACCGTCTGGAGGGATTCGCCGGATTCGACCACGTCCGGAGCCATCGGATCTGGAGCGCCGAAGAGATCGGGTCCTGCGCATCGTCGTCAACGCCTTCGCCCAGGCCTTCGAACGGCGCCGCCGCGAGGAACTCGAGCGTCACCTGCACCGCATGGCCTACCACGACCCGCTCACTGCGCTCCCGAACCGCATCCTGTTCGGGGAACGGCTCGAGCACGCGCTGAGCGAGGCCCGCCGCAACGGGCAGACCTTTGCGGTGTGCTACGTCGATCTCGACGGCTTCAAGCCGGTGAACGACACCCACGGCCACGAGGCCGGCGACCGGCTCCTGGTCGAGGTCGCCCGCCGGCTCGGCCATCACCTCCGGGTGAGCGACACCGCTGCCCGACTCGGCGGCGACGAGTTCGCAGTACTTCTCCGGGGTTTGCGATCGGCGGCCGAAGGCACCGCGATGGTCGAGCGGCTGCTGCGGCACCTCGCCGAGCCGTTCGAGGTGTCTCCCGGGGTGATCGTGCGCATCGGCGCCAGCGTCGGCGTGCGGCTCGTGCCACCCGACGACGCCGACGCGGGCACCGTCCTGCGTCAGGCCGACAAGGCGATGTACACGGCCAAGCAGCATGGTGCCGGACGGTTCTGCATCTTCGACCCGGCCCGTCACCGCATCGATGCCGACACGACGGCGCGCCCGACGCCGCCTGCGGTGCCGACGCGGGGCTCCCTACGCCCGCACCGGATCCGCTGACGGCACCGGGCCCCTCCCGACGGCGGACCGCACGAACGCGAACAACTCCCGGCGCAGGTGGGCGAGGCCCGCTGCGGTCGGCTCCCAGCCGACGGCGCGCTGGGCTTCACGTTCGGTGGCGACCCCCACGATCGTCGCCTGCACGAACAGCACCAGCAGCCGTGGATCGGCCCGGCGCATCGCCCCTGCGGCCATGCGCTCCTCGCAGAACGCCACGGCGCGGTCCAGCAACGGCCGCATGCCGTCCGCCAGCCGGTCGGCCACGTCGGGGCCCAGGCGGCTCACCTCCCGCACCATCCCGAGCAGCGCCGGCCGGCGCACGGCGACCCGGAACACCGCCCGCATCACCACTTCGACCGGGTCGTCGTCCGGGGCTCGGGCGAGTGCCGCGTCGATGGCTTCGACCAACGACGCCGCCGCCTGGGCGACCACGGCGTCTAGCAGCGCGTCCTTGGTGGCGAACCAGTACAGGACCGACTGCTTGGCGATCCCGAGGTCGGCGGCCAGGGCGTCGAGCGAGGTGGCCTCGTAGCCGCGCGTGCCGAACGCCTCGAGGGCGGCATCGACGATGCGGGCCCTCGTACGCCCCCGGGTTCCGGTGATCGACGCCATCCCTACCAGATGGTAGACAACTCCACCGTGATCGCTGACGCCCTCGCCGGGAAGCGCATCGCCGTCACGGGTTCCACCGGGTTCGTGGGCACGGCGCTCGTCGAACGGCTGTTGCGCAACGTGCCCGATTGCGAGCTCGTGCTGTTGGTGCGAGCCGGGAAGCGCTCGAGCGCGGCCCAGCGCGTCCAGCGCGAGATCCTCCGCAACGACGCCTTCGACCGCCTCCGGGCCGAGTTCGGCGGCGGCGACGTCAAGGCCGGCGCCAAGGCATTCGACGCGATGGCCGCCCGCCGGATCCAGGTGATCACCGGCGACGTGGGCACCGATGAGCTCGGCCTGAACGAGACGGACCGAGCGATCCTGGCGAGCTGTGACGTGGTGATCCACTCCGCCGCCACCGTGGCGTTCGACTCACCTCTCGACTCCGCCGTCGAGGTGAACCTGCTCGGCCCCACCCGCATCGCGCAGACGCTGCAGTCGCTCGGCGTCACCCCGCACCTCGTCGCGGTGTCCACGTGCTACGTCGCCGGCAACCGCCGGGGCCGTGCGCCCGAGGCGCTGGTGTCGGAAGGCCCGTTCGACGTCGGGGTCTCGTGGCGGGCCGAGGTCGCCGCGTCGCGGCGGTTGCGCAGCGACCTCGACGCCCAGAGCCGCACCCCCGATCAGCTCGCCCAGTTCCGCAAGGACGCCCGCCGCGAACTCGGCGCCGCCGGTGCGCCGGCGCTGGGCGCCAAGACCGAGTCGTTGCGTCAGGACTGGGTGCGAGCTCGCCTCGTCGAAGCCGGCCGCACCCGGGCGGCCTCGGTCGGCTGGCCCGACGCCTACGCCTTCACGAAGTCCCTGGGCGAGCAGGCGCTCATGGAATCGAAGGGCGACGTTCCGGTGTCGATCGTGCGCCCGTCGATCATCGAATCCGCGCTCGCCGAACCGCGCCCGGGCTGGATCCGCGGGTTCCGCATGGCCGAGCCGGTGATCATCTCCTACGCCCGAGGCCTGCTGAAGCAGTTCCCCGGCGTCCCGGAGGGCACCGTCGACGTGATCCCCGTCGACATGGTCGTGGCCGCCTGCATCACCGTCGCCGCGCTCGGACCCGAGCGGGCGCCGCGCATCACGCAGGTGGCCTCGGGTTCGGCGAACCCGTTGAAGTACAAGGTCCTCGTCGACAACGTGCAGGCCTGGTTCGCCGAGCACCCGCTCTACGACGCCGAGGGCCAGCCCATCGTTGCGCCCGAGTGGAGTTTCCCGGGGCGCGGCAAGGTCCAAGGGCAACTCAAGCGAGCCGAGTCGCTGATCGACCGGGGCGAGAAGCTGTTGCAGGCTCTGCCGTTGCGGGGCACTCAGGCCGCGTGGTCCGCCAAGCTCGAGGAGCGCAAGCTCGAAGTGCAGCGGGCCCTCACCTACGTCGAGCTGTACGGCGCCTACGCGGAGTGCGAGGCGATCTACGCCGTCGACAACCTGCTCGCCGTCTGGGAGGGCCTCGAGGCCGCCGACCGAGACGCGTTCGGCTTCGACCCGCGGGTGATCGACTGGCCCCGTTACATCGCCGAGGTCCACCTGCCTTCGGTCGTGCAGCACGCCCGCGTGAAGACCACGCCGGGCAAGTCCCGCACCGAGGACCGCGCCACCCGGTTGCGCAACAACGTCCTCGCCCCGGCGCGGCACGTGGCGGCGTTCGATCTCGAGAACACGCTGATCGCGTCGAACGTCGTCGAGTCGTACTCGTACCTCGCCACCCGACGGCTCCCCGCCGACGACCGGCTGCGCTACGTCTTGCGCACGCTGCGCGAGGCCCCCGGGCTGCTGGCGCTCGACCGCAAGGACCGCACGGACTTCCTGCGGTCCTTCTACCGGCGCTACGAGGGCGCCGACGTCGAGCAGATCGCCACCGACGTCGGCGACCTGTTCAGCGACCTCGTCATCACGAAGTGCTTCCCTGCCGGGATCCGTCGCGTTCGGCGCCACCGCGAGCTCGGCCACCGCACGATCCTGATCACCGGGGCGCTGTCGTTCGTCGTCGAACCGTTGCGGCCGTTGTTCGACGAGATCGTTGCAGCGGACATGACCGTGCGCCCCGACGGCACCTACTCCGGCGAGCTGGCCACCGTGCCACCCACCGGTGAGTCCCGGGCCCAGGTGCTCGCCGATTACTGCGACGCCGAAGGTCTCTCGCTCGAGGAATCCGTTGCGTACGCCGACTCCACGAGCGACCTTCCGATGCTCGAAGCGGTCGGCTTCCCCGTTGCGGTCAACCCCGAGACCCGACTGGCGGCGCTCGCCCGCAAGCGCGGGTGGCTGGTGGAGCAGTGGGAGAAGTCGCCCGGCGGGCCCCGGCCCCTGCTGCCGATCGGGCGCCCCTGGCGCGAGCAGCACGAACGGGAGGCCCGCCGATGAGAGCGTTGCGCTTCGACCGCAAGCCGTTGCGCTACGCGGCGGCGTTCGTCGCCGGGTCGCTGAGCCCCGGCAAGGGTGCCGCGGTCGGGCCGCTCGCGCTCGTCGACGACGACCCGCCCGCGCTGCCGAGCCCGGACTGGGTGACGATCAGGCCCCGCCTCGCCGGTATCTGCGGCTCGGACCTGTCGACCGTGGACGGCACCTCGTCGCGCTACTTCGAACCGATCGTGTCGTTCCCGTTCGTCCCCGGCCACGAGGTGGTCGCCGACGCCCCCGACGGTGCCCGGGTCGTGGTCGAGCCGGTGCTCGGCTGCGTCACCCGGGCCATCAACCCGCCGTGCCCCGCCTGCGCCCGGGGGGATCTCGGCAACTGCGAGCGCCTGGCCTACGGGGTGCTCGAACCGGGTCTGCAGACCGGGTTCTGCTGCGACACCGGCGGGGGCTGGTCGACGGCGATGGTCGCCCACCCGAGCCAGCTCCACCGGGTGCCCGACGCGATGAGCGACGAGGCCGCCGTCATGGTCGAGCCGACCGCATGCGCCGTGCACGCGGCGCTCGCCGCCGGCGTGCACGAAGGCGACACCGTGGTCGTGCTCGGATCGGGGACGTTGGGGCTGTTGACGATCGCTGCGCTGCGCCACTTCACACCGGCCGGGGCGATCATCGCGGCGGCCCGCTACCCCGAGCAGAAGCGTTGGGCCCGCACCTTCGGCGCCACCACCGTGTGCGACCCGCCGGAGCTCGCACGCACCGTGCGGCGAGCCACCGGCTCGCTCGCCTACCGCGAGCAGCTCACCGGCGGCGCCGATGCCGTCGTCGACTGCGTCGGCTCCGAGGGATCGATCACCGAGTCGCTCGCCATCGTGAAGCCTCGCGGCCAGGTCACGCTCGTCGGGATGCCCGCCGGGGTGAAGCTCAACCTCACCACCCTGTGGCACCGCGAGACCCGCCTCGTGGGCGCCTACGCCTACGGCACCGAGACGCTCGCCTCCGGCGAGCGGCGCCGCACCTTCGAGCTCGCCTTCGAACTCGTGGCCGCGGCCGGCCTCGAGCGGTTGGTGAGTGCCACCTATCCGTTGCGTGACTACAAGGCCGCGCTCGAACACGCCGCAACCGCCGGCCGTCGAGGCGCCGTCAAGGTCTGCTTCGACCTGCGATCCGAGAAGGGACGCTGATGCCCCGCCCTGGTTTCGTCCTCGACGTGGACCGTTCGACCCCACCGACGTTGTTCTGGCACGGCGACGGGTTCCGCCTCGAGCGCCTCCCGGCGGGCCGGACCCGGGTGATCTACCCGCCCGAGCCGTTGCCAGCGATCACCGACGTCGACGCCCGTATCCGCCATGCGCTCGAGCATCCGATCGACTCGGACCCACTGTCGGCGTTGCTGTTCCCCGGCATGAAGCTCACGATCGCGTTCGACGACGTGAGCCTCCCGCTGCCCAAGATGCGCCGGCCCGACCTGCGCCAGCGGATCATCGAGGCGGTGCTCGACTCCGCCGCCGACGCCGGCGTCGACGACGTGGTGCTGATCGCGGCGCTGGCGCTGCACCGGCGCATGACCGAAGACGAACTGCGCCACGCCGTCGGTGACCGCGTGTACGACGCGTTCGCCGCACGTGGCCTGCTCACCCAGCACGACGCCGAGGACCCCGAGAACCTTGCGTACCTCGGCACCACGCCCCACGGCGAGGAGATCGAGATCAACAAGCGGGCCGCCGAGAGCGACCTGCTCGTGTACGTGAACATCAACCTCGTCGCCATGGACGGCGGGTGGAAGTCGACCGCGACCGGGCTCGCCAGCTACCGCAGCCTGCGCCACCATCACAACCCGGCCACGATGCAGGCCAGCCATTCGTTCATGGACCAGCATCGCTCGGAGCTGCACAAGTCCAACTGGCGCATGGGCAAGGTGCTGCACGACGCCGGGGTGAAGATCTTCCAGATCGAGACGACACTCAACAACGACACGTTCCCGTCGCCGTTCGAGTTCCTCGGCAAGCGGGAATGGGAGTGGTCGGCGCGAGACCGCGGCCTGTACGTCGCAGCGTCGAAGTCGTTGGCAAAGGTGCCGACCCGGACGGCTCGCAAGATCTTCCAGTCGATCGAAGCGCCGCACCAGATGACCTCCATCCAGTGCGGCGAGGTCGAAGCGGTGCACAAGGTGACGACCGAAAACGTCTACCGCCAGCAACTCGTCGAGGTGCAGGGCCAGACCGACATCCTCACGATGGGCATCCCGTACATCTGCCCGTACAACGTGCACTCGGTGATGAACCCGATCCTGGTGATGTGCACGGGACTCGGGTACTTCTTCAACCTGTACCGCGGCAAGCCCCTGGTGCGCGAAGGCGGTGTGGTGATCATGACCCACCCCACCCCGTGGGAGTTCAACCCGGTCCACCACCCGAGCTACATCGACTTCTTCGAGGAGTGCCTCGCCGACACCACCGACCCGCACGTGCTGTCGCAGAAGTACGAGGAGCGCTACGCGAACGACGAGTGGTACCGGCACCTGTACCGCACCGGGTACGCCTACCACGGCGTGCACCCGTTCTACATGTGGTACTGGGGATCCCACGGCATGCAGCACTGCGGCAAGGTGATCGTCGTCGGCGGCGAGCCCCGCTCGGTGCGCCGCCTCGGCTTCACCCCGGCCTCCTCCATGGACGACGCGCTGGAGATCGCCTCCGACGTCGTCGGCCGCGACGCCACCATCACCCACTTCCACACGCCGCCGGTCATGATGGCGGACGTGCGCTAGGCCGATGGCTCGCCGACCGGGGGAACCGTTCCCGCTGACGGCCATGCGCGTCACCGCCCGGGCGGTGTCGAGCGCGCAGAAGAGCTCGGCGCGCGTGCGCACCGGCATCGGGCGCGTCGGGTTCCCGTACCGAGCGCCGACCGTGCCCCGCGGGGTGGAGGTGCCGCCCACCCCGAAGCGCACCGGGGCCGACTTCGACACCGAGTGGGCGCGCCGCCCGCTGGCGCAGGCAACGCGCCGGGCCCTACTCGCCGGACCGTTGCAGTTGGCGGTCAAGGCGATCGCCGATCCCGAAGTGGTCGGCACCGACCGGCTCGCAGATCTTCGGGCCGAGGCCGACGACACCGACGACACGTGTCCGTGCATCTTCGTGGCCAACCATCACAGCCACCTCGACACCCCGCTCATGCTGGCGGCGATCCCCCCGCCCTGGCGGCATCGCATGGTCGTCGGGGCAGCCGCGGACTACTTCTTCGGGACCCGGCTCACCGGGGCGGCGTCGGCATTGGCGCTCAACGCCTTCCCGATCGACCGCACCTCCGTGAACCGCCGGTCGGCCGAACTCGCCGCGGAGCTGATCCGCGACGGGTGGAGCCTGGTGATCTTCCCCGAGGGCGGGCGCTCACCCGACGGCTGGGGGCAGCCGTTCAAGGGCGGAGCGGCGTTCCTCGCCGAGCGGACCGGGGCACCGATCGTGCCCGTGCACATCGACGGCACGGGCGCCATCCTCGGCAAGGGGATGAAGCGGCCCAAGCGAGGGCGCACCAAGGTGACGTTCGGCAGGCCGTTGCGTCTCGAGGAGGGCGAGAACATCCGCCGGTTCGGGACACGGATCGAAGCTGCGGTCGAAGTGCTCGCCGACGAGGCGATCAGCGACTACTGGTCGGCACGTCGTCGGGCAGCCCAGGGGGCGACCCCGTCGCTCACCGGTCCCGACTACCGGGGCTGGCGCCGAGCGTGGGCGCTCACGGAGCACCGGGCCAAAGGCAAGGCCGGCCAGCGTCGCCGCCAGAAGCGCACCTGGCCCAAGCTGTCCTGACCGCGGGTCCGTCGCGGTCGGGCGGCCCGACCTTGCGTCGCCGTTCGGAGCCGCAACACTTGACGATGTGACACCGGCTCGTCGGACCCGGCCTCTCGGCACCCTCGGCACCCTCGGCATGGCGGCGTTGCTGTCGACCGGTTGTGGCGGTGCGGCGTCGTCGGCGGCGCCGCTGCCCTCGACGGCCGTGTCGGTCGTCGGGACGGCAATGCCACCGTCGAACCCCGAGACGGCCCCGACCCGGCCCGGGCGGCAAGGCGCTCGGCCGGCCACCCGCACTCCGGTCTCTCGGCCCACTCGCACCACGATCCCGGGCGCGTCGCCCACCAACACCCCGGGAGGGCGGCGGCGTATCCCCACCACGACCGCCGCCGCAGCGCTGCGTGCTCCGGCATCGGACGTTGAGATCGTCCTACCCGACCATCCCGACCGCCCGGCCCGGCTGCACCTGCCGTCCCGGCCCGCCGGTGACACCGTCCCGTTGCTCATCGCGTTGCACGGCAGCTACAGCGACGCCGACACCCTCGCCGGGTACACCGACCTCGACGCGCTGGCCGAGGCGGCCGGATGGGCGGTGCTTTGGCCGCAGGGGGGCCGGGTGGACGGCGTGCGGGCATGGAACGCCGGCACGTGCTGCAGCCCGGCGTCGGAGGCCGGCACCGACGACGTGGGCTACCTCGGTGCGCTGCTCGACGACGTGCTCGCCACCGACCCGATCGACCGAGCGGAGGTCGTCGTCGTCGGGCATTCCAACGGGGCGTTCATGGCGTACACCGTCGCCTGCCGTCTCGCCGACCGTTTCGCCGCGGTCGTGGCCGTGTCCGGCGGCCTCGCCACCGGCTGCGAACCAGCGCGACCGATCTCGGTGCTCGCCGTCCACGGCACCGGCGACGAGTCCGTCGCCTACTCCCTCGGCGCCGCCTCGGCCCGCCGGTGGCGCGACCTCGACGGCTGCAGCACCGAGTCGAGCACGGACCAAGGCGCGGTCCGGATCGAGACCTGGACCGGGTGCGACGACGGCGTGGAGGTCCGTCTGGTGACCCTCGCCGGCGCGCCACATGCCTGGCCCGGGGGACCTGCATCGGCGCCCGACGGATTCGATGCGAGCGTGGAGCTGTTCATCTGGCTGGCCACCCTGGCGCCCCGCCGCGCCTGACGACGCCGAACCTCCCCTCGGCTGGCAGGCTCGGGGCGTGGCCCCGAACCCGATCCCGATCGTGATCGACACCGACGGCGGAGTCGACGACGCCGCTGCGCTCTGGTGGGCGCTGACGAGCCCGCTCGTCGAGGTGGTCGCCATCACCGCCGTGCACGGCAACATCGGCGTCGCCGGCGCGGCGGCCAACGTCTGCCGGATCCTGCACGCCGCCGGCCGGTCCGACATTCCGGTCGCGGTCGGTGCCGCAGCGGCGATCGGGCCGGTCCCTGAGCTTCGGCCCGCCGATTTCATCCACGGTCGGGACGGCCTCGGCGAGACCTATCATCCCGCAGCCCCGTTCGACCCGGTGGCCGAACCCGCAGCCGAGATGCTGGCGCGCCTCGTCGCCGAGCGGCCCGGGGAACTCACGGTCGTCACGCTCGGCCCGCTGTCGAACATCGGCGAGCTCGTGCGGTGCGACCCGTCGTGGGCGCCCGGCGTCGGGCGCCTCGTCGTGATGGGCGGCACGGTGGCGGGACCCGGCAACGCGCAGCCCTACGCCGAGGCGAACATCGCCCACGACCCCGACGCCGCTGCCGCCGTCGTCGGCGCTGCATGGTCGACACCCCCCACGCTGGTCGGGCTCGACGTCACCCACGCCGCGGTGTTCGCCGACGAGCACTGGGACGCCCTCGCCGCCGGCACTACCCCGGTCACCGCCTTCCTCGCGACCCCGCTGGCGTTCTACCGCCGGTACGCCGGCACCCTGACCCCGAGCGGGCGTTGCCCCTGCCACGACCTTCTGGCGACGATGGTCGCCGCCCACGCTGAGCTGGTGGCGGCCCCGGTGCTCCCGCTCGCCGTGCAGACCACCCCCGGACCCGCGTGGGGTGCCACCGTCGCCGACCGCCGAGCCCCGCTGTTCGCCCGGGCCGGACCGGGGTCGGTGCAAGCCGCCCCGCCGGGTTTCGTGCCCTGGGCGATCGCCGTCGACTTCGACGTCGACGGTTACCAGGCCGCCGTCACCCGGTTCTTCGCCTGACCGCGCCGCAAACTGCGCCGCAAACCGCGCCGCAAACCGCGCCGCAAACAGTGGCGCCCCGAACCCGCCGGGCACGGCGAGATCGGGCACGCTTGCACCATGCCCGAGCCGTCGTCCCCCGAGCCCCGACCGCTCCCCGCCCCGGTCCCGGTCCCGTCGTCGCGCCTCGACCGCTCCACCGAGCGGTTCGTGGAGGTCGCCCGCGCCCTCAAGGACCGCAGCCGCGACACCGCCGCCAAGGCGCCTGCGTTGCTGCGTCGCCTGCTCACCGACGCCCTCGTCGAGGTCTACGCCGAACCACTTCAGCCGCTGACCCGGGCCGAACTCGAACGTCGGCTCGCGACCGCCGAGGACGGTTTCGCAACGGGACTGGCCGCCAAGGTGCCGGGGGCCGCCCTTGCCCTGCGCGCCACCCGCGTGGGTTCCAAACTGCCGGTCGCCAAGGCCGTGACCGCCGCCCTGGCGGTGGTCGACCTCGCCAGCGTGCTTCGCTGCGGGGTCCACGATCTCCAGGAGCTCGTGCGCTACGTGCGGGCGCAGCGCCCCGAGCTCGCACCCGAGGACGCGGCGCGGATCGCGGTCACCGCCTATCTCGACCCGGCCGCCACCACCGTGCACGAGCAGGTCCTGCTCACCCGGCTGGGGCGCACCTGGGTCTACCGGGCGGTGCGAGGCACGAGCGACCGGGCCCGGGCCCGATCCGCGACCCGACGGGCCGCTGCGGTGGAACGGCTCACCCGGACCGGGTGAGCCGAGGCGGATCGGGCCAGGCGTCGTTGCGGGGGTCGACGGTCGTTCCCGGCGCAACGATCTCGTCGGCGGCGGTCACCACGTCGTCGTCGAGCCGGACCGTGACCGCCGGCAGCAGCGCCTCGAGCTGCTCCACCGTGCGGGCCCCGATCAACACCGTGGTGACGCCTGGGCGTTCGGCGGCCCAGGCCAGGGCCATGACCGGGAGCGTCAGGCCGGCCTCGGCAGCCAAGGCCGCAAGTCGTGGCACGACCGCCGCCTTCGCCGCATCGGTCGGATCGACGAACGAACCGGCGAACGAGCCGCGCGAGCCTGCCGGGGCCGGGCGGTCGGGCCCGTACTTCCCGGTGAGCCAACCACCGTTGAGCGGACTCCAGACGATCGCGGCCACCCCGAGCGCCAAGCATGCCGGCAGTACCTCACGCTCACGAGACCGGACCAGCATCGACAGCGGGAGCTGCTCGCTCGACGGCACCGGCACCGAGCCCTGCGCCCCGATCGCGACCACCTCGGCGAGCATCGACGCAGTGAAACATGACGTGCCGTAGGCGCCGATCAGCCCGTCCTCCACGAGACGACGCATCTCCCCGAGGGTCTCCTCGATCGGCGTCGAGGGATCAGGACGGTGGAGTTGCTGCAGATCGACTCGGTCGACGCCGAGCCGGTGCAGGCTCTCCTCGGTCGCCTCCCGCACCCGGCCGGCCGCCAGACCCCGACGGTCGCCCATCGGCAAGCCGCACTTGGTCGCCAGCACGATCTCGTCGCGCCGGGCGCGCACCACGGGACCGAGCAACGTCTCGACCGCGCCCTGGCCGTAGACGTCGGCGGTGTCGATCAGCGTGAGACCGGCGTCGATCGCCCGGTGCACGACCGCCACGCATTCGGCCGGGTCCGCCGCCGGCGAGGCGAACGCCATCGTCCCGAGTCCGAAGCGGGAGAGGGTGCTCATCGCTCTGGGCTCCTGCGCTCCCCGGCGTACACCGAGCTCCTGCCCACGGGCAGCACGCCGATCATGCGCTGCACCGGATCGGGCTCACCCCGAGGATCACCTCGACCCGACCGGGTGCGAGCTCACGCAGCTCGATCTGGCGGCGGGCGCACAACGCCATAGCCGCCGGGTTCCGGCGTTCGACAGCGGCCACGACGGCGCCGAGTTCGAGCTCCGCGGCAAGCTCCAACGCAGCGCCGACCAACGCGGCACCGATGCCTCGGCCGCGATGCCCGCTCGTGACCGCCACGAGCAGTTCGGCGCGATCTGCGCCTGCCGGCACGAGCCGGCCGACGCCGACGAGCGCGCCGTCGACGAACGCCCCGACCGCCCGCACGCGGCAGGGGTGCGCGAGCCGAGCTCGCCAGCCGGCCGACGGTTTGGGCAGCGCAGCACGCCCGAATCGTCGGGGCTCGGTGGCCAGCTGGGCGGCAAGACCGCCGAGCGCCGGCGCGTCGTCGTGCCCGAGGGTCCGCAGGGTCATGACCATGCCGGCATCCTGCTCAGCTCGAGTTGCCGCGCCGTGTCGGGCGCGTGAACTCCTCAGCCCTGTCCGAACTCCGCCCGGTCAGCCCGGTCCGAGTTCGGTGCCGAAGAGCCCGAGCGCCTCGAGCCGCAACGCCGGGGCGCCTTCCTCGGCGGCGGCCGCGAGGTCGACGGTGGCCACGAGGCGCCAGTCGCCGTCGCCGTCGGGGTCGGCGAGCCGCTGCACGATCCGCCAGCGCCCGGGCTCCTCGGTGAGCTCGAACCAGGCCGGGCCGCGCGCGGCGGCGTCGGTACCGATCGCGTCCCGTTGCGCCCAGTAGGGCGCCATCGCCTCTGCGAGGCGTTCGGCGCTCCACCCGGTCCGCTCGGCCAGCGCCGGATGAGCCCGCCGGGCCAGCAGCTCGACCCAGCCGAACGCGGCGGTCCGCACGACCGTGCGCCAGGCGGCCGGCGGTCCGGGCACGGGCGCCGGACCGGGGTCGCCCGAATGATCGTGCAGCGGTGCCCCGGCAAGGCGTTCCCATTCCTCGAGCAGCGTCGCGTCCGTCGCCCGGATCAGCCGGCCGAGCCAGTCGACGAGGTCTTCGAGTTCGTCGGTGTACGCCTCGTCGGGCAGCGAACGGTCGAGCGCCCGCCAGGCGTCGGTGAGGTACCGCAGCAGCAGGCCCTCGCTGCGTTCGAGCTTGTAGCGCTTCACGAACCCGCCGAAGCTCTCGCCGCCCTCCGCCAACTCTCGCAGCACCCCTTTGGGCGACGGCACGTCCTCCAGCCAGGGGTGTGCCGTGCGGTAGGTGACGAAGCAGGCCTCGATCAGCGCAGCCAGCGGCTTGGGCCACGTGACCCCGTCGAGCAGCGCGATCCGCTCCTCGTACGGGACGCCCTCGGCCTTGAGCCGGGCCACCTCGGCGGCCCGGGCCGCGTTCTGCTGCGCGTAGAGCACGGCGTTGGGGTCGTCGAGCACCGACTCGAGGACGCTGACCACATCGAGCGGGTAACCGGGCTCGTCGCGATCGAGCGTCGCCACCACCTCGATCGCGAACGTGGCGAGCGGCGACGCGAACCGCAACAGCGCCCGCTCGTCGCTGCCTTCGACCAGCGAACCGATCCGCACCCCGGCGCACCGGCCCTGGTCGTCACGCAATCGTTCGGCCACCCCGGCCGCCTCCAGCGAGCGGTAGATCCGCAGCGCCCGGCGCCGGTGCCGGCGCCGCCGCGGTTCGGGGTCGTGGTTGTCCCGCAACAGGTTCTTGAGCGCCACCGGCCCGTCCGGGCGAGCCAACACCGACGCCACGAGGTCGGCCGACACCGAGAAGCGCGACACCAGCGGCTCCGGGCGGGCCGCCCACAGCCGCTCGAAGGTCTTGTCGTCGTAGTGCACGAATCCCTCGGGCGGCTTGGCCTTGCTGGCCTTGCGGCGGGCCTTCGGGTCGTCGCCGGCGCGTGCGAGCGCCCGGGCGTTGTCGATCACGTGGTCAGGCGCCTGGGCCCAGACGTGACCGTCGGGATCGAACCCGGGGCGACCGGCCCGACCGGCGAGCTGGTGGAACTCCCGAGCCGAGAAGGTCCGCACCCGCTGACCGTCGAACTTGGTCAACGCGGTCATGAGCACGGTGCGGATCGGGATGTTCACCCCGACGCCCAAGGTGTCGGTGCCGCAGATCGCAGGCAGCAGGCCGTCACCGGCGAGGCGCTCGACCAGGCGCCGGTACCGGGGCAGCATCCCGGCGTGATGCACGCCGACACCGTTGCGCAGCAGCCGCCCCAGCGTTTGGCCGAACCCGGTGGTGAGCCGCACGCCGGCCAGTGCAGCGGCGATCGCTTCGCGCTGGGGGCGCGTCGTGAGCGGCAGGCTGACCAACGCCTGGGCCCGCTCCACCGCAGCGGCCTGGGTGGCGTGCACGACGTACACCGGGGACAGGCCGTCACGCACGGCGTCGAGGACGCTGTCGGCCACCGGGGTCATCCGCCAGGCATGGTGCAGCGGGGTGGGCCGGTGCACCGACGTCACCTCGGTGACGGGCCGCCCGCTGCGCCGCTCGAGGTCGCCCGACAGGGCGGTCATGTCCCCCAAGGTCGCCGAGGCGAGCAGGAACTGGGTGTTGCGGAGCTCGAGCAACGGGACCTGCCAGGCCCACCCGCGCGCTGCGTCGCCGTAGTAGTGGAACTCGTCGAGGCAGGCGAAGCCGACGTCGGCCTCGGCCCCGGTGCGCAAAGCCTGGTTGGCGAGGATCTCCGCCGTGCACACGAGCACCGGCGCCTGCGCGTTGATCGCTGCGTCGCCGGTCGCCAGGCCGACGGCCTCGGCGCCGAGCAGGTCCACGAGGTCGAAGAACTTCTCGGAAACGAGCGCCTTGATCGGTGCGGTCCACACGGCCCGCTCACCCCGGTTGCGCGCGAGCACGATGCCGGCGACTGCCACCAGGCTCTTGCCCGACCCGGTGGGCGTGGCGAGCACCACGTGGTCGCCGGCGGCGAGGGCCAGCGCCGCATTCTCTTGGTGCGGGTAGAGCGGGCGGGCCCCGCTCGCCGCCCAGGTGGCGAAGGCGTCGACGACCTCGGCGGGATCGCTGCCGGGTGAAGGCAGCCGGTCGAGCAGGCCCGCCACGATCAGGCGCGCAGGCGGGCGATGACCGGAGCGAACGCGTCGACGGAACCCTCGAACACGGTGAGGTAGGTGATGCCGAGCTCGTCGCGGCGGCGCAGCACGTCCTCGGCGATCTCCTCGGCGGAGCCGACGAGCGCGTGGGGCACCTCGGCGGCGTCGGCCTCGGCGGTGGCGTAGGCCCGGGCCACCTTGGCCAGACCTTCGGCCCGGTCGCCGAGCCGGACGAGCGTGACGTTGACGTGGAGCTCGAGCTGCTCGAAGCGGGCCCCGGCCGCCTCGCGCACCCACGCCAGCTTCTCTCGCGTCGCGGCGCCCGTGGCGCTCGCCGCCGATTCCGGACCGACCCGACCGGCGGCCATGTTGGGCACGAACGACACGATGTCGGCCACCCGGGCGGCGAGCTCGAGCACCTTCCGGCCACCGCCGCCGACCAGGATCGGCGGGTGGGGTTGCTGCACCGGCCGGGCCCCGGCCGACAGGCCGTCGATGCGGTAGTGCCGGCCCTCGAACCGGGCCGGCGGCGGACCCCACGCCGCCCGCAGCACCTCGACGGCCTCGGCGAGCCGCTCGATGCGTTCCCCCGCCGGCGCCCAGGGCTGGCCGATGGCGGTGTGGTCCGCCGGGAGCCACCCGGCGCCGATGCCGACCTCGAGGCGACCGTCGGTGAGCACGTCCACCGTGGCGCACTCGTTGGCGATGATCGCCGGGTGCACGCTCTCGTTGTCGATGACGAGCGTGCCGACCCGCAACGACGGGGCGGCGTCGGCCGCCGCGACCAGCGCGGGCAGCGGCGCCAAGGTCTGGTTGGCCAGATGGTTTGGCAGGCTGAGCGTGTCGTAGCCGAGGTCGGCGACCCGACGGGCGTAGGCCCGCCACGCCGCCCCGGACTCCACCCGCCCGGAGGCCATCACCCCGAACCGCAGCGGTCGTGTCGTCGGCATCGCTCGAACGGTACTCGGCGGGCCCGCCCTGCCAGACTGGCGCCCATGCCGGGCCTCTCGAACTGGCGGTGGACGAACCCTTCGCTCCCGCAAACCCTCCAGATCGCCGTATGGCTGCTCTACGCCACCGCCGTGTTCGGGCTCCTGCTCGGCAGCATCTTCTCGGCCTTCCTCGGACCACTGCTCGCCATCGGGGCGCTCGTCGCCGCCGTCGCTGCCGGCCTCGGGATCTCCAACGAGCGCAAGTGGGGTTACGTACTCGGCATCGTCGTCGCCATAGTCGAGACGCTGTTGTGGGTGCTCGCCATCGTCGACGGGGCCCGCCAGGGAATCATCTCCCTGCTGTTCGCGATCGCGCTCGTCGCGCTGCTCGTGCACCCGATGAGCCGGGACTACCAACGCATCTGGTTCCGCTGAGCAGCGGGCTCGCCCCTGCCGGGACCGTGCGCCAGGATGGGCACATGACGACGATCATCGACGGCGCCGAGGGCCTCAAGGCCACCGTCGGCCAGCACCTGGGCTACAGCGAGTACATCGAGATCACCCAGGAACAGGTCAACCTGTTCGCCGACGCCACCGGCGATCACCAGTGGATCCACGTCGACGTCGAGCGGGCCAAGGCCGGTCCGTTCAAGGCGCCGATCGCCCACGGCTACCTCACGCTGTCGCTCGGGCCGCGCCTGCTGCCCGAGGTCGTCCAGGTCCGCGGCTTCTCGATGGGCGTCAACTACGGCGCGAACAAGGTCCGTTTCCCCAGCCCCGTGCCGGTCGGCTCCCGGCTTCGGATGGGCGTGAAGAACCTCGCCGTCGAGGACATCGCCGGCGGCGTGCAGATCACCTACGAGCTGAGCTTCGAAGTCGAGGGAGCGAGCAAGCCCTCGTGCGTGGCCGAGGTGCTGTTCCGCTCCTACGTCTGAGCATTCCCGGGGGCCCGGCCGCCATACCGCCACGCTGCGTCCCCCCATAGGCTCGCCGGGTGGGCACACTGCGGACGTTGGCGCTCGTCGCCGTCGTCGCGGCCGTCGCCCCGGCCGCCGTCGCTCCGAGCCCGGCTGCGGCCCAGAGCGCCGAGGCGGCACCCTCACTCGCCGTCGCCACCGATCGCGTCCGGACCGCAGCGGCCGAGGTGGCCGATCTCGAACGTCAGGCGCAGGCGATCGCCGGTGACCTGAACTCGTCCGAATCGACGGTGTCGTCGATCACCGGGCAGGTGTCGGCCGACCAGCGAGAGGCCTCCGAGCTGATCGCCGCCGCGAAGCGTCAGGTGGTCGCCGGCTACGTGCGGGGCTCGGGCGGCAACGAGGTCTCGTTCCTCGCGGCCGTCGCCCGCCCGAACGGCAACGACGCCGCCTGGAGCCTCGGCATCCTGCGGGCCGCCAACCAGCGGACCGTGGCTCTCGCCCTCGAGGCCCGGCGGCGGCAGGGCTCCTCGTCGGCGCAGCTCGTGCGTGCGCTCAGCGCCCGGGACCAGGTGCTGCGCGGCCTCACGAACCTGTCCGAACAACTCACACGGGCCCGCTCGATGCTCCGGGTGGCCGAAACCGAGCTGGGACGCACGATCGTCACCCGGGTCGCCCCGGCGACGATCGAGGGCATGAGCACCGTCGCCTACGACGCGTACCGGCGGGCCGGCGCCGCAGTTGCGATCGAACGACCGCAGTGCGGGTTGCGGTGGGAACTGCTCGCTGCGATCGGGCGCACCGAATCGAACCACGGCATGGGGCGCCTCGATGCCAACGGTATGACCAGCCCGAAGATCACCGGCATTCCGATCGGGCCCGACACCGATGCGGGCGAGTTCGACGGTGACGCGGCCGTCGACCGTGCCGTCGGCCCGATGCAGTTCATCCCCTCGACGTGGCGGCGGTGGGCGGCCGACGGCAACGGCGACGGGCGGAGCGAGATCGACAACATCTACGACGAGTCGCTCGCGGCCGGGCGGTACTTGTGTGCCGCTGCGGGCGCGTTGACGCTGCGCACCCGCGACGGTGTCGTGCGGGCCATCCTCGCCTACAACCCCAACGACGAGTACCTGCGAGTGGTCGGCGCCCGGTTCGAGGCACTCGCGCAAGACGTGGCCTCCGGGTGGTTCAGCGTCGCCGATCTCCCCTCCCCCGGTGCACGACCCGGCGAGGGGGTCAATGGGGGCACACCGCCCCGCCCGGACGACCCGGCGAGCCCGAGCCCGGCGACGGCAGTGCGAACCCTGACGGTGTTCGGGCCGGATGCGGTGCTCGTTCCCGTTCTACCCGGCCAGCCCGCCGACGCCCGCTGCGACCAGGCCTCCTCGGTCCTGCTCGGCCGAGCCGGCTGGGTGCGCTGCGCCCTGGCGCCGACGCCGGGCACCACCGAGGTGCCGGTGCTCGACCCCTGCCTGCCCGCGCCGTACGACCCACGACTGGTGGCCTGCGTGGCCGATCCGCTCCAGCCGGTGCGACTCGTGCGGACCGCGAACCCGGTCGCCGCGGCGCCCATGCGGCCGGGCCCTCCGCAGCTCGCTCTCGTGCTCGCAGGTGGCGACCGGTGCCGGCCACTGCCCCGCGGGACCGCACCACCGCCGCTACCCCCGGACCCGACCCCGCCCACGACCACGATCCCTCCGACGACCACGACGCTGACACCGACCACGACGCTGACACCGACCACGACGCTGGCACCGACCACGACGCTGGCACCGACCACGACGACCAGCTCGACCACGACGCTCGCACCGACCACGACGCTCGCACCGACCACGACGCTGGCACCGACCACGACGCTGGCACCGACCACGACGACCACGAGCGCGACGACCACGACGACCAGCTCGACCACGACGACCAGCTCGACCACGACGACCAGCTCGACCACGACGACCTCGACCGTGGCACCGACGACGACCACCACCACGCTCGCTCCCGTCCCGACCGCAGGGGTCACCTACCGCTGCGCGAGCGGTGCGGAGGTGGACGGTCAGCCGGACCGCACCGCTGCGACCTGGAAGGTCGCCGTGCGTCAGCCTGGGATCACCGCCCGGGCCGTCGCCGTGGCCGAGGCGATCGACTGAACGGTCCTCGACGGGCCGGCGCGCCGCGTCAGCGGCCCTCGCCGAGGAACGCGAGCAGGTATTCGTTCACCGTCGCCGGTGCCTCCTCACCCAGGAAGTGGCCCGCCGCGATCGACCGGGCCCGCAGGTCCGGGAAGTAACGGGGGAACTGCTCGACGAACGGATTGCCGCTCGGGATGCTCGACGCCGACGACGACACGCGACCGGAGTACGAGCCGTAGCACCACAGCACCGGATGCGGATACCGCTTGTGCCGGTCCTCGGGCCCGTAGTCGTAGAACAGCGAGTGCCCCGGGTGCTGCTCGAGACCACCGTCGTGCAACCACATCGCCGCCACCTCGGACTCGGGGAGCGACCGGTAGCGCTCGCCGTGGCGCGCCGCCGGATCGGGGATCACCTCGTGGAACGGCAAGCCGTAGCGGTAGTAGGAGATCGCATGGGCCCAGGCCTCGGGCTGCGAGAAGGCGCTGACATAGTGCGCGAGGGCCTCGTCGTCGATCCAGGTCGGACGCGGGCGAACCCCGGCGGGAATCGCCGTCCACGGGTTCTGCGGCCGGGCGCCGAGCCCGGCCGAGTCCGCCCCGGCGAAGAGCACCTCGACGAAGGCCCGATGGTGCTCGGCGAAGAACGCCTCGGCCAGGCCCTCGGCCTTGAACCAGTACCCGTGCACACCGGCCGGTGACCAGGTGGTGCACAACGTGTCGAGCAGCGCCAGCCGGGTGATGCGATCGGGATGGTCGATGGCGGCCTTGAACGCGATGATCCCGCCCCAGTCGTGGCCGACCAGCGTGCAGGTGCCGATCCCACGGGCGTCGAGGTAGCGGATCACGTCGTCGGCGAGCAGCGACCGGCACACCCGTGCTCCAGGCGCGTCGGTACCGCCGAATCCGCGGTTGTCGGGCGCGAAGCATGCATACCCCGCCTCGGACAGCGCCCGCAGCTGATGGCGCCACTGATACGAGGTCTGCGGGAAGCCGTGCACGAACACCACTGGCTCACCGGTGCCGGCCTGACGTTCGAAGACCCGCAGGTCGGTGGTCGAGACGTACCCCTCGGAGATCCCCATCTGTCGCACGCTACGTTCCTGACCCATGATGCGTCTCCGCCAACTCGCCCTCGTCGCCGCGGACCTCGAACCGGCGCTCGATTCGCTCGGGTCCACCCTCGGTGTCGAGCTGTGCTTCCGCGATCCCGGCGTCGCCGAGTTCGGCCTCCACAACGGTCTGCTCGCGATCGGCGACACGTTCCTCGAGGTGGTCTCGCCGGTCCAGGACGGCACGACGGCCGGCCGGCTCCTGGACAAGCGGGGTGGCGATGGGGGCTACATGGTCATCGTGCAGACCACCGAGTACGAGCGCGTGGCCGGCCGTCTCCCCGACCTCGGTGTCCGGGTGGTGTGGCGGCACGAGTCGGCGAAGGCCTCGAGCGTCCACCTGCACCCCAAGGACCTCGGCGGTCCGATCACCTCGATCGACGCGATGGCCGACGAGGCCGGCTGGCTGTGGGCGGGGCCGACCTGGCGCGACCACGTCCGCACGGGCACCGTCGCGGAGCTGTCGGGCGCCGTCATCGCCGCAGAGGACCCCGATGCCCTCGCCGCCCGCTGGGCCGAGGTCCTGGACCGTCCGCCCGACGGGCGTGTGATCCGGCTCGACCGGGGCCGCATCGTGTTCGAATCGGCCGGCGCGCGCGGGGCCGGCCTCGACGCGATCGAGGTGACGGTCACCGACCGCAGCCGCGCCGGCGAGGTCCATCAGCTCGTCGGCACCGAGTTCCGTTTCGTCTGACGGCTCCGACCCAGCCGCAATGCCGGCCCCATGCGCCCGGCGACGGCGTCAACGGCGCTTGGCCGGCACGTTGATCTGCTGGCCGGGCAGGATGAGCGTCTCCGTCGACGCCCGGTTCACCCGGAGCAGGTCGCCGAGGTTGACCCCGAGCTTGACCGAGATGCTCCCCCACCCGTCACCCGCCACGACCGTGTAGCGACCCACGATGGCCACGGTGGTCGTGGGCCCGGCCGTGGTCGGGATCGCCGGCGGGATCTGGAGGATCATCCCCGGGTACAGCAGCGTGGTGATCGCCATCCGGTTGGCGTCGAGGATCTCCTGCATCGGCAGGTCGGTCTTCTGCGCGATGCGTACCCAGGTGTCACCCGAGACCACCGTGTACACGCGCATCGGGGGTTTGACGTCGTCGGGGGAGATGATGCGCGGGAGCGTCGTCGAGGTGGGCACCGCCGGCACGTTGACCGTCGGGAAGGTGGTCGAGCCGGGAGACGGTGGCCGACGGGCGAGAGTGGTCGTGGGGCGAGCGGCCGTGGTGTCGGGACCGGCCTTCGCCGTCCCCCCGCATCCGGCCAACACCAAGGTGGCCGCAGCGGCGAGCGCGACGACGCCCGAACGCATCGTGGGTGCCGTCAGGCCTTCGCCGTCGTGGTCGTCGTGGCTCCGGCCTTGGTCGTCGTGGTGGTGGCTCCGGCCTTGGTGGTGGTCGTCGCCTTCACCGTGGTCGTCGTCGCCGACGTGTTCGCCGCACCCTTGGGCACCTTGATCGACTGACCGGGATGGATGACCGTCGACGTGGTTGCGCCGTTGACCGACAGCAGGTCGGCGAGCTTCACGCCGAGCTTGCCGGCGATCATGCCCCAGGAATCGTTTGCGACGACGGTGTACGACCCGCCCACGGCCACGGTGGACTTCGTGGTCGAGGTCGTTCCGCTCGACGACGGTGCCGCCGGCGGCAGCGACGGTGCCGACTTGGGTGGGACCATGAGGCGGATCCCCGGGTAGAGCGCGGTGGTCAGCGTCATGCCGTTGGCGTCGAGCAGGGATTGCAGGTCCACGCCGAGCTTCTGGGCGATCGAGAACCAGAAGTCACCCTGCTGCACGGTGTACGTCGCCGTCGTCACCGACGCAGTCGGGCCGCTGGTCGGCGTGGGGACCACCGTGGTCGGCGCGCTCGTGAGCGGCGGCACCGTGACCTGCTGGGTGGGCAGGGTGGTGGTCTTCTTCGTGGTCGTCGTGGTCGTCGCCGCTCCGCCCAGGCCGCAGCCGGTAAGCGCGAGCGTTGACGCAACGAACACGAGAGCACCCATGCAACGCGGGGACATGCCTGCAGCCTACGACCAGCGCGTCCGCTGGGAGCGGCAGCCCCGGCGCACCACGCGTCGTGGCCACCGGGGCCGGTACCGCTCAGTACGTGACGAGCTCGTCGTCGTGCTCGAGGTGGGCGACGTCGCCCAGGCTGCGCACCGCACGCCGGCCGTGCTCGCCGGCGACGAAGACGTTGACGGCGGTGTGCGCCGGGCGGAACAGCATGTCCTGGCGGGCGCCGAGCAACTCGGCGAGGTACGCGTTGATCACCCCACCGTGGCAGGCGATCACCACCCGCCGACCCGGATTGGTCGCGGCGATGGCATCGATGCGGTTGATGACCCGATTGCGGAACGCCACGCTCGACTCGGTGCCGGGGTAGATGTCCCACCGGCGCTCGCGAGCCATGCGGTCCCGGATCCCGGCGAGGTAGTCGGCACCGAGCACGTCGGCGGCCCGACGGTCCGACGGAAGGTCGGAGAACACCTCGACCTCACGAAGATCCTCGTACACCTCGGGCTCGAGGCCGTGGTGAGCAGCGATCGCACGGCCGGTGTCGAAGGCCCGTGCGAGGTGCGAGGAGTAGACCGCATCGACCCGGCGGTGCCGGAACCGCTCGCCCACGCGCTCGGCCTGGCGCTGCCCGATCGTCGACAGCGGCGGGTCGACGATGTCCCCGACCCGGATGTCCCGTCGGTCCGGAAGCGCCTGCTGGCCGTGGCGCACCAGCACCAGTTCGCAGGCGCCCGGCTCGTTGGTGAGGAATGCGATGTCGAGTCCGCCAGGCATCCGCGGCGGCTCGGGACGGTGCGGCTCGGCAGGCGATGCGGTCACCGGCAGGGTTTAGCCGCGCCGGTAGGCCGCGTGCACCACCACCTCAGACGAGCGGCCGGGCCGCCGGCGAGAGCGGTTCGGGCAGCGAGGTCTCCCCCATCAAGAACCGGTCCACCCCGGCCGCACACGCCCGGCCCTCGGCGATCGCCCACACGATCAGGCTCTGCCCGCGCCCCATGTCGCCGGCGACGAACACTCCCGGCACGTTGGTCATCCAGTTGCCGTCCCGGCGCAGGTTGCCCCGCTCGTCGAGTTCGACTCCCAGCGTGTCGAGCCAGCCGCCCTTTTCCGGACCGACGAACCCCATCGCCAGCAGCACCAGTTCGCAGGGCAGCTCGAACTCCGAGCCCTCCACCTTGCGGAACCGACCATCGACGAGCTCGACCTCGTGGCCGCGCAGCGCCCGAACCGTCCCGTGCTCGTCGCCCAGGAAGCACTCGGTGTTCACCGAGTAGAGGCGGTCCCCGCCCTCTTCGTGGGCCGACGACGTCCGGAACACCATCGGGTAGGTGGGCCAGGGGTTCGCATCGGCCCGCTGCTCGGGCGGCCGGGGCATGATCTCGAACTGGTGCACCGACGCCGCGCCCTGGCGCAACGCGGTGCCCAGGCAGTCGGCCCCGGTGTCGCCACCGCCGATGATCACGACGTTCTTGCCGGTGGCCACGATCGGCGCTTCGGTCAGGTCGCCCTCCTGCACCCGATTGGCCCACGGCAGGTATTCCATCGCCTGGTGGATGCCACCGAGATCGCGGCCCGGCACCGGCAGGTCCCGCCAGGCCGTCGCCCCGCAGGCGAGCACGACGGCGTCGTGGGTGGCGAGCAGCACCTCGATGTCGACGTTGCCACCGACGACGGCGTTGGTGCGGAACTCGGTGCCCTCGGCCCGCATCTGGTCGAGGCGGCGATCGAGGTGCCGCTTCTCCATCTTGAACTCCGGGATGCCGTAGCGCAGCAGGCCGCCGATGCGGTCGGCCCGCTCGAGCACGACGACGTCGTGGCCGGCCCGGGTGAGCTGCTGGGCGACGGCCAGGCCGGCGGGGCCCGAGCCGATGACGGCCACCCGCTTGCCGGTGCGCACCGACGGCGGTTGCGGCTCGACCCAGCCCTCCTCCCAGGCCCGGTCGATGATCTCGACCTCGACCTGCTTGATGGAGACCGGGTCGGCGTTGATCCCGAGCACGCACGCGCCCTCGCACGGGGCCGGGCACAGGCGGCCCGTGAACTCCGGGAAGTTGTTCGTGGCGTGCAGCCGCTCGATCGCGTCGCGCCAGTGGTCGCGGTAGACGAGATCGTTCCAGTCCGGGATCAGGTTGCCGAGCGGGCAACCGTTGTTGCAGAACGGGATCCCGCAGTCCATGCACCGGCCGGCCTGGGTGCGCACCTTGTCGGCCGGGAAGTCCTCGTAGACCTCGTGCCAGTCGAGCAACCGCACCGGCACGGGCCGGCGCGTCGGGGTCTCGCGACCCCACTTCAGGAATCCGGTCGTCTCACCCATGCGAGGCCTCCATGATCCGGCGGTCCCGTTCGGGCCCGCTGACACCGTCACGCTCGGCCTGCTCGATGACCTCGAGCACCCGGCGGTAATCCCTCGGCATGACCTTCACGAACGCCCGGGCGGCATCGAGCCACCCGTCGAGGATCTCCCCGGCCCGCACCGAGCCGGTCAGCAGCCGGTGCCGACCCAGCAGCTGTTCGAGGAAGGCGAAGTCCTCGCCGCCGAGGGGATCGAGATCGACGAGCTCGGTGTTCAGCCGTGCCGGGAACACCCCGTCGGGGTCCCACACGTAGGCGATACCGCCCGACATCCCCGCACCGAAGTTCCGTCCGGTCGACCCGAGCACCACGGTGCGCCCGCCGGTCATGTACTCGCAGCCGTGGTCACCGAGGCCCTCCACGACGACGGTCGCGCCGGAGTTGCGCACGCAACAACGCTCACCCACCACGCCCGACACGAACACCTCGCCGCCGGTGGCGCCGTAGGCCAGGACGTTGCCGGCGATGATGTTCTCGTGCGCCCGGAACGGCGCCGAGCGATGCGGCCGCACGATCAGCCGGCCGCCCGAGAGCCCCTTGCCGACGAAGTCATTCGCGTCGCCCTCGAGGCGAAGCGTGATCCCCCTGGGCACGAAGGCCCCGAAGCTCTGCCCGGCGGAACCGGCGAAGTTGATCTGGATCGTGTCGTCGGGCAGTCCGGCGCCGCCGTACCGGCGGGTGAGCTCGGAGCCGAGCATCGTGCCGACGGTCCGGTTCACGTTCCGGATCGGGTAGGACAGGAACACCCGCTCCCCCCGCTCGAGGGCGGGCGCAGCGTCGGCGATCAAGGTCACGTCGAGCGCTCGGTCGAGGCCGTGATCCTGGGCCACGCTGCGGAACGGCGTCTGGCCGTAGGGGTTCTGCGGCGGGGCGAGGATCGGGGCGAGATCGAGGCCCTGGGCCTTCCAGTGCGCGATCGCAGCGCGAGTGTCGAGACACTCGACGTGGCCGATCGCCTCGGCGAGGCTGCGGAACCCGAGTTGGGCGAGCAGCTCACGCACCTCGGTGGCGATGAACTCGAAGAAGTTCACGACGAACTCCGGCTTGCCGGAGAACCGCTTGCGCAGCTCGGGGTTCTGGGTGGCGACCCCCACCGGGCAGGTGTCGAGGTGGCAGACGCGCATCATCACGCAGCCCGACACCACGAGCGGTGCGGTGGCGAAGCCGTACTCCTCGGCTCCGAGCAACGCAGCGATCACCACGTCGCGCCCGGTCTTCATCTGGCCGTCGGTCTGCACGACGATGCGGTCCCGCAACCCGTTGAGCAGCAACGTCTGCTGCGTCTCGGCGAGGCCGAGCTCCCACGGGGCGCCGGCATGCTTGATCGAGGTGAGCGGCGAGGCGCCCGTTCCGCCGTCGTGCCCGGAGATCAGCACCACATCGGCGTGGCACTTGGACACGCCGGCCGCGACCGTGCCGACGCCGACCTCGGCGACGAGCTTCACGTGCACCCGGGCCGCCGGGTTCGCGTTCTTCAGGTCGTGGATGAGCTGCTTGAGATCCTCGATCGAGTAGATGTCGTGATGCGGGGGCGGGCTGATCAGCCCGACGCCGGGCGTCGAGAACCGCGTGCGTGCGATCCAGGGGTACACCTTGTGGCCGGGAAGCTGGCCGCCCTCGCCGGGCTTGGCACCTTGCGCCATCTTGATCTGGATGTCGTCGGCGTTGACGAGGTACTCGCTCGTCACTCCGAAACGACCGGAAGCCACCTGCTTGATCGACGAGCGGCGCGCCGGGTCGTACAACCGATCGGAGTCCTCACCACCTTCGCCGGTGTTGCTCTTGCCGCCGATGGAGTTCATGGCCACGGCAAGCGTCTCGTGCGCCTCGGCCGAGATCGATCCGTAACTCATGGCACCGGTGGAGAACCGCTTCACGATGTCGGCGACCGATTCGACTTCGTCGATCGGGACCGGCGTGCGCTGTCCGGCGTCGAAAGAGAACAAGCCGCGCAGAGTGGCCAGGGTGCGCGACTGATCGTCGACCGCCTTGGTGTACTGCTTGAAGACGTCGTAGCGCTTGGCCCGCGTCGAGTGCTGCAACCGGTACACGGTCTCGGGGTTGAAGAGGTGGTACTCCCCTTCCCGACGCCACTGGTATTCGC
Organism: Acidimicrobiales bacterium; assembly: GCA_046081125.1. Lineage (GTDB taxonomy): Bacteria > Actinomycetota > Acidimicrobiia > Acidimicrobiales > Ilumatobacteraceae > JBEIFW01. The sequence continues at coordinate 69,219 of JBJTVH010000032.1, forward strand.
CACCGAGATCGAGTTTGCGGTGGGCGCGGTGTTCGGGGTTCTTCGGATGGGCCGTGGCGTGCCGCGCCGCAACTTCG
>JBJTVH010000033.1:0-72039 GCA_046081125.1 Acidimicrobiales bacterium
ACGAGCCGCTGGATCTCCGAGGTGCCCTCGAAGATCGTGTAGATCTTGGCGTCGCGGTGCCAGCGCTCGACCGGGTACTCCCGGGTGTAGCCGTAGCCCCCGAGGATCTGGATGGCCTGCTCGGTCACCCACACCGCGACCTCGCCGGCCTTCAGCTTCGACATCGAACCCTCGCCGCGGTGCAGACCGCCGTTGCGGGCCTGCCAGGCGGCGCGGTGCACCAGCAACCGGGCCGCGTCGACCTCGGTGGCCATGTCGGCCAGCTTGAACGCGATGCCCTGGTGCATGGCGATCGGCTTGCCGAACGCCTTTCGTTCCTTCGCGTACTCGAGCGCGTACTCGTAGGCGGCCCGGGCGATGCCGATCGCCTGCGCGCCGACCGTCGGCCGGGTGGCCTCGAACGTGGCCATCGCCGGCTGCTTTGCCCCGGTCACGCCGGCCTCCCGGGCCCGGGCCAGCTTGGCGTCGAGCTTGTCCTTGCCGCCCAACAGCATCCGGCCCGGCACCCGCACGTCGTCGAGCACAACCTCGGCGGTGTGCGAGGCCCGGATCCCGTGCTTCGCGTACTTCTGACCCTGCGACAGCCCCTTGGTTCCCTTGGGCACCACGAACGTCGCCTGGCCCCGGGACTTGAGCGCCGGATCGACGGTGGCCACCACGACGTGCACGTCGGCGATGCCGCCGTTGGTGATCCACGCCTTGGTCCCGTTGAGCACCCACTCGTCGGTCGCTGCGTCGTACACCGCCCGGGTCCGCAGCGACGACACGTCGCTGCCGGCGTCGGGCTCGCTCACGCAGAACGCCCCGAGCTTCACGTCGTCGGCCGTGCCGAAGCACTGCGGCACCCACTCCATGAGCTGCTCGGGCGTGCCGTTCCCGGCGATCCCTGCGGCGGCCAGACCCGTGCCGAAGATCGCGAGGCCGATGCCGGCGTCGCCCCAGAACAGCTCCTCGGCGGCCACGGGCAGCATCAACCCGGACGGTTCGGTGAAGCTCTGGGCGATGAAGTCGAACGAGTAGAGCCCCACCTTGGCCGCTTCCTGCACGACCGGCCACGGGAACTCCTCGCGCTCGTCCCACTCGTGGGCAGCGGGCCGCACCACGGCCTCGGCGAAATCGTGCACCCACTTCTGCACCTGCTGGACGTCTTCGGAGAGCTGCAGCGAGAACTCGGCCATGGGACTCCTCCCGGAGCGGGTGACGAGGCGGGGTGACGGACGGACGCCGGAGGGCGGAACGTTAAGTTACCACTGGGTAACCTCGTGTGGTCAACGGCAGCATGCCCTCGTGCACGTTCTCGCCATCGCTGGCAGCCTGCGAACCGGGTCCTTCAACGCCGCGCTGCTGCGCGCGGCGCTCGGCCACCTCCCCGCCGAGGCCACCGTCACCTGGGAGACGGGCCTGCGCGACCTGCCCCACTACGACCAGGACCTCGACGACGCCGGCGGCCATCCGCTCGTCGACGCGTTCCGGGCTCGCTGCGCCGCCGCCGACGCGGTGCTCGTGGCCGCCCCCGAGTACAACACCGGCCTACCGAGCGCGTTGAAGAACGCCCTCGACTGGGCGTCCCGGCCGTTCGGGAACTCGCCCCTGAAGGGCACCGCCGCCGCCGTGATCGGCACCTCCACGGGCCGTAGCGGCGCAGCGCGCGCCGTCGAGCAGGCCCGGTTCGTGCTGCTGATCTGCGGGGCCCGACTCACCGACGCCCACCTCGCCGTGCCCTCCGCGCGTCCGATCTTCGACGCCGACCCCGTGGTACTGCCCGACGACGTCGCGGGCGCGTTGGCCGGCCTGGTCGGTGAGCTGGTCACGCTCGCGTCGGAACCGCCTGCAACGCCGGGGTGATCGCACCGAACACCAGCTGCGCGCCCGGCGCGAGGTAGTGCACGCCGTCCCACCGATAGGACAGGCCCCGGGCCACCTGCTCGTCGGCGCACCACTCCGGGGGACCGGCGACGAACCGGGCCCGCTGAGGTTCCTCGGCCGCCACCCGCCGCAACACGTCGTTCAGGTGCCGCACCCGCGCGTCGTCACCTCGCTCGGGTAACAGCGGCAATCCGCCGACGGCGATCGGCCGGTAGCAGGGAACCTCCAGCAGCACCGTCGTCGCGCCCACCGCCGCAACCGCTTCGATCCCGGCGCGCAACGTGCCGAGGAGCACCGCGTCGTGCTCGGGCGTGCCGAACCGCAGGACCGTGCCGTTGCGGTCGAGATCGAACACGTCCCACGCCCCGATCAACACGAGCGCGGCGTCGGCCTTGGCCGAGGTGACCGAACGAGCCCAACGCTGCGGCGCGTCCTTGCACGGGTCGAAGAAGCGCCGGAACCCGGCGCTCGAGCGCATCGAGCCGCCGGGGAACAGCCCGCACCCCTCGATCGAGCCGTCGACGAGGCCGAACGACGCCGTGGCGGTGCCGGGAGCGTTGCGCACCAACGTCATCGCCTGGGAGTCACCGACGACGGCGAGCGTGCGCCGCCCCGGCGTCGATGCCGGGCTCCCGGCCGCGCTCGTGGCGGGGGACGTCCCCGGGGACGTCACGGGGGACGTCACGGAGGACGTCACGGGGGCGGCCGCCCCCGGGACCGGCCCGGTGGCGAGGTCCACCTCCTCGGCACCGGCGAGGCGGGAGCCGACGAACGGCACGACCAGCGCCATCGCGAGCCCGGCCGCCAGTGCCGGGCGCCGGGCCCATCGCCGCTCGCGGATCGGGGTCTCGACGTAGGCGTACGTCAGCTCGGTGGCGAGCACGGTCACCGCCACCCGGAACGCCAGCAGCTGCCACCCCGACATCCCGGTATCGACCTGCGTGCACACGACGATGACCGGCCAGTGCCACAGGTACAGCCCGTAGGACCGGCGCCCCACCCACTGCAGCACCGGGGTCGACAGCACCGTGCGGAACCGGCGCGCTCCGGGGTGGACGGCGGCGGCGATGGCCACGAGCGACACGAGCGATACCGCAGCCATCCCGCCCCGGTACAGCACCGGGCCGAGCGACTCGGTCGGCAGGAAGAACCCGTAGGTGTCGAACCCGACCACTGCGATCCCCAACAGCCCCAGGGCGACGAACCCGGCGGCGTCGAGCAGCGGCAGGGCCCGACGCTCGGCCGCCGGATGACGCCACGGCCGCCACACGCACGCGAGCGCTGCCCCGGCCAAGAGCCCCGACGCCCGGGTGTCGGTGCCGACGTAGGCCCGGGTGGCATCACCCGTCGGGTCGGCGGCGATCACGAACCACGCCGCCGAGGCCACCGCCAGCCCGGCCAGCACCGCGCCGGCCCGGCCCACCCGTGGACCCACCCGGGCGGCCAGCACCCCGAACGCGACCGGGAACACCAGATACCACTGCTCCTCCACCGCCAACGACCACAGGTGTCGCAGCAGCGGCGGCCGTCCGAGCTGGTCGAAGTACCCCTGCCCGGTCCAGATCTGCCACCAGTTCGACACGTAGAACACCGACGCCACCAGGTCGCTGCGCAGCCGGGCGAGCGCATCGGGCACCTGCCAGGCGGCGTAGGCGGCGACGACCACGAGCATGGTCCCCAGCGCCGGCAGCAACCGCCGGGCCCGCCGGATCCAGAACTGCCGCAACGAGATCGTGCCGGTCGCGTCACGCTCGTCGAGCAGCAGCGCAGTGATCAGGAACCCGCTGACGACGAAGAACACCTCGACGCCGAGGTAGCCACCGCCGAACCATCCCCAACCGAGGTGGTACGCGACGACCACCAGCACCGACACCGCCCGCAGGCCGTCGAGCGCCGGCTGGTGCGGCAGACGAGCGACGGGCTCGGTTCTCATGGGACCCCCAACGCTACTGAGGCTCCTGGCGGATGCGCCGGTACCGCGGCGCGCGGCCGGTGGTGCCGTAGGCCATGCCTGCCAGCTTGTCGTTGAGGCCCTTGAACATGTGGCTGTACTGGGTGATGCGCGGACCGGCGGCGAGGAGCCCGCCGTCGACCACGATGTCCTGGCCGGTGACGAACACCGAGTCGTCACCGGCCAGCCACAGCGCCGCCCCGGCGATGTGCTCGGGCAGGCCACGATCGGGCCACGGCTGCAGCTCCGCGCGCCAGTCGTCGGCCCGGGCCTCGTCGCCCATGTGCATCAACGGCGTGTAGATCACGCCGGGGCAGATGGCGTTCACCCGGATCCGGAACGGTGCGAGCTCGAGCGAGGCGGCCTGCGACAGGCGGGACACCGCGGCCTTGGCCGCCGAGTACGGCGTTGCGCCGCCACCGGCGTTGATCCCGGCGATCGAGGCGGTGTTGATGATCGACCCGCCCTGGCCGGCCTCGATCATCACCTTGGCCGCATGCTTTATCCCGAGGAACACCGAACGGACGTCGACCGCGAACGTCTCGTCCCACGCGTCGACGTCGATCTCGGTGATCGCTCCGAACGCCCCGCCGATCCCGGCGTTGTTGAACATCACGTCGAGGTGACCGAACGCCTCCACTGCCAGGCTCACGAGCGCCGCGACGTCGTCCTCCACGGCGACGTCGGTGCGGGAGAACCGCACCCGGTCCTGCTCGCCCCGGCTACGGCACGCGGCGAGCAACTCGTCGCCCTTGGCGGTGTTGAGGTCGGCGACGACCACGCAGGCTCCTTCGGACAGGAACCGTTCGACGGTCCCGAGACCCATGCCGCTCGCCCCACCGGTGATGACGGCGACCTTGCCGTCGAGCCGTCCGCTCATCGCAATCCCCTCCTGCCCGGTGCCCCCTGCGCCGGCACGTGCATCCTGGCCCGGCTCGGGTGCGCGCGCCTACCGACGGACCTTGGTGCCCTCCCGGGTGGTCTCGACCACCCAGCCGTCGGCCTGCAGCGCGGCACGCAGCTCGTCGGCGGCGGCAAAGTCCTTCGCCGCGCGCGCTGCGTCGAGAGCGGCCGCCCGGGCCGCCACGTCGTCGGGGACGTCGTCGGCCGCCTTAAGCCGCAAGCCGACCGCGTCGCACGCCACCCGCACGGCCGCCGCCAGGGACGCGGCGATCCCCGGCTCACCGGCGTCGAGGGCTGCGTTGGCCCGGGTGACCGCGTCGAACACGACTGCCATCGCACCCGGTGTGTCGAGGTCGTCGTCCATCCGGGCCGCGAACGCACCGAGCACCGCAGCGTCGGGCGTGGTGCCGTCGCCGGGCCGGCGGCGGGCCAGGCCGTCGAGCCGGCCGAGCGCTTTCACGGACGCTTCGAGCACCTCGCCGCTCACGCCGACCGGTGAGCGGTAGTGCGACTGCAGCAGGACCATCCGGTAGGCCCGGGGGTCGTACACGTCGGTGAGGTCGAGCAGGTTTGCCACGTTCCCGAGCGACTTCGACATCTTCTCGCCCTCGGCGTCGACCACGAAGCCGTTGTGCATCCAGTGGTTCGCGAACCGCTTGCCGAGCGCGACCGCCTGGGCCCGTTCGTTCTCGTGGTGGGGGAAACGCAAATCCATGCCGCCGCAGTGCAGGTCGAAGCCTTCCCCGAGCAGTTCCAGCGACATCACCACGCACTCGGAATGCCATCCCGGCCGGCCCGCACCCCACGGCGACGGCCACGACGGCTCACCGGGCTTGGACAGCTTCCACAGCGCGAAATCGGCGGGATGGCGCTTGGCTTCGGCGCCGAACACCTCCCGCTCCCCACCGCCCGCGAGCAGGTCCTCGAGGCGCTGATGGGCGAGCAGTCCGTAGTCGTCCACCGACTCGACCGACAGGTACATCCCGTCGGCGGTGGGGTACGCCCGGCCGAGCTCGACGAGTCGGGCGATCATGTCGACCATCGCAGTGACGTAGTCGGTGGCGTGGGGGACGTCGGTCGGTCGCTCCACGTCGAGTCGCGCCATCGCCGTCCACCACACGTCCTCGCACCGGCGGGCGATGTCGCCCGAGTCGCGCCCCTCACGCTGGGCCCGGTCGATGATCTTGTCGTCGATGTCGGTGATGTTCGACACCAGGCGCACCTCGAGGCCTTGCCAGCGCAGGTAGCGACGCAACACGTCGTAGACGAGCGTCGCCCGGCCGTGGCCGAGGTGCGGCGGGCCGTAGACGGTGGGCCCGCAGAGGTAGATGCTCACGACTCCGGGCTCGCGCAGGGCGAGCTCACGGACCTGCGGGGTGGCGGAGTCGTAGAGCCGGACCACGGGCGCCGAGCGTACCGGCCGCCCGTGATCCGGCTCCGTCGATTTGTCGGCTCAGGCGGCCGGGCGCGAACCCTTCGACACCCAGTACTCGTTCAGCGCAGCCTGGACCTTCGTGTACCAGATGATGTTCCCGATCAGCGGCAGGAGGAACCACAGGCCGAGCAGCGGCTGGACCGGGCTCTCCCGGCCGTCGCGCTTGTACATGTTGGCGACCTCCATCGGGATGAGGAACATCGTCACCGGCGCCACGAGAAAGGTGATGACGAGGTGGATCGCGCCACCGAGCCCTTCGCCGGTGTGCTGCTTGAGATCCTCACCGGTGCGGAAGCTCCACACGATCGACCAGACCCCGCAGGTCACGATCGCGAGCAGGATGTTCAATCCCGGCTTGTAGAACACACCGTCCAGGCTCGGCGGCACGGGACCGGTGGCCGGACCGGCGGCGGCGGGGGGCGGTGGCGGTGTCTGGCTCATGGACGCCACCGTAGTGCCGCCGGTCAGCCCCCCAGAGCGCTGTTCAAATCGGCGACCAGCGGGGCGAGCGACGCCGAGACGGCGCCGGACCGGCACCGGCCGAACGCATCCTTGGCGCCGGCGGGGTCGTTGCGGACGCTGATGCGGATCGAGGCCTTGAGGCAGGCGGCGTTCGCGTAGTCGGGCCGAAGGGTGATCGCTCGATCGACGAGCGCCTCGGCCCTGTCGTAGAGGTCCGGCGCCTTGGCCTGCAGTGCGACCCCGGCCACGAGCCAGCCCCGGAACGCGAGCGCCTCGACGTTGTCGGGTTGCCGGGCCAGCACCTTGTCGTAGGTGGTGATCGCCTCCTGCGCGTTGGGGGCCGACCGGGCCGAGCGCAGCAGATCGGCCACCGCCGGGTCGCCCCCGTCGAGGCCCGAATAGCCGATCGCTTCGTCGATCTGGGAGCCGAGGGCCTGCACCAGGCCGCTCACGACGTCGGGCGGGTCGGCCACCACGCAGTCGACGTAGGGCCCTCGGGCCCCGGCCGGATCCTTCGTGTACCGGAACCGGACGATGGCGCTGAAGCACGCGGCGTCGGCGTACCCGGGGTTCGCGGCGCGGGCCCGGTCGAGGCCGTCGAGCGCGGTTGCGACGACGGGCGCCGGCGGTGCGCCCGCCGCGGCCGCCGCCCGGATCGACAGCCACGCTCGGTAGGTGAGCGCCTCGGGGTTGTCCGGCGAGGTCTGCAGCACCTCGTCGTAGAGCGCGAGCGCCCGCGCCGGATCGCTGCCCTGGAGCTGGCGGGCGTTGGCCAGCCGGTTCGCGTTCGACTCGCCGATCCCGCCCGAGATCGTCTCCGAGGGCAACCGGTTCCCAGCCGTGCGGGCCACCAGCAGCCCGGCACCGACGGCGAGCACTGCGACGGCCGCCACGACCGCCACCGACCGCAGGGCCCGGCGGCGGGGTGGGCGGGCCGGCGCGGCGGGGGCGCGGCCGGACTCGATCCGGCGCAGCACCGCCGCGGCGCGTGCGGTGTAGTCGTCCTTCAGGGCGGCGTAGTCGACCTCGTCGACGTCGCCGGCGGCGTGTTCCGCCTCGAGGTCGGCGAGCGAGGCCAGCAGGAAATCCCGCTCGGCCTCGAGCTAGGCCTCGCTCACGCCTCTTGCTCCTCGAGCTCCCGATCGCGCTGCGCCGCGAGCGCGGCAGCCACCAGGGCACGATCCTCGGCGCTCGCAGCGCCGGCGAGCCGGCGGGACCGGAACATCACGACGAGCCCGGCCACCGCCGCGATCCCGGCGATGACCGGCAGCGCCCACACGAGGCTGGCGAACCCTTCGGCCGGCGGAACGAACTGCGATCCCGGGAACGATCGCTCGATCCCCGCGCGGATCTCGGCGTCGGTGCGCCCGGCGGCGACCTGTCGAGCGATCTCGGCTTTGATCTGCATCGCGGAGGTCGCCCGCGAGTCGTACACGCTCTCGGCCTCGCAGGTCGGGCACTTGAGCGTGCGGGCGATCGCCTCGATCCGTTCACGGCTGTCGGCGGGGCCTTCGTCGCGGACGACGGCGACCGCCAGCGCCGCAGCGACGATCAGCCCCAGCGCGACCCAACCGAGCAGTCGCGGCTTCACGTCCGGCTCCGCAGGGCGTTCATCTGGGCCAGGAGCCCGTCGGCGGTCACGGTGGAGATGATCCGCTGCCGCACGATCCCGGCCGGGTCGATGATCCAGGTCTCGGGCACCCGGGCGACACCGAAATCGACGAACGCCTTGCCGGTCGGCTCGGCCACCACCGGCCACGACCCGCCGTTGTCGGCGAAGAACCGCCGGGTGTCGTCGAACTCCTGGAAGTTGGACAGCAGGCTGACCAGCTCGACCCGCCCGGTCGTCAGCCGCGCCTGACTCGTTGCGAAGGCAACGAGTTCCGGATGCTCCTCCACGCACGGCACGCACGACGGGGAGAAGAAGTTGAGCACCACCCAGCTCCCCCGGCGGTCCGACAGCCGGAACGTGCGGCCGTCCAGTGTCGGGCCCTCGACGGCGGGCGCGGGCCGGCCGAGCAGCGGCGTGGCGGCAGCGTCCACCTCCTCGCCCTTGCCCGTGGCGAGGATCACCACGAGGCCGGCGACGACCACGGCCACGGCGAGCGAGATCCACGGCGCCACCCGTCGGCGGGGCGGGCCCTCGAAGACGACGGGCTCGTCGGGCGCAAGGTCGGCGCTCACGACGGCACCTGCACGAGCGGCGGGACCGTGTCGGGCACCGGTGACGAGGTGGGATCGGTCGGGCGACGGCGGCGACGGCCCGGGAACGCGGCGAGGACCGTGCCCAGCGCCATGATCCCGCCGCCCACCCACAACCACGACACGAGCGGGGTGACGAGCACCTTGATGACCACCGCGCCGTCGGCGCCGGGGCGCTGCTGGATGGTGACGTAGACGTTGCGGGTCAACGTCGGCTTGACCGACGGCTTCAGGATCCCGCTCGCGCCCGACGCCCGGAAGGTCTGCAGCGCCGGTTCGCGCAGCTCGCCGTCGACCCGGACCCGGGCCCGCAGCTCGGTGACCTGCTCGAGGGTGACGAGCTCGCTGCCCTCGTAGACCACCGTGTGCCCGTCGAATGTGCCCGACTGGCCGGGACGCAGCTCGAGTTCGGTCGAGGTCTCGTAGGCCTGCGCCGCGGCGAACGCGACCGCGATCACGATGACCCCGAGGTGCACGATCATCCCGCCGTTGGTGCGCCCGAACAGGCCGCGCACCCCCTGGCGGCGGGTCGCAAGCACGAGTTGACGCCCGGCGGCCCCGGCGGCGAACCCGCCGAGTCCGAAGGCCGCCACCGGCGCCCAGCCCGTGGCCCCGAGCACCACGGCGATCACCACGGTGGCGGCGCCGATCCACGCCGGCCACCACAGCCGTTGCGACAGCAACTCACCGGAGGCCTTCCGCCACGGCAACACCGGCGCGATCGCCATGAGCGTCAACATCGCCAGCCCGAGCGGCATCGTCATCGTGTCGAAGAACGGTCGCCCGACGCTCAGGCGTTCGTTGCGGAGCGCCTCGACCACCAGCGGGAACACCGTGCCGAGCAGCACCACGAAGGCGAACACGGCGAACAGCACGTTGTTGGCGAGGAAGGCGCCCTCGCGCGACACGGCCGAGTCCATCGTGCCCGGGGCGCGCAATCGATCGCCGCGCCAGGCGATGAGGCCGAGCGACACCGCCACCACGAGCCCGAAGAAGCTGAGGAACCACGGGCCGATCTGACCTTCGGCGAACGCATGGACCGAGTTGATGACCCCCGAACGGGTGAGGAACGTGCCGAGGATCGTGAGCGAGAACGTGGCGCACAACAGCGACAGGTTCCACACCCGAAGCAACCCGCGCCGTTCCTGGACCATGACGGAGTGGATGAACGCGGTGCCGGTGAGCCAGGGCAGCAGGCTCGCGTTCTCGACCGGGTCCCACCCCCAGTACCCACCCCAGCCGGTCACCTCGTAGGCCCACCAGGCGCCCAGGATGATCCCGACGGTGAGGAACCCCCAGGCGAACAGCGTCCAGCGCCGGGTCTCGACCAGCCATCCCTCCCCGACCCGCCCGGTGACGAGCGCTGCGATCGCGAACGCGAACGGCACGGTGAACCCGACGTAGCCGAGATACAGGATCGGCGGGTGGAATGCCATCAGCAGGTGGTTCTGCAGCAACGGGTTCGGGCCGGGCCCGTCGGCCGGCACGACGTCGAGGGTCCGGAACGGGTTGGCCGGACCGAGCATCAGCAGGAAGAAGAACGCGCATACGCCGAGCATCACGACCATCGCCCAGGACACCAGCGCGTCGTCGGCCCGGCGCCGGAACCGCAGGGCGACCAGCGCCGTGTACGCGGCGAGGATCAGCCCCCACAGCAGGATCGAGCCTTCGAGGCTGGACCACAGCGCTGCGACGTTGAACAGCGCCGGGGTCCGGCTGGAGCCCACCTCGGCCACGTAGGCGAGCGAGAAGTCACGGGTGATCAGGGCCCGCTCCATGGCGCCGACCGCGATCACGGCGCCGGCGAGCACCAGCCACACGTAGACCCGGCCGGCCCGTACGAGCGCCGGGCGGCGGCGAGCGGCGATCACGTAGTTGATCCCGCCGAGGACCGAGGCACCGAAGGCGAGCGTGACCCCGGCGAGACCGAGCGCCGCGTTCATGACGCGCTACTGCTGTAGTCCTTGGTGCGATCGGAGTGATCGGCTCGGTACTGCTCGGTGTGCTTCACGAGGATGTTCGTCCCGGCGAAGGTGCCGTCGGGCTCCTGGCGCCCCTCCACCACGACCGGGATGCCCTCCCGGAAGATCCCTCCGGGGCGACCGGCGTAGGTGACGGGGATCGTGACGCGGCCGTACTCGACCGCGAAGCGCAGCGGCGCACCCTCCTGCACCGATCCGGTGACGACCGTGCCCTGGAGCCGGAAGCGCTTGTCCCCGGAGCACTCCGATCGCACGCCGACCTCGTCGGCGTTGCAGAAGTACATCGTGGCCGCCGAGAGGTTTGCGAACACGAGCACGGCGCCCCCGCCGAGAGCGACCGAGAGCACTGCGCCGGGCACGAGGCCACGCCGACGACGCCGGACGGGGGCGGCCTCCACGGGCCGCGGGGTCAGGTCCACGGCTTGTCCTCGTCGGGGAGTTGGCGAGCCAGCACGCGGCCCCGGCGTAGGACGCGCAGGGCGAACAGCGCCATGCCGCCGAGCACCAGCGAATACCCGAGCACCACGGTGCCGACGTAGCCGCTGATCACCGCCGCGATCACGAGCCCACCGCCGCCGTGCCCACCGGCTCGCCGCGACGCTCGGCCAGCGCCTGCTCGAGCCCGCCCGCTTCGAGCCGGGCCTCCATCATCGCCACGCGATTGCGGTGCACGAGCAGCCACACGTACACGAGCGTGAAGGCCACCACGCCGACGAAGACGCTGAACAACATCACCCCGTCGATCTGCGGGTTGAGGTCCTTGCGCAGGATCGTCGGCGACTGGTGCAGCGTGCGGAACCACTCGACGCTCTGGTGGACGAGAGGCACGTCGAGGAAGGCGATGATGCCCGCGACCGCCGCCCGCTTGGCTCGTACGTTCGGCGCTGCCGGGAGTCGCCGGAGTGCCACGTATCCCACGAAGAGCAGGAGCAGCAATGCCGTGGTGACGAGCCGCGCGTCGCCCCAGTCCCACACGTGCCCCCAGGTGACCTGGCCCCAGGTCATGCCGGTGACGAGTGCGAGCCCCGTGAACAGCAAGCCGATTTCGGCCGAGCAGCCCGCCACCCGGTCCCAGGCCAGCGATCGGGTGCGCTTCCACAGGTACATGAGCGAGCAGAAGGCCGTGACGCCGAAGGACAGGTAGGCGAGCCAGGCCGAGGGCACGTGGACGTACATGAGCCGGACGCTGTCGCCCTGGACTTCGTCGGCCGGCGAGAGCAGGAACCCGAAGATCACCAACCACGCCAGACCGGCCAGGGCGAGGACCCCGAGGATGCGGGAGCCCCGTGTGCCGGTGCCCGGTCGAGTCGTCGTACCTGCCGTCATGTCTCCTCCAGGAGCGGACCGAAGGCCAACAGCCCCAGCGCCGTATAAGCCAGGGTGAACACCGCAAGCAGACCCACCCAGGGCCACGCATCCGTCAGTTCCGCCCTGATACCGAGGCTGGCCTCGACCGCACGAGTGGCCGCTATCAGCACCGGCATCACCACCGGGAGCACCAGGATCGGGAGCAAGGTGTCCCGAACTCGGATTCCGGCGGACAAGGCTCCGTAGAGCGTACCGACCGCCGCCAGCCCGGTCGTAGCCACCACCACGGTCGTGACCAACACCACCCAACCGCCGACGCCCGGCGCATCGGGGCCGTAGAACAACGCGACGCCGATCCCGAGCAGCATGCCGAGGGCCAGGAGCTGCGTCGCCAGCGCGGCGGCCTTGCCGAGGAACACCCCCGACGGCTCCAGGCCCGACAGGCGCAGCGCGTCGAGCGCGCCGTCGGCGGTCTCGGGCCCGAACGCCCGCTGCACCCCGAGCAGCAGCGACAGGAGCATGGCGATCCAGGCCAGGCCGGGGGTGACGTCGCGCAACGTGCTGCGATTGCCGTCGAGCGCGAAGGCGAACAGCACGAGCACCGCCATGGCGAACGGCAGCACCTGGACGATGCCGACCTTCGAGCGCCACTCGACGCGGAGGTCCTTGCCGGCCACGAGCAGCGCCGCCCTCAGCACGGGCCACCCCCCTTTGCGGGCGGGACCGCCGCGGGCTCGTCGCCCGCCACCCGGCCCCCCACCAACGTGAGCGTCCGGGTCGCGAGCCCCGCGGCCCGGTCGAGGTCGTGGGAGGCGAGCAGGACCGTCGCCCCCGCGGTCACGGCGGCCCGCAGCAACCCGTCGAGGCGGTCCCGGCCGTCGGTGTCGAGACCGGTGTGGGGCTCGTCGAGCAGCCACAACTCGGGCCGCCTCGCCGCCAGCACCGCGAGCGCCGTTCGTCGCCGTTGCCCGGCGGACAGCCGCCCGACGGCCACCTCGGCCAGGCGGCCCTCGATGCCTAGCGCGGCGAGCGCTGCGTCCTGCTCGTCGCGCGAGGCGCCGATCGCCCGCCCCCAAAAGCGCATGTTCTCCCGGGCCGTGAGGTCCTCGTAGAGGCCGTTGCGGTGGCCGAGCAGACCCACCCGCCGGGCGAGCGCCCGGGCGCCGTGCTCGGTGTCCAACCCCAGCACCGTCGCCGATCCCCGAACCCGGGGCAGGAGCCCGGCGCACAGCCGCAGCAGCGTCGTCTTGCCGGCACCGTTCGGGCCGCGCAACACCACCAACTCGCCGGCACCGATCGTCACGGTAACCCCGGCGAGCGCCGGGAACCGTCCGAGCAGCACCACGGCGTCGTGCAGGTCGACGACGGCTTCCATGGGCGTCGGCACCGTACCCGGACCTGGGCCGGGCGCGCCGGGCCAGGCCGAACGCATCATCAGGCCCCCCGCCGATAGCGTCCGGTGAGCCGTGCGACCCACGAACCCCGAACCACTCGGGCCGACGCCCGCTGCGCCGACGCGCCGGGCGCGTGTCGTGCCTCCGCCACCACCGTTCATTCCTGCGGTGGACCCCAACCCCTGGGGCCGGATCGTGCCGGGCCGAGGGCGTCAGCGCTGGTGGCGGGAGTGGCAGGCCTGGGTGGGTGGCACCGGGCGAACGTTCATCGCGATCGGGCTCCTGCTGTTCGCCTTCGTCGGCTACCAGCTGTGGGGCACCGGCATCGAACAGGCTCGGGCCCAAGATGACCTCGAGACCCGGTTCCGCCAACTGCAGTCGCAGCTCGCGAGCACCGTCCCGGCGACCACCGGCCCGGCGACGACGGTCCCGGCGACGGCCAAGCCGGCGACGACGGTCGTTCGACCCGCACCCGGTGGAACCGCCGCCCCGGTCGCACCCTCCAGCGTCGCCGGGGTCACCACCGCCGTCCGGGCGACGACCGCAGCCCCGACGCCGCTGGGCCCGGCGACGACCGCCCTCGCGCCGGCCGTCGCCGTGGCGCCCGCGACGCTGCCCGAGTTCCGCCCCGGCGACCCGATCGCGCTGATGAAGATCCCGCGCCTCGGCGTCACCCAGACGATCGTGTCCGGGGTCGGGCGGGCCGAACTGCAGAGCGGCCCGGGCCACTTCCGCACGACGCCGCTCCCGGGCGGCCTGGGGAACGCCGCCATCGCCGGTCATCGCACGACCTTCGGCGAGCCGTTCCGGCACCTCGACGACCTCGAACCCGGAGACCGGATCGAAGTCACCGACGTCCTCGGACGGCGTTTCCTCTACCTCGTGCAGTGGAGCCGGGTGGTGGCCCCGACCGACCTCGGCGTGATCGAGAGCAGCGGACAGCCCGAGCTCACGCTGATCACCTGCGACCCACCCTTCACTGCGGCCAAGCGACTGATCGTGCGGGCCCGGCTCGTCGACGGTGAACCCAATACGGCACCGCCGACGCCTGCGGTCATCCCCCAGCGTCAACCGGCCGGTGGCTCGGTCACCACTTTGCCCGAGGAACCGACGGACCCCACCGGCCCCGCCGGTGGCGGTTCACCCGATCGGCCGCCGGGAACGGCGTCGGGCGCCCCGTCGACCGGTCAGCCGCCGACCAGCGAGTCCCTCGACGGGTTCGAGCAGAGCTGGTTCTCCGACACCGCCGCCTGGCCCCACGTCGCAGCGTGGGGCTCGGTGCTCGCGATCGTCGCGATCCTGGCCTGGGTGATGTCGAGTGTGAGCCGCCGGAACTGGGTCGGAGCCCTCGTGGGGATCGGGCCGTTCGTGGTGATCCTGTACTTCCTCTTCCAGAACGTGAACCGCTTGCTGCCCGCAGGGTTCTGAACGGCTCAGACGCCGGTGAACCGGGGCGGGCGCTTCTCGAGGAACGCCCGGCGTCCCTCCTGCAGGTCCGCCGAGCGCCAGGATCGTTCCCGGGCCGCTTCGACGACGGCATCGAACTCGGGCGGTGGAGCTGATCGCTGCAGCATCAGCTTGTGCGCCGCGATCGTGAGCGGGGCCAACGACGCGACCTGCTCGGCCCAGTCCATCGCCTCGGCGAGTGTCCCGATCCGATGGACGAACCCGTTGCGGTGCAGCGCCTCGGCGTCATACGTCGAGGCGGCGAGCAGCATGTCCCGAGCGATCGACCACCCGGCGTCGCGAGCGAGGCGCTCGACGGTCCAGTGGTCGATCGAGAGCCCCAGCTTGGCCGCCGGGATACCGAACCGGCTGGGGCCGCTCGCCATCCGCAGGTCGCACGACAGCGCGAGCTGCATCCCGGCGCCGAGCGCCGGGCCGTCGATGGCGCCGAGCACCGGGAACGGCAGCTCGACGAAGCCCCGCAGCACGGCGAACAGCGCCCGGCCGAACTCCCCGTCCTCCACCCCGCCGAGGTCGGCTCCGGCGCAGAACGCCGGCGGCCGGCCGGTCAGCACCAGGACCCGCACCCCGGCATCCACGGCCTCGAGCTGCGCCTGCCGCAACGCCACGAGCGTCTCGTGATCGAGCGCGTTGCGGCGTGACGGCCGGTCGAGGGTGACGAGCCGAACCGAACCGAACGACTCCGAGTGCACGGTCATGGGGGGCACCCTACGCGCACCGCCCGTCGGGCCCGGCTGCGCCGCGCTCAGGGGCCCGGGTAGGTGCGCCGGTCGGGCAGGAACCGGAACCGGCGGCGCACCGCCTCGACGTGGGCGCCGTCGAGTTCGGCCACGAGCAGCGCCTCGGTGCGCGACCCGCCGGCGAGGATCTCCCCGAGGGGATCGATGACGCGGGAATCCCCGCAGTAGTCGAGCCCGCCACCCGATCCCACCCGGTTGACGCCGACGACGTAGGCCTGGTTCTCGATCGCTCGCGCCTGCAGCAGCGCCTGCCAGTGGGCGCGGCGCACCTCGGGCCAGTTGGCGCAACACAGGTAGACATCGGTGCCCGGTGCGAGTTGCCACCAGTCGTCGGCGAAACGCAGGTCGTAACAGACGAACAGTGACACCCGCAGCCCCTCGACCGTCACGGTGACGAGCGACGATCCGGCGTCGTAGTGCTCGTGCTCACCGCCGTAGGTGAACGGGTGCAGCTTGGCGTAGCGGTGCACCGTGCCGTCGGGACCGGCGAGGATGCCGACGTTGCGCGGGCGGCCCGAGCCCGGCGAGCGCTCCGGGGCCGACCCGTAGAGCCAGATGCCGTGGCCGGCGGCCTGGGCGAGCATCCACTGCGACGTCGGGCCCCCCTCGTCCTCGGCAACCCGCTCCGGCGCCATCGAGAACCCGACGGCGAACATCTCGGCCAGCACGACGATCCGTGCGCCGGCCGCCGCGGCCGCAGCGATCGTCGGCTCGAGCCGGGCGCAGGTCGCGGCCCGGTCCTCCCAGCAGATGTCGTGCTGGATCGCGGCGATCCGCACCGCGCTCACGACCCCACCCGGGCCGCGTCGGGCATCCCGACGGCCTGCAGCCCGGTCAAGCGAGCGACGGCTTCGTCGAGCACCTCCGGCTTCTTGCAGAACGCGAATCGCACCAACGACCGGCCGGCTCGCACGTCGTCGTAGAACACGACGTTCGGGATGGCGACCACGCCGCACCGCTCCGGGAGGCTGCGACAGAACGCCATCCCGTCATCGGTGCCGAACGGCCGGACGTCGGTGGTGACGAAGTACGTGCCCGCCGGCCGGAACACCTCGAACCCGGCGGCGGCGAGCCCGGCGCACAACCGGTCCCGCTTGGCTTCGAGATCGGCGCGGAAGCCGGCGAAGTAGTCCTCCCCGAGGCGCAGACCATGAGCCACCGCCGCCTGCAGGGGCCCGGCCGAGACGTAGGTGAGGAACTGCTTGACGGTCCGCACTGCGGACACGAGCGCCGCGGGTGCCGTGACCCACCCGACCTTCCAGCCGGTGAAGCTGAAGGTCTTGCCGGCCGATCCGATCGTGACCGTGCGCTCCCACATGCCCGGCAGCGTCGCGATCGGCACGTGAGGGATCCCGTCGTAGGTGAGGTGTTCGTAGACCTCGTCGGCCACCACGATCAGGTCGTGCTCGATCGCCAGCTCGGCGATCGCGGCGAGCTCCTCGCGCCGCAGCACCGTCCCGGTCGGATTGTGCGGGGTGTTCAACAGCAGCACCCGGGTGCGGGCCGTGATCGCATCGCGCAGCGCATCGAGGTCGAGCGCGAACGAGGGCGGGCGAAGCGTCACCGGACGGCGGATCGCGCCGGCCATCGCGATGCACGCGGCGTAGCTGTCGTAGAACGGTTCCAGCGCAACGACCTCGTCGCCGGTTTCCAGCAACGCCAGCAACGACGCAGCGATCGCCTCGGTGGCGCCGGCGGTGACGAGCACCTCGGTGTCGGGGTCGGGCGTCAGGCCGTAGTAGCGCCGTTGGTGCTCGGCGATGGCCTGGCGCAGCGGGGCGATCCCCGGGCCGGGCGGGTACTGGTTGCCCCGGCCGCCCACGATGTCCGCCGCAGCGATCGCCGCCATCTCCGCCGGCCCGTCGGTGTCGGGGAACCCCTGGCCGAGGTTGATCGACCCGGTCGCCGTGGCGAGCGCCGACATCTCGGCGAAGATCGTGGTGCCGAAGCCCTGGAGTCGGCTGGCGAGGTGGGGCTGGCGCACACCGACATTCGACCACAGCCGACCACTCGTGACGGTGGGGAGCACCACCGGCGACCGTAGGCTCGGCCGGATGCGCCTCCCCGCCGTCGTCGCTGCTGCGCTCGCCACCCTCGCCCTCGCCGGGTGCTCCTCGGGTGACGGCGGAGCGACCACCACGACCGCCGTCGTCACGGCGCCGCCGGCCACCAGTGCGGCGGCGCCGACCACGAAGGCACCGACCGGCAGCGCGGTGTCGATCCCCGGGCTCGAGACGGACCTGATCCGCCAGTTCCTCGTGCAGTTCGGCGGCGGCCTCAACCCGACCGACGCCGAACTGTCCTGTGTCACCGGCGCGCTCCCGCCCGGCACCATCGACAAGATCCTCGCCGACTTCGGTCGCACCCAGGCCGACCTGGGCACCCTCGTCGCCCCGATCGTGCGCGCCGTGGTCGGGTGCCGGCCGGCGTCGATCCTCGATGCCGTCGGGCGCCAGCTCAAGCAGGCCGACCCCGCGCTCGCCCTGTCCGCCGACCAGACCGCCTGCGTCGTCGGTGGCTTCCTGGATGTGGTCGCCGCCAACCCCTCGCTCGTGAACGTCGTGCTCGGCGGCACCCGGATCGGGGGCCTGCCGGCCGACATCCGCACCCGGATCACCACCGAGCTCACCCCGAAGGTGCAGTCCTGCGTCGGCGCCGACACCACCGCCAATGTCCTCGCCGCCGTCGACCGCCTCTGACCATGGCGCGCCGGCCCCTCGCCGTGTGCTGCTCGTTCCGCCTCGGCCGGCCCGACGGCGTGTCGGTCGTGGCGGCCTCGTGGATCCGGGCGCTGCACCGTCTCGGCTGGGAGACACGAACCGTCGCCGGTGACGGGCCGGTCGATCGGTTGGTGCCCGGGTTGGCCCTCGAGGCCACCGAGGCACCGCATCCCGACGAGGTGCGCGATGCGTTCGCCGGTGCCGACCTCGTGCTCGTCGAGAACCTGCTCACGATCCCGCTGCGCGTCGACGCGTCCCAGGTCGTCGCCGGCGTGCTGGCCGGCCACCCGGCGCTGCTCCACCACCACGACCCCCCGTGGCAGCGGGCCCGCCTCGCACACCTCACGGCGCTCCCCGTCGACGACCCGGCCTGGCGCCACGTGACGATCAACCGGCTCACCGAGCGCGAGTTCGCCGAGCGCGGCCTGCGCGCGACCACGATCTACAACGGGTTCTCGCTCGATCCGGCCCCGCCCGCAGCCGCCGCCGCGCTGCGCCGACGCCTCGGGATCGATCCGGGCGAACGCCTCCTGCTGCACCCGGTGCGAGCGATCGAACGCAAGGACGTCCCCCGGGCCGTGGCGCTCGCCGAGGCCGTCGGGGCCACCTACTGGCTGCCGGGGCCGGCCGAGGAGGGGTACGGGCCGACCCTCGAGCGGATCCTCGCCACCGCCCGCATCCCGGTGCGACGTGATCCGCTCGCCGCCGGCGACCTCGCCGCGGCCTACGCCGCAGCGGATGCCGTGGTGTTCCCGTCGACCTGGGAGGGGTTCGGCAACCCGCCGATCGAGGCCGCCCTGACCGGGCGCCCGGTGGTCGTCGGCGACTACCCGGTCGCGGCCGAACTGCGAGCGCTCGGGTTCCGGTGGCTGCCCGTCGACCCCGCCGCCCTCGCCCGGGCGCTCGAGGACCCCGCCGCCCTGGCCCCCGACCTCGAGCACAACCGTGCCATCGCCCGCGAGTACCTGTCCGAGGCCCGCATGACCGCGGCGATCGGGGCGGTGCTGGCCGAGCCCGGTTGGCTCCCCGACGCCGTCCGGGCCACGATCGGGTCGTGACCACCCCGTCCGATCCCGTCCGGGCCCGCCGCGCCCAGGTCGCCCGCTGGACGCTGCTCGCCAACCGCATCGGCTGGCTGTGCATGGCGGTGGCCATGGCCGTGTTCGTGTTCGCCTTCGCGATGGGCTTCACCCCGGCCGTCGTCACGGTGATCACCGTCGCCCTCGTGGTCGGTTCGGTCTTGCTCGCCCCCTCGATCGTGCTCGGCTACGCGGTCAAGGCCGCCGAGCGCGAGGACCGGGCCCGAGGCCTCTGATCCCAGGCCGGCTGGTTACTGTTCGGTAGCCATGTCGTCCCGCCTCCCCGCACCCGAGCGCCGGTCCCAACTGCTCGACGTGGCCCTGGCGGTGTTCGCCCGGAAGGGGTTCCACGACACCTCGATGAACGACGTCGCCGACGCCGCCGGGGTGACGAAACCGGTGCTCTACCAGCACTGGGGCTCCAAGCACGCCCTGTACCTCGCCGTGCTCGACGAGGCCGGCAACCGGCTGGTGGAGACGATCGCCAAGGCCACGGCACCGGAGCAGAACGGCCACGACAAGGTGTTCGCCGGCTTCGCGGCGTATTTCCGGCTCGTCGCCGAGGACCATTCGCCGTTCCAAGTGCTCTTCGACGACAGCCACCGCACCGAGGAATTCGCCGAAGCCACCCGGGGGGTCGAGGACGCGATCGCCGCCGGGATCGCACCGTTGATCACCGCCGACATCGAGCCGGACCACCAGCGCCTGCTCGCCCGCGCCATCGTCGGCCTCGCCGAGACCGTCGCCCGTCACCTCGTCACGAGCGGCACGCCGTTCGACCCGGACCGCGCTGCGCGCCAGGCCACCGATCTCGCCTGGTCCGGCCTGCGCGGCGTTCGCCGCGTGTGACCGCACCGGGCAACGCCCCTCGCCCGCGATCGCTCCTGCTGGAGTCCCTCGCGACCGGGATCGCCAGCGTGGCCGTCGTCGCCGTCCACCTGCAGCTGTGGCGAGCCGAGTCCTGGCGGCGGCCGTGGCTGGTGTTCAACGACGCGATCTATTACCAGACGCTCGTCCAGGGGATGCTCGACCACGGCACCTACCTGTCGAACCCGTCGGTCGGTTGGCCGTTCGGCCTGGACGCGCGCGACGTGCCCGAGGGGGCGGAGAACCTGCACTGGTTGGTGCTGCGCCTCCTCGGCGCGCTGGGCGGCGCGGCGTTCGCCCTCAACGTGTTCTACGTGCTCACCTTCGCCACCACGGCCGCCGCCGCACATGCCGTGCTGCGGGTGCTCGGCGTCCGGCGTCTCACGGCTGCGGTGGGCGGCGTGCTGTACGCCTTCGCCCCCTACCACTTCCTGCGGGGGCAGAACCATGTGTTCCTGTCGTCGTACGCCCTCGTCCCCGTCGGGGTGCTCGTGGCGCTGTGGCTCCTCGGGCCGGACCCGATCCGGTCCTGGCGCGACCGGCGCCTGCTCGCTTCCACCGCAGCGATGGTCGCGCTGGCCTCGACCGGGGCCTACTACCTCGTGTTCTGCACCGTGCTGATCGTCGTGGCCGGTTCGGTCGCTGCGCTGCGCGACCGACGGATGCGGCCACTGCTCGGGGCCGGGGTCCTCGGGGCCGTGGGCGCGGCGACCGCACTGCTCAACCTCGCCCCGAGCCTGTGGTTCTGGGCGACCGAGGGCCGTAACGCCTCGGTGGTGCAGCGCGGCGTGTTCGAGACCGAGGACTACGGCCTGCGGATCTCGCAGCTGTTCGCACCCCGCGACTACCACCGCATCGACGCGCTCGCCCGTCTCACCGAGGACGCCCGCAGCACCGTGCTGCGCGGCGAGTTCGGCCAGCAGCTCGGCCTGGTGGGCGCGCTCGGACTGGCCGTGGTGCTCGGCGTCGCCGTCGTCGCCGCGGCGGGGCGCCGAAGCGACATCGCGCCCTGGCCGCAGCTGCGACAGCTCGCCGTGCTCACCGTTGCGCTCCTGATCGTGGCAACCGTCAGCGGGCTGTCGCTGGTCGCGTCCGCGGCCGGTCTCGCCACGTTCCGGGCGTGGAACCGCACCTCGATCGTACTCGCCTTCGTCGGGCTGGCCGCCGTCTGCCTCCTGCTCGACGCGCTCGCCGCACGGGCCCCGTCACGACGGCTCCTCGGTGTCCTTCCGCTGGCGGTGCTGGCGGTCGGCCTGATCGACCAGACCTCGGCGGCCGACGTGCCCCGCTGGCACGAACAGCACACCACCGGGCGCTCGACCGCAGCGTTCTTCCGCGACCTCGCCGGCGCGCTCGGCCCCGGCGGGACGGTGTGGGTGATGCCCCACCGCGTGTTCCCCGAGTCGGGTATCGACTGCTACGACGGCCTGATCGGCTACCTCTACGAACCCGAGCTGCGCTGGAGCACCGGGTTCATGAGCGGTCGACACCCCGAGTACCCGCTCGTGTTGGCGGCCCGACCGGCCGCCGCCCGGTACGACGCCGTGGCCGCGATCGGGTTCCAGGCGGTGCTGCTCGACCGGTGGCTCACGGTCCCGGTCGAGGCGGGGGAGACCCGACCCGAGGTGATCGAGGCGGCGACCACGGCCGAGCTGGGCCCGCCCGTCGCGACCTCGGAGGATGGGCGCTACGTCTGGTGGGACCTGCGGCCTCGGGCCGAGGCGCTACGGGCCCGCCTCGGCGTCGACGCCACTGCGGCACTGGCCGCCGAGGCACTGGCGTCGACCCCCTGACGGTGCGGGTGCGCCGGCGGTGCACCCTTCGTCACGAAGCGGCGGCGCGCACCCGTCCGAGGCCCAGGTCGACCAGGTCGCGTGCGCCGTCGTCCATGCGCTTGCGGTGGACGGCGACCTCGCCGACCACGTCGCCGCCGAGCCACCGCACCATCGACGCGATCTTGCCGACCGTGCCCCCCGGGTTGAGGGCGTAGGTGCAGTAGGCCACGACCCGCTTGCCCCGCATCGCCGGCAGGTTCTTGATCCGCCCGGCGCGACCGGGCCGCTGACCGACGACGAAGATCCCGTCGGTCCACGACCCCACGTAGACCAGGTCCGCTTCGGACAGGGCCTGGAGATCGACCTCGACCGCCGGACACACCGTCACCCCGACACCCGCTTCGGCCAGACCATCGGCCACGCGCTCGGCGACGTAGCGCGTGTTCCCCGTCAAGCTCTCGTAGATCACCACGGCCTTCATCGGGACCTATCTCTAGCAGCCCGACGGCCCGCCCGGTCAGCCGCCGTAGTTCATGCGGGTGTCCTCCATCCGCAGCACCGGGGTGCCCTCGGGTTTCAGGAACCCGCAGTCGACGACCTCGCCGACGAACAGCGTGTGGTTCCCGAAGCGGGGGGCCGACCGCACGGCGCAGTCGAGGAACGAGGCGGACAGATCGAGCACGGGCGCTCCCGTCGCGCGCTCGTGGTACCCGAAGCCGTTGAGCGTGCGGGCCTCGAGATCGACGGCGACCGGCTTGGTGAACTTGCGGATGATCGCTCGGTCCTCCCGGTCGACGAAGCAGACGCTGAACACCCCTGAGGACTCGATCAGCTCGTGGGTGAGCGCATCGGTCTCGACGCCGATCGCCACGAGCTTGGGGTCGAAGCTCACCTGCGTCAGCCAGTTCAGCGCCATGCCGTTGCGGCGCTCGGCGCGGTCGGTGGAGCCGATCACGTAGAGGCCCGACGGCACCGTCCACAGGACCCGGCGCCGCAGGCGATCGTAGGAATCCCGGGCGGCGTCGTCGTCGTCGACCCAGGCGGGGAACGGCCCCAGGGGACCTTCGGCGGAAGCGGCCATCGCCCGAACGTAGGGACCTTGTCCCCTGATCGGCGAGCCGGACCGGGCCCGACGATGGGGTCATGGTGCTGACCCGAACGCCTCCGGCCGGCCTCACCGTGGCCGAGGCCGACCTCTATCGCCATCTCGTCGCGCACATCGACACCGAAGTGGGCCTCGTGGAGAGCTACGAGCAGCTCGGCCGGGACACCGGCTCGGCGTACATCGAGTTCGTGGGTCGCCTCATCGCCGAAGACGAGCGCCGCCACCATCGGCTCTTCTCCGAGTGGGCCACCGCGCTCGTCGCTGTGGCCGAACTCCGAGAGCAGGACGTCGGCGCAGTGCCGGTGCCGGGACCCGAGCCCGACCCGGCCCAGGTGCTGGCGCGCATCGACGCCCTCGTCGCGATCGAGGAACACGACCTCGGGGAGATCGAACGCCTGCGCCGGACGGTGCGCGACGTGCGCAACACGACCCTGTGGCCGGTCCTGCACGACGCGATGGCCCTCGACACCGAGAAGCACCTCCGCCTGCTGCGGTTCGTGCGGGACCACGCCCGGCGCACGTTGCGCCACGACCACCGGCGCTGAGGCGGGACTCAGTCGCCGAGCGCGCCGGTCGCCTCCGCCAGATCGACGTCGACAGAGGCGAGATCGGTGTCGATCGCCGGCAGGATCTCGGTCGGGGTCCGGGCCGTCGCCGTGGCCGTCGCCACCGTGGTCGACGTCGTCGAGGTCGGGGCAGCGTCGTCGCCGCCGCCGATGCAGGCCGAGGTCGCGAGCGCAATCCCGACCACGAGCAAGGCCAGTCGCATCGTCGTCATCCTCCGTGGGGAACGGTCGTCGCCGGCGCCAGCATGGGCTCGCCCGGGGTGGCCGGCGCCTTGGTCGTCGCGACCGGCTTGGTCGTCGCCGTGGTCGGCGCCTTCGCCGTCGTGGTCGGCGCTTTGGTCGTCGTGGTCGGCGCGTTGGTCGTCGTGGTCGGCGCTTTGGCCGTCGTGGCGCCCGGCGTCGTGGCGCCCGGCGTCGTCTCGGCCGGCTTGGTCGGCTTGGTGGCCGTCTTGACCTCACCCGGCCGCACGCCCTTGAGCGCCGCGACCGCCTCGGCCGCCTGTCGGCGCGCCTCGGCCAAGGCCGCCCGAACCGTCTTCAGCACCGTGGCGTCTCCGTCCGCCGACGACAGCAGCGACGAGGCCTGCTCGACCGACGAGCGGAGCTCGGCCATCAGCGGCGCGGCCTTCGCCAGGTTGCCACCCTGGGCGACGAGCCGGCCGGCGGCCCGATCGAGCCCGTCAGCGATCGCCTCGAGTCGGACTACCGCCCGGGACAGCGCCTTGGCCGCCGCCAGGGTCGTGTCCACCTTGGCGACGCTCCCCGTCCCGACCGGCCGGGCGGTCAGCTGACACGCCACGTCGACCGCCCGAACGTCGTCGCTGGTCCGCAGGATGGTGCGCGCCGCTTTGTTGGCCTCGGTGCTGCGCTTCAGCGCCTCGAGCTCGGCGTTGCGGTTCTCGGCCGAGACGTCCGTCGCCTTGCGCAGGGCCGCGGTCTGTTCGGCCGCAGCGCTCAGGTTCGCCTCGGCGACCTCGGCACAGGCGTCCTTGCGCGCCTTTACCTCGGCGATGGTCAACGCCTTCGCCTCCGCCTTCGATGCGCCGGCCGCCGGCGCGGCTTTCGTGTCCTTGGCCGGCGTGGCCGTCGTCTCCTTGGTCGGCTTGGCCGTCGTCGCAGGCTCGGCGGGCGCGCCCTCGGCGGCAGCCGGGGCAGCACCGAGACCCACGGCGGCGGCGAGCACCACGACGGCGACGGTCCAGCGGGTCATGGCTCCTGGATCGACCCGTTCGGTTCGGGAGCCCATCGGGACCCCGGCAAGTTCGATCACGACGGCGGCAAGCTCGTCTCAAGCGCCCGGCCTACGGGCCCCTCGGGCGCCGGTTCACCCCTGCGAGAAGGTCCGCCATTCCGACGGGTCGCGACCGAGGCTGCGGAGCCGCTCCTCGATCCACAGCGGGATCTCGGTCTCCTCCCCGGCCTGCGCCCGCGTCGAGTGCTCGGACCCTTCGGCCCAGATGTGGCAGGTGTTCAGGTTGAAGGCGAACATCGCCTTGCGCTCCTCGGGGGTCGGCGGCCGGCGCATCTCGACCGGGACGTCCCGGGACGCCGACACCCGCATCGACCAGTTCGACTGGATCGCCACCGGGGCCATCGCCTGGAGCAGCGCGGTCGTGTGGGTGCAGCCGCGCGGCCCCCCGAACAGTTCGCGCACCTTGTGGGTGAACCCCCGGGCGATCGACAACCCGACCAACCGGCCGTAGTGGTCCGCGATCGTGGGACACGCCCGGTGGGGATGGGTCTCGAACAGCACCCGGGCCGCTTCGATCACCAAGGCCGGGTACACGATCTCGAGCTCCACGACCATGTGGTGGATCGTGAGCGGATCGGGGTCGCCCTCGACGTACATCCCGGCGGGCTTGCGATCCCGCACGGCGCCGCGCAGCAGCAGCCGGTCCTCCGCAAGACGGTACGAACGAACCTGGTACTCGCGGGTGTGCAGCGGAACGAGGCCGTCGTCGGGGGGCAGCAGGTCGTCGGGTCCCATCCCAGCGACGATGGCCGCGACGGCACGCCGCCGGCAAACCGGTCCCGTGTGCCAGGCTGCACGGCGATGGCGTGGTTGGTGAGCGACGCACGTGTCCTCGCTGCCGCCGAGGTCGTCGCGAACAGGCGCGACCGCCGGCGAGGGCTGCTCGGTCGCGACGGGGTCGAGGGCGCGCTCGTCCTCACCCGGACCCGCTGGGTCCACACCCTCGGGATGCGGTTCGCGCTCGACGTCGCGCATCTCGACGCCGACGGGGTCGTCGTGCGGACCTGCCGCATGGGCCGGCATCGGATCGGACTGCCCGTGCTCCGGGCGCGCACGGTGATCGAGGCCGAAGCCGGCGCGTTCGAGCGTTGGGGGCTCACGGTCGGCCACCGCGTCGAGATCCGGGGCTGACGGTGGGACGCCTCGTGCTGGTGGCGACCCCGATCGGCAACCTCGGCGACCTTTCGCCCCGAGCGGTGTCCACGATCGCCGAGGCCGACGCCGTGTGCTGCGAGGACACGCGTCGCACCGCCAAGCTGCTCACCCACGCCGGGATCCGCGCCCGGCGCCTGATCGTGGTCAACGAGCACACCGAGGCCGAGCGGATCGGTGAGGTGCTCGGCGTGCTCGGCCGCGGGGGCACCGTCGCCGTGGTCACCGACGCCGGCACCCCGGGGGTGTCGGACCCCGGGGAGCGACTCGTGCGGGCCGCGATCGAGGCCGGCCACGAGGTCCAGGCCGTCCCCGGGGCGTCGGCCGCCTTGGCTGCGCTCGTGGTGTCGGGCCTGCCCACCGGCCGGTTCGTGGTCGAGGGCTTCCTCCCCCGCACCGGGTCGGCCCGCCGAGACCGTCTCGCCGAGGTCGCCGCCGAACGGCGCACGACGGTGCTGTTCGAGGCCCCGCACCGCCTGGCGCGGACCCTGACCGACCTGCGGGAGGCGTGCGGCCCCGGGCGCGGCGTGGTCGTCGTGCGGGAGCTGACCAAACTGCACGAACAACGGTGGGCGGGCACGCTCGCCGAGGCCGCCGACCGGGCGAGTGCCGGCGAGCCGATCGGCGAGCACGTGGTCGTGCTGGCCGGCGCACCACCGCCGATCGCGGCCGACGACGACACGATCCGCGCCGAACTGGCGGCCGAACTTGCGCTCGGCGCGAGCCGGCGCGACGCGGCGGATCGGGTCGCCGCCCGCCTGGGTGTCGCCCGCAATCGGGTCTACGCCCTGGTGACCGCCCGCTGAACCACGCGAGCCGTGACCACCGACGGACACCCGATTGTTGCATGCGCCAACTATCGGATACCGTTTTCGTGAGCCAGGCTCGATCGGCCCGGCTCGCAGGAACGGGGGACGGGATGACGGTCGTGGATGGACCCGGTCGCGACCACCGCCGCGCGTCCTCGACGCCGCCCGACCCGGACAAGACCGCAGCCGACCCGACCGCCCCCGAGAGCGGAGCGACGGACCGTCCGGTGCGGCGGGTGCTGGCACACGACGGGTTCCGTCGGTTCTGGATCGGCCAGCTGGGCATCTCGATCGTCACCGGCACGATCCGGTTCGCCTTCGTCTGGCTGGTGCTCGAACTCACCAATTGGTCCGGCATCACCGGGGTGATCGGCCTGGCGCTCGGCATCCCGGTCACGTTGATCACCCTGCCCGCCGGGGTGCTGTCCGACCGCTACGACCGTCGCTCGCTCGTGGGCGTCGGCGCCCTCGCCGGCGCCGTCGTGCTCGCGCTCACCGCCATCCTCGTCGCGCTCGACCGGATCCCGCTCGCCGCCGCCGCGGCGCTGGCGGTCGCTTCGTCGGGAGCGCTCGCGCTGGTACAGCCGGCGATGCAGGCAATGGTCCCGGCGCTGGTGCCGCGCGAGCTGCTGATGACCGGCATCGCGCTCCAGGGCATCGGGCAGAACGTCGCTCAGCTCTCCGGGGTCCTCGTCGGCGGCGCTGCCATCCAATTGCTCGGCCTGGCCCGGGCCTTCGTGGTCCTCGCCGCGCTCCTCTCCGTGTCCGCCGTCGTCGTGCGGTGCACCCCGGCGGTCGCCGCCGGACCCCGGCAACGCAGTGGGCGGGTGCTCGGCGCGCTGCGGTCCTCGCTGTTCGACGGGCTCGGCTACGTCCGACGCACCCCGCCGCTCGGCACGGTCGTGCTGATCGCCCTCGTCGGCGGCACCTGCGGCGGGCTCGTCCAGCTCGTGCTCCCGGCCGTGGCCAAAGCCGAGATGGGCGCAGGCGCCTTCGCCGCGTCGCTGTTGTTCAGCGGCCTCGGCGGCGGGATGGTGATCACCACGCTCGCGCTCGCCACCCGGCCCGCCCTGCCGCGCCAGGGCCTACTGCTCGCCGTGTTCTTCGCGGCGACGTGCGGCCCGGGGATGATCGTGATGGGCATATCGACGTACTACCTGGTCGCGTTCGCCGGGATGCTGCTGTGGGGCCTCGGCGGCGGGTTCGTCATGACAACGCAGCGCTCGATCCTGCAGCGCCATACGCCCGACGAGCTGATGGGCCGGGTGATCAGCGTCCATACCCTCGCGCTGATGGGCTCGTTCCCGCTCGCCGCCGGGATCGCCGCGGCGCTGCCACCGCTCGTCGGCCGGCGCCCGACGCTGCTGCTCGCCGGGATCGTCGCCGGCCTCCTCGCCGTCGCCCTCGCCCGCCGGCCCCGCCTGCGCGAGGTCTGAGCCGGCGCGACCGTTCAGGCGCCGCTGGTGAGCGCCTCGAGCGCGGCCGGGTGCAGCCGGCCGTTCGTGGAGACCGCCGACCCGCCGTCGGGTCCGGGGCGGCCGGACAGGTTCGTGAACGTGCCGCCGGCCTCCCGGACGATCACGTCGATCGCAGCGAGATCCCACAGGGACACGATCGGCTCGCAGGCGACGTCGAACGCGCCCTCGGCCACGAGCAGGTGCTGCCAGAAGTCGCCGAGACCCCGGGCTCGCCACACGCGACGGGTGAGCTCTACGAGCGCCGCGCCGAGCGCCGGGGATCCCTCGTCGACGAACGACCCGACGTCGCTGTAGCTCAGGTGGGCGTCCTCGAGGCGCTCGACGTCCGACACGCCGATCGCCTCGCCGTCGGCGAAGGCGCCGCCGCCCTGCGACGCCCACCAGCGCCGACCGAGTGCCGGTGCCGAGACCACCCCGATCACCCCGACCTCGCGGTGCTGCAAGGCGATCAGCGTCGCCCAGATCGGCACCCCTTTCACGTAGTTGGCCGTGCCGTCGATCGGGTCGACCACCCACCGCCACGGGCTGTCGGTCGGCCCGAGGAGGCCCTCCTCCTCGCCCAGCACGGCATGGTCGGGGCGCGCGACGGCCAACCGGGCCCGGATCGCTGCCTCCACCCCCGTGTCGGCCTGCGTGACGTGCGAACGATCGGCCTTGTGGCGGACCTCGAGCGACGCGCTGCGGTACAGGGGAAGCGCTATCGCATCGGCGAGATCGGCGAGTTCGAGTGCGAGCGCCAGCTCGGCGGCGAGGTCGGGAGCACGGTCGTGCGGGCGGTCGGGGCCTCGATCGGGGACGGTCACGGGGCCGACCCTAGGCGTCGGGGGTCGAGCGTTCCGACGCCTCAAGCCGCGTCACGGCCCGCCGATCAGTCGAGCGGTGGGTGTGCTGCGGGTGACGAATCGACCGGTCGACCAGGCCGAGGCGAACGCCGTCGACGGCACGATCGCGCGCAACGTGCTCTCGCTGCTCCCGCTGTCGCTGCTC
Organism: Acidimicrobiales bacterium; assembly: GCA_046081125.1. Lineage (GTDB taxonomy): Bacteria > Actinomycetota > Acidimicrobiia > Acidimicrobiales > Ilumatobacteraceae > JBEIFW01. The sequence goes on from JBJTVH010000033.1 coordinate 29,501, forward strand.
GCCGACATCGGCGCCGGCAGCTTGCTGAGCTTCGCGATCACCACCCCCCGCCACGTCGCCCTGTCCGCGCTGTGGACGGCACTGCTGGCGGTCTACGTGATCCCGATGCTCGTGACCATGCGCCGGGCGAAGCGGGCGATCGCCGACGGTCGTCCGATCCGTCTGGGGGCCCTGGTCGTGGGGAACGCGTTCACCAGCGCGGTCTGGGGCGCGCTGCCGCTCCTGGTGGAGGCGGACCGATCGGTGCCGACGCTGACCTGGCAGATCCTCGCCGGCGGGCTCAGCCTCACCTTCGCCGGCACGGTGGCGTTCGCCGGCAACCGCCGGCTCCTGCTGGCCTGGATCCTGCCCATGTGGTTGGCCAACGGCGTCTGGGCCGCGACGGGGGTGCTCGAGCAGGCCTGGTGGATGCTGCTGTTCATCCCGTTCGCCCTCACGGCCGCCGTCACGATGCACCACGTCGCGTCGAGCTTCCTGGTCGACGCCGCCCTCGAAGGTCACCGGAACCGGGTGCTGCTCGACGCGCTCGAGGCGAGCCGGGCCGAACTCGCGCACGACGCCACCCACGACCGCCTCACCGGGCTGCCGAACCGCGCCGCGATGCACGAACACCTCGAACGGTCCCGCCAGGCGTGCGCCCGCTACGGCACCGCGCTCGGGCTGATCTTCATCGACCTCGACGGGTTCAAACCGGTCAACGACCGTCACGGCCATGCGGCCGGCGACGAGTTGCTCGTCGCCGTCGGGCAACGCCTGCGGCGGATCATCCGATCGGGGGACTTCGTGGGCCGGATCGGCGGCGACGAGTTCGTCGCCGTGGCCGGCAACCTCGTCGACGCCACGATCGTGGCCGAACTCGCCGACCGGATCCGGGTGGTGCTCGCCGAGCCGTTCGAGTTGACGGTCGGCACGGTCTGCATCGGTGCGAGCGTCGGCACGGCCTGGGCGGCGGGTCCCGGCCTGCAGCCCGATGTCCTGCTCCGGGCGGCCGACGCCGACATGTACCGGCGCAAGCCGTCGGCGAAGCGGGTCAGCCCAGGCGGCTGACCGCCAACGACTCCCGCACCGAGCGCGCCAACCCGTCGGCGTCGAGCCCGAGCGCTGCGAGGATCCGGTCGGGCTTGCCGTGCGGGATGAACTGCGTCGGCACCCCGAGCGTGACCACGGTCGGGACCGGGCGGCCGTCACCGCAGTGGTCGGTGATGCGCGCCGCCAGGTGCGAGCCGACCCCACCGTCGCGGATCCCGTCCTCGGCGACGACCACGACGCGATGCCGGCTGCAGTCCTCGACGAGCGCCTCGTCCCACGGCTGCACGACCCGCGGGTCCCACAGGGTGACCTCGATGCCCTCGCCGGCCAGCTCCGCGACCGCCTTCTCCGCGGCGCCGAACAGCTTGCCGACCGCCACGACCGCAACGCTTCCGTCGCCGCTGCGGGCGCACCGGGCCTGCAGCCCTCGCCCCACCTCGTCGTCGGGCACCTGCCGGGCCTGACCCTTCGGGTAGCGGATCACGGCGGGGCCGTCCGTGCACGACTCGAGCGCGTCGTGCAGCATCTGCTGGAGCTCCTGGGCCGAGCTCGGGGCGAACACGGTCATCCCCGGCACCTTCGACAGCAGCGCGAGGTCGTAGATGCCGTGGTGGCTCGGGCCGTCGTCGCCGGTGATCCCCGCCCGGTCGAGGCAGAACACGACCGGGAGGCGGTGCAGGCCGACGTCGTAGACGACGTTGTCCCACGCCCGGGACAGGAACGTCGAGTAGATCGCCACGACGGGGCGCAGGCCGCCCATGGCCATGCCGGCTGCGCCGGTGACGGCGTGCTGCTCGGCGATCCCGACGTCGAAGAACCGGTCCGGGAAGCGGTCCTGGAAGGGCAACAACCCCGTGGGACCCGGCATGGCGGCCGTGATCGCCACGAGGCGCGGCTCCGCCTCGGCCTCCTTGATGAACGCCTCGGCGAAGGCCTGCGTGTAGCCGGTGGGGACCGCCTTGGGAGGGCCGACCCGGGGGTCGAACACCGGGGCGTCGTGCAGGTGCTTTTCGTCGTCGTCCTCGGCCGGCGAGTAGCCGCGGCCCTTCTGCGTGAGCACGTGGACGACGATCGGCTCCTCGAACTCCTTCGCATTGCGGAACGCCTCTTCGAGTTGCGCAAGATCGTGCCCGTCGACGGGCCCGACGTAGCGGACCCCGAGGCATTCGAAGAACGCCGGCGGCTCGGCGTACTGGCGGATCGCCGCCTTTACCGCCTCCATCCCGCGTTCGGCCTGGCGCCCGACGAGGGGAAGGTCGCGCAGCAGGTTCTCGAGCTTGCGCTGCCGGCGCATGTAGATCGGGTTCATCCGGATCCGCGACACGCTGTGCGACAGGTTGGAGATCGTCGGCGCATACGAGCGGCCGTTGTCGTTCAACACGATGATGACCCGCCGGCCGGCATGGCCGAGATTGTTGAGCGCCTCGTACGCCAGGCCGCCGGTCATCGAACCGTCGCCGATCACCGCCACGATGTGCCGGCGGGCCTCGGCGACTCCGGCGTCGCGCGCCGCTGCCAGCCCGTAGGCGTAGGACAGCACCGTCGACGCATGCGAGTTCTCGATCAGGTCGTGCCGGCTCTCCTCCCGGCTCGGGTACCCCGACAGCCCGCCCGCCTGGCGCAGGTGCTCGAACCCGGCGAGACGGCCGGTGACGAGCTTGTGCACGTAGGCCTGGTGCCCGGTGTCCCACAGCACGGCGTCGGTCGGAGACTCGAAGACGCGGTGCAGCGCCAAGGTGAGTTCGACCGCGCCGAGGTTGGATCCCAGGTGTCCGCTGTTGGCGGCGACGGCCTGCACGATCACGTCACGGATCTCCCCGGCGAGTTCACGCAGTTCGTCCAGGGTCAGGCCCCGCAGGTCAGCGGGTTCATGGATGCGGCGGAGCAGGTCCACAGGGGCCCTCGCAGGGGGTTGGGCGGGCAACCGAAACGTTACCGCCGGGTGACGAAACGGCCGCACCGGACCTCCGGACCGGTCGCGGGCCGCCGCCTACCATCACCGGCGTGAGCAGCGACAACCTCTTCGACCTGAGCGGTCGAGTAGCCCTCGTCACGGGCGGCAACAGCGGCATCGGGCTCGGAATGGCCGATGCCCTGGCCGCCCACGGCGCCGCCGTCGCCATCTGGGGCACCAACCCGACCAAGAACGCCGAGGCCCGGGCCACGCTGGCCCGCCACGGACGGCCGGTGCTCGACGTGGTGTGCGACGTCGGCGACGAGGCGGCCGTCGAGGCGGCGTTCACCCGGACCCTGGACGAACTCGGGCGGGTGGACTCGGTGTTCGCCAACGCCGGGGTGTCCGGCCGCGGGATCGCGTTCACCGAGATGACGACCGAGGAATGGCACCGGGTCCTGCGGGTCAACCTCGACGGCGTCTTCTTCACCCTGCGGGTCGCGGTGCGCCACATGGTGGACCGGGGCGGGGGCGGCAGCCTGGTGGTGTCCTCCTCGGGCTCGGCGTACCAGGGCCAGCAACGCGGCCAGCACTACGGGGCGTCGAAGGCCGGCATCATCGCCGTCGCCAATGCGATCGCCGTCGAGCACGCCAAGGACGGGATCCGGGCGAACTCGCTGATCTTCGGCTGGATCGAATCGGCGATGACCGACGCCACGCTCAACTGGCCGCGGTTCGCCGAGAAGGTGAAGCCCCGGATCCCGCTACGCCGCTGGGGGCGCCCCGACGACACGGGCGGCATCGCGGTCTACCTCGCCAGCGACGCCAGCCGTTGGCACACCGGGGACGTGATCACCGTCGACGGCGGCACACGATCTTCTGAGCGGGCGGCCCGGTCGGCGGCGGCCCGGTCGGCGACCCGCAGGAGCACCGCCTCGAGCGAATCCGTGGCCGACTCCCAGCAGAACCGCTCGCCCCGCCGGCATGCGCCCAGGGTCAACATGGCCCGGAGCGGATCGTCGTCGATGATCCGCCGCAGGGCCCGCCCGAGCGCGAGCGGGTCGCCGGCGGGGACGATCAGGCCGTCGACCCCGTCGGTCACGAGTTCCGGTGGGGCGCCGGCATCGGTGACCACGACCGGCGTGCCGCACGCCATCGCTTCGGCGATCACGAGCCCGAATCCCTCGCCGCTGCGCGACGGCACGGCGACGACATCGGCGGCGCGGTACCGGGCGACGATCTCGTCGTCGTCGAGGCGGCCGAGGAGCCGTACCCCGGGGACCTCGGCGGCCCGGCGCGCCAGCGCGGTCCGTTCGGGACCGTCGCCGGCCACCTCGAGCACGGCCCGGTCGCCGAGACCGGCGGCGGCCCATGCGTCGATCAGGACGTCGACACCGTTGCGGGCCACCAGCCTCCGGACGGTGAACACCCGGCACGGTCCGCTGCGGTCCCGTCCCGGCCCGGGCGAGAAGCGTGCCCGATCGACCCCGTTGCCCACCACGGTCGTCGTCGCCTGCGGGGCGATCCGCCGGACGTAGGCCTCGGTGTGCCGGCTCACCGCCACCACCTCGTCCGCGGCGCGCAGGACCGCCCGGCCCAGCGTCCGGTCGACGGCGCGCTCGACGGCGTCGAGCACCGGGCCGTAGTCGACGAACGGGTTGTGCTGGAACACGACGAGCGGGACGCCCGCGATGCGAGCCGCCCGGGCTGCGAGCGCTCCGAGGGGGTAGACGTGCCCGTGGACGATGACGAGGTCGGCGCGCCGCACGGCTGCGGCGACCTCCCGGGCCCCTCGGGGACCGGGCACCGGGACGGGGACACCGGCCCAGGACTCGATCACGTTCGCGACGCCGTGCCGGTGCACGACCGCGCCGTCGCGCTGCTCGCTGCGCCGATCGCCAGCCAGGCGCGAGGTGTGCACCTCGACCGACCAGCCCCGCTCGGCCAGACGGCGCACCTGCTCGGCGGCGACCCGCTCGACACCGCCGACGTGCGGCGCCCAGTAGTGGGTGACGACGAGCAGCCGACCTCGCATCGGGCCCTGCACCGGGCCCGTCACCGGACCCGTCACCGGGCCCGTCACCGGGCCCCCGTGCGCACCGCGGTCGCCACCATCGCATTGCCCGCCGGTGCGGCGAACCGGCCGGCCAGGCGCTCGACCCGATCGATCACGGGTGCGAGCCGCTGGGGCAGGCGCGCGAGTTCCCCGACGATGGGCGGGAGCACGTGGAAGACCTCGCAGGACTGCACCGTCCACCCCGGCGCAGCGAGCAGACCGGTGAGGGCGACCCGGTCGAGCAGGCTGATGTGGCCGACCTCGTCGTCGAGCCGCCGGACGTGGGCCGGCGCGAGCCGCCGGCCCAGGCGCCGCAACGCCGCCTGGTCGTTCGGCGTGGTCACCACAAGCGTGCCGGCGCACACCCGGCGCAACTCGTCGAGCAGTGCGGTCAACCGTTCAGCGGGAAGGTGCTCGATCACCTCCGAGCACAGCACGGTGTCGAAGGACCGGTCGGCGAAAGGCAGCGCGGTCCCGTCGGCGACCACGACCCGGCCGGCGGCGTGCGCAGCGGCCCGCTCGCAGTACCCGACCGCCAGATCACAGCCCACGGCGACGGCCCCGGCGTGCCGGGCGACGGCGAGGTAGTCCCCCGTTCCGCAGCCCACGTCGAGCACCCGACGACCCGGCGCGCTCGCCTGCCGAACCTGCACCGCAACGGCGTCGAAGCGCCGGCGGTGGTAGCGACGGTCCCAGAACGACTTGGCGCCGTAGCGGTCGACGACGGCCGCCTCCCGCTCGTAGCGATCGCGGACCGAGGGGTCGGAGGGCAACGGCACTTCGATGGCGGTCATGTTCGGCTCCCGGATGACTTCGGCGGTTCAGCTGACGGTTGAGACGACGATTCAGGCGACGGTTCGGGGACGGCGAGGACGGCGGCGCCGCCCGCCTGCCAGACGGCGGGGAACGCGGTGGTGAGGGGCCGGGGGCCGCCGGGGACGACCAGGACGTAGGCCGTGCCGAGCGCGCGGGCCGCGGCCGTCGGATCGGCCGCCGAACGGAAGAGCCGGTTGACCGCGACGGCGGTCGTGCGCTCGTCGGGGCCGTACAGCCATCGCAGGTCGCCACCGGATCGGACCGGCCGATCTGCGAGCGCGCCGACCCACCAGCCGAGCGGCGCCCCGCCGACGTCGGACACGGCGATCGGGGATCCGGGCGGGGTGGCGCTGCGCAGCCACGCCGCAGCGGCCGCCGTCTCGGGGGCGACCACGCGGTAGCGCTCGACCGCGGCACCGAACGACCCGATCCCGAGTGCGACCGCAGCGGCGGCGGTGGTCGCGCCGAGCCCGACCGCGGCGAGCCCGAGCCGCAGCTGGCGGGGCGGTCGCACTCGGACGCACCCGAGGAGCAGGGACCACCCGGCGAGCCCGGCGAGGACCGCCAACACGGGCCCGTCGTGCAGGTACCGGGGTTCGCCGGTGACGCCCAGCGCAACGGACCACCCGGCGCAACACGCCAAGGCCGTCGCGCCCAGCGCCGTGGTCGGCCGCCGCTGCGCGACACCGGCCACTGCGAGCGCGACCACGGCGCCGCCCACGACGACGGTAAGTAGCCAGGCCGGGCCCAGGATGCGCTCGGCCGCCGCAACCGATACCCGGGGCCGGTCAGCCGCCGTTGCGGCGGCGAGGACGAGCGGGCCGTGGAGCACAGCGGCGAGCGCCGCGAGCGCCACGAGCGCCACGAGTCCCCGGCTGCGAGCCGAGTGGGGGCGGGCGGGTTGCGCCGGCAGCGCGACCACCACGGCGACGGCCGCCGCGACCGCCGCCGTGACGAGGTGCGACGTCGCCACGGTGGCGAGGCCGGCCAGCACCGCCGGAGCGAGCGGACCACCCCGCCGGTACCGGGCGGCGGCGTGGACGGTGACGAGACCGGTGGCGAGCCCGATCGCCTGTGGGAACCCGCCCCAGGCGACGACCTCGGCCCCGGCTGCGCTTGCGACGGCGGCAGCTACGCCGACGGCAGTGGCCGTACGGCCCGCGGCTCGACCGATCCAGATGATCGCCAACCCGAGCAGCACGCCGGCAACAGCTCCGAGACCCGCCACGGCGTAGCGAGGGCCGACCACCGCGTCGAAGAGCCCGGCCAGCCACGGCACCACCGGCGGATACCCGGTGATCGCCGGCGCGCCCGGTGCTCCCCGCCACGAAGCGGCATGCCGCAGCCAGTTGCCCATGTCGATCGTCGCCGGCGAGGGGCCCCGAGCGAGCACGACGAACCGCCAGGCCGCCAACCCGACGATGAGGGTCGGCGCGAGCACGGGGGCCGACCGCACCGCGGCACGTTCGAGCGCCACACCAAGGGGCCTCATCGGGCTCGCCACCACAACGCGTCGCTCTGCCGTCGATCGGGCTCGTCCTCCCACACCCACACCGACACTTCTGCGGTCGCGCCGAACGGCGCTGCGTCGCCCTCGAGCTCGACTCGTTCGGCCGCCCCGGCCGCGAGCGTGACGGTCCTCGCCACGCCCAGGACGCTCGCCTGTTCCCAGGGGCGATCGAGACCGGGCGGTGCGACGATGAACCACACCTGACCGGTCACCGATCGGTCCGAACGGTTCGCGACCATCGCCACGACCCGAGTTCGATCGGCGGCGAGCTGCGGTGCTTCCAGATCGATGATCGCGAGGCGACCCGATGGCGCGCCCAGGCGATCGATGCGCTCGTCACCGGGCAACTCGAGCGGAGGACCGTCGACGGCGACGTCGTCGATTACCCCCGCTGCGTCCCGGAGCCGCACGCCGAGCACGTAGCGGCCGGGCGGGAGCGGGACATCGGTGTCGAGCTCGAACGAGGCCTGCACCGGGCCGCCGGTCACCGGGGCCCGCCCCAGGTCCACGTTTCGGGCGATCCCTCCGACGCGTTGCGCCCGGACCTCAGCGACGAGGCCCCGAGCCGGATCGTCCGCGCCCGTGTCGAGGCGCACCCTGCCCCGCACCGTTGCCCGGACGAAGGGACCGCTCGTGCGGGCCCATGCCACGACGTCGGACAGGATCGCCGGCCCGGTCGGCGATCCCCCACGGCGAAGCACCGGCCCGGTCGGCACGACCGTCACCTGACCGGTGACCATGGTGCCGTCCCCATGGACCCACCGACCGCCGGCGAGCTCCCGGTGGACGTAGACCCAGACCTCGTAGCGCCCGGCCGCCACGGGGATCGGCTCGTCCCAGCGCAGTTCGACCCGGCGCTCCGGCCCAACGACGAGCTCCTGGCGGCTCGAACGCGCCACGGCCCGCTGCCACGCTTCCCCATCACCGGGCGGGGCGAGCACGAACCACACCCGCGCCCGGTGTGGGACCCCGTCGTTGTTCACGACCGTCGTCCCCAACGTCACCGACCCACCGGCGGCGTCCGCGGACGTGGCGCTGAGCGCGACCGTCCGACGCCGCTCCGGGGAGACGGCGTGCGCGCGCCAGCCCACGGTCGCGATCGGCGCGAGCAGCGCCACGACCGCGACCGGCAGTAGCTGCCGTCGCCACGACCACCGGCGCCGACGCGTCACGGCGTCCCCACGGCGACGACGAGGACGTCGGGATTGGCAACGACGACGATCCCCCCGGCAGCTTCGAGCACTGCGGGGTCCAGCCCTGCGAACCCGTCCCAGGCGGCCGGCAGGAACAGGTAGGACACCCCGGCGTCACGGGCCCGCTGGAACGAGCTCGGGTCAGGGAAGGTCTCGAAGATGCGTTGGGACTTGCGGGCGCGCTCGCGCTCCTCGGCGACGTTTAGCCACACCAACAGGGATCCGGCCAGTGCTGGTCGCCGGCCGGCCCCCTCGACCCACCATCCGAACGGCCCGCCCCGCACGGGTGGAACGGCGACCACCGCGCCCGGCGGCGTCCGGTCGCGCAAGTAGGCGAAGCCGTCGAACGACCCCGGCCCGACGACGGTGTAGTAGCTGCGCTGCAGCTCGAAGAACACGGCGCCCTGCCAAGCCACCGCGACCGCGAGCGCACCGACGACCGCCCGCAGCGGCCACCTCGCCCACGCGAACCCGACCCGGACGAGCACCGCAACGACCGCCGCCGACCAGGCCGCGAGACCCACCACCGTCAACTGCGGCAGCAGGTAATGGAAGCGCGACTCGCGCAACATCAGGATGCAGGTGGCCCACGTGGCGAATCCCGAGGAGACCAGCAGCCACACCGGGTCGCGGCGCCGCCCCACCAGGAGCACCGGCGCTGCGGCCGCGACGACCACGGCGAGTTGCCATCCGAAATCGGCCTCCCGGAACAGCCGCTGCATCGACCCGAGGTGATCCCCCAGTCCGGGCGATGCCGACTCCATCCGGTTCCAACTGCTCACGAGCACCGTGCGGACGAGATCGCGGTAGACGAACACGAGCGGGACGCAGCACACCGCCACCCGCACACACCAACCGGCGTAGCTGCGGGCCAGCACACGGCGGTGACCCGCCGCGAGTGCGAGCGCGCCGGCGGCGTGGAAACAGGCATGGACACCGACCACGACGAGGGTGAGGTGCGACGTCGCCCCGATCGCGGCCACGCACAGGCCGTCGATCCATCGAGCGCGCCCCCCGTGTTGACAACGCACGAGCCCGACGAGCGCCACCGGCCACAACCCGAGCGACAGCAGCTGGGGATACCCGCCCCAGGCCGTCGCCTCCCCGATGGCGCTTGCACACAGCAGTGCGCCCCCGGCCGCGGCAGCGATCCATCCGTCGGCGACACGACGCAGTAGCCACCAGGTCCCCAGCGCCGGCGCGATGCCGCTGCCAGCCCCGAGGAGCATCACCCCGATCGGGATGCCCACGACCGACGTGACCGCCACGGTCAGCACGGGTACCAGCGGGGGATAGGCCGTCGGCAGGGGCCGCACGCCCTGCCCCAGCGCCGCCCAACCGTAGGCCAGCCAGTTCCCGGGATCCGGTCCCGACGGCACGCCGGCCGACCAGAAGCTGCCAAACCGGAACACGAACGCCACCGCAGCCGCGAGTGCGAACACGACCACCGACCGCCGCTCACTCCCGGGTTCGGTGTCGTCGACCGCTGCGGCCATGCCATTCGATCGGCACGACATCGTCGAGCGTGAAGGTTCCTTGAACCTTCCTCGACCAGTGCCTGCTGCCTACCCCGTCACCGCGCCGGCGACGACCGGGGTGCCCGGCGCGACGGGCGTTCGGTGCCGGCCCGGTGGAACCGGCGCCGACCGTGCACGACGAGGCGAACCACACCGCACCCGGCCACCACCGACGCACCGGCGATGATCGCCGCCTGCGCCAGCCCGGCGAACGCTTCGGCCCGGCGGGGCGATCCGTCGAACACGGTGACCAGCAACAGGCCGAGATCAAGGCCGAGGCCGAGGGCGAGCGATACGAGGCCGCTGCGTCGGACCCGACGCAGGGCACGGTCGTCGTCAGCGCCGCCGGGACGTCGCCGCCCCGGTCGAACCGGACCGAATGCGCCGAGCAGGAAGCCGGCCAAGGCCGCCTGGACGCCGAGCACGATGAGGATCGGGGCGAAGAAGCGGGGTTGCCAGACCAGCGAGCCGAACCCGACGCCCGCAGGAGAGACCAGATGCCAGAGGCTCAGCAGCAGGCCGAGCGCAGCGACGAGCAAGCCGGGCAGGACGAGCACCAGATCCGGTGCGAGCAGCAGGATCGTCTTCAGGTGCCGCCACCCGTCCCGGAAGGTGTCGAGCTTCGACTCCCCGATACGGGACCGGTAGCCGGTGGGGATCTCCCGCACCGCCCAGCCCGAGCGTCCGGCCGCGATCAGCATCTCCGACGCGAACTCCATGCCGGTCGAGCGCAGATCGAGCTCCCCGAGCCCGGTGCGGCGGAACGCCCGGAACCCGGACTGGCTGTCGGTCAGGCGCTCCGGCCCTCCGGCGCGCCGGACGAGGAACGTGAGCGCCGGCGTGCCGACGAACCGGTGGAGGAACGGCATCGTGCGCGCCGTGGCGCCGGTCCATCGAGCACCGAGCACGAGATCGGCCTGCCCGTCGCGCACCGGTGCCACCAGTTCCCCGATGCGATGGAGCGGGTACGTGCGGTCGGCGTCGGCCATCACCACGACCTCCCCCCGAGCGGCGGCGAACCCGGCGGCGAGCGCCGCGCCGTACCCGCGCACCGGCTGGTGCACGACCCGCGCGCCGGCCGCTGCGGCCAGTTCGGGGGATCCGTCCTGTGAGCCGTTGTCCGCGACGACGACCTCGCCGGTGAGCCCGGCGTCGGCGATCGCCTGGAACGCTTCCCCGACCACCTCGGCGACGCAACCCGCCTCGTCGAGGCAGGGCAGCACCACCGAGACCACCGGCGCCGTCGGCGCCGCGGTCCGGTCGGGGCGGATGGCGACGCGCTGCGCCATCAGCGGACCGGCGTGCGGCGGCGGGACGTGACGACGAGACCGGCGCCGACGGCGACCACGGCTGCCCCGGCGACCAGGAGCACCGTCGTGTCCGAGCCGGTCGCGGGCAGTGGCGTGCCACCGACGTTCAGTGTCGCAGCGAGCACTCGGGTCGACCCGACGGGGTTCAATCCGGTAGCGGTGAGGGTTTGGGATCCCGACAGGGCAGCCGGGATGGTGACGGACGTGCTGAACGAGCCGGCCGCGGTCGTCATCACCGTGGACAGCACGGTCTGCGCCGTGCCGATCGTGATCGTGACCTGCGACAGCGGGGCATAGCCCGAGCCGGTCACCGTGATCGCTGCGCCCGGAGCCGGCGCGGTGTGGGAGACCGTCACCGTGCCGGTCGGCTCGTAGCTCGCCGCCGCCGGGCTCGCCACCGCGAGGAGGCACGTAGCAGCGAGCACGGGACGAAGGAAGGATCGAAGGTTCATGGTCGCTCCTACGGAATCTCTCTCCGCAATCGGCAACCGAACGAACGTTGTTGAGCCTCGGCGAACGAAGGAGCGTCGCGCACGACCCGCCGGGAACGCGCTCGTCGCCGCTATGCCTCGCCTCAGCGCGGCGGTGCCAGCAGCGCGAGCCCAGCGCCACGCCAGGCCGCAAACCGCTGCGCGACGGCTCGACCCACGAGGTAGCCCGCGCCGAGCACGACCATCCCGCCGACCCCGTCGAGCCAGTAGTGGTTGGCTGTGACCATGATGCAGAACAGCGTCACGCCGGGATAGGCGACGACCAGCCAACGCATCCAGCGCCGGCGCACCAGCGGGTAGATCACGAACGAGCACCACAACGCCCAGGCACAGTGCAGGCTCGGCATTGCGGCGAACTGGTTCGACACCTTCTTGAGCGCCGTCGACTCGAAGTTCCACAGCCCGCCGACGGTCTTGAGCGTGTCTTCGAACCCGTAGGACGGCAGATTGCGCTCGGCCGAGATCCGGCCGCCGCCGTAGAGGCTCGCGGTGTCGTCGAGCAGTCGGGGAGGCATGAGGGGGAACAACGAGAACCCGACCAACGCGAACGCCGTGGTGAACCCGAGCGTGTTGCGCCACGTCGGGAAGCGTTCGGGCGCATGCCGGAACAACCAGATGAACGCGACGAGCGTGACCACGAAGTGCGCAGAGCCGTAGAAGACGTTCATCACCCAGATGAAGCCGCGTAGGCCGACGAACAGCGACTGCACGTGGGGTTCGACGAAGAGGCCGACCGACCGCTCGAGATCGATGATCTTGCGGGCGTTGTCGAACGCCTCGATCGGTTCCTGCCCCGGCTGCAGGCCCGCCGAACCGAACACGTTCCGGACCAGCGTGTATAGCGCGTAGAAGCTGACGATGATGCCGAGCTCTTTCCACCAGGCGAGCTGGCGCGCCGGCCGGGCGGTTCGCCCGTGCGCGCCGAGATCGTCCGCAAGCTGCATCGCGCGAAGGTTACGTCAGCATGGACACCATGTGTGCGGGCGGAATCCCGACGGGTCGTACGGACCGACGCCGGATCGGGGCAGCGGGCTGGTTGACTACCGGGTGCAACCGCCGTCACGTCCGGAGGAACCGATGCGTTCATGCCGCCTGACGACACTCTTGGTGTCCACATCGCTACTCATGGTGTTCGTCGGCTGCGGTTCGGCGGCCCAGGGACCCGTCGTCGGCGCTGCGGCCCCCCCGGCATCCGACGCCCCGGTTCGGGCGGGGGCGTCTGGCGGAGCGCTCGCGCTGCTGCGTACCGCCACGGTCGCGCGATCCCGCAGCGCGTCCGTCGAGGTGAGCGTCGACGGCGCGGTCGTGGTCACGGGCTCGGTCGACCCCGCCGCCGAGCGGGCGCGGGTCACCGTCGACCTCGGCCGCCTCGCCGGCACCCTGCCCACCGGCACCCTGCCCACTGGCATCGGACTGACCGGCACCGTCGACGCCTTCGTCGACGGCACCACCGCCTACGTGCGACCCGGTTCGCTCGGCCCGGTGCTCGGCGTGCCCGCCGACCGGCCGTGGGTCCGCGTCGCCGCCGACGCCATCGGGCTGCCCGCACTCGACCCGCGCAGATCGGGCGGATCGGGCGGCAAGCCCGGCCTCGGCCAACTCGATCTCCCGACGGTCCTCGCCTCGCTCGGCCGGATCGCCGGTTCCGCCCGGGACGAGGGACCCGACACCGTGCGAGGGGTCGCGACCACCCGGTACGCGCTCGTGGTGCCCGCCGGAGGCGACCGCACCGTCCCGGTCCTCGTCTGGCTCGACGCCGAGGCGCTCCCCCGGCGGGTGGAGGTGCGCGCCCCCGACGGCCCGACGGTGCGCATCGAAACCTTCGACTGGGATCGCCCGTTCGACGTGGCCGCGCCCGCACCCGCGAGCACCGTCGAACTCGGCGACCTGCCCCTGCTGCGCGCCCTGGCCGACCGGCTGACGGCGGCGCGGTCAACGCGAGGCGCCGGGGGCGACTGAAGCACACCGTGCCATGCTGTCCCCCGGTCGGTTGCGTCCCGATCGCGCCGAGCATCGGCGGGGGACGTCGAGGACGTCGGGGGACGTCCGGGGGGGTCGTATGGACACGAGGATCGACGGACATCCGGGCACCCAGGCGCTCGCCGTGCTCGAAACCGCCGGTGTCGACGTGCTGTTCACGCTCAACGGCGGGCACGTGTGGCCGCTCTACGACGCCGCGCGGGCTCGGTCCTGGAAGGTCGTCGACACCCGCCACGAGCAGACGGCCACCTTCGCCGCCGAGGCGTGGGCCAAGCTCACCCGCCGTCCCGGTGTCGCTGCGCTCACCGCTGGGCCCGGGGTGACCAACGGGGTGTCGGCCATCACCTCGGCGTGGTTCAACGGCTCACCGCTCGTCGTGCTCGGCGGCCGGGCGCCGCAGGCCCGGTGGGGGGCCGGGAGCCTGCAGGAACTCGACCACGTCCCGATCGTCGCGTCGATCACCAAGGCCGCTGGCACGATCACCGATCCGGCCCGTGCCGGCGCAATGGTCGCCGAGTACGCATCGCTCGCCTGGTCGGCGCACCGGGGCCCGGTGTTCCTCGACGTGCCGATGGACGTGTTCTTCTCCCCCTCCACCGGCACCGCACCGAAGGTCACTCCGGCGGTACACGAACCCGACCCTGACGCCGTCGCCCGCATCGCCGCGCTGCTCGCCGCGGCCTCGCGACCGGCGCTCATCGTCGGCTCCGACGTCTACTGGGCCGGCGCCTGGGACGAACTGCGGGCCGCCGTGGAGCACCTGCGGGTCCCCTGTTTCGCGAACGGGCTCGGCCGGGGGTGCCTCCCGGCCGACCACGATCTCGCCTTCACCCGCACCCGAGGGATGCTCAAGTCCGACGCCGATCTCGTCGTGGTGATCGGCACCCCACTCGATTTCCGACTGGGCTTCGGGCGGTTCGGCGACGCCGCCGTGGCGCACGTCGTCGACGCGCCGTCCCAGATCGCCGGTCACGTCGAGGTGCCGACGGTCGCCGGCGACCTCGGCGCAGTGCTCGCCGGGTTCGCTGCGCACGCCGGGCCTCGCGCCGACCATGAGGACTGGATCGCCCGGCTGCGGGCCGCCGAATCTGCTGCCGCTGCGGCCGACCGGGCGCTGCTCGACGCCGACGCCGACCCGATCAAGCCGTCACGGATCTACGGCGAGTTGGGTCGGCGGCTCGCACGCGACGCCGTGGTCATCTGCGACGGCGGCGACTTCGCGAGCTACGCCGGGAAGTTCGTCGAGGTGTACCAGCCGGGCTGCTGGCTCGACACGGGCCCCTACGGCTGCTTGGGCAACGGGCCCGGTTACGCCCTCGCCGCGCGCGTCGCGCGCCCGTCGAGCCAGGTCGTGATGCTGCTCGGTGACGGCGCGGCCGGATTCAGCCTCATGGACGTCGACACCATGGTGCGCCACGGCCTGCCGTGCGTGATGGTCGTGGGCAACAACGGGATCTGGGGGCTCGAGAAGCACCCGATGCAGGCCGTCTACGGCTGGGACCTCGCCTGTGATCTCCAGCCGGGCTGCAGCTACGACGGCGTCGTACGAGCGCTCGGCGGCGCCGGCGAGACCGTGAGCCGCCCCGACGAGCTCGGCCCGGCCCTCGACCGCGCCTTCGCCGCCGGCGTGCCCTACCTCGTCAACGTGCTGACCGATCCCGCCGACGTCTACCCACGCTCGTCCAACCTGGGGTGATCCGATGAGCCACACGTCCCGTCTCGTCGAGCAGGCCCGCGAGGCCTCGATCGGGACCCTGCTGCGGCGCACCGCCGCACGAACGCCCGACAAGGTCGGGGTGATCTGGCGCGACCGGCGGGAGACCTTCGCCGAGTTCGACGGCGCCGTGAACCGCTGCGCGAACGGCCTCACCGCGCGCGGGGTCCGTCGCGGCGACCGCATTGCGCTGCTCTCGCACAACTGCCGGGAGTTCGGGCTGTTGTGGTTCGCGCTGGCTCGCCTCGGCGCGATCAGCGTGCCGATCAACTTCATGCTCAACGCCGAGGAGGTGGCCTTCATCCTCGGCCACTCGGGTGCCACGGGCATGGTCGTCGAGGACGCGCTCGGCGCCGTTGCAACCGAGGCCCTCGGCCGGGCCGGGGTGCGCGGCGGGGTCCGGGGCTGGATCCCGTTGCGAGGCGACGCTGCGCCCGACGGCTGGGAGGGCGTGGCCGCGTGGGAGTCCGGCGCCGAGGACGCCGAGCCCGGCATCGTGATCGGCGACGACGAGCCGTTGCAGCTGATGTACACCTCGGGCACGGAGAGCCGGCCCAAGGGCGTCACACTCACCAGCCGCTCGCTGATCGCGCAGTACGTGTCGTGCATCGTCGACGGCGGGATGACCGCCGACGACGTCGAGATCCACGCCTTGCCCTTCTACCACTGCGCCCAACTGCACTGCTTCTTCACCCCCGACATCTACCTCGGGGCCACCTCGATCATCGTCGGCGGACCGGATCCGGCGACGATCCTGCGCACCATCGAGGCCGAGCGGGTGACCAAGCTGTTCTGCCCGCCCACGGTGTGGATCGGGCTGCTGCGCTCGCCGCTGTTCGACACCGTCGACCTGTCGTCGTTGCGGAAGGGCTACTACGGCGCGGCGATCATGCCGGTCGAGGTGCTCAAGGAGATCCAGCAGCGCCTGCCGCAGGTGGCCCTGTGGAACTTCTACGGCCAGACGGAGATGGCGCCGCTCGCCACGATCCTGCGACCCCACGAGCAACTGCCCCGAGCCGGGTCGGCGGGCAAGCCGGCGATCAACGTCGAGACGATGCTGGTCGACGACGACGACCGGCCGGTCCCACCGGGCACGGTCGGCGAGATCGTGCACCGAAGCCCCCAGGCCATGCTCGGCTACTGGGAGGACGACACCAAGACCGCCGACACGTTCCGCAACGGCTGGTTCCACTCGGGCGACCTCGGCGTGATGGACGACGACGGCTACCTCACGATCGTCGACCGCAAGAAGGACATGATCAAGACCGGCGGCGAGAACGTGGCCAGCCGCGAGGTGGAAGAGGTGCTGTTCCAGTTCCCCGGCGTCGCCGAGGTGGCCGTGTTCGGCATCGCCCACCCGTACTGGATCGAGGCGGTGACCGCCGTGGTGGTGCCCAAGGCCGGCGAGACGGTCGATCCCGACGCCGTGATCGCCTTCGCCCGTGATCGCCTCGCCGGATACAAGGCCCCCAAGTACGTGATGGTGGCCGACGCCCTGCCCAAGAACCCGAGCGGCAAGATCCTCAAGCGCGAACTGCGCCAGGCCTACGCCCACCTCGCCGCCGATCCGGCCTGACCGGCGGCATCACGGCCGCAGGAGACCGAGGCCCTCCCAGTTCCGGCCGAGCACGGTGACGGGGTCGGCGCCGAGCCAGTCGAGCATGCCCGCGTAGTAGGCCCGCACGTCGGTCGCCGCCCGTAGGTCGCCGTCGTCGAGCCGGCCCAGATCGGCCTCGCCGTACACGCCGCCGCGCACCGGCGCGCCGACGAGCAACTGCACGTTGGCCTTGCCGTGATCGGTGCCGTAGCCGTTGTCGGCGACCCGACGGCCGAACTCGCTCACGGTCATCAGCACCACCCGGTCCGCAGCCCCGGCGGCCGCCACCACCTGCTGGAACCGCACGATCCCGGTCGCGAGGTCGCGCAGCAGCCGTTCGTGCGTGACAGGTTGCGCCGAGTGGGTGTCGAAGCCCCCGAGCGCGACATGGACGACACGGACGCCCGGTGCCCGGGAGGCGACCTGGGCCGCCGTGGTGAGCGCCGCCGTGAACTCACCGTCGTCGGGATCGTCGCCGTTCGTGTCGTGGTCGCCAGCGGCCTGCAGGGCGGCAAAGGTCTCGACCGACGACACCGCGGCGGCATTCGCAGCGCGCACGGCCGCCTCGAGCCCGGTCCCGCCGGTGACGGCCCACCGCGACACGAGGTCGCGCCGACCGTTGGTCCGGAACGAGAACGCCGCCGGGTTGGTGACCACGGTGGGCCGGAAGGACCTCCCGACGACCATCGGCGCATTCCCCGACAGCCCGACGGCGCGGTGCGCGTCGTCGGGGCCCAGGCCGTCGAGCCAGCGACCCAACCAGCCGGAGGTCAAGGCCTGACCCGGGGTCGACGACGCCCAGTCGTCCTGGGCGGCGAAGTGGCTGCGGTTGGGCGACGGGAACCCGAGGGCGTGCACCACGGCGAGCTGCCCGCTGGTCGCGAGGGCCGAGAGCGGGGCGAGCGCCGGGTGCAGGCCGTAGCGGGTGGTGCCGGGCAGGGGCACGAGCGTGTCGTCGGGGAGGCCGATCGCAGGACGCAGGTCGTGGTAGCGGCCGTCGACGGGGATCACGGTGTTGAGGCCGTCGTTGCCTCCGTAGAGGTTCACCACCACGAGCACCCGGTCGCCGCCCCTGGCGGGTGTCGCCGCTGTCGTCCCGGGCACCGCCGTCGTCCCGGGCACCGCGGTCGTCGTGGTCGTTGCAGCCGTCGTCGACGACGAGGCGCTCGTGGCCGCTGCGGAGGCCGGGCCGACGGAAGGGGCGTCGCTGCGGCAGGACGACAGCAGCCCGGCGGCGGCCGCCGCGGCGCTGCCGGCCAGGAACCGGCGACGGGAGAGAGAGCTCATGGCAAGGTCCTTCAGGCGAGCAGGAATTCGGGAGAGGCGAGGGCGAGCGTGAGCCGCTCGGCAGCGCCCGCCGAGCGCTCGAGCTGTCGGCGGGTGAGTTCGCCGAACGAGCCGGGCAGGCCGAGGGCCCGGGCGAGGGCGTCGGCGTCGGCGGCCTGCAGGGCGGCCGACGTCCGGGGGGTCGCGCCCGCGAGGGCGACGGCGGCGTTGAACCGGCCGACCACGACGGCGGTGTCGAGCCAGGCGTCGCCGTCCGGCCACCCCGACACGTTGGGGGGTCGCAGCGGGATCTGTCCCATCGAGCGCAACAGGCCGAGGCGGACTGCCGGTGCGAGCGTGGCGCCGGTGGCCCGCTGTGCAGCGACGAGCCACCGCACCGGTTCGAGCACGATCGGGCCGCCGTCGGTGCCCGCGAGCAGTTCGGCGGCGACAGCCCGCACCAGCGTGCGGCCCTCGAGCCCCGAGGCCCGGTACGCCTCGGCCACCCGATCGACGGCCGCCTGCTCGACCTCCGGTCCGAGCACAGCCCGGCACCACTCGCCGGCCACGAACCCCGGCAGCGCCGGGTGGGCCACCACCCGAGCGACGACGCTGTCGACGTCGCTCGCCGTCGCCCCGAGGTAGGCGCGCACGGTGGGATCGTGGCGAGCCTTCACGAACGATGCGGCGTTCCCGTCGGCGATCGTGACGGTCCAACCGGTGAGCGCCTTCGCTCCGTTGGCGACATCGGCCTCGGTGTAGTTGCCCCGCCCGAGCGTGAACAGCTCGAGCAGCTCGCGGCTGTAGTTCTCGTTGGTCGCCTTCGCGGTCGAGGTGCGCCCGTCGAGATAGTCGAGCATCGCCGGGTCGACGGTGACGGCGCGCACCAGCCGGTCGAAGGCGCCGGTACCGAGCCGCTGGAACGTGCGGATCTGGTTCACCATGGTGAGCGCGGCGCGCACCTTGCCGGCCGACGACACGAAGTGCCCGTGCCAGAACCACACCAGTCGTTCCTCGCCGGGTCGGGGCGTGGTGAGCATGCGGTCGAGCCAACCGGCGATCGCGGTGTTGACGCGCGCCACGTTCTCGGAGCGCTCGAAGCCGAGCTCCCCGTCCCGCCATGGGTCGGGCGCGGCGGGCACCCCGGTGCGGTCGGGGTCGGTGAGCCGGTCGACTTCGGCTGCCACCCCCCGCGCCAGGGCTGCGTCGAGCTGGCCGGCCGCCAGCCCGAAGCCGAGCCGGCGGTGCAGCTTCGTGACGAGCGCTCGATCACCCATGTCGCGGTCCATGCCGGCATCCTGATTGTCAGATGTGATCGAACCGTGAGCTCCGCCGATACCGGTACCGGTCGCGCGCCGCTGGGTCAGCGGCGGCTCGTCACCACCCGGGCGGGGTCGGCGAACGACGGCGGGGTCTCCGTCGGCGGGATCAACTCCCCCAGGAACCGCAGGACGTGGTCCACCGGATCCGCCTTCGGGGCGAGCGGCACGAACAGCGCTGCGGCGTCGGACCGGTACACGGCCCGCCGGTCGATCCGTCGCAACCGCATCTCCTCGGA
Source organism: Acidimicrobiales bacterium (assembly GCA_046081125.1). Taxonomy (GTDB): domain Bacteria; phylum Actinomycetota; class Acidimicrobiia; order Acidimicrobiales; family Ilumatobacteraceae; genus JBEIFW01. The sequence continues at coordinate 49,432 of JBJTVH010000033.1, forward strand.
GGCCTTCAGCTTCACCGGGGTGAGCTTGATCTCCCGCGAGGTAGCCGTCACCTCGCGTACCCCGGTGCGCCAGCACTCGGCGCGCAGGCGGCCGATGGCGAGAAGTCGTTGCGCCGGTTCGGGAATCGGCCCGTACCGGTCCTCCCACTCGGCCCGGATGTCGTCGAGTTCGGCGTGGTCCTTCACCGTCGCGAGCCGGCGGTAGGCCTCGAGCCGCAGCTCCTCTTTCGGGACGTAGTCCGACGGCAGGTGGGCGTCGACGGGGAGGTCGAGCTTCACCTCGGCCGGTTCGGTCACCGTCTCGCCCTTCAGCTCGGCGACGGCCTCGGTGACCATCTGGCAGTAGAGGTCGTAGCCGACCGCGGCGATGTGGCCGGACTGCGACTCGCCGAGGAGGTTCCCTGCGCCGCGGATCTCCAAGTCCCGCATGGCGATCTTGAACCCCGAGCCGAGTTCGGTCGCCTCACCGATCGTGCGGAGCCGTTCATGGGCCTCCTCGGTGAGCGCAGTTTCCCGGGGGTAGAAGAGGTAGGCGTACGCCCGCACCCCGGAACGTCCGACCCGGCCGCGCAGCTGGTGGAGTTGGCCGAGACCGAGGCGGTGCGCCCCGTCCACCACCAGGGTGTTCACGGACGGCATGTCGATGCCGGTCTCGATGATCGTCGTGCACACGAGCACGTCGAAGCGCTGCTCCCAGAAGTCGACGACGGCCTGTTCGAGGGTGCCTTCGTCCATCTGGCCGTGGGCGACCGCGACGCGCGCCTCGGGGACCAGTTCCCGCACCCGGGCGGCCTTTTCCTCGATGTCGAGGACGCGGTTGTGCACGTAGAAAACCTGGCCCTCGCGCAACAACTCCCGCCGGATCGCCTCGCTGACGGCCCGCTCGTCGTCCTCCCCGACGTAGGTGAGGATCGGCTGACGGTCGGCCGGCGGCGTGTTGAGCAGCGTGAGGTCGCGAATGCCGGTCAACGACATCTCGAGCGTGCGAGGGATCGGGGTCGCGGTCATCGTGAGCACGTCGACGTTGGCCTTCAACTGCTTGATGGCCTCCTTGTGGGTGACGCCGAAGCGTTGTTCCTCGTCGACGACGAGCAGGCCGAGGTCCTTGAACCGCACGTTCTGCGCCAGCAACCGATGGGTGCCGACGACGACGTCGACCTCACCGGCGGCAACACCGGCCACGACGACCCGGGCCTGGGCGTCGGTGAGGAACCGCGACAGCACCTCGACCCGGATCGGATAGCCGGCGAAGCGCTCCGAGAACGTCTGAAAATGTTGTTGCGCCAGCAACGTGGTCGGTACGAGCACCGCGACCTGCTTGCCCTCCTGCACCGCCTTGAACGCAGCGCGGATCGCGACCTCGGTCTTGCCGAAGCCGACGTCGCCGCACAGCAGGCGGTCCATGGGGTGCTCGGACTCCATGTCGACCTTCACCTCACCGATGGCCTTGAGCTGGTCCGGGGTCTCGACGAACGGGAACGCCGCTTCCATCTCGGCCTGCCAGGGCGTGTCGGGTCCGTAGGAGTAGCCCGGGCTCGTCACCCGCCGCTGGTAGAGCACGACGAGTTCCTGCGCGATCTCGCGCACCGCCGAGCGGACCTTGGACTTGGCCCGCTCGAAGTCGCTCCCGCCGAGCTTGTGCAGGCTCGGGGCCTCGCCACCGACGTAGTGGCGCACGGCGTCGATCTGATCCGACGGCACGTAGAGCTTGTCGCCACCCTTGTACTCGAGCAGCAGGTAGTCCCGCTCGACGCCGCCGATGGTGCGGGTGACCATGCCGCCGTAGCGGCCGACCCCGTGGTGGTGGTGCACGACGTAGTCGCCCACCTTCAGGTCCTCGAAGGCGCCGACCGCGTCGCGCCGGCGCGGTCGGGGCCTTCGATGGGCGCGGCGACGGCCGGTGAGGTCGGCCTCGGTGAGAAGCGCCACCTTGACCGCCTCGAGCACCACACCGGTATGCAGCGGGGCCACGACGATCCGGCCGCCCGGGCGGTCCAGACGGGCCGCATCGACCGCCTCGGGGTCGACCACGTTGAGCTCGATCCCGTTGTCCCGCAACAGGGCAGCCACCCGAGGCGCGCTTCCCACCCCGTCGGCGGCCACGACGACCCGGTAGCCGTCGCGCAGCAGCCCGGCCAGCCGGCCCACGAGCGCCTGACCGTCGCCGGCGGCCGGAGCCCAGCCGACGGCCGTGACCGCCGGCGTGTCGGGCGAGTCGGGCACGCCGAGCACCGACCAGGCCGAGGCGGCGACCCCACCGAGCAGGCGGTCGGCGTGGAGGTGCAGCCGGGGGAACGTCGTGGTGTCGGCGCCCCAGGTGGTCGCGAGCGAGCGAGCCAGGTCGGCCTCCTCGGCGAGCAGCTCGCCGGCCCGGTCCCGCAACCGCCGGGGATCGATGAGCAGGACCTGAGCCGACGGCGGGAGCTCGTCGGTGAGCAGCCGCTCGCCCTCGACGAGCCACGGCAGCCACGACTCCATCCCGTCGAAGCGCGTGCCCTCGGCCAGGCGCTCCCACTGTTCCCGGCCCCACGGCTCGGCACCGACGAGCCGCGCAGCGCGGGCTCGCAGGTCGTCGGTGGGGATCAACTCACGGGCGGCATGGATCACGACCTCGTCGAGGTCGGCCGTCGAGCGCTGGTCGGACACCGAGAACGTCGTCAGCCGGTCGACCTCGTCCCCCCAGCAGTCGACGCGGACGGGGGTCTCGGCCGTCGATGGGAACACGTCGAGGATCGAGCCACGGAGCGCGACCTCGCCCCGGTGCTCGACGAGCTCCTCACGGCGGTAGCCGAGGTGGACCGGCCGCTCGAGCAGCGCCTGCGGGTCGTGCTGCTCGCCGCGGCGCACGACGACGGGCCCGAGCTCGGGCCCGTACGGACCGAGCCGCTGCAGGAGCGCCCGGATCGAGGTGACCACCACCGCCGGCGGGACCACCTCGGGCGACGAGAGCCGGTGACGCACCTGCAGCCGGCGGCCCATCGTCTCCACCGACGGGCTCACCCGCTCGAACGGCAGGGTCTCCCACGCCGGGAACAGCTCGACGTCGCCGGCGGGCAGGAACTGCACGAGGTCGTCGGCGAGACGCTCGGCCGCTGTTCCCGTCGCCGTGCACACCACGAGCGGCCGGCGGCCGGTCAGCGCCGTGAGGCCGGCCAGCACCAGCGCTCGGGCCGCCTCCGGGACGACGAGCGTCGCGGTCGCCCGCCCGAGCACGCGGGCGAGCGCGGGCTCATCGCGCAGCAACGGCGCGAGCGCCGACAACGGGGGGTTGGACATCGGGGGGTCGGACGGGGGACGCATGCGGGGAGGGTCAACCTAGCCAGTCGCTCTTGCAGACGCCGTGCGCGGCCGGCCCCACACGCTGGGCGAACGGTCCGAACGACCCCCCGACACCGGGCCGAACGACTCCTACGATCATCCCCGCCATGGCGGGCTCTCGGGTGACCTTCTCGATCGACGACGGCTGGATCCGGCGCGTCCTGAGCGGCACGGTCGCCGCGGTCGTGGCCGCGCACCTGCTCGCCGTCGGCGGTGGGCTCTCGGGCGCAGCGGCGTTCGACCTGCGCAACGCATGGGCGATTCCGCACCTGGTCACGTTGGCGCTCGCGCTCGCCGCCGTCACGATCGGGGCGCGCACGGCACGCAAGGCCGCGTCGGCGCACTGGCGGGTGGCCTCGGCGCTGATCGGCCTGGCGGTATTCGATGCCGTGGCGGGCACCCTCGGGCTCGCCTCGATGAGCGCACATCTTCCCGACGTCGTGTCCCCGATGGTCCTGGCGCTTGCGGCGGCCGTCGGCGCCGCCGGCTGGCGTCGCTCCCGGCCGGCGATCCTCGTCGGTGGCCCCTGGCTCACGGGACTCGCAAGCGATCACTCCGGTGCCATCGGCCGGGTCCTGTGCCTGCTGGCGGCCGCCGCGGCCCTCGCCGTGGCCGTGCAGGCCTACAACCGGCTCTCGGGGCTCCGGGCCCGGGCCCAGGTGCGCCCGCAGCGGTCGGCGCTCACCGTGGTGGTGCCGGTGGCTCCCGGCGATTGACCGCCGTCATCGCCGCCTCGACGCCCTCGGCCACGATCTGCTCGACGGCGTCGGCCGCCACCTGCACGCTCACGTCCAGCACGGTGCGCGCCGCCGACGACAGCCGCTTGAGGACGTGATCGGCGCCCTGTGCCGCGGAGCGCGGCTTGCCCACCCCGATGCGCACTCGCAGGAAGGCGTCACCGTGGAGATGTTGCTTGAGCGACCGCAGGCCGTTGTGGCCGGCCAGACCGCCGCCGGCCTTCACCCGCACGATCCCGGGTTCGAGGTCGAGTTCGTCGTGCACGACGATCACCCGCCCGAGGGCGTCGATGCCGTGGTGGCGGGCGAGGAGGCGGGCGGCCTCACCCGAATCGTTCATGTAGGTCTGCGGAAACGCCAGCACCACCGGCGATCCCGCAAGGCGCACCTCGGCGACCAAGGACCGGTCCCGGCGGGACGAACGCAGGCTCTGCCCGGCGCGATGGGCCAGTGCACGAACTGTGTCGGCACCCACGTTGTGGCGCGTGTGCTCGTACTCGGCACCCGGGTTGCCCAGGCCCAGCACCAGCCAGGCGCCCACGCTCAGGACTCGGCGCCGGCCCCGGTCTCCTCACCCTGCTGGGCGATGGCCGCCCGGGTGGCCAGCGTGGCCACCACGACGATCGCCGGATCGAGCGGGCTCGTCACGCCCGCCGGCAGGGCGAGGTCGGCCACCGTGACCGTGTCGCCGACATTCATGTCGGTGACATCGATCGCGAGCTCGTTCGGGATGTTCTGCGGGGTGCAGGACACCGTGACGGTGTTGATCTGCGGATCGACGAGGTAGCCGGCGGCCGTGACCGCCTTCGCCTCGCCGGTGAGCACCACGGGCACCTCGACGGTGATCCGCTCGCTGAGGTTCACCACGAGGAAGTCGACGTGGGTGACGGTGCGGCGGACCTTGTGGCGCTGCATCTCCTTCACGACGACCGGATGGGTGTGGCCGTCGACCGACAGGGAGATCACGGCGTTCATGCCCGCCGGGGTGGACAGCGCCAGCCGCAGGTCGCGCCGCTCGACGACGATCGGGGTGGGCGCCACGCCGTTGCCGTAGACGACGGCGGGGATGCGGTCCTCCTTGCGGAGGCGGTTGGAGGGACGGGATCCGGTGGTGCGACCGGTCTCGGCAACGAGGGTGATGTCCGGCATGGCGTGCACTCCAACGGGGCGGATCCGACAGGGGCGGAAAACGAACGGCCCGAGAGCCTACCGCGGCGGCGACCCGCTGGGCGAGGCGTCAGGACTGGTTCTCGCCGCCGAAGATCTCGCTGACGCTGGTGTCGTCGAACACGGCGTTGAGGGCATCGGCGATGATCGGCGCCACCGAGAGCACCTCCATCTTGTCGAACTGCTTCTCGGCCGGCAGCGGGATCGTGTTCGTGATCACCACCCGGGCGAGCGCCGAGTTCTTCAGCCGGTCGACCGCGGGGCCCGACAGCACCCCGTGGGTGGCCATCGCCCACACCTCGGTCGCGCCACGCTCGAGCAGGATCTCGGCCGCCGAGACGGTCGTGCCGCCGGTGTCGATCATGTCGTCGGTGATGACGCACATCCGGCCCTCGACCTCGCCGATCACCTCCTTGGCCACCGCCACGTTGTCCATGCCCTTGGGCCGGCGCTTGTTGATGAACGCAAGGTCGGCGCCCATGTCGCCGAGGTGCTGGGCGAACCGCTCGGCCACCTTCACCCGGCCGGCGTCGGGCGCCACGATCACGAGGCCCTCCGGGGCGTTGGCCCGCAGGTAGGCCTCGAGCACGGGCATGGCGGTGAGGTGGTCGACCGGGCCGTCGAAGAAGCCCTGGATCTGCCCGGAGTGCAGATCCACCGAGATCATCCGCTTCGCCCCGGCGGTGCTGAACAGGTCGGCGACCAGCCGGGCGGTGATCGGCTCGCGACCCGCCGCCTTTCGATCCTGGCGGGCGTAGCCGTAGAACGGGCACACCGCCGTGATGCGCTTGGCCGAGGCTCGGTGGGCGGCGTCGATCATGATCAACTGCTCCATGATCGAGTCGTTCACCGACCGGCTGTCGGTGCAGGCGTGGGTCTGGATGACGAACACGTCGGCGCCCCGGATCGACTCGGCATAGCGGGCCCGGATCTCGGTGTTCGCAAAGTCGACCAGGTTCGCGTCGCCGAGCTCGACACCGAGGTGCGCTGCGATCTCCCGGGCCAGTTCCGGATGGGTGCGGCCCGTGTACAGCGCCAACCGCTTCCTGGTGACCAACTCCATGGCGCGCCTCCTGGGGGACGGTGACTCCGCTAGCCCGCCGCAGTGTAGAAGGGACCGGTCGTCGTGCCCGGGGGGAGCTGTGCCCCCGGTTCGAGCACGGCGTACGGCCCCACCGAGCACCCTGCCCCGACGGTCGCCCGCCGGGCGACGACGTGCTCGAGGCGGCAGTCGGCACCGATCGTGCAGTCCACGAGCCGCGTCCCGGGGCCGATCTCACAGCCGTCCCCGACGACGGTCGCGCCCTGGAGGATCGAGCCGGGGAGCAACGTGACGTCCCGGCCGAGCTCGACGGTGACGTCGACGAAGGTCTGCAAGGGATCGAACATCGTGACCCCGGCGAGCATCCACCGCCGGTTCGTGCGGGTGCGCAGCTCCCGCTCGGCCGTGGCGAGCTGGTAGCGGTCGTTGACCCCCTGGGCCTCCTCGGGATCGGGTGCGACCATCGCCGACACCCGATGGCCGGTCCGGGCGAGCACGGCGACCACGTCGGTCAGGTAGCACTCCCCCTGGCTGTTGTCGGGCGAGAGCCGCCGCAACGACGGGCCGAGCAGGTCGCGCCGGAAGCAGTAGATCCCGGTGTTGATCTCGTCGGAGGCCCGCTCGTCGGCGGTGGCGTTGCGGTGCTCCGCGATGCGCGTGACCCGGCCGTGGCGATCGCGCACGATGCGCCCGTAGCCCGTCGGGTCCGCGACCCGGGCCGACAGCACCGTGGCCGCCGCACCGGTCTCCTGGTGCGTCTCGACCAGGGCGGCGATGGTCTCGGGCCGCAGCAGCGGCGTGTCCCCGGGGAGCACCACGACGGTCGAGGTGTCGTCGAGGTCGTCGTCGGGGAACGCGCTCAGGCCGACGAGGACCGCATCGCCGGTGCCGCGCTGCACCCGCTGCTCGACGAAGCTCACGTGGAGCTGCGGCGGGCTGTCCTCGGCCACCCGCTTGGCCACCCGTTCGCCGCCATGTCCGATCACGACCACGGTCCGCTCCACGGGGAGGCCGACGAGGGCGTGCAGGACGTGCATGACCATCGGCCTGCCGCACACGTTGTGCAGCGGCTTGGGCCGCTGCGAGCGCATCCGGGTGCCCTCGCCGGCGGCGAGCACGACGGCCGAGAGCGGACGGTGATCGGTCATGCGCACGGTTGTAGCAGCGCGACCGGCGACCGGCACGACCACCCCGGTCGCCGCATCGGCGTGGAACGTCTGTTCGCTCTAGGCTGCCGCCCATGCCCGCGTCGCAGGATCCGGTCGGCCCGCTCGTGGCGGGCCTCGACGAGTCCCAGCGCGAGGCCGTCACGTCGGCGGGGATGCCGCTGTGCATCCTCGCGGGAGCCGGCTCGGGCAAGACCCGGGTGCTCACCCGCCGCATCGCGTACCGGGTGGCCACCGGCTCGGCCGATGCGCGCCGCGTGCTCGCGCTCACGTTCTCCCGGCGCGCCGCGTCCGAGCTGGCCCACCGCCTGGCCCAGCTCGGGGTGCGCGAGCAGGTCACCGCCGGCACCTTCCACGCGATCGCCTACGCCAGCTTGCGGCGCTACTGGGCCGAGCAGGGGTTCGAACCACCTGAGCTGCTCGAGCGCAAGGGTCGCCTGCTCGGGCCGCTGCTCGGCCCACAGTCCCGGCGCGGGCGCAACGCGCCCGTCACGGCGGCCGACGTCGCCGCCGAGATCGAATGGGCCCGGGCCCGGCTCGTGCGCCCGTCGGGGTACGCCGAGGCGACCGAAGCCGCCGGGCGGGTCCCGCCCCTGCCGGCCGAGCACGTCGCCGGGTTGTACCTGCGCTACGAGGAGCGCAAGCGCGAGCTGCGCCTCGTCGATTTCGACGACCTGCTGTCGTTGTGCGCCAACGCCTTCACCCGCGACGAAGCGTTCGCCGCGGCCCAGCGCCGACGCTTCGCGCACCTGTTCGTCGACGAGTACCAGGACGTGAACGCGCTCCAGCACCGCGTGCTCGAGGCCTGGCGCGGCGGCCGGCCGGACCTGTGCGTCGTCGGCGATCCCGACCAGGCGATCTACGCGTGGAACGGCGCCGACGCCTCGTTCCTGCGTGAGTTCGCCGCGCACCACCCCGGCGCCACCGTGCTGCGCCTCGGGCACAACTACCGCTCCAGCCCGCAGATCCTCGCCGCCGGCGCCGCCGTGCTGGCCGAGTTGCCGGATCCCTCGCCCCGCCCGGTCGCGCACCGGCCCGACGGGCCCCGGCCCACGATGTCGGGCCACGACGACGAGCTGGCCGAGGCCACGGCCGTCGCCCGCCACCTCGCAGCGGCCGCCGCCGAGGGGCGCGCCTGGGCCGCCATGGCGGTGCTCACCCGCACCAACGCGCAGCTCGCCGTGCTCGAAGCGGCGCTGCGGCGGGCCGGAATCCCCTACCGCGTGCGAGGCGGAGGCGGCCTCGTCGAGCAGGCCGAGGTCAAGGCATGGCTGGCGCGGCGAGCGCCGGCGTTCGCCGGGTGGCTCGGCGAGCTCGCCAGCGCCGTGGCCGACACCGAGGCGGCCATGCCCGCCGAACGCCGGGCGAACCTCGAGCAGCTGCTGCGGCTCGGCCACGAGCACGCCCGCCTCGACCCGGGCGCCACCCTCGGCGGGTTCCGGCAGTGGCTCACCACCGTGCTCCAGGGGGTCGCGCTCGACGGCGAGGCCGACGCGGTCGACCTCGTCACGTTTCACGCCGCCAAAGGGCTCGAGTGGCCCGTGGTGGTGCTGGCCGGCATGGAGAAGGGCTTCGTGCCCCACAGCAGCGCCACCACGCCCGCCGAGCGGGCCGAGGAGGTCCGGCTGGTCTACGTGGCCGTCACCCGCGCCGCCGAGGAACTGCATCTCACCTGGGCCGAGCAGCGCACCTTCGGCGAGCGCACCGCACGGCGCACCGTCTCACCCCTGGCGGACGTGATCCTCGGGCTCGGCGCACCGCGACCGGTCGCAGCGGGCTCGGCGCGGGTGCGCCGGGTGCCGGGTGCCGGGGTGGACACCGGCCTGCTCGGCCGGTTGAAGGACTGGCGCCGCGACGCCGCCCGCGATGCCGGCGTCCCGGCCTACGTGGTGTTCAACGACGCCACCCTCGAAGCGATCGCAGCCACCCGGCCCACGTCGCTCGTCGCGCTGCGCTCGGTGAGTGGCGTCGGGCCGGTGAAGGTCGAGCGGTACGGCGCCGCCGTGCTCGCACTCGTCGCCGCGGGCTGACAGGCTCGCCGCCCGGACACGACGGCTGGAGGATGGCGATGGGCGACGAGTTGGTCTCGGTGAGCGAGCGGGCGGTGCTGCGGCGGGAGGAGGCGGCCGAGCGGCTCCGGGCCCTCGCCGATCAGCTGTCCCGGCAGAACAAGGTGAGCTTCTCCCGGGAAGGCCTGCGCTACACCGTGCGCGTCCCCGACGAGGTGACCATGGAGATCGAGATCGAGATCGGCGAGGACAACGAGATCGAGATCGAACTGTCCTGGTGAACGCTCGGGGGGGAGGGCTCGAACCTCCATAGGCGGATCCAAAGTCCGCAGTCCTGCCATTGGACGACCCCCGACTGGGCCCGCCTGACGCTAGCCACCGCGGACTCCGGGTGCGGCTCGGGGCGGTTGGGCACAGGCTCGGGGCGGTTGGGCACAGGCCCGGAGCGGCCGGTAGGGTGACGAGCCCTATGGGTTCGCTGATCAAGAAGCGCCGCAAGCGCATGCGCAAGAAGAAGCACAAGAAGATGCTGAAGCGCACGCGGTTCCAGCGTCGCAACAAGTAACCGAACCCCCTGCGGTTCTCCAACGACCGTCCGTGCCCATCGGGCCGGGCGGTCGTCTTCGCGTCACGGCGCCGGGATCGTGCGGGTGACGACGACGGTCGCCTCGGGCAGCGCAGCGACGAGTTCGGGGTGCGCTCCGGGGACGAAGAACGTCGATCCGCTGCCGGCCAGCACCGGGGTGGAGCCACTGGCCTCCCGGATCCGGTCCCGCCAGCCGAGCAGTCGCGCCTCGACGGCGAAGGCGGCCGGCTCGAGATCGTTGGGGCCTTCCACCACCGGTCCGCCGAGTGCGTCCCAGGCCCGGTACGCCGCGACGGTCGACACCCCGAACGGCGGGCTCACCAGCGTGTAGGTGCGTTCGACGAACGGCAGGGGTTCGACGATCTCGCCGACGCCCCGCACCCGGGCCCGTCCCCCGACGAGGCAGAACGCGACGTCGGCGCCGAGCCGGGCGGCGACTGCGGGGTCGGTGCATCCTGCCCATCGCAACACGGCCGCGGCGTCCGAGGAACCACCACCGAGGCCGCCTTCGGGCCGGATGCGCTTGTCGACGGTGACACCGGCGGTCCGGCCTGCGAGCGCAAGCGCCTTGGCGACCAGGTTCGAGCCGTCGGCGGGTACGCCCGCCGCCGCCGGTCCGGTGACCACGAGGCCGTCGCCGTCGGGATCGATCGTCAACACGTCGGCGTGGTCGAGCGACACCAGTTCGCCCTCGACCAGGTGGTAGCCGTCGGGCCGCACCCCGAGCAGTTTGAACGACACGGTGAGCTTCGCCGGTGCGAGGACGGTGACGGTCACGGCCCGTCAGTCTGGCCCCGGCGCGCCGCGACGACCGTGGCGAGGCGACCCCAATCCTCGACGCCGAGCTCTTCGGCCCGTGCCTGCGGACGGATCCCGGCTGCGACGAGATCGTCGCTGTCGGCCCGCTCCCCCAACGAGTTCCGCAACATCTTGCGGCGCTGGCCGAACCCGGCACGAACCAGTTCGAACAGCACGGCCCGGGGCGCGTCCGTCGCCGGTGCCGGGCGGCGGACGATCGAGACGAGGGCGGATTCCACCTTCGGGCGCGGCAAGAACACCGTGGCCGGCACCTTGCCGACGAGCGCAGCGCGAGCCCAGTACGCCACCTTGACCGACACGGCGCCGTACGCCGGCTGACCCGGCCGTGCGACGAGGCGCTCACCGGCCTCCGCCTGCACCATCACCAGCATCCGCTCGATCGCCGGCACCCCGTCGAGCAGATCGGCGATCAGCGGGGTGGCGATGTTGTACGGAAGGTTCGCCACGAGCACCCAGCCCCCGGCCTCGCCGAGCACGGCGGCCCAGTCGACGGCGAGCGCATCGGCGTGGACGACCGCGACCTCGGGTACCTCCTCGGCGAGGACCGCGACGAGACCGGCATCGGCCTCGACTGCGGTGACGGCGGCACCGGTTTCGACCAGCGCCCGCGTCAACGAGCCGAGCCCCGGACCGATCTCGAGGACCCGGTCGCCGGGGCCCACCTCGGCGAGCCGGGCGATGCGACGCACGGTGTTCGCGTCCACGACGAAGTTCTGACCGAGAGCCCGGCGCGGCGCGAGCCCGTGCCGTTCGAGCAACTCCTGCGCCTGGCGGCGCGTCAACGTCACTGGCAGCCGGTGGCGGGCGTTGCGCCGGGCTTCTCGCAGGTGACCCGAACGGTCACGGGGGATTCGACCAGGTCGGCCAGTTGCGAGAACCCGGTGGCGTCGAGCCGGATGACGAGCCCCTGCACGGTCGGGTCCGAGATCCGGGCGACCGTCACGCAGTTGACGGCGTGGCCGTTGTTGACGTTGCTGACCTTGAGCAGCGCCCCCGTGCGAACCCAGGTGGTCTCGCAGCCGATCCGGTTCGTGCTCGCCAACGTGACCCGGATCGGGCCGTACGCCGCTCGGGCGAGATCGCCTTGTTCCGGGCTCGGCACGGCGACGGTGTTCTCCTGGGCCGGTGCGATCGTCGTGACGTCGGTCGTGAGGAACGCCGGCGCCACGCTGGAGGACACGCCTCGCAGGGGCGCCGCAAGGTCGCCGCTCGGACCGGCGCTCGCCACGGCGGGCGCGCTCGAGCCCGCGTCTGGTTCCCGAAGCAGGAACGGCACAGCGATGAGCGTGACGATGAACGCCGCTATCACACGCCGACGGTCGACAGGTTCGAGCCTCAGAACACCTCACTCCCCTCGGCCCTGGGGACCCCGACCGTATGCGGGCCGGTGCCGTTTCGGGCAGGGCGCCGCCCGGTCACCCGAGCGACGAGGCCTGAACGCTAGGCACGCGACCCGCCGAACGCAACATCGGCGTTGCGCCGGGTGTGCTCGGCCACGACGTCGACGGCCTCCTGGCGCGCCTCGGCCAGGGCGGCACCGACCGCAGGAAGCAGGGCCGGTTCGTTGCGCCGCCCCCGGTGTGGCACCGGCGCCAGGTAGGGGCTGTCGGTCTCGACGAGCAGGCGGTCGGCCGGGCACAGGCGAGCCGCGTCGCGCACGTCCTGGGCGGTGCGGAACGACACGATGCCCGAGAACGAGAGGTACGCGCCGAGTTCGAGGCAACGCCGGGCCTCGCCGGGGCCGCCGGTGAAGCAGTGGAAGATCGTCACCGGCGGGACGCCCACGGCGGCGAACACCTCGAACGTGTCGTCCCAGGCCTCGCGGGTGTGGACCACGAGCGGGAGGCGGCGGCCGAGCGCCTCGGCCACCTGTTCGGCGAACACCACCCGTTGCACGTCCCGGGGCGAGTGGTCGTAGTGGTAGTCGAGGCCGCACTCGCCGACCGCGACGAGCCCCGGCGTGTCCCACAGGTCGCGGATCGAAGCGAGGCCGTGGCGGGCGTCGTGGGGATGGAGCCCCACGGTGGCGCGCACGTCGGGATGGGCAGCGGCGGCGGCGATCGCCGCCAGGCTCGAGGCCCGGTCACAACCGACCGTGACGAACGCCCCGACGCCGGCCGCCCGGGCGCGGGCCAGCGCACCCTCGACGCCGCCGTCGTAGCCGTAGGCGTCGTCGAGATGGCAGTGGCTGTCGGTCCACACGGGGCTCAGCCCTGCAGGCGGGGGAACAGCGGCTCACCCTTGGTCACCGGCAACCCGCCCGGATAGCCGCCCCAGGCCACGTCGTCGGGGACCCGGCAGTCCTCCACGAGGCCACCGAGTCCGAGCCGGGACCAGATCGCCTGCGAGGTCGCCGGGATGGCGGGCGAGGCGAGCACCGCCACGATGCGCAACGCTTCGAGCGCGTCGCCCATCACCGTGTCGAGCGCCGGACCCGGTTCGGCCTTCCACGGCTCGTGGGTCTCCAGGTAGGCGTTGGTCGCCCGCACGATCGACCACGTGGCCTCGAGGGCCTCGTGGGACGCAACGTCGTCCCACGCGGCCCGGACCCGGGCCACGGCGTCGGCGGCGACCGCCGCGAGCGGGCTGTCGGCTGCGGGCGCAGGGCCGATCCCGGCGCACTTGCGTCCGACCACCGTCGCCACCCGGGACAGCAGGTTGCCGAGGTTGTTGGCCAGATCGGCGTTGTAGCGGGCGATCATCCCTTCGTGGGTGAAGTCGCTGTCCGGGCCGAATGGCAGGTCACGCAGCAGGTGATAGCGGACACCGTCGACGCCGAAGGTGTTCACCAGCAGCTGCGGGCTGATCTGCCCGAACCCGGTCTTGGACATCTTCTCGCCGCCGACGAGCAGGAACCCGTGGACGTGAACCCTGGGCGGCAGCAGCCCGGCCGACAGCAGCATCGCCGGCCAGTACACGCAGTGGAACCGCAGGATGTCCTTGCCGACGAGATGGTGAACGTGGGGCCACCAGTGTTCGAAGCGGCCGGGGTCGGCGCCGTAGCCCGCTGCGGTGCAGTAGTTCGTGAGCGCGTCGAACCACACGTACGTGACATGCGCCGGATCCCACGGGATCGGGATGCCCCAGGTGAGCGACGTGCGGGAGATCGAGAAGTCCCGGAGGCCCTGGCGGATGAAGCCGATCGCCTCGTTGCGCTTCGACGCCGGCGTGATCGCTTCGGGGTTGGCCTCGAGCCAGTCGAGCAGGCGCTGCTCGTAGCGGGACAGCGCGAAGAAGTAGTTCGGTTCGCGCACTGCTTCGACCGGCCGCTTGTGGATCGGGCAGCGGTCGCCGTCGAGGAGGTCGGACGGCTCGTAGTAGGCCTCGCACGACACGCAGTACAAGCCCTCGTAGGTGCCCTCGTAGATGTCGCCGTTGGCCCGGCACGCTTCGAGGAGCGTCTGCACCGCAACTCGATGGCGGGGTTCGGTGGTTCGGATGAAGTCGTCGTTGGAGATGCCGAGCAACGACCAGGCCGCTTTGAACGTCTCGGCCACCTCGCCGGCCCACGCCTCGGGGGCCTTGCCTTCGGCCTCGGCGGCTCGCTGGATCTTGAGACCGTGCTCGTCGGTGCCGGTCAGGAACAGCACCTCGTCGCCGATCAGGCGGTGCCAGCGCGCGAGCGCATCGGCGTGGACGGTGGTGTACGTGTGGCCGACGTGCGGCGCCGCGTTCACGTAGTAGATCGGGGTGGTGACGTAGAAGCGGCCCACGGCGGGCGAGGGTAGCGGCGCCGGGTCCGTGCGCACCGGCCGATTGCCGATCCACCCCGCACCGCAGCGGATCACACGCCGGCGGCGGCCTCCAGCGTGGCCACGGTGGCGCCCCAGCGGTCGCGCGCCCAGGGCAACGGCATCAGCACCGGCACCGCCCCCGCGGACCGATAGGCCGCGACGAACGACCGCACGTGGGCGGCGTCGCCGATGGTGTCGATCTCGTCGACCATACGGTCGCTGATCGCGGCGACCGTGGCGTCGGCCTTGTCCCCCGCTGCGATCCTCGCCTCCAGCTCGACCATCTCCTCGGCGTAGCCGGCCCGGGCGAACTGGCGTCGATACCCGTCGGCCATGGCGTAGTTGAGCAGGTCGCGCCGCGCCGGACCGTCGCCCTCGGCGCGGTCGCCGACACAGGCATGGGCGTAGGCGAACACGGTGGGGCCACCGTCGGTGCGCCCGGACCGGGCGACACCCTCCGCGATCCGCTCGGCGCAGTAGGCGACGTGGCGGGCCGGCAGGTAGTTGAGCAGCACACCGTCGGCCACCTCGCCAGCGAGCCGCAGCATCCCGTCGTTGAGCGCGGCGAGCGCGATCTTCGGGCGCCGCTCGCCGAGGCGCACCCCGAGGCGGAAGCCGCCGATGCGGTAGGCGTCGCCGCGATGATCGACCCGCTCGCCCGACAGGCAGGCCCGCAGCACCTCCACGTACTCGCGGATGCGGGCCAGCGGTCGCTCGCCGTAGGGCACGCCGTGCCAGCGGCCGGTGATCACCGGCGACGACATGCCGATGCCGAGCCAGATGTCGCGCTCGGGGTGCAGCGCCTGCAGCGTCGCCGCCGCCATGGCCGCGAGCGGCGCCGAGCGAACCTGCACCGGCACGATGCCCGTCGCCAACGCGAGCGAATCCGGGCTCGCAGCACCGACGGCACCCAACAGCGAGAACGACTCCGTGCCGTTTGCCTCGGCCGTCCAGTACGAGCCGTAGCCGAGTTCGGCCGCGACGTCCGCAACCTCGACGAGGCGGGGCACGCCGAGCACGGCGAGGGAACCGGACGTGATCCCGGCAAGGGTCGGAGCTGCCACGGATGCGACCGTACCTGCAGGGGTGGGATCATGCGGTGCGTCGTCGAGGAGGGGACCGATGGAC
This sequence comes from Acidimicrobiales bacterium, assembly GCA_046081125.1. GTDB lineage: Bacteria > Actinomycetota > Acidimicrobiia > Acidimicrobiales > Ilumatobacteraceae > JBEIFW01. The sequence goes on from JBJTVH010000033.1 coordinate 65,138, forward strand.
GAAGTCGTGCGTTACGAGCAGGACGGGGGCGTGGCCACCGTGACGCTCAACCGACCCGAGCACCTGAACACCATGAGCCCGGACCTGATCGAAGGGGCGCTCGACGCCCTCGAGCGTGCCGCGTCGGACGACGCAGTGCGGGCGGTGATCCTCACCGGCGCCGGCCGGGGTTTCTGCGCCGGCGGCGACCTCGGCGGCATGGCGTCCCGGGCGCCCGATCCGTCGAGCGGCGGGCCTCGTCCGATCGAGTCCGACATCGCCCGGTTGCGCAGCCGGATGCGCACCTCACAGTTGTTGCGCGACATGCCCAAGGTGACGATCGCCGCGATCAACGGTCCGTGCGCAGGCGCCGGCCTGGCCTGGGCGTGCGCCTGCGACCTCCGCTACGCCGCCCGCTCGGCGGTGTTCAACACCGCGTTCATGACCGCAGGGTTGTCGGGCGACTTCGGTGGCACCTGGACCCTGCCCCGTATCGTCGGGCCGGCCAAGGCCCGGGAGCTGTACCTGATGGCCGAGAAGTTCAGCGCCGCCGAGGCCGAGCGCATCGGGCTGGTCACCGCCGTCGTCGACGACGCCGACCTGCTCGACGTCGTCCGGGCCCGGGCCGCGCGCGCCGCCGGCTTCGCGCCGCTGACACTCGCCGCGATCAAGGCCAATCTCAACGACGCGCAGCACATGGACTTCGCGTCGCTGCTCGACCGCGAGGCCGAGCGCCACATCCGTGTCGGCCGCACCGCCGACGCGAAGGAAGCCGCTGCGGCGTTCCTGCAGAAGCGTCCCGCCGTGTTCGAGGGGCGCTGAGCGATGCCCGCCGGCTTCACCGTCACCCGTCACGAACCGGGGGTCGCGCTCGTCACCTTCGAGCGCCCCGAGCGGCTCAATGCCATGACCCAGGCCATGAAGCGCGACCTCGTCGAGTTCCTGACGGCGGCGCAGCTCGACGACTCCATCCGGGTCGTGGTGTTCACCGGGACCGGACGGGCCTTCGTCGCCGGGGACGATCTCGTCGACTACCACCACGACGCTCCGGCCACGGTGCCGCGCATCGGCGGCGGGCACGACACGGCCATCGGCACGGCCGAGGCCCTGCGGGTGTACTCGCAGGCGGTCAACCAGGCGATCCGGGCGCTCGACAAGATCACCGTGGCCGCGATCAACGGCCCGGCCATCCAGACCGGGCTGTCGCTGGCGCTCGCCTGCGATCTGCGGATCGCCTCGAGCGCCGCGCGCCTCGGCAGTGCCACGTTGCGCTTCGCGCTGTTGCCCGACGAGGGCGGCCACTGGTTGCTTGTGCAACAACTCGGTGCGGCCCGAGCCATGGAGTTCCTGCTTCGTAAACGAATCGTCGACGCCGACGAAGCCCTCGCGATGGGTCTGGTGTCCGAGGTCTGCGCGCCCGACGACCTGCTCGGGCGAGCGCTCGGGCTCGCGACCGAACTTGCCGAAGGCCCGCAGGTGGCGATGCGCCTGCTGAAGCGAGCGGTCTACGTGGCCGCCGAGACCGACTTCGCCCACGCCTGCGAGGACATCGCCCTGCGCACCGGGATCACCGACCACCATCCCGACGCCCGAGAGGGGGCACGGTCGTTTCGGGAGAAGCGCTCGCCGCGCTTCAACGCCGCCCTCGAAGGCCGGCCAGCGGACTGAGCCGGCGGGCCCCCAGCTTCACCCCGGCGGCGAAGGCGGCGCCGGTGAGGGCCACGGCACCGGCGCCGGCGGTGGTGCGCCGGATGAGTTGCTTGGTGCGCCGGGAGAACACCACGACGGGCCACCCCCGCTCGCTCGCGACCCGGGCGAGCGGGCCGTCGGGATTGACCGCCACCGGATGGCCGACGCAGTCGAGCATCGGGAGATCGCTCGCGGAATCGCTGTAGGCGTAGCAGAGCGCGAGGTCGTACCCCTCCCACTCTGCGAGCTCGCGGATGGCGTCGACCTTGCCCTCGCCGTAGCAGAAGGGCCCGACGAGCGCACCGGTGTACACCCCGTCGGCGACCTCGGCGACGGTGCCGATCCCGCCGGTCATGCCGAGGCCGGTGGCGAGCGGCTCGACGAGCTCGATCGGCGATGCCGACACGATGAAGGTGTCACGGCCGGCACGGCGGTGGAGGTCGAGCAGCGTGCGGGCCTCGGTGCGGACCCGATCGACCAGCTTCGGGATGATGTCGGCGTTGAGGGCGACGAGATCGGCCTGCCGGGTGCCTGCGACGGCCCGCAGCATCCGCTCGCGGACCTTCTCGGTGGTGCCGTCGGTGGAGCCGCTCAACCGGAAGGCCACGGCCCCGAGGGCATCGCGCGCGAACTGGCCGGTGGGCACCAGGTCGTGGCGCCACGCCGCAACCCCGAAGGTGAACGCGGACGAGCCGGCGATCAGGGTGCGGTCGAGGTCGAAGAAGGCGGCCGAGCGGCGCGACCGGTAGAGCTCCATCTCGCTCACGCCTGCACCCTAGGGGAGGGGTGTGGCGTCCAGACGGGCGATCAGCGCGCGGGCGAACCGGTCGGCCGAACCGGGCGCGTGAGCGAAGAACAGCGACGGCTCGCACGCCTCGACTTCGAGCACGACCGGGCCGTCGGGTCCGGGCACGACGTCGACGCGCACGTACAGCGGTGCGCCACCGGGGATGGCCTCGACGACCCGGGCGCCGAGGGCCAGTTCGGCCTCGGCCGGCGTGCGGGCCGAGATGTCTTCGGCGGCGTACAGACCTTCGACGAAGGCCTGGTCCCCCGCAAGGATGGGGCCCTTGCGGATCGCATGGCTGAAGGTCCCGGCGAGGTAGACGAGCGCGGTCTCGCCGGCGATGTCGACCTCGCCGAGGTACGGCTGCACCAGCACCGAGCGTCCGGCCTCGAGGAGTCGGGCCACGTGGGCCCGGGCGGCGGGTCGGCCCGACGGCCCGTAGCGGTCGGTGTCGGCCGATCCCGCCGACACCGCGGGCTTCACGACGAACTCGCCGTCGGGGAACGGATCCGGCGGAGCGCCGGGGTCCCGGGCGGTTCCGGCGCCGGAGACCGCACCCGACGCGGCACCCGACTCGACACCCGACGCGGCGCGGGGTTCGAGGAACGTCGTCGGGGTGATCGGGATCCCCTGCGCGGCCAAATCGGCGAGGTAGTGCTTGTCGCTCGACCAGCCGAGCAGCGCCGGCGGGTTGAGCAACACGGTGCGACCGGCGACCGCGTCGGCCCAGGCGAGGAACTCGGCGCGCCGCGGCACGTAGTCCCACGTCGAGCGGACCACCGCAGCGTCGTAGGTCGACCAGTCCACGGCGGGGTCGTCCCAGACCACGATCTCGACGGCACGGCCGAGCGCCCGGAGCGCGGCCTCGAGCGGCGGTAGATCCTCGTCGAGATGGCGGGCGGCGGTCGCGGTCACGAGGGCGATCACGGGATCTCCGGAAGGGGTTGGTAGGGGACCTGCTGGGTGCGCACCGGCAGGCGGGTGGCCAGGACGGCCGCGCCGGCCGCCACGGCGGCACCGAGCGCGAAGGCGGCCGGGAACCCGAGGGCGGGATCGCCGCCACCGGCTGCGGTCTGGACGGCGAGCATCGCCTGCGAGCCGATCACGGCCCCGACCTGGTTCATCAGCTGCGACAGTGCACCGGCGACACCGAGGTCGTCGGGATCGACGGCCGAGGCGACCGTCGCCGCCATGGCCGGCGACGACATCCCGAGCCCCACGCCCGACAGGGCCAGCGCCAGCGCCGCGAGCAACGGGGCCGCGCCGGCCCCGAGCGTCGTGAACACGAGCATCGAACCCGCGACGATCGAGCAGCCCACGATGCCGCTCACCCGCTCGCCGAACCGGATCGTGGCCCGGCTCCCGACCGGCGCGGCGACCGCGAACGCGAGCGGGCGACACACCACGAGGTAGGCGATCGCGGTGGCCGACAGACCGAGCGCCCGCTCGAGCAGCTGCGGGGCGAGCAAGAACCCGCCCATGTACGCGAAGTTGCCCAGCGACTGGCTGGCGACGGCGACCACGAGCGGTCCGCGGCCGAGCCACTCGAGGGGCAGCAGCGGTGCGGCGACCCGCCGTTCGATGACGACGAAGGCGATCGCGGCAACCGGAGAGACGACGAGCGCGGCGAGCACCACCGGGTGGCCGATGCCGAGCACGGGCATCCGGTTCACGGCGAGCAGCACCCCGGTGACGGCGAGGGCGAGGGTGACCGCGCCGGGCAGGTCGAAGCGGCTGCGGTTCCCGCGCTCGATCGTGGGCATGAGGCGGAGTGCGACGACGAAGCCCACGGCGCACAGCGGTGCCTGGATGGCGAAGATCGCCCGCCAGCCGATCGCCTCCACGAGCGGCCCACCGGCGACCACCCCGATCACCGGGGCACCGGCGCCGACGAGACTCCAGTAGCCGAGAGCGCGCATGCGCTCGTCGCCACGAAACAGCCGGTTGATCATCGCAAGGGCACTCGGGCCGGTGGCGGAGCCGAAGCTCGCCGACAGCGTCCGGAACGCCACGAGCGACAGCGCATCCCAGGCGAAGACCGTGGCCCCGGCGAAGACCCCCGCACCGGCGAGGCCGAAGCAGAACAGGCGCTTGTGACCCCACAGGTCGCCCGCCTTGCCGAAGGCCGGGCCGAGGATGCCGAAACCGAGCATCGGGGCCACGATCGACCAGTTGAGCGTGGCGACGTCGGAGTCGAGATCGACGGCGATACGCGACAGCGACACGACGAGCAGCGTGATGGTGGAGCCGACGGTAAACAGTCCCGCGAGTGCGACGATCAGGACCGGCCAGCGCCGCGGATCGCCGGGGACGCTGGGGGGCACGGTGCGACGTTATCCAGCGTGCACCGCGCGACGGGGGTTGCGCCCCTACGCTCGCATGCCGTGGATGTCCGCACCCCCCGACGGCAACGGGCCGGTGCGAGCGAGGGTCACCGGGACCGCTCCCCGACTCGCTCACTGGGCATGGGCTGGTTCGTCATCGTCGGTGCCGTGCTCGTGCTGATCGCGCTGGTGAGCCTGATGGCGGGGTTGCTGTGGTTGGTGTCGTGGCGCCCATCGGCGTCGCCGCCGCAGGCGCCGCCGCTGTCGCTGCCGGCCCCGGACGCCCTCGGGCCGGCGTCGCAGACGAATGCACCGGGGCTCGCGAGCGACGGTCAGGTCCAGCAGGTCCAGCAGCTCGCCGACGAGCTGTTCCGGGCGGTGACCGATCAACGATTCGCCGATGCCCGGCTGCTGCTGCCCGCTGGACGCTACGGCGGCAAGGACATCGGCGAGCGGTTCGGCGGGGTGCGCCGGACGCTGTTTTCCCCGGTGGCATCGTGGAACCTCGGCCGTGACCGCGTCGAAGTGCGCGCGGTCCTCGTTGCGCAGACCACCAAGACGTCGCAGGTCGCCTGCACGCGCTGGGCGGTCGACCTCGCCGCCCGCAAGGTGACGGTGGTGGGCGAGACGGTCCTCGGTGACACCGGGGCCGACGCCGACCCCGGTGTGCTCGCACGCCGCGTCGAGCGGGACTGCCGCTCCCGGGTGCTGCCGGAGCGGGCGTGATCGAGCTGCGTTCCGGTGACGACGTGGTCCGGATGGACCCCCCTTCGGGCGGGCGGATCGCGTCCGCCGTGCTCGCAGGAGCCGAGCGCCTCGTCACCGCCGGCGACGGGCCGCTCGCCTGGGGCTGCTATCCGATGGTGCCGTGGGCGGGCCGGGTCCGCCACGGCCGCTTCTGGCATCGAGGGCGCTCCTATCGCCTCGCCCCGGGTCTGCTCGGCGTGCACAGCATCCACGGCACCGGGTTCGTCACCCCGTGGACCGTCGACGCCGTGAGCCCGACGTCGGTGTCGCTGTCGACCGACCTCGGGCCGCTGTGGCCCTTCGCCGGCACGGCGCACCAGACCATCGTCCTGGGCGCACGGGAGCTCACCTGCCGTCTGAGCGTGGACGCTCGGGACGAGCCCTTCCCCGCGCAGGTGGGTTGGCACCCGTGGTTCGTGCGGCCCGTGGTGCTCGACGTGGCCCCGGCCGTGCTCTACCGCCGCGACCACGAGGGCCTGCCCGACGGGCGGCTGGTGACGCCGCCGGCCCGGCCTTGGGACGACTGCGTGGTCGGCTTGCCCGCCGATCCGGTGCTGCACTGGCCCGACGGGTGTGCGGTCACGATCTCGTCGAGTTGCGACCACTGGGATGCCCTGCGCAAGCTGCAGCGCTACGAGGAGGCCCGAGCAGCCATCACCAGGGCAATTCAATGCAGCAAGGCCTATGGGCATGCCTCGTCGCCATGGGCCTCCTGGGACATTCTTGCTGACATCGAAACCGAGGCCGAAAACCCCACTGCCGCTGCTGAAGCACGGCAGCAGGCTAGTGCGGCCTACCTCGCCTATCGCTGCGATGGCGGTGAAAATCAAATCGGGTCTGGCCGCCTGGCCTTGGCCATCCGCCAGGCCCTCACCACCGGATCTCCAGCGGAAGCCGCCTCACTCCTGCAGCAACTCACCGCCGATCCCGATTTCGCCAACCAGCTCCCCTTCCTCACCGCCCTCCAGGCGATCACCGCCGGCAGCCGCGACCGCTCCCTCGCCGACGATCCCGGCCTGGATTGCACCGAAGCCGCCGAAGTGGTGCTGCTGATCGAGGCGCTGGAGGCGGGAACTGGGGGCGAAGCGATTGCATAGCTGATATGAAGTGTCACCGCAGACCTCCTCGCCAAGATTTTCTGTGCTAATCTTTTCTATTCAGAATTTTTTATCTTTGCTGGAGATGGGCGTCTAACAACCAGATGCAGAAGACGGGAGCTGGAGGTGGGTTCTATGCTGAGATCCCTGTCCGCTTCTGATCTGGGGCGTTATCCGTATCCAGCAAGCCGTTGAGAGGTAACCGCATCTGGTACCGAGAGGCAGTACCATGGTGGAATGAAGCGAAAGCACCAGCGCACCCTTGAGCTGATCTTCTCT
>JBJTVH010000034.1:0-7877 GCA_046081125.1 Acidimicrobiales bacterium
CTCCAACCAACCCCGCACCCGCACCAACCACCGACCCGCCTCCCGCAACTCGGCCTCACCCAACACGCCGGCATCGACCGCCAACAACTCCCCAACCGCATCTCGGATCGCGTCGTGCACCCCACCAGCCACACCGACAGCACAGCGAACACACGTTCTAGCTACAAACGCATGTTCGTGTATCTGATCCAGATCGAGCCGCTCAGCTCTTGAACAGGAAGGCCTCGTCCTCGGCGTCGAAGAACATCGCGAGCTCGTCCGCGAGGTCCGGATGCCGGGCCGGGAACGAACCGACATCGGGCGCCCCGGCGTCGACCAGTTCGAACGCGACCTCACGCGCCAGACGGACCAGGTCCTTGTCGCGCCGCAACGACGCCAGCTTCAAATCACTGCGCCCCTTCTGCCGGGTGTCCATGATCGTGCCCTCACCCCGCAGCTCGAGGTCCACCTCGGCGAGTTCGAACCCGTCCGTCGATGCGACCAGGGCCTCGAGGCGGGGGTTGGCATCAGGGGTCTCGGCGGTCACCAGCCAGCACGACGACGCCGCTGCCCCCCGACCCACCCGGCCTCGCAACTGGTGGAGCTGCGCGATCCCGAACCGATCCGCAGCCAGGATCACGATCACCGTCGCATTGGGCACGTCCACGCCCACTTCGATCACCGTCGTGGCGACCAGCACGTCGAGCGCCCCGGTGCGGAACCGCTCCATCGTGAGCTCCTTCTCCGCCACCGGCAACCGACCGTGGAGCAACCCGAGACGCAACCCGGTGAGCACGTCGCCGGACAGCCGGGCGAAGGTGTCCTGGGCGGAGGCCACCTCGAGCTTGTCGCTCTCCTCGATCAGCGGGCACACCACGTAGGCCTGATGCCCCGCGGCCACGGCCGCGCGCACGTCGGCCCACGCCGCGTCCTCCTCGGCCGGGCCATTGGCCCACCGGGTCACGATCGGGGTGCGCCCCGGCGGTAGCTCGTCGAGGACGCTCACGTCGAGATCGCCGTAGACGGTCATCGCCGCGGTGCGCGGGATCGGTGTCGCCGTCATAACCAGCACGTCGGGCACGGTCTGCTGATCGACGCCGGCCTTGTCCCGCAACGCGGCGCGCTGCTCCACGCCGAATCGGTGCTGCTCGTCGACGACCACGACGCCGAGCGAGCGGAACGCGACCGCGTCCTGGATGAGGGCGTGGGTGCCGATCACCAGGTCGACGGTGCCGTCGGCCAACCCGGCCAGCACGTCACGGCGGACCTGGCCCGTCACGCGATTCGTCAGCAGCTCGACCCGCAGGGGCCGGTCGCCGAACAGGTTCCCCGGGTCGGGCACGGTCACCCCCTCGAGCAGTCGTTGCACCCCGGCGTGGTGCTGCTCGGCGAGCACTTCGGTCGGGGCCATCAGCGCCCCTTGGTGTCCCCCCTGGACCGCCACCAGCAACGTCGACACGGCCACCACCGTCTTGCCGGCGCCGACGTCGCCCTGCAGCAACCGGTGCATCGGGTGCGGTCCGGCGAGGTCGGCGGTGATCTCCATGATCGCTCGCCGTTGGGCGCCGGTCAGCGGGAACGGCAGCCGCTCGTGGAACCGGGACACCAGCTCGCCACCGTCGGCGTGACGGATCCCGAGCGACTGGCGTTCCATCGCCCGCTTGCGCAGCACCAACACCAGTTGCACCCGCAACAACTCGTCGAAGGCCAGGCGACGCCGGGCGCTCATCGCCGCAGCCATCGTTGCGGGCTCGTGGATGGTGGCCAGCGCGTCGTGGCGCGACGGCAGCCCGAGACGGCGGCGCACCACCTCGGGTACGGGGTCGTCGATACCCCGCTCGCGGCAGCGCCGCAGCGCCTGTTCGACGAACCCTGCGATCTCCCACGTGGTCAGGCCGGCCTTTTCGCTCTGCGGGTAGATCGCCACGATCCGTCCGGTCCGGTCCCCGATCAGGTCGACGATCGGGTTCGTGATCTGCATCCCGCCCCGGTAGAGGTCCGGTTTGCCGAACAACGCCACCTGGGTTCCCTCGGCCAGCTGCCGTTCCCGCCACGGCTGATTGAAGAACGTCGCGGTAAGTCGCCCCGATCCGTCGCCGATCACCGCGGTCACCAACGCCTTGCGGGACTTGGTCGTCCGCTTGGACACCGACCGAACCTGGCCGAGCACCAGCGCCTCGACCCCGGGCCGCAGGTCGGAGATGCGGGCCTCGTTGGTGCGGTCCACCCACCGGCGGGGATAGGTGGTCACCAGGTCGAGCACCGTGGCGATCCCCATCTCCCCCAACGCCTTGAGCCGCCGCTCACCGACCCCGTTCAGTTGGGCCACGGGGCGCTCGGCGAGCTGGCGCAGCGTGATCCCGCCCGCCACCGTCGCCCTACTCCACCCCGAACAGGAACGGGTAGAGGGGTTGGCCGCCGGCGTGTACCTCGACCGCTACGTCGGGGCGCTCCGCTGCGAGCCAGCCGGTCACCGCCGCGAGGTCGTCCGGGTCCATCTCGGCGCCGGTCAACACCGTCACCAGCTCGGCCTCGTCACCGACGAGGTGCTCCAACAACGCCACCGCCGCCGCACGGGCGGTTGCGCCCACGGCGACGATCCCGTCGCCGCGCACCAGGCCCATCCAGTCTCCGGCGCGGACCCGCTCCCCCGAATCGCGCACCGCCTGCGTGACCTCACCCGTGGCCACTGACGACGCCGCCGCCGCCATCGCCTCCCGGTTCGCCCCCGCCGCGGCCTCGGGGTCGTAGACGACGAGCGCTGCGAGGGCTTCGGGCATCGAACGGGTGGGCACCACCTCGACCCGGCGGGTCGTGAGCCCAGGCAGCTGTTCGGCCACCGGGATGATGTTCTTGTTGTTGGGCAACACGATCACCTGCGTCGCGTTGACCGCCTCCACCGCCGCCAGCAACTCGGCGGTCGACGGGTTGGCGCTCTGCCCGCCACCGACGACGCCCTGCACCCCGAGCGCACCGAACAACTCGCTGATCCCCGGCCCCGACGCCACCGCCACCACCGCCGTGGTGACCGCCGGCAGGCCGGCCATCGACGCCTCACGCCGCTGGTGCTCCTCGGCCACCTCCTCGAACAGGTCGGTGACCCGGATCCCCCGGGGCCGACCGCCGCAGTCGAGGGCCACCTCGACCGCCGCCCCGATGTCGTTGGTGTGGACGTGGCAGTTCCACTGCCCGTCGCCGCCCACGACCACGATCGAGTCCCCGATCGCACCCCATCCCTGCTTGAAGTCCTCGATGCGCTCGTCGTCGAGGTCGAGGAAGTACATGACCTCGAACCGCAGCTCGGACACGTCGCCCTCACCCCGGTGGGCGAGCGCGTCGAGTACGAGCGGGTCCGGGCCCTCGACCTCGGTGGGCTCCGGCAACGGGCGGCCGTCCACGACGTGGAGCGCAGCGTCGAGCAGCAACAGGAACCCGGCACCCCCGGCGTCGACCACCCCCGCCTCTTTCAGGACCGGCAGCAGTTCGGGCGTGCGGGCCAGCGCTTCACGACCGGCCCGGTGCGCTGCGTCGAGCGTGCCGACGAGGTCGGCGCCGGCGCCCGCCGCCCGCCCGGCCGCACCTGCGGCTTCTCGCACGACGGTCAGGATCGTGCCCTCCATCGGTTTTAGCACCGCCTTGTAGGCCGCGCTCGACGCCGCGCCGAGCCCATCGGCGACGCTCGACGCCGACAGTGCGCCGGCCCGCTCGATCGTGCTCGCCAGCGCCCGCAGCACCTGCGACAGGATCACTCCGGAGTTGCCCCGGGCACCCATCAGCGAGCCGTGGCTGATCGCCCGGCACACCACGCCGAGCTCGCCGGCCGGCTCGGCACGCTCCCCGTCGGCACGCTCGATCTCGGCCCGCTCGATCTCGGCCTGCTCGATCTCGGCCCGCTCGATCTCGGCAACCACGGCGTCGAGGGTGCGGGCCATGTTCGTCCCGGTGTCGCCGTCGGGCACCGGGTACACGTTGAGCCGGTTCAAGCCGGCTGCGTGCCGGCGCACCGTGTCGCGGAAGCCCACCACGACCGACACCAACACAGGGGCTCCGAGGTGTTCGACTACCGGCACGGCGCCTCAGGCTACCGATCGCGGCGCCGTCGGTGCCGATCGTCACCGAGATCCAGGTCCTCCGACGAATGGTCAGTGGGGGGGTGCACTGGTACCCTTCCTCGGTCCTTCGACGTGCAGGAGTACCCGAGCATGGCAGCCGTCTGTGAAGTCTGCGGAAAGCATCCGAGCTGGGGTCGCTCGCTCTCGCACTCGCACATCCGTACGAAGCGCCGCTGGAATCCGAACATCCAGCGGGTGCGGGCGCTCGTCGGTGGCTCGCCCACCCGAGTGAACGTGTGCACCGGCTGCATCAAGGCCGGCAAGGTCGTCAAGGCCGGGCGCTGAGCCTGCCGTGCAGGGCGTCGTCAAGTCCTACGACCCGGGAACGGGCGATGGAATCGTCGTCCGTGACACGGCGGACCTGACCGAGTTCGATCTGGCGCCCGGCGCGCTCGAGGGCTCCGTGTTCCGCATGCTCCGGCCCGGTCAGCGGGTCGTGTTCGATCTCGACGACAGCAACCGTGCCACCCGTGTCCGCCTCGGCTCCGAGGAAGACATGGGCACACCCGGCTTCGCTCCCACCCCGCTCGGCTGACGCCCCCGGCGTCCCGGCACCAACCCCCACCACTCCACGAGGAGGGAACATGTCCGCCACGACCACGAACGCGCGGCTACAGGCCTGGGTTGAGGAGTGGGCAGCGGTACTCGCACCGGCTCGCATCGAGTGGTGCGACGGCTCCGCTGAAGAGTACGACCGCCTCTGCGGTGAGCTGGTCGCCTCCGGCACCTTCACCCGGCTCGACGAGGCCAAGCGGCCGAACAGCTACTGGGCCCACTCCGACCCGGGCGACGTCGCCCGCGTGGAGGACCGCACCTTCATCTGCACCGCCGAGAAGGTCGACGCCGGGCCGAACAACAACTGGCGCCAGCCCGACGAGATGCGCGCCGAGATGAAGGCGCTCTACGCCGGGGCGATGGCCGGGCGCACCATGTACGTGGTGCCGTTCTCGATGGGCCCGCTCTGCTCGCCGATCGCCCACATCGGCGTGCAGCTCACCGACTCGGCGTACGTGGCGGTCTCGATGCGGATCATGACCCGGATGGGCCAGGGCGCCCTCGACGTCCTCGGCGAGGGCGACTGGGTACCCTGCGTCCACTCGGTGGGCGCACCCCTCGCCGACGGGCAGGCCGACGTGGCCTGGCCGTGCAACCCGGACAACAAGTTCATCGTCCACTTCCCCGAGACCCGCGAGATCTGGTCGTACGGGTCGGGGTACGGGGGCAACGCCCTGCTCGGCAAGAAGTGCTTCGCGCTCCGGATCGCATCGGTGATGGCCCGCGACGACGGGTGGCTCGCCGAGCACATGCTCATCCTCAAGCTCACCAGCCCCGCCGGTGAGGTGCGCTTCGTCGCTGCGGCGTTCCCGTCGGCGTGCGGCAAGACCAACCTGGCCATGCTCGTGCCCACCATCGAGGGTTGGACGGTCGAGACCGTTGGCGACGACATCTGCTGGATGAAGTTCGGCCCCGACGGGCGGCTCTACGCGATCAATCCGGAAGCCGGGTTCTTCGGCGTCGCCCCGGGCACCAGCCTCGAGACCAACGCGAACGCCATGAAGACGTTGTGGGGCAACGCGCTGTTCACCAACACTGCGCTCACCGCCGACGGCGACGTCTGGTGGGAGGGCATCGACGGCGAACCGCCGGCGGGGCTCACCGACTGGAAGGGCAACGCGTGGACACCGGCGACGCCCACCCCCGCCGCCCACCCGAACGCCCGCTTCACGGTGCCCGCCTCGCAGAACCCGTCGTGCGCCTCCGAGTGGGAAGATCCCGCTGGCGTGCCGATCTCGGCCATCTTGTTCGGCGGGCGCCGCGGCTCGGTGATCCCGCTCGTCAACCAGGCCTTCGATTGGCAGCACGGGGTGTTCCTCGGCTCGATCATGTCCTCGGAGACCACTGCGGCCCAGGCCGGAGCCGTCGGCAACCTGCGCTTCGACCCGATGGCCATGCTCCCGTTCTGCGGGTACAACATGGCCGACTACTGGGCCCACTGGCTGCGTCTGGGCGGCGCGACCGACCCGGACAAGCTCCCGAAAATCTTCTACGTGAACTGGTTCCGCAAGAACGCCCAGGGCAAGTGGCTCTGGCCCGGCTTCGGTGAGAACAGCCGGGTGCTCAAGTGGGTGTTCGATCGGGTGGCCGGTCACGCCTCGGCCGTCGAAACCCCCATCGGTCTGCTTCCGGACCCCGCCGGACTCGATCTCGACGGGCTCGACATCCCCGAGGAAGACCTTGCCGAACTACTGCGGGTCGATGTCGAGGGTTGGAAGTCCATGATCCCGGCCATCGAGCAGCACTACGGCGCCTTCGGCGACCGGCTCCCCGGCGCCCTGGTCGACGAACTGACGGCGCTCGACAAGCGCCTGTCGGCCTGAGCCGTACGGCCTACCGGTACGCTCCCCCGATGGTCAGCGCCTACATCCTCATCCAGACCGAGGTCGGCAAGGCCGCCGGGGTCGCCCGAGCGGCGCGCGCCGTCGAGGGTGTCACTGCGGCCGACGACGTCACCGGCCCGTACGACGTGATCGTGCGAGCCGAGGCCGACAGCCTCGACCAACTCGGTCGCTCCGTGCTGGCTGCGCTGCAGGCGATCGACGGGATCACCCGCACGCTCACCTGCCCGGTCGTGCACCTCTGAGCTGTCAGCGCAGCAGGAACGCCCGGATCCCAAGCCCCATCAGGAACAAGCCGCCGAGGCCGTAGAGCAGGTACATCCGCTGGCGTAGCTGGCTGCGGTAGCTGTAGAGGATCCCGATCGCCACGATGCCGGAGAACCCGTAGAGCAGGTGGAACTGCGGGGCGACGTAGCCCTCGCCCGCGATCAGGTACACGCCCATGGTCGCCTGAGCGAACACGGTGAGCTCGGCGGCGAGCGTGCACCACCACAGCGCACGGACCCGCAGGGCGGACAGCCAGTTCGCCGCGAGCGCCCACGAGCCGACGAGGCCGTTGCTGATCATCACCACCCAGGCCCCCACCTCGTGGGCCTGGCGGAAACCGAACGCCAGCAACGTCAGGCGCCGCGGCGCCCGAGGTCGACCACCTCGTAGTTCCACAACTCGGCCGACAGCGGCATCGGGCGGGGCTGGTCGCCCCCGGCGCCCGCCGGCGGACCCTGGTGCCCGTGGCCGAAGGCCGGCGAGTTCACCCACGCCTGGAACGCGGCGTCGTCACGCCACCGGGTGACGACCAGCCAGGTGGTCCGGTCGTCGGCCGGGCGCAGCAGCTCGAAGCCCTCGAAGCCGTCCTGACCGTCGACCGCCCCGGCCCGAGCGGCGAACCGGCGGGCGAGCTCGTCGCCCGATCCGGCAGGCACGGTGATGGCGTTGATCTTGATGACGGTCACGGCGCCGACCCTACCCTCACGGTGCTCTCACCAGGCCGCTGCGAGGATGGCCGCGGCATCGTCCTCGGTCACCGGTCGAGGGTTCGCCCGCACCCCGGGATTGGACTGCGCCGACCGGGCGACCGCCGCCAGGTGCTCCTCGGTGACGTCGAGGTCGCGCAGGCGGGTCGGCAGGCCGAGGCGGACCAACAGTTCCCCGAGCGCAGCCGGGACGTCATCCACCCCGACCGCGTGCCCGATCCGGGCCAGCTCGGCGGCGGCCACCTCGGCATTGAACCCGATCGTGTGGGGGAGCAACACCGCATTGGCCAGACCGTGGCGGATGCCCGAGCGGCCCCCGAGGAGCTGCGCGAGGCCGTGGTGCACCCCGGTGGAGCCGTTCTGCAACGCCCGACCCGCGAGGCAGGCGCCCGCCAGCAGGTCGGTGATCGCGCCGA
>JBJTVH010000035.1:0-5499 GCA_046081125.1 Acidimicrobiales bacterium
CCCCACCCGGGTGTTCCTCCACCAGAACACCGACCGTGCCCACGAACTCGCCGACACCGCCGGGCTCACCGCGGCCGACACCGCACTCCTCCACCACCTCCCACCCGGCCACGCGCTGTGGCAGTACGGGGGGCGAACCCGTCACGTCCACCACCTCGCCCACCGCAACGAAACCCACCTCATCGACACCAACACCGCGTTCCGGTGAAGCCCGACAGAGCTCCCGCATATTTGTCCCAGGCGAGCGGCAGTTCGGCGCTGGGGCGGGACGGCGCCGTGACGTCCTACGCTGAACTGGTGCCAACGATCGGGTTCTTGCATACGGCGTTGGTTCATCGCTCGACGTTCGACGCCTTGGTCAGCGAGCTGGGTCCTGGTGTCAACACTGCGGTGGTCGTGAACGAGGATGTGCTGAGCCTGGCCCGCCGCCTCGGTTCGGACCACGACCAAGTTGGCGCCCTGATCCTCGAGGCGTTGGTCGAGCTCGAACGTGCGGGGGCGGCCATCGTGGTGTGTACGTGTTCCACGATTGGCGAACAGGCTGAAGAGATCGGTCGGCGCCGAGGCCAGCATGTCGTCCGTGTGGATCGAGCGATGGTCGAGGCTGCGGTGGCCATTGGCCGGCGTATCGCGGTGGTGGCTGCCGTCGAGTCCACGATCGCTCCGACGCGGGCGTTGATCGAGTCGGTCGCTACGCGCAGCGGTGTCGGGGTCGAGCTCACGATGGTGGTCGCTGAGGGAGCCTGGCAGCAGTTCGAAGCGGGCGATCAGGACGGCTATCTGCGCGCGGTGGCCGCGAGCTGCGTCTCGGTCGACGGGTCCGTCGATGTGATCGTGCTTGCGCAGGCTTCGATGGCCAATGCGGTATCTCGCTTGATGATCACGACGCCAGTCTTGGCCAGCCCGCGTTCTGCGGTGGAGGCAGCCGTCGCCTTTGCCCGCAGGTAAGTGGTGATCGTGGCGGCCCGGCGAGGGAGCGGGCACCGGTCGACGGCACCAGTGCCTTCCATACCGATCGGCAGTTGCGATGACCTGACCCTTGCCTGGGGGTCCAGGTGTTGTGAGAGTCCTGTTGCCCGTGTTGGGCAGAATGGATTCGGTCATGAAGGGACGACGGCATACGCCTGAGCAGGTGATCCGCAAGCTGCGTGACGCCGACCGCCTGCTGGTGGACGGGATCGAGCTGGCAGAAGTGGTGCGCCGGTTGGAGGTCTCGGAGCAGACCTACTACCGGTGGCGGAACCAGTACGGCGGCATGAAGGCCGACGACGCCAAACGGCTCCGCGAGCTGGAGAAGGAGAACGCCCGCCTCAAGCGCCTGTTGGCCGAGGCCGAGTTGGAGAAGTCGATCCTGAAAGAGGCCGCTGCGGGAAACTTCTGACCCCGGACCGTCAACGCCGTGGCCGTGGCGATCGACCGGTTCGGGGTCTCCCAGCGCCTGGCATGCCGAGCGCTCGGTGTTACCCGCTCGATGATCCGCCGCCCACCAGCGACACCGTCGGACGAAGAGGTAGAGATCCGAGCGTGGCTGCGGGACTTCGCCAAACGCCGACCCCGCTGGGGATGGCGTCGGGCGCATGACGAGCTCGTCAAGACCACCGGCCGGCGGATCAACCGCAAGCGGGTCCAGCGGCTCTGGCGCGACGAAGGGCTCCGCGTCCCGCAGCGGCCTCGCAAGAAACCGTTGCGGGGCGACGGTGTCCTCGGATCGTTCTGTCCGTTGTGGCCCGACGTGGTGTGGGCCATGGACTTCCAGTTCGACCAGACCGCCGATCGCCGCCCGATCAAGCTGTTGAACCTGATCGACGAGCACACCCGCGAATGCCCCGAGATCCTCGTCGAGCGTTCGATCACCGCCGACATGGTCGTCGCCATGCTCGACCGAACCGTCTCGGCGCAGGGTGGGCCGCCGATGTTCATTCGGATGGACAACGGCCCAGAGTTCATCGCCAACGCCGTCAGGGACTGGTGCGCCTCGACGGGAGCCGGGGCAGTGTTCATCGATCCACCGTTCTTCCACCAGTGCCCGGTCTTGCGATCGATGTTCAGGCGTCGACACGCTTCGGAGTTCGACACCCCTTGGCGAATCAAGCGTGAGTACTGCTCACGCTTGTCCAACATCGGCTGCCGCCCCGGACGACCCCTCGAGCTCGATTTCATGGCACCTGCCTACTCCAGGCGTAGCCACGATCCCTGGAACCCGCCGAGCACACCTGGAGAACTTCGCTGAGCGCTATCACCAGTCGTAGTACGAGCGCATGCCCTCCTCCGGCGTCAACCGGGCTCGCTCGGCCGCGTCCATCACCCGGTAGAAGTCGTCACCTCGAACGAGCGATGCATCAAGACGCTCAGCGAGGCGGGCGGCGAACGTCGACTTGCCGGCAGCGCTATGACCGTCAACGCCGATCAGCGTGATTCGATCTCCGACCCCGGCGACGTGTCGCTCGATCTCGGCCGCCGATTGCTCGGTCGGAGTTCACGCTCCCACTCTGACACCGTCAATTGGGGCGATGTGGCGAGTGGCTGCCAGCCCGTGATTCCCGGGCGCTCGACTTGGGCCGAAGTAGGGCGGGGAGGTGTGGCTGCGCGGTGGACTACCGAGCGGCGTTATCGGGCGGCACCTATCGGCACGTTGGCGACGCGGCCGAACGGCACCTGTGGCCGTCGACCAGGGGCGAATGTCAAACTCGACCCGTGAGGCAGCTAGCGATGACGGGCGTCGTCACTGGTGTCCTCATCCTGATCTCCGCTCGTCCCGGGCCGATCTGGGCGCCACTTCGCTTGATTCGCGGCCGGCCGCGTGGCGGCGCGACCGAGGCTGAGCACCTGCGGTTCGTTCGCATCTTCGGCCTGATGTCGCTCGCTGTCGGGCTGGTAGCTGGGGTGGCCGCCGTAGCGGCCTAACCCGAACCTGACGCCGGGTTCTCCGCGACCATCAGGTCCTTCAGCGCAGGCGGGCTTCGAAAGTCGCTCTGACGAGCGAAGCCGCTGCCGTCAACGACCTTGCTGCCTATCGCCGGGTGTGAGCGCGTCAGGCGTCTGGGACTTTCCACACGGCGGCGGGAGGGTCGATTCGAGCGCACCGAGGGCCACCGAGGTCATCGGTCAGGTCGACCGCGACGGCGAGGCAGCCCACTTGCACCGCCGACTCCATGAGCTCGCGGTCGACTCGACCGAGCATGAGCTTCGCCCGCCGGAACATCTCGAACCCGTGGTCCGGGTGAACATTTCCCCACGTTAGATAGATGAAGCGTTCACCGACCTTGCCCTGCACCGCGGGACCACGGAAGTCGAGACCCCCGTCTCTTCGAACGACGTCGACGTCCGTCTCCCAGACCGCCTCGGTGGCGTCCGCTCGGACGAGCTGAGCGGCATCTCGCTTGATCTGGATGCCGACGTGAACCTGGTCCATCGATGTGCCGTCCGGGTGGCAGAACGTGCGGCCAGGAAGGTTCGACCCAACAATGAGTACTCGCACGCGACTGATGATGCCCCGACTCGGACCGTCTGCCCCTTCGGGGGCGGTCCAGCGGCGAGTCGGCGTCCATCCCACGAGCGCCCCAACGGCCACTGCGAGCGTCGCTCCGACCGCCCCCGAGAACGCCGGATCGAGGACGCACACTTCGCTCTGTCCACGGCCGTCTACGGCGCACGCATATCCGGCGATCCCGGCCGTCCGGGGTGCTCGGTATCGCTCGATGCGCGTTCATCGCCGTAGTCTCAGCTCGTGAGTGGCTATGTGCACGGGTACGACGAACGCGAAGCTCGGCGGTTAGCTGACCAGGCTCGCACGCTGGTCGATCTCCTCCACGTTGACAGCGTGTTCGAACCTGGCGTGACGATTCTCGAGGCCGGCTGCGGGGTTGGCGCACAAACGGTGACACTCGCCCGGCTGAACCCAACTGCGACCATCACCGCGATCGACGTGTCAGCAGACTCGCTGGGCCTCGCAGCGCAGCGCTGCCGCGCTGCCGGGATCACGAACGTCACCTTCGAGCTGGGCGACATCTTCAACCTTCGCTATGCGGACGCATCGTTCGACCACGTCTTCGTCTGCTTCGTGCTCGAACACCTCCCGGCACCGGTGGCCGCGCTGAAGTCACTACGACGGCTCGTGAAACCTACCGGCACGATCACCGTCATCGAAGGAGATCACGGATCCACGTTCTTTCATCCCGACTCCGACGCCGCGCACACCGCGATCGGGTGCCAAGTCGCGCTTCAGGCGGCGGCCGGCGGCAACGCCAACATCGGCCGTGAGCTGTACCCGCTGCTCGTCGGCGCCGGTCTCACTGACGTGACCGTGTCGCCTCGTCACGTCTACGTCGACGGAAGCCGTCCCCACTGGATCGAAGGATTCACCCGCAACACCTTCACTGCGATGATCGAAGGTGTTCGCCAGACCGCTCTTCAAGCGAAGCTCACAGATCCCGTCACATTCGACCGCGGTATCGCAGACCTCTATCGAACTGCACAACCCGACGGCGTGTTCAGCTATATGTTCTTCAAAGCAACCGCGCGCCCGGAGACCATCACCGCACGCTAGGCATCCCCGCCGGCCACGCGATATCGCTCACAGCCGAGGCGCTCGAAGCCACGAGGTACCGGCGAAGTGGTGCGCTCGACGAGCGCTCCCTATCTCGTCGCAGGCAAGGCGTAGCGGCGGACGGCTTGCACGTTGTTCCAGTCGATGGTGGCGATGCGGACGATGTCGCCGGTGTGGGGGGCGTGGATGATCTCGGTGGGGCTGATGGCGATGCCGACGTGGCCGAAATCCTTGAAGGGGTCCCCGCCGCGACGGAACACGAGGTCGCCGGGTCGAACTTGTTCCGGACCTATCGGTACGGCGCTGCCCATGGTGGCTTGGATGGCGGCGGAGTGAGGGAGGTCGATGCCGGCTCGCCGGTAAGCGGCGAGGGTGAGGCCGCTGCAGTCGAATGTGTCTGGTCCTGCGGTGCCGAAGACGTAGGGCTTGCCGAGTTGCGCTCTCGCGTAGGCGACGACTGTGTCGATCGCCGTGCACGTCGGGTCGGTGTCGACGGGCGTCCGGTCGTAGGCGTCGAGCCAGCGGGTCTGGTACTGGCGTGGGGTAAGGACGTTCCCGGCTCCGGGGACGGAACGACATCCATCAGCGCCGGGTCGCGTGCGGCGGCCGGGTAGTACCAGACGACCGGGACGAGTCGGACGTCGGTGTAGTCGGTGAGGATCAAGCAGCACCTCGACGTCGTAGAACGGCAACTTCTTGCGCTCACGAACGGCCCTCACAGCCTGTTCGTATTGAAACCAACCGCAGGAACGCGATGGAAAGGGAAATGGCTTCAGCCTCACGAACGGCCCTCACAGCCTGTTCGTATTGAAACGGACCCGGTGATCCGCCCGGGTCGCCCCACCCGGATTGAACGGTGATATCCATGATTATCACCGGTTCACGGGGTACGGTTCGACGGTGTCCCCCGCCCGTCGCAGCCCGGCGCTCGCCCAGGTCGTCTACCGCGACGC
>JBJTVH010000036.1:0-54436 GCA_046081125.1 Acidimicrobiales bacterium
ATCGAGTTGGCGGTCGTGATCCTGATCATCGGCATCCTGCTCGCGATCGCCATTCCCAACTTCCTCGGTGTCCGGCGTGGAGCCGAGGACAAAGCGGCCCAGTCGTCGCTGCGTACCTCCCTCACGCTGGCCAAGGCGGCCTACGGAACCACCGGCAGCTACGCGAACGCGACCGCTGCGCTGCTCACCGAGCCCGGCCTGACGTTCACGACGGGCTCGTCGGCGAGCCCGACGACGGTGTCGGTGTCCGCCTCCGGCCAGACCTGGACCGCGACGGTGAAGTCCCAGACCCAGAACGTCTGCTGGTGGATCCGTGACGTCGCCGACGCCGCAACCGGCACCCAGTACGGCAAGACCTCGGCGTCGACGTGCACGGCCGGCACCGCCGAGCCGAGCACCTGGTCGACTCGCTTCCCCGGCTGAGTCCGCATGACTGCGCTCGCCAACCTCGCCGACATCCCGCTCCCGCCGCCGGATCCGGCGCTGGTCGACGCTGCGCATGCTGCGGGGATCCCGGTCATCAGCCGCCTCGACCTCATCGATCCGGCGGCGTCCCGGATCGTCCCGGCCGACCTCGGAGTGGTGGGGATCCGGTGGCACGACGGGTTCCTCATCGTGGCGTGGCCGGGGATCCCGACCCCGGCCGAGGTGGCCCGCGTCCAGCACCGGATCGGCTGTCCGATCGTGCCGTCGGTCGCTCCCGGGATCCTCGACGTGCTCAAGCGCGTCGGGTTCGAGGCCGACGACCATCGGTTGCCGATCGAGCGCCTCCTCGATCTGGCCGTCGCGAAACGGGCGAGTGACGTCCACATCACCGTCGGCGTGCCGCCGATGCTTCGGATCGGTCACGAACTCGCCACCATTCCCGAGTTCGGTGCGATCTCGATGGACCAGATGCGGGACATGGTCCAGTTTGTCGCCGGGAACATCCTCGACGACTTCGACGGCGACTACGACGGCTCCACCGCCTATGGCGGCAGTCGGTTCCGGGTGAACGTCTCCCAGCAGCGCAACAGCCCCACCATCGTGATGCGGACCATCCCGCTGCAGGTGCCTCCCTTCGAGTCGCTGGGATTGCCGTCGGTCGTCCGCGGTTTCGGCGACTATCCCCGGGGCCTGGTTCTGGTGTGTGGCCCGACCGGTTCGGGCAAGTCGACGACGCTCGCCTCGATCCTGGACTTCATCAACCGGAACAAGCCCAAGCACATCATCACGATCGAAGACCCCATCGAGTACATGCACCCGTCGCGGCGCTCGCTCGTGCGCCAGCGGGAGGTCGGCGTCGACACGGCATCGTTCGCTCGAGGCCTCAAGTCGGCGTTGCGGATGGACCCCGACATCATCCTCGTCGGTGAGATGCGCGACCTCGAGACGATCTCGCTGGCGGTCACCGCCGCCGAGACCGGCCACCTGACCTTCGCGACCGTGCACGCGTCGACGGCGCGATCGACCGTCGACCGCGTCGTCGACGTGTTCCCGGCCGGCCAACAGACACAGATCCGGGCTCAGCTCGCCAACACGCTGCGAGCCGTCGTCTGCCAGAGCCGGTTCAGTCGTGCGGACCAGCCCGGCAAGTCGCTCGTCGTCTGCGAGATCATGGTGGTCACGCCGGCGATCGCCAACATGATCCGGGAGGGCGAACTCCACCGCGTTCCCGCTGCGATCCAGGCCGGGGTGGAATCGCACGGCATGCAACCGTTCGACCTCGGACTCGCTCGGGCCGTCGCCAGCGGGACGTTGGCCTTCGACACGGCGCTCGCTGCCTGCCAGAGCGAGAGCGATCTCCGGGAGTACCTGCGGTCGGCGCAGCGGGAAGTGCTGCGGGGCTGACCGTCGTGGTGGTGTTCGTCGGCGTTGTCGGGCTCCTCGGGTTGTGCGTCGGCTCGTTCCTGAACGTTGTCATTGCGCGGGTGCCGGCCGGCCGCTCGGTGGTGCGTCCGCGTTCGGCCTGCCCCGGGTGCGAGACGGCGATCGCCTGGTTCGACAACGTTCCCCTCGTCTCCTGGGTCGCACTCGGCGGGAGCTGTCGGCGGTGCGGCATGCGGATCCCGATTCGTTACCCCCTTGTGGAAGCGATGACGGCAGCGTCGTTCGCCCTCGTCGCGGCCCTGGTCGGTCCCGTGGCCGTCCTACCGGCCGTGCTCGCATTCGTCGCCGGGGGGATCGCGTTGGCAGTGATCGACGTCGACTGCTTCCGGCTGCCCACCCCGATCGTCTTCGCAACCCTTGGGGGAGTGGCGGGTGCGCTCGTGGTCGCCGCCGTGATCGAGGGAGCGTGGACGCGGCTCGTCGGCGCAGCACTCGGCGGTGTCGTGCTGTTCGTGTTGTTCGCGGTGATCGCCTTGGCCGTGCCGCGCGGTATGGGTTGGGGGGACGTGCGGCTGTCCGCGGTGCTCGGCGTCCTGCTCGGCTGGTTCGGCGCCGGATTCGTTGCGTTCGGGACGCTCGCGTCGTTCCTGATCGGCAGCGTCACCGGCGTCGTCGCTGCGCTCGCTGCGGGGCGTGTGCGCCGCGTGCGGATCCCCTTCGGCCCGTCGATGATCGTCGGCGCGCTGGTCGCGGTCCTGTGGGGTGACCCGGTGCTCAGCTGGTATTCGGGTTCGTTCGCCTGATCGACCCGAGCGCCGAGGCTATTCGCACCGGGTTCGTCGCGACATTGGCTTGAGCACCTTTAGAAGGTGCAGGCGCCTGCCGACAGGGAGTGGGTGACCGTGCTTGTCCCCGATCAATCCGAGGAGCGTTCATGCCGGACGCAAGGAAGCCCAGGGCGATGATGAACAAGAAGGGCAACACGCCAAAGGCCGGGCGCGCTCGTCCGGCCGCCGGACGAAGCAAAGGCGGGATGACCGCAGCGAGCGCAAGCCCGTTGCGGCTCATCGGCTTGGCGCTGATCGGGGTCGGCGTCATCGCCGTCGTCCCGACGGTGCTCGAACTCCTGCAGGGTGGCGGACCCGAGGACCTCACCGGCCTGCTGGTGCGACTCCTGCCGGGACCGTTGCTGGTCCTCGGTGGCCTCGCGCTCATGGAGCGGGCGCGATCCGGCGGCACGCCGAGCTCGCCCGTCGGTGAGTTGGGGCTCGACTCGGCACCCGAGGCGCCCCCGATGCCGGCCCAGCCCTGGAGCCAGGGGAGCGACGATGCGCTTGCCAACTCCTCGGCGTGGGGGTTCTGGAGCAGCGACGCCGAGGCGCAGACCGGTGGCGCACCGGCCCCGGCCTGGGCAGGGTCGAGCGCTGCGGCGCCGGCTGCGCCGGCGGACCTCGGCGCCGCCTGGCTCGGAGCCGGACCCGCAGCGGAGCCGGCCGGTGGCGTGCCGAGCTGGGGCGCCGCAAGCGCTCCGGGCGGCTTCAGCTTCGATCTCGGTGGACCGACCCCGGCCCCGTCGCTTGGAGGTGGCTTCGATCTCGGCGGACCGACCCCGGCCCCGTCGTTCGGTGTTGGCTTCGGCGCCGCAGCGCCCACCGGTCCCGTCGGGTTCGAGGCGGCTTTTGCGGCAGCGACACCGCCGGCTCCCGCCAATGCGCCAGCACCGTTCGCGGCAGCGGCGGCGCCCCCGTTCGAGTTCGGCACCGCCTCCTTCGGTGGCCCGACGGCTTCCGCCCCCAGCGCTGCGCCGGGTTTCGAGGCGGCCTTCGCCCCCGTACCCCCTCCGTCCTCGGTCGCAGGACTGACCGGGCCGTTCGCGACCGGTTCCCCTCAGGCGGAGCTGCCTGCTTCGCCGCTCGGTTCGCTGTTCGATCCGGTGCTGAGCTCGGCCGGTGTGCCGCCGGCAACCTTGACGTCGTTCGGTGCCGCAGTTCCCTTCCCCGCAACGTCCGCCGCCCCGCCGACACCGGTTGTGCCGCCCATGCCGGTGGTGCCGCCGGCACCGGCTGCGCCGTCACCGCTCGAGGCTGCGCTGGTCGTGCCGCCGGCACCCGTGGCGCCGCCGGCACCGCCGCCCATGCCTGCGCCGGTGGCTTCTGCTCCACCGCCACCGCCCGTGCGACCGCCCGAGCCGGCGCCGACCGGCGTGGCGACGCTCGTGCCGAACGTGCAGATCGTCAAAGCCGGCACACGCTTGGTGCTCGATGCCACCGACCCGCGGGTGATCGAGCGGTACCGGAACTGGGTGCTCGACCAGGCGACGGGGGCGACGGCGTTCGAGCCGCTCCGTGTCGACGGCCAGCTGGACCAGTGGTTCCTGCTCAGCGCCTGCGGCGTCGCCACGCTGTTGTCCTGGACGCACGAAGACCACGGGGCGACCTATCCGAAAGAGGTCTGGGTCGATCAGATCCTCCCCGAGCAAGGCATCGCCATCGCCGACCGGGAGCTGGCCACCGAGTTGATCGTCGCTGCCGCACTACACGCCGGAGGCGTGTACACGCCGCCGTCGGCGAAGCTGCGTGGGTACCAGCCGGCGGAGCTCGTCACGTCCATGGCGGCGATGCACGTCGGGCTGTTGCGGCTGTATTGCGCCCTCGAGCGTACGGACCCTGCGAAGGTGCTGCGCGACCAGCTCGGTGCGCCGAACGTCGATGCGGCGGCAGCGGTTGGCGCTGCGCCCCGTCTGCTCGCACCGGGTTGGTGAGGGAGCGGTCATGGCCACGATGAGTGTCTCCTACCTGCTCGAGCGGATCGACAACCCTGAGCTGCTCGACCACCGCGGGGAGCTGCGCCTCGGGGCGTGCGTCCAGGCGGGCCAGGCGGCCAAGCGCCGGCTCGACGCCGGTGAGTCGACCGATCGGCGGGCGGACCGCCGGGCGGTCGCCGACGGCCGAGCCGCTCGGGACGAGCTGGTGTTGCGCAACGTCCGGCTCGTGCAGACCGTGGCTCGGCGCTACCGGCTCCGCGCCGGCGGCGACCCGGACGACTTGTTCATGTACGGGGTCCTCGGCTTGTTCCGGGCCGCCGAGCTGTTCGACCCGGGCAAGGGAGTCCGCTTCTCGACGTACGCCGTGCTGTGGGTCCGTCAGGCCATCAACGCAGCGCTCGGCGACGAGAGCCACCCCTTGCACGTGCCGTACCCGCAGCAGCTCAAGGAGATCCGCCTTCGGGCGCTCATGTCGACCGATGGCATGCACCTCGAGCGGGCCGCCGCCGAGGTCGGGATGCAGCCGAGCACGGCCCGGCAGCTGCTCGCGGCGTGCGCGCCGTCGGTGTCGCTCGACCAGCCGGTCGATTCCTCCGAGCGAGACGGGGCCACCGTCGTCGACCTCGTGCCCCAGTACGACGTCGGGTTCGGTCTCGTCGACGACGACGTGGCGGGCGGGCCGCAACAGGAAGCGCTGCACGTCGGACTCGCGCATCTCGACAGCATCGAGCGCCAGGTCGTGCGGACCTCGCTGCAGGATCACGACGGTCGGGCGCCCACCCTGGACGAGATCGCCGCCGAACTCGGCCTCGCCTCGACCCTGGTCCGGTCCAAGCGTCTGTCGGCGCGTTCGAAGCTCGCACACCCGGCCTTGGGCCTACGCCAGCAGCTGCGCAGCGGCGTCGCAGGCACGGGGAGCGCCGACTACGACCCGGCCTGGGCCCTCCAGGCTCCGTGCCGCTCGGTTGGGCTTGGACCGTTCTTCGAGGACCTACGGCGTGACCGCCGAGGGGACCTGTACGGCACTGCTCGGCGTACGTGTGCACCGTGCCCGGTCCGCACGTCGTGCCTCTCGGCGGGGATTGCCGAGGGACTGCGCTCGGGTTACCTCGGCGGGATGATCCCGGCGCGACGCATCGAGTTGCGCAAGCAGGCCCAGCGCAACGGCGTCGCCGTGGAGGACCCGACGGCAATCGCCGCGTTCCTCGTCGGATTCCCCTTGGCCGTGGGGAGCTGAGCGACCCGGCTCAGGACCGCTCGCCGGCCTGCGTACCGGTGACCAACTGGGCGAGCTGGACTCCGGTGATCTCGTCCTGTTCGACGAGCAGTTCGGCGCAGCGCCGCAGGTGGTAGCGGCGGTCCGTGAGCAGGGCGCGCACCTCGGACCGCGCCTGTTCCAAAAGAGCCTCGGTGGCGTCGCGAGCCCGCTCGTCGGCGAGCACCCGGGCGACGAGATTCCCTCCCAGCGTGCTGGAGGCCGCCTCGATCGACAGCAGGCTCGGACCCAGGCCGCAGGCTCCGACCATCGTCGAGGCGAGGGTCGTCGCCGAAGCCAGGTCGCTGGCTGCGCCCGTCGAGGCTTCGCCGCACTCGAGTTGCTCGGCGACCATCCCGGCGAGCATCACCTGGAGCTGGGCCATGGCGTCCGAGCGCGTCAACAGGTGACGGTCCTCGTAGCTGCTGTGCGTGGTGATGCCGAGCGACCCGGACCGCTTCAGGATCGACACGATGCCCACCTGACGCCCGAGGAGCAGCGCGGCGAGCGCATGCCCCGATTCGTGCACGGCCACCCGCCAACGTTCCCCCGGTACGTACTCGCCGTCGCGAGCGAGCCCGACGGCGACCGCAAGATGTGCAGCGGTGATGTCGTCCGAGCTCATCCGAGCCGCCCCTCGGCGAAGGGCGTTCACGAGGGACTCGTCGAGGAGGTTCTCGATCTGTGCGGGTGACCAACCGCCGGTCAGGTCGGCGACCTCGGTCGCGCTCACACTGTCGTCGTGGGCTTTGCGGTCCAGGTAGTACGCAGCGATCTCCATCCGTTCCCGGCGCACCGGGAGATCGAACCGGATCGTCCGGTCGAACCGGCCGGGTCGTAGCAGGGCGGGGTCGAGGTCGTCCCCGCGGTTGGTCGCTGCGACGACGAGGACGTTCGGTCGCGTCAGGCGCGGTCGGGGCAGTGCGCGCGACGCCGGCAGCCACCGGTTGATCTCGTCGATCAGCCAGCTGCGCAAGCGCTGCCGTTTCGTCGGTTCGTCGAAGCTCTGGAGCTGGACGAGCAGTTCGTTCACGACGCCCGACGAACCTTCCGCGAGACCGGAGTTCATGCCCCGGCGAGCGAGCCCGATCGCGTCGAACTCCTCGATGAAGCCGATCGCACCGCCCTCCTCGCGGGCCACTCGTCGCAAGGTGCGGAAGTACGCCCGGATCTTGCGGGCGCTCGCCCCGTACCACATGGACTGGACCGACGTGGCGGACAGGAACACGAGCGGGAGGCCGGCCGACCCCGCCATGGCCTTGGCGAGATGGGTCTTGCCGGTCCCGGGCGGACCGGTGAACAGCACACCGCGTCGCGGCGTGCCCCCCATCTGGTCGCGGAACTGCCGGTGGGCGAGGAAGAGGTTGAGGGTGCGCACGACCTCGTCCTTGGTCGGGCCTGCGCCGACCACGTCCTGCATCGTCGTGCCGAGTTGGTCGCCGCGGTACACGATGGCGCCCGATCGGCTGCCAGCGAGGAGGAAGGGCAGCATCCCGGCGAGGACGGCCACCCCGATGAGGAGCCCGATCGCCAGTTGGATCTTGAGCTCGGGGGCGAGTTCGGCGAACCAGGACCACGTCGCTGCCGGGGCGGACAGCGGGCGGATCGGGTGGCCGAGCAGCGTGGCTCCCCACAGCGTGGCGCACACGACGCCGAGGATCGTCGTGAGCTTCGTCAGGCGGCGCTGCCGACCCGCCTCCCGGCTGTTCCGAGCGTCCGAGCCCTCGACCATCACGGCCCGCCCGCCGACCCGCTGACTGAGTTCCATCGATGACCTCCCGAGCCCGATGGCGGCGACGGTAACGACGAACAGATTCACGATCGGCTCGGGAATGGTCAGGCAGTCGTGTGGATCCCTTGTGATCACGCCGGCGGTGGCCATGTCACCACCGAAGGGGTTCAGCCTCGCCCCGTTCGGCCGATAGAGCAGCCATGGCCGCCCCCGCCACCTCCACCCCTGCGCGCGGGATCGACGCGCTGCTGCGCCGTGTCCTGCAGATGGGAGGTTCGGATCTCCACCTCACGAGCGGATCGGTGCCGCTCGTGCGAATCGACGGTCACCTCCGACGGCTGACGGAGTTCGAGCGGCTCCTGAGCGACGACATCCACGGTCTGCTCGGTGAGATCCTCAAGGCACACCAGCTCGAACGGCTCGAGCGGGAGACCGAGCTCGACTTCGGCCACGGCGTACCCGGACTGGGGCGGTTCCGGGTGAACGTGTTCCGCCAGCGCGGCTCGATCGGCGCAGTCATCCGGGTGATCCCGGGGGAGATCGTCCCGCTGGACGAGCTGTCCTTGCCGCCGGCGGTCGCCGGCATCGCAGAGCTCGACGCCGGGTTCGTCGTCGTCACCGGACCGGCGGGCTCGGGGAAGTCGACGACCGTGGCGGCGCTGCTCGATCGGATCAACGCCACGCGTTCGGTCCACATCGTTACCCTCGAGGATCCCATCGAGTTCCTGCACCGGCATCGCACGGGGATCGTGAACCAGCGTGGCGTCGGCGAGGACACCCCGACGTTCGCCGAGGGCCTCTATCGCCTCCTGCGCCAGGACGCCGACATCGTGTACGTCAGCGACGTGCGCGACGCAGGGGTCCTACAGCTCGTGCTGTCTCTCGCCGAGGCCGGCCGCCTGGTGTTCACCTGCGTCACGGCAGCCTCGGCGTCGAGCGCATTGACTCGGCTCGCAGAGCTCGTGCCGTCCGACGAGCGGCCGGCACTGCGCCAGCAGCTCGCGGGCGGACTGGCCGCCGTGGTCGCCCAGCAACTGGTTCCCCGGGCCAACCGGCTCGGCCGGGTGGCCTGCGCCGAGGTGGTGCTGGCCACCCCGGCGGTGCGCCGCCTCGTGCGGGAGGAACGGCTCGATCAGCTCGCCGCAACGATCTACGGCGAACCCGGATCGGGCATGCAGACGATCGAGCAGGCGCTCGCGATGCGGGTGGCGTACGGCGAGATCAGCGTGGACGCAGCTCTCGACGCAGCCGATCGGCCCGATGACCTCCAGCAGATCCTCGTCGCGATGCAGCAGCGGGCGGCGAGCTGACGTTCCGCTCGCCCCGCTGATTCCGGCGGGGTCGGCCCGGTGTGCGGGTCTTGACCCGACCGGCTGGGGCAGGCCACGCTCCGGCGGTGCCCGGGGCTGCCGCTCGACACGACCGCATCGCCGAGCGGGTCCGCAACCCGAAGTGGCGCAACCCGCCGCTGCGGATCGAGATGGCCGAGTGCATCAACTGCGACGCGTGCTTGCGGCACTGCCCGCCGCAGTTCGGTGCCATCTTCAACCACGGCCCGGACGTGGTGATCATCGCCGAGCTGTGCTCGGGGTGCGACAAATGCCTGCCTGCGTGCCCGGTCGACTGCATCTATCCCGATCCCGGCTGGGCCGGGCACACCACGCCCTCCGAGTGGTGGGAACTCCCCCTGTCGGAGCACGATCCGTACCTATGAGCGAACGCGCCGTCCGAGAGTGGTACGACAAGTGGAACGCCCGTGACATCGACGGTGCGATGGAGTACGTGGCGGAAGGGTGCCACTACAACGACTTCGCCTTCGTCCGCCCTCACGAGGGCAAGGCCTCGGTGCGGGCACTGTTCGAAAACGTCGCCCGCGTGGCGCCCGGCGTCGGATTCAAGGTCCACCGCATCACGGGCGACCGGGACTGCGGTGTCGTATGGGAGGTGACCGTCGACGGCAACCCGACCGGCCGTTTCGGGGTCAGCTACTACGCGTTCGACGAGGACGACAAGCTCGTGTGGGCGCTCGACGCCGCTGATCCGGGTGCATCGCAGCGCAAGCACGACTTCCACTGATCATCGCCGACGGCCCGCCGCTGATTGGGAGCGTCGGCTAGAACGGCGGCCATGGAGCTGATCCCCGGAGCCGAACCCTGGTCGGTCGAGGCCGGCCGGGCCGGTGCGCTGTGCCTGCACGGGTTCACCGGCAACCCGTCGTCGATGCGGCCCGTCGCCGAGGCCTTCGCCGCCGCCGGGTTCTCGGTCGAGCTGCCCCGCCTTCCGGGTCACGGCACGACGGTCGCCGACATGATGACCACCGGATGGGCCGAGTGGACGGCCGAGGCCGACGCGGCCTACCGGCGGCTTGCGTCCCGGTGCGATCGTGTGGTCGTGGCCGGGTTGTCCATGGGCGGCACGCGCACGGTCTGGCTGGCCACGGTTCACCCCGAGATCGCCGGCATCGTGCCGATCAACCCGGCGACGCAGACCCAGCCCGCCGAGGTGCTCGACATGGTGCGCGGCATGCTCGACGAGGGCACGGAGCTGCTGCCCGGCATCGGCTCGGACATCGCAGCCGAGGGCGTCGTCGAGACGGCCTACCCCGAGACGCCGTTGCGCCCGCTGCTCGCCCTGCAGGATGGCATCGCTGCGCTCCAGGCCGATCTCGGCCGCATCGCGTGCCCGATGCTGCTGATGACGAGCCCGCAGGACCACGTCGTCGACCCGGCCCAGAGCGATCATCTCGCGGCGTCGGTCGCCGGTCCGGTCGAGCGGCTGTCGCTGGAGCGGAGCTTCCACGTCGCCACGCTCGACCACGACGCGTCGCTCATCCAGGAGCGCGCCGTGGCCTTCGCCCGCCGGGTCTGCGCAGGCTGAGGCGACTCGATGCTCGCCGTCCTTGCGTCGATCCCGAGCCCGTCGTCGGGGGCGATTTCGATCGGGCCGTTGCAGCTGCGGGCCTACGGCCTGATGATCGCGCTCGGCGTGGTCGCCGCCGTGTGGCTCACCGGCCGTCGGCTCGAGGCCAAAGGCGTCGGCGCCCGTGAGGACGCAGCCGCCATCGCCATGTGGGGTGTGCCCGCCGGCGTGATCGGTGCGCGGCTCTACCACGTCGTCACCGATCTCGACCGGTTTCGCGACGACCCGCTCAAGGCGTTCCGGCTCTGGGAGGGCGGGCTGGGGATCTGGGGCGGGATCGCAGCCGGGGTCGTCGCCGGGGTGTGGGCGGCTCGCCGGCGCGGCATCACGATGACCGACGCCATGGGGGCCGCAGCACCGGCCCTTCCGCTCGCGCAGGCCATCGGGCGTCTCGGCAACTGGTGGAACCAGGAGTTGTTCGGCGGGCCGACCGACCTGCCGTGGGGACTCGAGATCGACCCGGCGAAACGGCCTGCCGCGTATGCCGACGTCGCCACCTTCCACCCCACCTTCCTGTACGAGGGTCTCTGGAACCTGGCGTTGTGCGCGCTGCTGATCTGGGTCGACCGGCGGTGGGCGCCTCGCCCGGCCCGGCTGTTCGCCCTCTACGTCGCCGGGTACACGTTCGGGCGGTTCTGGATCGAGCGGTTGCGCATCGATCCGGCGACGACGGTCCTCGGCCTTCGGATCAACGAGTGGGTGTCGGGCGGGGTGTTCCTCGTCGCCGTTGCGTTCCTGGTGATCTCCGGGCGTCGCAGCGCCGTCGCCGGAGGGGCAGGATCAGGCGGCGCTCCCGGTACGGCAGAACCGGACGAGGACCTCGAAGTCGGCCCGGTAGCGGTCCCGCAACTCGGGGTGGACGAGGGCCCGCTCGAACGAGACGAGGGCCGGACGGACACGACCGAGTGAGAGCGCGGCGACCCCGCGCACCTGCAGCGCCGGCAGGCAGTCGGGGTCCAGAGCGAGCGCTCGCTCGGCCTCGGTGAGCGCCAAGTCGTGCGCATTGCGGGCGAGCAGGAGCTGGGCGAGCCGGACGTGCGCGTTGCGGCGCATGGGTCCCAAGCGGCCGCCGTCCAGGGTGAGTGCCGTGCGATAGGCGGCCTCGGCTTCTTCGAAACGCTGAGCGGCGTTGCACGCATCGGCGAAGTGCAGCCGTACGAACGGATCGTCGAGATGCTCCTCGAGGTGTCGGCGCTGCAGCGCCAGGTTGCGTTCGGCTCGCGACCGGCCGCCCTGGACCGTCGCCGCGGTGTACCCGTGGTGCACGATCCGGATCGGGGCGGGCGCGATGGCGCCTCCGCCGGCCAGGACCGTGTCGCCGACCTGCTCGTGGATCCGTCCGGTCCACCGGTGCGCCGGGCGGTTGCGGAACAGCCGCACGATCTGCGTGTCGCTCCACGCGCACGGGTCGTCGGGCGGCTGGAGATTGCGGACCGTGCACTGACCGCCGTCAGCGGTCGTGGTCGTGAGCCAGGGACGCAGCAGGTGTGCGGTCGTCGGGTCGAGTTCCTCGTCGGCGTCGAGGTGGAGGATCCACTCACCCGCGGCGTAGGGCAGGGCGTGGTTGCGCGCCGCAGCGAAGTCGTCGGTCCACGGACGTTCGATCACGAGCGCCCCGGCGTCGAGCGCGATCGGGATCGTGTCGTCGGTCGAGCCGGTGTCGATGACCACGATCTGCTCGACCAGGGCGCGTGCGCTCTCGAGGCACCGCGGCAGGTTCGCGGCCTCGTCCCGGACGATCATGCACAGCGTGGCGAGCGGGCGATCGGCGGTCATCGGCGCACTCCGGGGATCGGGCGGTCAGAGGCCCCGGCGGTGGCCGCCCGGGCACTGCGACACCGCAGGACGAGCGCATCGAGCTCGGGGCCGAAGCGGGGATGCAATTCGGGATGCCGTCGGGCCTGCTCGAGGACCGGGGCGGCGGCGGCGAGGCGCCCGGAGCGGAACAGGGCGAGGCCCAGCACCCGCAGGGCGAGCAGGTTGCCCGGGTGCCGTTCGAGTGACCCCCGGGCGTGGTTGGCCGCCTCGTTGTACCGCTCCTCGTTGAGCAGCAATTGCCCGATGAACACGTGGACCTCGGCGCGCGCGACGCCGGGCAGGCGACGGGCTCGGTCGTCGAGGGCCACGGCGGCGAGCAACGTCTCGAGCGCCTCGGCGAAGTGGCCGAGCTCGGCGAGCTGCTTGCCGAGCGGGGCGAGCACGGCCGGGTCGTCGGGGTGGTCGAGCGCGGCGAGGCCGAGCAGCCGCAGGTTGCGTGCGGTGCGGCTCTGGCCGCCCTGCACCCGGTCGGTCCGGTACCCGTGGTGCACGATCCGCAGCCCGGGCGCGTCGACCACCCGGCCGCCGGCGCGCAACACCGGTTCGAGGATCTGTTCGTGGACTCGCCCTTCGTAGCGATGGGCCGGTCGATTGCGGAACAGGCGGACGTTCGGGGCGTCGACGAAGGCCTGCAGTTCGTCGTCGGGGAGGAGGTTGCGGATCGTGAGGCGGACCGCTGCGGCCGCGCCGGCCCGCCGTAGCGCGTCGCGCAGCCGAGGTCGGGAATCGGCGTCGAGCTCCTCGTCGGCGTCGAGGTGCAGGATCCATTCGCCGGTCGCAGCGGCGAGGCCGACGTTGCGGGCCGCCGCGAAGTCGTCGTGCCAGGGTTCGTGCAGGACCCGGGCACCGGCGGCGCGGGCGATCGTCACGGTGTCGTCCGTGGATCCGGTGTCGACGACCACGAGTTCGTCGACCACCCCGGCCACGCTGTCGAGGCAGCGCGCCAGGCAGCGCTGCTCGTCGCGCACGATCATGACGAGGCTGACCGCCGCCCTCATGAGGCGAGCAGGGCATCGACGGTCGGCCGGAACCCGGGATCGAGAGCCGGATGGGCCCGTAGGGCGCGCAGCACCGGAGCGGCCTGGTTGCGCTTGCCGGCCTGGTGCAGGGCGATGCCGAGTACGTGCAGCGTTGCAAGGTCGTCGCCGAGCAGCCGATGGCCGTGGCGGGCCTCGGCGACCGCGGCGTCCCACCGGCCGGCGGTGGCGAGCACCTGGGCCAGTCGGGTGTGGCATTCGCCGCGGACCGGGGCGGGGAGCCGGCCGCAGTCGTTGCGGAGCGCAGCCCGCAGTGCCTGCTCGGCCTCGGCCCATCGTTCGGCACCCTTGAGCTGCCGGCCGTACTGGAACAGCAGGTGCGGATCGTCGGGGTGTTCGGCGAGCGCCAACGCGAGCAGGCGCAGGTTGCGGGCGTCGCGGTCCTCGCCACCCTGCACGGTGCGCCGGGCATAGCCGTGGTGCAGGATCACCAGCTCGGGGATCGCCACGACTCGACCGCCGGCGGCGACGACGGCGGCAGCGACGTGCTCGTGGATGCGGCCCTCGTAGCGGTGGGTCGGCCGGTTGCGGAACAGCCGCACGAGGGCCGTGTCGGTGTGGGCGACCGGATCCCCGGGGGGCGTGAGGTTGCGCATGGTGACCGCGACCGCCTCGGCGTCGACCCGGTCCAGGGCCGCTCGCAATGCCGCACGGGTCGGCTCGGGGAGCTCCTCGTCGGCGTCGAGGTGGAGGATCCATTCGCCGGTCGCTGCGGCGAGGCCGACGTTGCGGGCCGCCGCGAAGTCGTCGTGCCACGGCTCGTGGAGGACCCGGGCGCCCGCCGCGCGGGCGATCGCCACGGTGTCGTCCGTGGATCCCGTGTCGACGACGACGAGCTCGTCGACGGCGCCGGCGACCGAGGCCAGGCAGCGGGGGAGGTCGGCGGCCTCGTCGCGCACGATCATCACGAGGCTGACCAGTGGTCGCGGCTCCACTGCGGGACCGTATGCGCCGGGGTCGTGCGCCGGTGCCGGGCGGCCGTCTACGGTGCGCCGGCATGGGGGACAACGTGCTCTTCGAAAAGCGTGACGGCGTCGGCGTCGTCACGCTCAACCGGCCCGACCGGATGAACGCCTGGAACTCGTCGCTGGAGAGCGACTACTGGGACGCCGTCGACGAGGCGATGGCCGCCGACGACGTCCGGGTGATCGTGTTCACCGGCGCCGGGCGCGGCTATTGCGTGGGCGCCGACTTCGACGTGCTGCAGGGGATCCAGCAGACCGGGCAGGAGGAGCGCAAGGAGCGCCCCCCGCTGCACTCGACGCTGCGTCTGGCCAAGCCGACGATTGCTGCGATCAACGGTGCGTGCGCCGGCATGGGTCTCGCCCAGGCCGTGATGTGCGACCTGCGCTTCGCGGCGTCCGGTGCCAAGTTCACGACGGCGTTCTCCCGCCGGGGCCTCATCGCCGAGTTCGGCCTGTCGTGGACGCTGCCGCGCGTCGTCGGTCGGTCCAACGCCCTCGACCTGCTGATGTCGGGCCGGACCTTCACCGCCGAGGAAGCGGCCGAGATGGGTCTGGTCAATCGGGTGCTGCCCGGCGACCTGCTCATGGACCACGTGATGGACTACGCGATCGACATGGCCACCTATGCCTCCCCGGCGTCGATGGCGGTCATCAAGCAGCAGGTCATCGCCGACGAGTCGGCGTCCTACGCCGAGTCCTGCGAGCGGTACCCGGTGCTGATGAAGGCGTCGTTCACCCGGCCCGACTTCAAGGAGGGCGTGAAGTCGTTCCTGGAGAAGCGCAAGCCGGCCTTCCCCGGCGTGCCCGACGACTTGAAGTGAACCGCTTGGGCCCGTACGGGCCC
Source organism: Acidimicrobiales bacterium (assembly GCA_046081125.1). Classification (GTDB taxonomy): domain Bacteria; phylum Actinomycetota; class Acidimicrobiia; order Acidimicrobiales; family Ilumatobacteraceae; genus JBEIFW01. The sequence continues at coordinate 15,144 of JBJTVH010000036.1, forward strand.
GAGCAGGTCGACGGCGGGGATCAGGCCTTGGTCTGCGAGTACTCGGCCAGGCGGGCCACCACCTCGGGGCTCGCCTTGGCCAGTGCTCCCGTGTCGAACGGCGGCTGCGGGTCGTACTCCACGGCGAGCTGCATCGCCTCGGCCGCCGTGCGGTCGACGAGCAGCTCGGCCAATCGCAGCGCCATGTCGATCCCCGACGACACCCCGGCCGCGGTGATGATGCGCCGGTCGAGATGCTCGACCACCCGCTCGGTCGTCGGCACGGCACCGAAGCGGCGCAACGACTCGAGCACGCTCCAGTGGGTCGTGGCGGTCAGGCCGTCGAGCAGGCCGGCGGCGCCGAGGACGAGCGAGCCGGTGCACACGCTGGTGGTGAAGCGGCTCGTGGCGTGCGCTGCGCGAACCCAGTCGAGCACGACGGCGTCGTCGAGCAGGGCCCGGGTGCCGATCCCGCCCGGGACGATCACCACGTCGGGGTCCGTGCACTCCTCGAACGTGGCGTCCACGGTCAGACCGAGGAACCCGTTCTCGGTGCGGACCTCGCCCCGGCGGTGGCCGACGACGGTGACGGTCGCTTCCGGGAGTCGCTGGAGGACTTCGTAGGGGCCGACGCCGTCGAGGGCGGTCAGGCGGGGGAACACGACGAGGGCGATGCGCACGGGGACTCCTTGGTGGTGGCGGGGGAGAGGGCGAAGCGATGACGCCAGGCGTCGGGGGCAACCCCGACCTGGCGCAGGAAGGCGCGCCGGAGCGATTCGGCGGAGCCGTAGCCGACGGCGCGGGCCACGGCAGCAACGGTGAGGTCACGGCGTTCCAGCAACCGGCGGGCGTGCTCGACGCGGACCTGCTCGACGTAGCGTCCCGGCGGCACGCCGACCTCGGCGGCGAAGGCGCGGGAAAGCTGCCGGCCCGACAACCCGACCCGGCCGGCGTGGGTGTCGAGGCGGAGATCGCCGGCCGGGTCGGCGTGGATGAGCGCGCGGGCGGCGCGGATCGGGTCGCTGCGGGGCGCCTCGGTCCACACCGGTGCGGCGAACTGGGACTGGCCTCCCGGGCGGCGCAGGAACATGACCAGCCACCGGGCGACGGTCTGGGCGACGTCGGCGCCGAGGTCGTCCTCGACGAGTGCGAGCGTGAGGTCGATCCCGGCGGTCACCCCGGCCGAGGTCCAGATCGAGCCGTCGCGGTGGTGCAGGGCGTCGGGCTCGACCCGCACGGCCGGGTACCGGTGGGCCAGCTGCGCCGCTCGCGCCCAGTGGGTGGTGACCGTGCGCCCGTCCAGCAGACCGGCGGCGGCCAGCACGAACGCGCCCGAGCACACCGAACACGTTCGCCGGGCGCGCCCGGTCGCGGCCGTGAGCCAGGCGAGCAGGGCAGGGTCCCGGGCGGCGTCGCTCACCCCGTCGCCGCCGGGCACGATGACGGTGTCGCAGGCCTGATCGTCGAGCCGATGGTCGGCGTGCAGCACGAGTCCGCTCTCGGTGCGGATCCGTCCCGGCTCGCGGGCGGCGACCCGCACCGAGTAGGCCGGGTCCTCCCCGCGTCCGACGAGGACCCGGTTGGCGGCGTCGAGCACCTCGTGCGGCCCGGTCAGGTCGAGGGCCTGCACCCCGGGGAAGGCGACCACGACGACGGTGCGCACGGCGGACGACACCCTGTCAGCGTGCGGCCGCCGGTCCCCGTCGTCAACGACACGTCCCCCACGGATCGTGCCCGTGCCGGCTGCCCCGCTCGGGCGGGGGACCACGGCGTAGCATCGCCAGCCGTGTCCGAACGCATCACGATCGACGACGTGGCGCACGTCGCCAAGCTGGCGCGGCTCGAGCTGCCCCCCGAGCAACTCGCCCATTACGCCGAGCAACTGGCCGGGGTGCTCGAGCACTTCGCCGACATCGACGCTCTCGATCTCTCCGGCGTCGAGCCGATGACACAGCCGTTTCCGCTCGTCAACGTGCTGCGCGACGACGTCGAGGGCCCGACGCTCGATCGTGACGAGGTCCTGGCCGCGGCGCCCGCTGCGCTCGACGGCCGGTTCCGGGTGCCCCCGGTGCTGGGTGGTGAGCCGTGACCGGCCCCGATTCCGCCGCTGCCATCGCGGCCGACGTGCGGGCCGGGCGCCGATCGGCACGCGAGGTGCTCGACGCGCACCTGGCCCGGATCACCCGGCGCGATCCCGAACTGCACGCCTTCAACCTCGTCACCGTCGACGAGGCCCGCCGCCAGGCCGCAGCGGTCGACGCGATCGTCGCCGCCGGCGGTGATCCGGGCCCGCTGGCCGGGGTCCCGGTCGCGCTGAAGGACAACCTGTGCACCCGTGGCATCCCGACGACGTGCTCGTCGGCGATCCTGCGGGGCTGGCGGCCGCCCTACGACGCCACCGTCGTCGAACGGCTCCGGGCCGCCGGCGCCGTCACCGTCGGCAAGACCAACCTCGACGAGTTCGCGATGGGCTCGTCGACCGAGAACTCGGCGTTCGGGCCCACCCGGCATCCGATGGATCCGACCCGGGTGCCCGGCGGCTCCTCGGGCGGCTCGGCCGTGGCCGTGGCCGCCGGGTTCGCCCCGCTGGCCCTCGGGTCCGACACCGGCGGCTCGATCCGCCAGCCCGCAGCGCTGTGCGGAGTGGTCGGCGTGAAGCCCACCTACGGTGCGGTGTCCCGCTACGGCCTGGTGGCGTTCGGCTCGAGCCTCGACCAGATCGGCCCGTTCGCCGGCACGGTCGCCGATGCCGCCATGGCCCTCGAGGTGATGGGCGGCCACGATCCGAAGGACTCGACCTCACTGCCGCACTCGGCGCTGTCGCTGTCGGCGGTGCTCGATCAGGGCGTCGCCGGCCTGCGGGTCGGGATCATCGACGAGATGCGCACCGGGATCGACCCCGACGTGTGGGCCCGGGTCGAGGCGGCGGCCGAGGCGCTGACCCACGCCGGGGCCACGGTCGGCACGGTCTCGGTTCCGGCGGTCACCTACGGGTTGACCGCCTACTACATCGTCGCTCCGGCCGAAGCGTCGTCGAACTTGGCCCGCTACGACGGGGTGCGCTACGGCCTGCGGGTCGACGCCTCCGACACGGCGACGATGAACGCCCGCACCCGGGCCGCCGGCTTCGGCCCCGAGGTGACCCGGCGCATCATGCTCGGCACCTACGCATTGTCGGCCGGCTACTACGACGCCTACTACGGCAAGGCCCTCAAGCTCCGTCGCCTCATGGCGCAGGAGTTCGCCGCCGCCTACGACCGCTTCGACGTGTTGCTGTCGCCGACGTCGCCGACGGTGGCGTTCCCGTTCGGGGCCAAGACCGAGAACCCGCTCGCGATGTACCTGTCCGACGTGTGCACCATCCCGTCGAACCTGGTCGGCCACCCGGCGATGAGCGTGCCGTTCGGCACCGGCGCCCACGGCTTGCCGGTCGGGGTGCAGCTCCTGGGCCCGGGGCTGTCCGAACCCGTCCTGTTCCGTGCCGCCCGTGTGCTCGAGGAGGCGATGGCATGACCACCGACGTGTGGGACACCTGGGAGCTCGTCGTGGGCCTCGAGGTCCACGCCGAGTTGGCAACGCGCACGAAGATCTTCTGCTCGTGCCCGAACCGGTTCGGTGACGAGCCGAACACCAACGTGTGCCCGACCTGCCTCGGGCTGCCCGGCAGCCTCCCGGTGCTCAACCGGCAGGCCGTCGAGTTGGCGATCCGGCTCGGCACGGCGTTGCACTGCACCGTCGCCGGATCGATCTTCCACCGGAAGAACTACTTCTACCCGGACATGCCCAAGGACTACCAGGTGTCCCAGTACGACCAGCCGATCGATTCGGGTGGGTGGCTGGAACTGCCGTCGGGGTTCCGGGTCGGGATCACCCGGGCTCACCTCGAGGAGGACACCGGCAAGAGCGTGCACGTGGGCGAGAGCGGTCGGATCCACGGCGCCGAGGAGTCCCTCGTCGATTACAACCGGGCCGGCGTGCCGTTGCTCGAGATCGTGTCCGAGCCCGACATCCGCACGCCCGAGCAGGCCCGCGCCTACGTGACCGAGCTGCGGGCGATCCTCGTCGCCACCGGGGTGTCCGACGCCAAGATGGAGGAGGGCTCGATGCGGGTGGACGCCAACGTGAGCGTCCGCCGGCGGGGCACCGAGCGCTTCGGCACGCGGTGCGAGATCAAGAACCTCAACTCGGTGCGCTCGATCGGTCGGGCCATCGACTACGAGGCCCGTCGCCAGATCGTGATGATCGAAGCGGGGGAGTCGATCCGCCAGGAGACCCGGCACTGGGACGAGTCCGACGGGCGCACGCACACGCTGCGGGTGAAGGAGGACGCGGACGACTACCGCTACTTCCCCGAGCCCGATCTCGTGCCCGTCGTGCCCGACGACGCCTGGCTCGAGCGGGTGGCGTCGGCCATGCCGTTGCTGCCGTCCGAGCGGCGGGCCCGACTGGCCGAGGCGTTCGGGGTGGCGCCGAGTGCCGAGGCCGTCGCCCTGCTCGTCGAGCGGGCGCAGGACGACCATGCACTGGCGGCGCTGGCGGCCGGCGGCGACGCCGTCCGGGTGCTCGTCCACGAGGAGCACAACCTGGTCGTCGACGGGGTGGTGCAACACGTCGCGCCCGGTCGGTTGGCCGAGCTCACCGTGCTCGAGGTGGGCGGGAAGCTGACCGCCACGCAGGCCAAGGCGGTGCTGGCCGACCTCGCCGCGGCCGGCGGGGATGCCGACCCGGCGGCGCTCGCCGCGGCCAAGGGCTTCGAGGCGATGGACACCTCGGCCGTCGTCGCCGCAGTAGATGCGGCGATCGCCGAGGATCCCGACGCTTGGGCGAAGTTCCTCGCCGGCAACGACAAGGCCGCCGGGGCGCTCGTCGGGCGGATCATGAAATCGACCAAGGGCAAGGCCGACGGCAAGGCGATCAACGCCGAGCTTGCGGCCCGGCGCACCGCCACGGCCTGAGGGCCCGACGTCCCTGGCCGCCCTGACGTGGTCCGGGCAGGCTGACCGTCGAAGGAGCCTCCGATGGTCGCAGTCACGCTCGTAACGATCGTGCTCGGGGTGCTCCTGAGCCTGCTGTTGGCGCGCCGAGCCTGGTCCCCGGGCCGGGTACGGGCCTGCGCGCGCACCCACGTTCGCCGGGGTGGCGACCGTGGCGCTGCTGGTCGTCGTCACCGTGTGGCTCAACCGGTGAGCGGCCGTCACCCGCCGAGCGGCGGCCCACCCCCACTACAGTGCGGCCGCGACGCTCGGGAGGCACGGCGATGGCGAGATTCGGTGGTGTGGTCACGGCGATGGTCACGCCGTTCGACGCCGAGGGCCGGCTCGACCTCGACGGCGCCCGCACGCTGGCCCGGTGGCTCGTCGAGCAGGGCAACGAAGGCCTGGTGATCGCCGGTACGACCGGCGAAGCCCCGGTGCTCACCGACGACGAGCGCCTCTCGCTGTTCGCTGCCGTCATCGAGGCGGTCACCGTGCCGGTGATCGCCGGCTCCGGCACCAACGACACCGCGCACAGCGTCCATCTCACCCACGAGGCCGTCGCCCTCGGTGCTGCGGGGATCCTCGCCGTGTGCCCGTACTACAACCGTCCGTCGCAGGCCGGCATCGACGCCCATCTGCGCGCCATCGCGGATGCTGCGGGTGCGACCCCCGTCATGGTCTACGACATCCCGGTGCGCACCGGGCGCAAGATCAGCACCGCGACGCTGCTCGGCCTGGCCCGCGAGATCCCGAACGTGGTGGCGCTCAAGGACGCCGCCGGGAACCCGGGCGAGACGGCCCGGGTGATCGCGGAGGCCCCCGCCGGGTTCGAGGTGTATTCCGGCGACGACGGGCTCACCTTGCCGCTGCTCGCAGTCGGTGCCGTCGGTGTCGTCGGCGTGGCCACCCACTGGGCGGCTCCCGACCATCGTGAGCTGCTCGATGCGTGGTCCAAGGGCGACGTCGACACGGCTCGGCGGGTCAATGCACGACTGCTCGAGTCGTTCGCCTTCGAGACAGGTGACGACGCGCCGAACCCGTTGCCCTCCAAGGCGATGCTGCGCACCCTTGGCCTCCCGGCGGGACAGGCCCGACTGCCGATGGGCGTCGCGCCCGAGTGGCTCGAGCCCCGCGCACGCGAGGTGTGGCACCGCCTTACCGCCGCCCGCGGCTGATCGCCGGGTAGCGTCGCTCCCCGTGCCTTCCCCCGTACGCGTGTCCTTCCTCGGTGGCCTCGGGGAGATCGGCCGCAACTGCATGGTCGTCGAGCAGGACGGTTCCCTGCTTCTCATCGATTGCGGCCTGATGTTCCCCGATGCCGACATGCACGGCATCGATCTCGTCTTGCCCGATTTCACCTACCTGCGGGACAACGCCGAGCGCATCGTGGGCTGCGTGGTCACCCACGGCCACGAGGACCACGTCGGTGGCCTGTCCTACCTGTTGCGGGAGTTGAGCTTTCCCCTGTTCGGCTCGGCGCTCAGCCTCGGTCTGGCCCGGGGTCGTATCGAAGAAGCCGGCCTGCTCGGGCGGACCGAACTGGTGGCGATGGCCGACGGTGAACGGCGGCGCATCGGGCCGTTCGACGTCGAACTGATCCCCGTGACGCACTCGGTGCCGCATGCGGTGGCGGTCGCCCTGCACACGCCGCAGGGCGTGATCCTGCATTCGGGAGACTTCAAGCTCGACCTCACCCCGGTCGACGGGCGCCTCACCGATCTCGCCCGCATCGGCTCGCTGGCCACCGGCCCGGGGATCCGGCTGCTGCTCGCGGATTCGACCAACGCCGAGGAAAAGGGCCACGCCCCCTCCGAGCGAGACGTCGGCGCCGTGCTTCGCCCGCTGTTCGCCGAGCAGCGCGGCCGGCGGATCATCACGGCCAGCTTCGCGAGCCACATCCACCGCATCCAGCAGATCATCGACGCCGCGGTCGCCTGCGGCCGGGTGGTGGCCACGCTCGGGCTGTCGATGAAGAAGAACGTTCGCCTCGCCCGCGATCTCGGGATCCTGCGGGTCGCCGACGCACACCTCGTCGACATCGAGCAGGTCGATTCGCTGCCGCCGGAGCGCGTGTGCGTGATCTCGACCGGCTCCCAGGGCGAGCCCATGTCGGCGCTGTCGTTGCTCGCTTCGGGCGAGAACCGGTGGTTGAAGATCGCCGACCACGACACCGTGGTGTTGTCGAGCCACGCCATCCCGGGCAACGAGTTCAACGTCAACCGGGTGATCGACGGTCTGCTGCGCCTCGGCGCCGAGGTGGTCCACTCCGGTGTCGCCGACGTGCACGCCACCGGCCATGCGCAGGCCGACGAGCTGAAGACGCTGCTCGCCGTCGCGCGGCCGCAGTGGTTCGTGCCGATCCACGGCGAGTACCGGCACCTCGTCGCCCACGCGAAGCTGGCCCGCATCATGGGCGTGCCCGACCAGCGGGTTGTGCTGTGCGAGGACGGGGATCAGATCACCGTCACCGACGACGGCGTCGAGATCACCGGCCGGGTCCCGGCGGGCTACCTCTACGTCGACGGGATCGTCGGCGACGTCGGGTCCGGCGTGCTGCGCGACCGGCGGGTCCTCGCCGAGGAGGGCGTCGTGGTCGTGGTCGTCACCGTCGACGTCGGAACCGGCAAGGTGCTGACCGGCCCGGAGATCATCACCCGGGGCTGGGTGTACGCCCCGGAAGCCGAGGCGCTGCTCGACGAGGGCTGCGACCGGGTAGCTGCCACGGTCGAAGCGGCGCTCGCGGCGGGAACCCGCGACGTCGACGCGCTCGAGCGCGAGGTCCGCCGGGCGGCGGGACGGTTCGTCAACGAGCGTACGAAGCGACGCCCGATGATCGTCCCGGTGGTCATGGAGGCATGACCCGACGCCGGGTGCGGGCCCTCGCTATCAGCCTTGCGGTCGCCGCCGTGCCGGTCGTCGTGGTTCAGGTCGCCGTGGCGGGCTGCTCCTCGGATCGGGAGGGCCCGACGGGTACGACCGCTGCGACGACCCTGTCCGGTTCGGTGGCGCCGCACCCGCTGTCGGCCTCCGCCGGAGCGATCACCGAGGCCGTCGCCGCAGTGGAGCGGGCCCGCGGTGGGCCCCAGCGCTACACGGACCTCAACGTCACCCCCGACGGGGTGAACGTGTTCGTGGCGCTCGGGGACGGGACCGAACTCGCCTACTTCTGGAGCGCCGGCCGACTCGAGCCGGCGGCGGCGCCGAGCCCGGCCACGCTTCCGCCGTTCGAGTTGACCGGGGTGGACCTCGCCGTCGCGCCGAAGTTGATCGAGGCGGTGCGGGCCCGGTTCCCGACGGGCCGGGTCGAGGCGCTGGCCCTGTTGCGGCGGTCCGACGCCGGGGTCGTGTGGACCGTCGGCTATCGATCGGCGCAGGGCGGGCTCCTCACGGTGCTGTTCGGCCCTCGAGGCGGCGAGCCGCTCGGGGCGATCCCCGCAGGCTGATCGGGGTCATCCCCGCAGGCGGCGCAGCCGGGCGATAGCCTGCCGGCACGGAGCGGGCGGTGCCGACCGATTGGAGGACCGCGTCGTCATGAGCACGGCCACCTCACGGGCGAGCCGGCCCCCGGCGCCCCGGAATCCGTCCCGGCCCCCGTCGGGGCGCGGCGCGCGCCGATTTCTTGCCGGACACGAACGAGACCTCGGCGGCCTGGCCCTCCTCCTCGCCGGTGTCCTCACCGCTCTCGGCACCTACCTCGGGAGTGCGGGGCTGGTCGGCGCTGGGATGGACTGGCTGGCCGGACTGGTCGTCGGGGTCGGGCGGTTCGTCCTGCCGGTGGCGCTCGCCGCGATCGGGGTCGCGCTGGTCGCGGGCCGACCGGCCGGCGGCGCGGGCCGGCTCGCGGCCGGTGCCGGTGCGCTCGTGCTCGCCGTGCTGGGGATCGTCCACATCGCCCGGGGGCCCGCCAAAGGCGGGTCGGTGGACGAGCTCACGGCTGCCGGTGGTCTGGCCGGCATCGTTGCGGCACGCCCACTGCAGGCGGTCCTGGCGGACACCGGAGCGGTCGTCGTGCTGGCCGTGCTCGGTTTCGGTGCCGCCCTCGTGGTCACCCGCTCGTCGTTGCGGCTCGTGGCGCGCCACGCCGCTCGCGGTGTCGCCGCCGTCGGGCGGCCCGGCGTGCTCGCGGCGCGACGGGCGGCTCGAAATCTGGCCACCCTGTCGAGCGAGCGGGCCGAGCGCGACACCGCGCGTGCGGCAGCCCACCGCGCCACGATGGCCCCCGACCGGCCGGTCGCCTGGCCGCCGCCGGGCGGGCCGCTCTACGACGTCGAGGCCGAGGACGGCGGCGGGACCGAGGACGCTGCTCCGCCGCGCCCGGCGCGCCGGGTCCGGTCGGCCAAGCCGGCGCCCATCGTGACGCCGGATCCGGCGCAGCTCGACTTGCCGCTCGGCCCCGGCGCCGATCCGACGCGCTGGACGCTGCCGTCGCTGTCGTCGCTGACCCGCTCCGAAGCGCAGCGGGTGGACACCGAGGAGATCACCCGCCGAGCCGGTCAGCTGATCAAGGTGCTCCGGTCGCACGCGGTGGAGACCGAGTGGTTGCCCGAGCTCACCTCGGCCGGGCCGACGGTGACGCGCTACGCCGTCCGCCTCGTCGAGGACGAAGACGGTCGTGCCGTGAAGATGGCCACGGTGGCCGCACTGCATCGGGACATCGCGTACGCGCTCGAGGCCGAGGACGTGCGGATCCTCGCCCCGATCCCGGGCAAACGAGCCATCGGCGTCGAGGTGCCCAACCAGTCCCGCCACCTGGTCACCCTCGGGGACCTGCTCACGTCGCACGAGGCCCGCCTCGCCACCCACCCGCTCGAGGTGGGCATCGGCAAGGACATCGCCGGTCGCACGGTGATGATGAACCTGGCCACGACCCCTCACCTGCTCATCGCCGGGGCGACGGGAGCCGGGAAGTCGTCCGGCTTGAACTGCATCATCACCTCGCTGCTGATGCGGACAACCCCCGAACAGGTGCGCCTGATCCTCATCGACCCCAAGCAGGTCGAGATGGGTCAGTACGGCCGGTTGCCACACCTGCTGACTCAGCCGGTGACCAACCCGAAGAAGGCGGCCAACGCGCTGGCCTGGGCGGTGCGGGAGATGGAGCGCCGGTACGACCTCCTCGCCGAGGTGGGGTTCCGCGACCTGACGGGCTACAACGCCGCGTACGACCGCGGCGAACTCGTCGCTGAGCCGGGTGCCGAGCGCACCTACGAGCGGTTGCCGTTCATCGTCGTCGTCGTCGACGAGCTCAACGACCTGATGATGGTGGCGGCGCGCGACGTCGAGGACTCGATCACCCGGATCGCGCAAAAGGCGCGGGCCGTCGGTATCCACCTGATCGTGGCCACCCAGCGGCCGTCGGTGAACGTCATCACCGGGGTGATCAAGGCGAACATCCCGGCCCGCATGGCCTATGCGGTGTCGTCGCTGACCGACAGCCGGGTGATCCTCGACCAGCCTGGCGCCGAGCGGCTCGTCGGCCGGGGCGATCTGCTGCTCCTCGGCTCGACGTCGAACGTCGCCCAACGGATCCAGGGCGCCTGGGTGTCCGAGGACGAGGTGCGAGCGGTGGTCGCGCAGTGGCGCCGCCAGTGCCCGGAGCCGACCTACGTCACCGGAGTCGAGGGCGACGACGCGGCAGCCGGAGCGACCGGCTCGATGCCGGTCGCCAGCGGGGACGACGAGGACGACGAGGCCCTCGTGCGCCAGGCGCTCGAACTCGTCGTGCGCAGCCAGCTCGGATCGACGTCGATGTTGCAGCGCAAGCTCAAGGTGGGGTTCGCCCGGGCCGGCCGGCTCATGGACCTGCTCGAGCAGCGGGGCGTGGTCGGGCCGTCGGAGGGCTCGAAGACCAGGCAGGTGCTGATGACGGTCGAGGAGCTCGAGGCCGCGGCAGGTCGGACGAACTGAACCGTCGCGCCCGGTCCGGCGGCCCGATGTCACGCCCTGGTCCCGACCGCGCCCAGGGCGCCTCCCTACACTCTTCAGCCGTGACGATGACCGAGAACTCGCTCGCCAACCGGCGGGACTTCCGTGTGGCCGATCTCTCCCTGGCGCCGTTCGGCCGGCGGGAGATCCTTCTCGCCGAGCACGAGATGCCCGGACTGCGGGCACTGCGGGCCGAGCTGGGGTCCTCCAAGCCGCTGGCCGGGGCCCGTATCTCGGGTTCGTTGCACATGACCATCCAGACCGCCGTGCTGATCGAGACCCTGGTCGAGCTCGGCGCCGAGGTCCGGTGGGCGTCCTGCAACATCTTTTCCACCCAGGATCATGCGGCGGCGGCGGTGGTCGTCGGCCCGCACGGCACCCCCGACGATCCCAAGGGTGTGCCGGTCTTCGCCTGGAAGGGCGAGACGCTCGAGGAGTACTGGTGGTGCACCGAGCAGATGATGATGTGGCCCGACGGGGATGGCCCGAACATGATCCTCGACGACGGTGGCGACGCGACGCTGCTGGTCCACAAGGGCGCCGAGTTCGAAGCCAAGGGTGAGGTGCCGGACCCGACCGAGGCCGGCAGCGCCGAGTTCGCCATCGTGCTGGGCTTGTTGGCCCGCTCGCTGCGCGACGACCGCACCCGGTGGACTCGCATGGCCGCCGGGATCAAGGGCGTGACCGAGGAGACGACGACCGGGGTCCACCGGCTCTACCAGATGGCCAAGCGCAACGAGCTGTTGTTCCCGGCCATCAACGTCAACGACTCGGTGACGAAATCCAAGTTCGACAACTTGTACGGGTGCCGGCACTCGCTGGTCGACGGCCTGAACCGCGCCACCGACGTGATGATCGGCGGCAAGACCGCGCTCGTGTGCGGGTACGGCGACGTCGGCAAGGGGTGCGCCCAGTCGCTGCGCGGCCAGGGCGCCCGGGTGATGGTCACCGAGGTCGATCCGATCAACGCGCTACAGGCCGTGATGGAGGGGTACCAGGTGGTTCTCCTCGACGACGTGCTCGGCCAGGCCGACATCTTCGTGACGGCGACCGGCAACACCAACGTGATCACCGCCGAGCACATGGCCCGAATGAAGCACCAAGCGATCGTCTGCAACATCGGCCACTTCGACAACGAGATCGACATGGCCGGCCTGGCCCGCTCGGGTGCTCGTCGCATGGAGATCAAGCCGCAGACCGACCTGTGGACCTTCCCCGACGGTCACGCCGTGATCGTGCTGGCGGAGGGCCGGTTGATGAACCTGGGCTGCGCGACCGGACACCCGAGCTTCGTGATGTCCTGCTCGTTCTCCAACCAGGTCGCTGCCCAGGTGGAGCTGTTCACCAACACCGCCAAGTACCCGGTCGGGGTGTACACGTTGCCCAAGCAACTCGACGAGAAGGTGGCGCGCGTCCACGCCGAGGCGCTGGGGGCCCGCATCACGTCGCTCTCCGATGTCCAGGCCGAGTACCTCGATGTCGAGCTCGAAGGGCCGTTCAAGCCCGAGCACTACCGCTACTGATCGGTGCGGTGCCGGCCGTGCGGGGTCGGCACCCCCGGTAGCCGGAGTCGGTCGTACCACAGCGCCACCGACGGTCCGAGCCCGAACGTGATCGCGATCGTGCCCACCCCGACCGAGCCCCCGAGTAGCCAGCCCACCCCCAAGGTGAGCACCTCGACCATGGTGCGGGCCCGGGCGACGGGCCAACCCCGGGCCGCGAGCCCGGTCATCAACCCGTCCCGAGGCCCGGCACCGAGGCCTGCGCCGAGGTAGCAGCCGCTCGCAACGCCGAACAGGGCGATGCCGGCGACGAGCTCGGCGCCGCGCGCCGGCACGGGGAGATCGTCGGGCAGGACCAGGAGCCAGAGATCGAGGAACAGTCCGACGAGCACGGCGTTCAACAGCGTTCCCAGGCCCGGGCGTTGCCGCAGCGGGATCCACAGCAGCAACACGGCGAGGCCGACCAGGATGGCGGCGGTGCCGATCGGCAGGCCGATCCGCTCGGCGAGGCCCTGGTGCAGGACGTCCCAGGCGCCGAGCCCGAGGTCGGCGGCCACGGTGAGCGCGATCGCCAGGCCGAACAGCACGAGCCCGAGCACGCAGTACGCGACGCGAGCGGGCATCGGGACGGTTCGGGCGGTCGGTGGCACGGCGGGCGACGCTACCGGGGCCGCTGGAGCGAGGACCGGGCTATTGCGTGACAGCCCCGCCGTAGCGTCGTGCGGGTGCGGTTCCTGCTCACGTCGATGCTTCCTGCTCGTTGCGCGCTCTGCGGCCGTCCGGGAGCGGGCTTGTGCGCCGGTTGTGCAGCCGGGCTGGCTCCGGCCCCGCCGGGCCCGGTGGCCGCCGTGCTCGCCTACGAGGGGGAGGCGCCGCGCGTCGTCGCAGCCTTGAAGCACCGGCAGGCTCGCCGCCTTCTCCCGTCGCTCGGTCGGGCGATGGCGCTGCGCCTGCCGCCCCGGATCGAGGCGGTGACCTGGGCTCCCACGTCACCCGAGCGTCGGCGGCGACGCGGTGGGGACCAGGCCGAGGCGCTCGCCCGTGCCGTTGCTGCGGCGTACGGGGTGCCGTGCCGCCGGCTCCTGGTTCGAGCCGCCGGCGACGTGGCCCAGATGGGCCGCAGCCGCGCCGATCGTCTCGGATCGCCGCCGCAGTTCCACGCCGTCGGACGGGCGGTGCGCAGCGTCGCCCTCGTCGACGACGTCGTCACCACGGGGGCCACCCTCGCATCGGCCACCCGGTGCCTGCTCGCGGCCGGGTGCCGCGAGGTGCATCCGGTCGTCGTCGCGGCCAGGGTCCCATCCCGAGGGGACCTTGGGCCACGGACGGCGGCGCCAGGTCGCTCATAGCCTTCGGGCGTGGGCGGTGCCCCAACCCTGGCGGCCCGGCTCCCACAGGGAGGTCGAGATGGACGTCGACATGGACGTGAAGGTGTCGAGTCGGCACGCCGAACTGCGCCCCGAGGTCCGGGCCGCCGCCGTCGACAAGGTGGGTCGGCTGGCTCGTTTCCTCGAAGGGATGGACGCCGCCGAGGTCCACTTCGCCGGAGCGCACAACCCGAGTATCGAGCGGGCCTCCACCTGCGAGGTGTCGATGCGCGGGCACGGACACCATGTCCGGGCCAAGGCCCAGGCGCCCGACCCGCTCTCGGCGCTCGACGCCGTGGTCGCGAAACTCGAGCACCAACTGCACCGGTTGAAAGAACGTCTCGTCGACCACGGTCACGGTCGGGTCCGCAACGGGCGGGCACCTGCAGGTCGCAGCACGGCTGCGGTGGCGGCCGCCGGCCTGGCCGGGGTCGCGGCGCCGACGGAGATCCCCGTGCGCTCCAAGCGCTTCGAGGTGGTGCCGATGACGGTGCAGGAAGCGGCGTTCCAGATGGAACTGCTGTCGCACCCGTTCTTCGTGTTCGTGCGGGAGGACACCGGTGCAACCGCTGTCGTGTATCACCGGGAGCAGGGCGGGGTCGGTCTGATCGAGGTGGAGGCCCGGGCGGACTGACGGAGCCGGGGCCCCGGTCCGGTCGGTCCGGATCGGGTGCCCTGACGGTTCAGCTGATGCCGGCGAGGCGCCGGGTCTGCTCGATCGCCTCGGCGCCGACGTCCACGACGTGGACACCGTGCATGCCGACGGCGGCGGCGGCGGCCACGTTCGGGGCGAGGTCGTCCAGGAACGCGGTGCGGGCCGCCTCGGCGCCGAGTCGGTCGAGCGCAAGGCGGTAGATGGCCGGATTGGGCTTTCGGATCCCGACCTCGCAGGAGTCGAGGACGTCGTCGAACAAGTCCTCGAAGGGAAGCAACGGCCACCAGCGCGGCCGGAACTCCTTGACGTTGTTCGTAAGGACGCCCAGTCGAAGACCGGCGGATCGCAGGTCGTGGACGAGCGCCACCATCGCGTCGTTCAGCACGAACGTCATCGGCCCCGACGACGCCGGCACGTCGAGGCCGAGACGGCTGAACACGTCGGCGAAATGCGCCCGGGCCTCGGCCATGGGCAGTTCCCCCCGCTCGACGCGGTGCCAGGGATGGTCGGAGTCGGTGCCCGGCTCGCCCATCATGGCGGCGACGATCTCCTCGGGGTCGCGATCAGGAAACCGCCGGGCGAAGTCGTAGGGGCTGCCGTTGACGCACAGCACGCCGCCGAAGTCGAAGATCACCGTGTCGACGGACCGAAGCACGCGTGGAGTCTCGTCGGCCTGCCCGTCGGCGGGCGAACCGGCGACCTAGGCTGCCCGCCCGCATGGGCATCCTCGATCGCATTCTGCGCGCCGGCGAAGGCAAGAAGCTGAAGGCGCTGCGCGACCTCGTCCCCGACATCACGTCGCTCCAACCCGGGATGGCGGCCCTCGACGACGCAGCCCTCCAGGCCAAGACGGCCGAACTGCGCCAGCGGCTCGCCAACGGGGCGTCGCTCGACGACGTGCTGTTCGAGGCGTTCGCCGTCGTGCGCGAGGCGGCCACCCGGGTGATCGGCCAGACCCACTTCGAGGTGCAGCTCATGGGTGGAGCCGCCCTGCACTTCGGGTGGGTGGCCGAGATGAAGACCGGCGAGGGCAAAACCCTCGTGTCGACGTTGCCGGCGTACCTGAACGGTCTTGGCGGCAAGGGTGTCCACGTCATCACCGTCAATGACTACCTGGCGCGGTTCCACGCCGAGTGGATGGGCCGCATCTACCGATGGCTCGGCCTCGAGGTCGGCCTGGTGATCCCGGGGCATCGAGAGACGCCGGCAGAGAAGCGGCTGTCGTACGCCGCAGACATCACGTACGGCACGAACAACGAGTTCGGCTTCGACTACCTGCGCGACAACATGGCAACCACGTCCGCCGACAAGGTGCAGCGCGGCCACAGCTTCGCCATCGTCGACGAGGTCGACTCCATCCTGATCGACGAGGCCCGAACCCCGTTGATCATCTCGGGTCGGGTCGCCGACGCCGCGAAGCTCTACTACAAGTTCGCCGCGATCGCCCGGAAGCTCCGCCGGGACGTGCACTACGAAGTCGACGAGGAGAAGCGCCAGGTCGCTCCGCTCGAAGAGGGCATCGAGGTCGTCGAGCGGGAGCTGGGCATCGACAACCTCTACGACGCCCTGCAGCAGAACTACGTGCACCAGCTGAGCGCGTCCCTGAAGGCCAAGGAGCTGTACAAGCGGGACAAGGACTACATCGTCCAGTCCGGCGAGGTGAAGATCGTCGACGAGTTCACCGGGCGCATCCTCGAGGGCCGCCGCTGGTCCGAAGGACTCCACCAGGCGGTCGAGGCCAAGGAGGGCGTGAAGATCAAGGAGGAGAACCAGACCCTCGCCACGATCACCCTCCAGAACTACTTCCGCATGTACGACAAGCTCGCCGGCATGACCGGCACGGCGCAGACCGAGGCCGCCGAGTTGATGGGCACCTACAACCTCAACGTCGTGCCGATCCCCACGAACCGTGCGGTCGCCCGGGTCGATCAGCCCGACCTGATCTACAAGGGCGAGCTCGCGAAGTTCGAGGCGGTCGCCGACGACATCGAGGAGCGCAACCGGCTCGGCCAGCCCATCCTGGTCGGCACCGTCAGCGTCGAAAAGAGCGAGTACCTCTCGAAGCTGTTGCAGCGCCGGGGCATCCGCCATGAGGTGTTGAACGCGAAGCAGCACAGCCGTGAAGCAGAGATCGTCGCCCAGGCGGGCCGGATCGGTTCGGTCACGGTAGCCACGAACATGGCCGGTCGCGGGGTCGACATCCTGCTCGGCGGTAACCCCGAGGGTCTGGCCCGGCGTGCGGTGCTCGCCGAGGGCCACCACCCGACGACGATGGCCGACGAGTTCGAGCTCCCGGTGCCGCTCGCGCTGATGCCGCCCGAGTACCAGGAGGCGCGTGCCGCCGCGCAGGTCCGGTATCGCGAGCTGCTCGCTGCCCACCGGTCCGACTGCGCGGCCGAGGGTGCCACGGTGCGCGAGCTCGGCGGCCTGTACGTGCTCGGCACCGAGCGTCACGAGTCCCGCCGCATCGACAACCAGCTCCGTGGCCGGTCCGGTCGTCAGGGCGACCCGGGAGAGAGTCGCTTCTATCTGTCGCTCGACGACGAACTGATGCGACTGTTCGCGACCGGGGCCATGCAGTGGGTCATGGGCCGGGCGCTGCCCGACGACGTGCCGATCGAGCACAAGATGGTCACCAAGGCGATCGAGCGGGCGCAGACCACCGTCGAGCAACGCAACGCTGAGATCCGCAAGAACGTGCTCAAGTACGACGAGGTGATGAACGAGCAGCGCAAGGTCATCTACAAGCGCCGCGACCAGATCCTCGCCGGGGCCGATCTCAAGGCCGAGGCACAGCAGTACCTCGCCGAGGCGGTCAACTCGACGATCGAGACGTATTGCGTCAGCGAGTTCCAGGAGGAATGGAACGTCGATGGCTTGTTCGCCGAGTTGACCGGGTACTTCCCGACCGAGCTCGACGTCGATCGCGTGCGCAGCTGTGGTTCGACCGACGAGCTCTACGACACCGTCATGGCGGAGGCGACGGCCTACTACGACCGGCGCGAGACCGACCTCGGGCCTGATCTCATGCGCGAGATCGAACGGCAGGTCATGCTCCGGATCATCGACCTGCGCTGGCGCGAGCACCTCGAGGAGATGGACTACCTGCAGGAGGGCATCAACCTGCGGGCCATGGGGCAGAAGGACCCGCTCGTCGAGTGGCAGCGCGAGGGCTTCTCGATGTTCGGCCAGTTGATGGCCGGTATCGCGCAGGACTTCGTGCGTTACATCATGCACGTCGAGGTCGTGGCCCAGGAGACCGAGCCGGCGCCGGTGGCCAACGTGCAGTACTCGGCCCCGGACGCGTCGGCCAGCGGCACCGCCGGCTTCCAGGCTGCGGCGTCGGCTGCCGTCGCCGCAGGGGAGCTCGAACCCGAAGTCCTCGAGGCGGCTCCGGTCGAGTCGGTCAACCGCCCGACGGTGAAGGACGCAGCCGACTGGTCGACCACGCCCCGCAACGCACCGTGCCCGTGCGGGAGCGGCAAGAAGTACAAGCTCTGCCACGGCCGCTGAGCGGCGCCCGGTCGAGGCTCAGGGCCGGCGGTCGCGACGGCTCGAGGCCTGCTCGAGCCACACCAGCAGCTCGTCGTCCGACCCGCGTCGTGATTCGCGGGTCGCCGCAGGGGTCGCGCGGGGCCACAACGTATGGCCGATGAGCAGGCCGCCGGCGAGGTACACGCCCCAGGCCGTCCCGTGGACGATCCCGGCGATCGTCGAGTCGGCCTCGAGCAGGCCCCACCGTCCGAGCAACTGCCACCAGTCATGGGTATCGGGATCGTCGGTGAGCAGCGGTAGGGAGCGCGCCGAGGCGTCGGCGATGTAGACGCTGACGTTGGCCATGCTCTCGGCGGTCCACAGCAGCACCATCCCGGCGCCGAAGCGTTCCTTTCGCCGCCAGGCCGACTCGGCGGCGATCGCAGCCGGAAGGGCGACCTGCAGTAGCGAACCGCCGAGCAGCATCAGGACCTCGCCGAACGGCTGTAAGACCAGGTGGCCGGCCTCGTGGATCGCAAGGTTCGCCCAGTCGAGCAGCGTGTAGTTGGTCGGATCGAGCAGGCTGCGCAGCACGAACAGCCCGAAGCCGATGGCGACGACGACTTTGAGGGTGCGCACCGGCCGACGGTATGGCGGCGCCCCCGTTCGGCGTGCCGGGGTCAGCCGACCGGGTGCCCGTACATCTCGCCGAGCGGGTCGCTGATCAGCTCCAGCCGGGTGCCGTCGGGGTCGCGCAGGTAGAGCGAGGACCCGTCGACGTGGGCGTAGTCGACGCCAGCGGCGTCCAACCGCTCCTTGAGCATGCGCCAACGGGTGCGCTCGACGGAGATGGCGAGGTGGTGGAGGCCGCCGAGCACCTCGGCGTAGGGGCCGAGGTCGAGTCCGGGGAGATCGAAGAAGGCCAGGTGGTTCCCCTGCCCGATGTCGAAGAAGAAGTGGGTCGACCCCGCATAGTCCCGGTTCTCGAACAACTCCACGAGGGGGAAGCCGAGCAGGCCTTGGTAGAACGCGATCGTTCGCTCGACGTCGGCGCACAGCACGGCGACGTGGTGCACCCCCCGTGCGGTCGACGCCGGGCGTTCGTGGCGGGGTCGCAGATGGCGATCGCGCCAGGCGACGCGGTCGGTCTCGGTGCTCATCGGGCCTCCCGGGCGACCGTTCGCCCCGGTCCGGCGCTCGGCAACCGGTAGGATCGCACGCCAGCCCACCTGGGCACCTGCCATGCGCGACTACTCCGACCAACTCAAAGACGCCCGCCGCCGACTCGACGAGGCGCACGCCTACCTGAAGATCGACCACACCACGGCCCGGCTCGCCGAGCTCACCGACGAGGTGCAGCGACCGGACCTGTGGGACGACCAGGAGCGGGCCCGCAAGGTGAACGCCGCGTACGCGTCCGCTCGCGACGACGTCGAAACGTTCCAGCGCCTCAGCCGCCAGCTCTCCGACGTCGAGGTGCTCCACGAGCTGGCTCGTGACGAAGACGACGCGAGCCAGGAGCCCGACATCGAAGCGGCGCTCGCCGATCTCGGCCGCGAGCTCGACGAGCTCGAACTGCGCAGCCTGTTCACCGGCGAACACGACGAGTCCGACGCCATCGTCCGCATCAACGCGAAGGACGGCGGGGTCGACGCCCAGGACTTCTCCGAGCTACTGCTGCGCATGTACAGCCGGTGGGCCGAGCGGCGGGGGTTCGAGGTCGAGGTCGACGACGTCTCCGAAGGTACGGAGGCCGGGATCCTGTCGGCCGAACTGACGATCAAAGGCCGGTATGCGTTCGGGCTCATGACCGCCGAGCGAGGCACCCACCGGCTGGTGCGGATCAGCCCGTTCGATGCCAACGCCCGGCGCCAGACCAGCTTCGCCGCAGTCGAGGTGTACCCGGTGCTCGAGGACGTCGGCGACGTCGAGATCCCGGAATCCGAGTTGCGCATGGAGGTGTTCCGGGCGTCGGGCGCCGGCGGTCAGCACGTCAACAAGACCTCGTCCGCCGTTCGTTTGATCCACCTACCGACCGGCCTGGTCGCGTCGTCGCAGGAGGAGCGCAGCCAGCTCCAGAACCGGGAACGCGCGATGGGTCGTCTGCGGGCGATGATCGCCGCTCGCCGTGAGGAGGAGCGGGCGGCGGAGCTCGCTCGCATCGCCGGCGGCAAGCAGGCCCAGGTCGGTTGGGGGAGCCAGATCCGCAGCTACGTGCTCCAGCCCTATCAGTTGGTGAAGGACCTGCGGTCCAACCACGAGTCCGGCAACCCGCTCGGCGTCCTCGACGGCGACCTCGACGGCTTCATGGAGGCGTACCTGCGCTGGCGCCGTGCGTCGGCCGACGGTGGCGCCGCCGCATGAACGAGCCGGAAGCGGTTGCGCCTACCGACCACGAGGAGCGTCGCTCCGGATGGTTGCGCCGCAGCGACGGCGGGTTCCATCCGGGGGTCGCCTGGGGCATCCATGCGCTGACGGCCAGCGGTGTGTTGTGCGGGATGATGGGGATGATCGCCGTGCTCGACGGCTCGGCGCGCGCCGCGCTCCTGTGGCTGATGGTGGCGATGGTGATCGACGGCATCGACGGTCCGATGGCCCGGGCTGCGGCGGTGCGGCGGCTGGTGCCGCGCATCGACGGCAACGTGCTCGATCTGGTCATCGACTACGTCACCTGCGTCGTGGCCCCGGCGCTGTTCATCCGCGAGTTCGGGTTGCTCCCGTCGTGGTTCGTGTTGTGCGGCATCGGGATGATCCTCGTCACCTCGTTGTACGCCTTCGCCCGTACCGATCTGCTCACCGACGACGCGTACTTCCGCGGGTTCCCGGCGATGTGGAACCTCGTCGTCAACGTCGCGTTCGTGCTGCAACTCGACCCCGGCGTGATGGCGGTGGTCGTCGTGGTGTTCTCGCTGCTGACGGTCACCTCGCTCAAGATCCCGCACCCGATGCGGGTGGTCGAGCACCGCAAGGTCACGGTCGCCGTGCTCGTGCTCTGGCTCGGCACGATCGTCGGCTTGACGATCAGCGCCCCGTCGGCACCCTGGCCGGCCCGGGCGGTGGTGCTCGCCGGCGCCGGCTATCTCTGCTGGTTGTCGGTGCGCCGCTCCGCGAGGGAGATCGTCAGCAACCCGTGACGCCGCTCGGCTCGGACTGACCCGGCGGGGCCGCAGCGGCGGCCCGGGCCCGCCGGCCGTCACGCACTTTCTGCACGATCCCCCACAGCGACAACGCCCCGAAGCCGAACACGAAAAACGCCAGGCTCGCCCAGATCTTGCGGGGTAGGTAGGTGGCATCGAGCGCGATGTAGACCTCGGGCGCAACGTGGGTGACGGCCAGGACGATGCCCCAGCGCCAGGCCCGGACCCGGTCACGGTCGATCAGCGCCGTGATCACGCGAGCGGTGGCCAAGCCGTGGGGCCAGGCCGTCAGCAACTCGATGGCGGCAAATCCCGGGATCCACACGTCGTAGCGGTGCACGGTCACCTGTGCGAGCCAGATGCGGAACACGGCGTATGCGATGCCGAGGAAACCCCAGATGCGCTCCCACAGCCGGCGCCTTGCGACACGGCGGGGATCGAGGGGAGGTGTCGCAGTGTCCGTCATGGTGCCGCAACAATCTAGGGGCCGACTGGTACGTTCGGCGGTCTTGTGATCCGCCTCGACAACGTCACCAAGGTCTACAACGGCGATGTGGTCGCCCTTCGGGATGCGAGCTTCGACATCCCCAAGGGCGAGTTCGTGTTCCTCGTCGGCGCCTCGGGCTCGGGCAAGTCGACCCTGCTCCGCCTACTGAACCGCCAGGAGACCCCCGAGAAGGGCGATGTCTGGGTGGCGGGGAAGAGCATCAACGATCTCGCCGGCTACAAGGTGCCCTACTTGCGCCGCAACATCGGGAACATCTTCCAGGACTACAAGCTCCTCACGAACAAGACCGTCTTCGAGAACGTGGCGTTCGCGCTCGAGGTGATCGGCAAGCCCAAGCACGTCATCCGCCAGCAGGTCCCGGCGATACTCGAACTCGTCGGCCTCGCCGGCAAGCAAGACCGGTTCCCACACCAGCTTTCGGGCGGCGAGCAGCAGCGCGTCTCGATCGCACGCGCCTTCGTCAACCGGCCGCTGATCCTCCTGGCGGACGAGCCGACGGGAAACCTCGACCCCGCCACGGGCGAAGGGATCATGCGGCTGCTCGACCGGATCAACAAGACGGGGACCACCGTCGTCATGGCGACGCACGACCGAACCATCGTGAACATGATGCGGCGCCGGGTGATCGAACTCGACCGCGGGATCATCGTGCGCGACCAGGCGCGCGGGGTCTACGGATGACGGCCGAACGGATGACGGCCGAACGGATGACGGCGGAGGGTCCTGCGTGCTGAGCCGGATCGGCTATGTCCTGCGCGAGACCGGGGCGAGCCTGCGCCGCAATCTCACGCTCACGCTGGCCACCCTGCTCACCGTCCTCGTCGCGCTGTCGCTCGTCGGGCTGTCGATCCTGATCCAGCGCGGCATGTCCAACCAGCTCGCCCGGTGGGAGGGTGGGGTGGAGATCTCGATCTTCATGAACCCCACGGCGTCGGCCGACCAGATCGACAAGGTCCGCCGCGACCTCGAAGAGAACCAGTTCGTCCGGCGCTCGACCTACGTCGACAAGGCCAAGGCTGCCGAGGAGGTGCGCCAACTGTTCCCGCGCACCCCGGAGATCCTCGAGGCGGTCACCGAAGCCGACCTCCCGACGAGCTTCCGAGTGGTGCCGACCTCGACCGACCAGACCCTCGTGAGCACGCTCGTGGCGCGCTTCCAGCGGGCCCCCGGGGTGATGGCCGTCTACTCGGCCAACGAGGTGATCGATTTCCTGCGGAACGTGTCGAGCTACCTGAACTGGGCGCTGGCGCTCGCGGTCGTGCTCGGGCTCGGCGCCGTGCTGTTGATCTGGAACACGATCCGGACGGCAATGTTCGCCCGGCGCCGCGAGATCGAGGTGATGAAGCTCGTCGGCGCCACGAACTGGTTCATCCGATGGCCGTTCATGCTCGAGGGCATGATCCTCGGTTTCCTCGGGGCAAGCCTCGCCTCGGCGGCGATGTGGGGCTTCAACCAGCTCTGGAAGAGCCGGGTGATCGACGAGGCGGCGAGGACCAACCTGTTCCTCGACCAGTTGCAGGCCACGCCGGCACAGGTGAACGCCACCGTGATCATCCTGCTTGTCGTCGGTACCGTGGCGGGTGCCGTTGCGTCGGCGATCGCAGCAACACGGTTCCTCGACGTCTGATCGTCGCCGTCTGATCTTCGCGGCGGCGCTACGGTCGGCGCCGTGGAGTACACCCAGATCGTCTACGAGGTGGCCGACCGGATCGCCACCATCACCCTCGACCGACCCGAGCAGCTGAACGCGTTCACCGGGGTGATGATGAACGAGTTGATCGATGCGTTCGACCGCATCGACGCCGACGACGACGTGCGCGCCGTGGTCATCACCGGTCGTGGCCGCGGGTTCTGCGCCGGCGCCGACCTGTCGCGTGGGGGTGACACCTTCGCTGCGGGTGGTGGCGGCGAGAAGGCCGGTCCCGAGGGCGTTCCGCGTGACGGCGGCGGCCTGGTGTCGCTGCGGATCTTCGCCCTCACCAAGCCGATCATCGCGGCGGTCAACGGTCCGGCCGTCGGGGTCGGCGTCACGATGACCTTGCCGATGGACATCCGCCTTGCGTCGACGCAGGCACGGTTCGGGTTCGTCTTCGCCCGTCGGGGCATCGTGCCCGAGGCATGCTCGTCCTGGTTCCTGCCGCGCGTCGTGGGGATCTCCCGGGCGGCGGAGTGGGTGTACACGGGCCGGGTGTTCCCGGCGAGCGAGGCCCTCGAGGCCGGGCTGATCCGCAGCGTGCACGAGCCCGACGAGCTGTTGCCGGCGGCCTATGCGATCGCCCGCGAGATCGCAGACAACACGGCCCCGGTCTCGGTGTCGTTGTCGCGCCAGATGCTGTGGCGGATGCTGACGGCCGATCACCCGATGGAAGCCCACCGGGCCGACAGCCGAGGGATCATGTACCGGGGTCGCTCGGCGGACTCCCGCGAGGGCGTGACGAGCTTCCTCGAGAAGCGGCTGCCGAACTATCCCGACAAGGTGTCCGAGGGTCTGCCGCCGATCTTCCCGGGCTGGACCGAGCGCGAGTTCAGCTGACCGTCGGTTCGCGGGGGACGGACCCAGGCGCTAGAACGCCTGCCGAAGGGGGAATGCCATGGGACCGTTGCACGACCTGCGCGTCATCGACCTGACCGGCGACAGCGGCCGGTTCGCCACGAAGCTGCTCGCCGAGGCGGGCGCTGCCGTCGTTCGGGTGCACGACGGCAGCGGGGTCACCCACGGCCCGGCGATGCGGGCGGACGACCGTGGCCTCCTCGACTGGTGGTACGACTCGGGCAAGCGGCTCGTCCCGCTCGACCTCGGTTCGGCGGTCGGCCGAGCCGCCTACCGCCGCCTTGCGGCCCGAGCCGATCTGATCGTCGAGACGCTCGCGCCCGGTCGGCTCGCCGAGGCGGGCCTCGACCACGCGGACCTGTTGGCCGACAACCCCCGGTTGGTGCAGGTGAGCCTCACCCCGTTCGGCCGCACGGGCCCGCACGCGTCCTGGCAGGCGACCGACCTCGTCGCGGCCGCCACGGGCGGGATGTTGTCGATCTGCGGGACCCCCGAGCAGGCCGTGGTCCCCTGGGGGCGGCAGGCCTACGCCGCCGGCTCGTTCGTCGCCACCCTGTGCGGTCTTGCCGGGGTGCGCGGCGCCCGGCGCAGCGGGCGGGGTCAGCTCGTCGACGTGTCGATGCAGGAGGCGATCACCTCGAGCCTCGAGCAACTGTGGTTTCAGTACAACTACGACGACGTGCTGCCCCAAGCCAAGATCGCACCCCGCCAGGGGAGCTGGCACTGGGCTCGCGCCTACGTGGTCACCCCGGCCCGCACCGGCTGGTTGATGGTCACGCCGACGCCGGCGCCCCCCGCGCTGCTGGAATGGTTGATCGCCGAAGGGGTGCCCGGTGCGGCCGAACTCGTGCCGGCCGGGCAGGTCTTCGCAGCCGAGCATCTGACGCCGCTCACCGAGCTGGCGATGGGCTTCGCTCGCCGATACGACGCGCCGGCGCTGTTCCACGAAGCCCAGTCCCGGCACCTGGCCTGGGCCGAGGTGCAGGGCGTCGCCGACCTGGTCGCGAACCCGCAACTCGCCTTCCGAGGGGCGCTCGTCGAACCGCCGGGGCTGCCCGGTGCACGCCGCCCGAGGTTTCCCGTCGTGTTCACCGACACCCCGGCCGAGGTGCCGGGCCCCCCGGTGACGGCGGCGCTCGAAGAGGTGCTCGAGCGCTGGCCGGCTCGGGAGGCGACGGCCCCGGCGGAGGTCCCGGTCGGCGCCAAGCCGTTGACGGGCATCCGTATCCTCGATCTCACGTGGGTGCTGGCCGGACCGTTCGGGTGCCGGATGCTCGGCGATCTGGGCGCCGACGTGCTCAAGATCCAGACGACCCTGCGGGCCACCGGCGTCAACGACCCCAACCACGGCTTCTACCCGACGTTCAACCGGTCCAAGCGGTCGGTGGCGATGGACATGAAGGCACCCGGCGCGCTCGATCTGATGCGCCGGCTGGTGGAGAGCGCCGACGTGCTCGTCGAGAACTACGCCGCGGGCGTGCTGGCCCGCTGGGGGCTCGACTGGGCGACGCTGCGGTCCTGGAATCCCCGCCTGGTCTACGTGACGATGTCGGGCTACGGGCACGAGGGGCCGTGGAGTTCGATGTTGTCGTACGGGCCGACTATCCATGCGCTCAGCGGGCTCACCTCGCTGTCGAACCCGCCCGGCCGCGGCGACGTCGGCGTGGGGTACGCCATGAACGACATGGCCGCCGGCGCGATGGCCGCCATCTCGATCCTCGCGGCCCTGGAGGCCCGGGATCACACCGGGATCGGGCAGTTCGTCGACATGGCGCAGCTGGAGGTCGGGGCGTACCTCGTGGGCGCCGCGCTGCTCGACCGGACCGCAAACGGGCGGGAGGCCGTGGCGACGGGGAACGTCGACCCGTACGGCACCCACCTGCTCGACGCCGTCGTGGCGGCAGCCGACGGCGAGCTTGCGATCAGCGTGCGCGACGACGCGGACCTCGCTGCGCTCCGGGCACTCGTCGGCGCCGGGATCGAGGGCATCGAGGCGTGGGTGGCGACCCGCACCGCGGCCGAGGCGGCCGGGATGTTGCAGCAGGCCGGGGTACCGGCGTTCCGGGTGTGCAATGCGGCAGACCTCGTCGCCGATCGCCACCTCGGCGCGCGTGACTTCTTCGCCACGATCGACTCGCCGGTGTACGGCGACCGCCGGTTCGAGCGGTTCCCGGGGTTGTGGAGCGAGTCCGTGCTCGAGCCCTACCGGCGGGCGCCCGCGTACGTGGGCGAGGACGTGTTCGAGGTGTTCGGCGAAATGGGCCTCGACGACGGCGCGATCGCCGAGGCGATGGCCGACGGCCGGCTCGTCTAGCGCTTCTGCACGACGGTGAGCCCGTCGCTTATGGGCAGCAGGACGACGTCGACCCGGGGATCGACGGCCAGGGTGTCGTTGAAGGCCTGCAGGGCAGCCGTGTCCACATCGCCGTCGACGGCAGGCTCGAGGACCTTGCGGTACCACAGGGTGTTGTCGACCAGGATCAGTCCGCCGATGCGCAACCGGGGGAACAGCTCGTCGAAGTACGCCTGGTAGTTGTGCTTGTCCGCGTCGATGAACGCCAGGTCGACGAGCTGGCCCGCGGGCAGGGACCGCAAGGTTTCGAGCGCCGGCCCGACGCGGAGCTCGATGCGGTCGCTCAGCCCGGCGCGCGCCCAGTACCGGCGGGCGATGGCCGTCCACTCCTCGCTCACGTCGCAGCACAGCAGGCGCCCGCCTGCCCCCATCCCTCGGGCGAGGCAAATCGACGAGTAGCCGGTGAAGGTGCCCACCTCGACCGCGAAGCGGGCTCCTCGGGCGAGTTGCTGCAGGAGCACCCCTTGCCCGGCCGAGATCTGCATCACCGCTCGCCGGCCGGTGGCCGCCGCAGTCTCGGTGACGAGCTCGCGAAGGATCTCGTCGGGTGTGCTGGAGTGCATGTCGCAGTAGGCGGCGACGGCGGGGTCGAGCCACGGGTTGTCGGGATTGGAGGCCACGACGGCGACCGTAGGCGCCCCGTGGCCCGAACGCGACGGTGCCCGCCGGCGAAGTCGGCGGGCACCGTCGGGGGGATCGGGTCGCTCAGCGGGAGCGTTCCTGGCCGACCGCCGTCGGCTCGGCCATCGGGGTGTGGGAACCGCCGGGACCGGACATCTCGACGTGGATCGACGAGCCGTAGAACTCGGCGTAGGCCAGCACGCCCATCTCCGGGAGGTCGAGGCCCTCGTCTTCGTCGGCTTCCTTGGAACGGATGCCGCCGGGCGTGAGCTTGTTCTGGATCTTGAAGAAGGCGAAGGCGATCCCGAACATCACCGTGGCGACCGTGAGCGCACCGAGGAGCTGGGCGACGAACTGCCCGCCGCCGTCGCCGCCATAGAGCAGACCGTGGACGTTGAGGGTCTCCGAGCCGGTGGCGTTCCAGTCGCCGCCGTAGCTGCCGTCGGCGAAGATCCCGACGGCAAGCACACCGAAGCAGCCGTTGACGCCGTGCACGGCGACCGCGCCGACCGGATCGTCGATGCCGCGGCGCTCGACGAACCACGCCGCTTCGATCACCAGCACGCCGGCGATGATGCCGATCACGGCCGCCGCCCACGGCTGCACGAACGCGCATGGGGCGGTGATCGCGACGAGCCCGGCGAGCATGCCGTTGACCATCATCCCCGGGTCGGGCTTCTTGGTCCGCAGCATCATGTAGAGCATGGATACGACGGCACCGAAGGCGCCGGCGATCGCAGTGTTGGCAGCGACCACGCCGAAGCGGTTGTCGGTGGCGCCGAAGGTGGACGCGGCGTTGAAGCCGAACCAGCCGAACAGCAGGATGAAGCACCCGAGCATCGCCATCGGGATGTGGTGCGCAGCGAGAACCCGCGGCTTGCCGTCGGGACCGAACTTCCCCTTGCGGGGCCCGAGGACGATCGCCCCGGCCAGCGCCGCGACGCCGCCCATCATGTGCACCACGCCGGAACCGGCGAAGTCGACGTAGCCCTTGCCGAGGCTGGCCGATCGCCCGAGCGCTGCAAGCCAACCGCCGCCCCACGTCCAGGCGCCGAACAGCGGGTAGTAGATGGCGCCACAGAACAGGCCCCAGATCACGAAGCTGTTCCACTTCCACCGCTCGGCCATCGCGCCGGTCGGGATCGTGGCGACGGTGTCCATGAAGGCGACCATGTAGAGGAAGAAGGTGAGGACGCTCACGTCGTACACGCCGTCGCCGCTCAGGAAGAACCCGCCCTGATACAGGAAGGTCCAGTCGCCCGAGCCGATGAGGCTGCCGCCGATGGCCTCGTTGTAGCCGATGATCGGCAGGGAGTATCCGCCGAACATGAACGAGAAGCCGACCGCGAAGAACGCGACGAATCCGAGCCCGAAGATGGCGAAGTTCGTCGACACGACGTGGGCGGCGTGCTTGGCCCGGCAGAAGCCGGTCTCGACGAGGGCGAAGCCGGCCTGCATGAAGATCACGAGCACCGCACCGATCAGGACCCACAAGAGGTTGAGGCTGAGATCGGAGGCAGTGAGCGTGCTTCCCTCCGCAGGTTGTGCCGTGGTCGCATCGGCCAGCGCCGGGCCGGCCGTGAGCAGGATCGTGGTTGCGGCACCGACCGCACCGACGGCTGTCCATCGCAATCGTCGTCCTGTCACGTGTTCCTCCAGGGGTTCGAGGGTTGCCCGAGACTACATGGAGGTGCCGCTGCTCCAACGTTGTGACTGTGTTTCGTATCGGTGAAATCCTCTCGTTAGTGGTGACGATAGGTAATCAAGTTGTGCATGCAACCAGCGTGCCGTCCTGCAACAAAAAGTTTGTACTGCAACGCCTATATCTAATGCTGTCGGGGAAATGAGATCGAATATATGAGTACGAATATCGTCCAATAGGACTCTTGTACTCACTCTTTCATGTGGGCCTATCGGTCGCTCTTTGCGAATGATGCTCCTGCAACGACCCGGAACTGACATCATTCGAACGATGGCCGACGCCTCCGTTCCCGAAGGCCAGGCGTTCTTCGACGCCTGGCATGCCCTCGACCGCCGGTCACAGAAGCGCATCCGGCGCCTGGTCCGGATCGGTCGACCGGTCGACGCGTCCGAGGCAGCTCTCGCCATCGCCTACGCCCGGTTCCAGTCTCGGCGGCCGTGGCAGCGTTTCTTCTGGGTCTGGTTCGTCCCGGGGGTCGTCGTCGCCGTCGGTGCTGCCTTGCGCGTCCACCCGCTCGTGGTCGGAGTGGCGATCGGCTTCGCCGGACAGGCCGTGCTCGCCCACGTCAACCTCGGCCGTGCCGGGCAGATCAACCGGGCGGCGCTACGTTCCACCCGGTGAGCGGCCAACCGGTCAACCTGCCCGGCGCATCGTTGTACGACGCCGTCGGCGGGATGGTGTTCTTCGAGCGGTTGGGTGCCGAGTTCTACCGGCGGGTTGCGGCGGATCCGGTGTTGCTGGCGCTGTATCCCGAGCCGGACGATCTCGGGCCAGCCGAGGAGCGGTTCACGCTGTTCCTCGCGCAGTACTGGGGCGGCCCCACGACGTACTCCGATCAGCGGGGGCACCCCCGGCTGCGGATGCGCCACGCGCCGTTCGCCATCGGACCGATCGAGCGGGACCACTGGCTTGCGGCGATGGCCGGGGCGATCGACGCGCTCTACCCGGAGCCGGGGATCCGGGCGGCGCTGTGGGACTACGCGACGATGGCTGCCGAAGCCATGCGGAACCGGGACTGAGCGATGCCGCGCCGGGTGGGGGATCGGCCGACCGGGTCGTCGCTGCTCCACGCCCTCGGGCAGCCGCTGTGGGCGACACCGGAGGCAACCGGGCTCGGTCGCTTGGCGCCGCGCAGCCCGCTCGTGCCGTACCCCGACCTTGCCGGCGCACGGCGCGGCGACCGCACTGCCTCGCCGTGGTTCCTGGCCTCGGCCGGGCCGTGGCGCTTCCGCTGGTACCCGTCCGTCGAGGCGATCCCGGACCGGGCGGTCGCCACGGCGGGGGTCGCAGGGTTGGGCGACGCCGACGGTCGCATCGTGCCGGTGCCCTCCACCTGGGTGACCCAGGGCGACGAACGGCCCCACTACACGAACATCCTCGTGCCGTTGCCCGGTCACCCTCCTGCGGTGCCCCCGGCGAACCCGGCCGGCGTGTACCGCACCGTGGTCGACGTGCCGGCCTCGTGGGGCGGTCGGCGGATCGTGCTGTCGATCGGCGGGGCGCACTCCGTGCATGCCGTCTGGGTCAACGGCCGGCCTGCGGGGTACGGAACCGACCCGTACCTCGCGTCGGAGTACGACGTGAGCGCACTGGTGCGCGCCGGGGAAGCCAACACGATCGCCGTCGTGGTCGTGCGGTGGAGCGCAGGGAGTTGGGCCGAGGACCAGGACCAGTGGTGGATGGCCGGGCTGCATCGCGAGGTCACGCTGCGCTGCACCGACGTCGTCCACCTCGAGGATCTCACCGTCGTCGCCGGGCTCGACCCGGACGGCCGCACCGGCACGTTGTCGGCGATGGCCCGGATCGGTGCACCCGGGGATCTTCCGGCGGGCTGGCAGGTGGTGTTCCGCCTCGAACGACCCGATGGCCGGCCGGTGCTGGCGGACCAACGCGCGCCCGTGGCGACGTTCGACCGCTCGAGCCCACTCGCCGAGGTCGTGAGCGGGATCGTGTGGCCCGGGCACGTCGCACCGGTGCAGATGGAGGTCCAACCGGTGCGGGCCTGGTCGGCCGACGACCCGTACCGCCACCGCCTGCTGGTGTCCCTGGTCGACCCGGCCGGCCGCCTCGTCGAGGCGACCGGGTCGTGGATCGGGTTCCGCTGCGTCGAGATCGTCGGTCGCGAGTTGCGCGTCAACGGACGGGCCGTCCCCATCCGAGGGGTGAACCGGCACGACCACTCGGCCGACGGCGGCACGGCGGTCGGCCTCGACGACCTGCGCGCCGACATCGTGACCATGAAGCGGCACAACGTGAACGCCGTGCGCACGTCGCACTACCCGAACGACCCGGCGTTCCTCGACCTGTGCGACGAGTACGGCCTGTACGTGGTGGCCGAGGCCGGGATCGAGAGCCACGGCCGGGAGCGGAGCCTGGTCCACGACGCCCGCTACGGGCCCCTGCTGTGGGAGCGCTTCACCCGGATGGTGGCCCGGGATCGCAACCACCCGAGCGTGATCGGATGGTCCCTGGGCAACGAGTCCGGCTACGGAGCGATCCACGATGCGCTCGCCGCCTGGGCGCACCGTGCCGACCCGACCCGGTTCGTGCAGTACGAGGGTCCGCACCGCTACGGCTCGCTGGCTTCGACCCCCCGGCCGGCGGTCGGGACGCTGCCCGTGGCCGGCGACCACGACGCCTGCACCGACGTGGTCTGCCCGATGTATCCCGAACTCGCCGACATCGTGGCGTGGGCCCGCCGGGGCGCCGACCCGCGACCGATGGTCCTGTGCGAGTACAGCCATGCGATGGGCAACTCGAACGGTGGCCTGGCCGACCACTGGGCGGCGTTCGAGTCGGAACGGGGCCTGCAAGGCGGGTTCATCTGGGAATGGATCGACCACGGGCTGTGGCGCACGCGGCCCGACGGGCAGCGGGTGTGGTCCTACGGCGGCCAGTTCGGTGACGAACCCAACGACGGAGCCTTCGTCGCCGACGGGCTCGTGTGGCCCGACCGCAGCCCGCACCCGGCGATGGCCGAGGTGGCCCATGTGCACCGACCGGTCCGGGTGCGCGCTCTCGGGACGCGCCGGGACGAGATCGAAGTCGTGAACGCGCACGGGCACGGTGGTCTCGGGCACCTGCGGGCCCGGTGGCGGCTGCTCGTCGACGGAGTGGAGACGGCGGCGGGGTCGTTGCCGGTGCCCGACGTCGGCGCCGGCGAGGCGGTCCGGTTGCCGGCGCCCGTGGCCCCGCCCGAGCTCGCCCCCGGCGAGGAGGCCGTGCTCGAGGTGCGCTGGACGCTGGCCCGGGCGGCGACCTGGGCACCCGCCGGACACGTCGTGGCGCTCGACCAGCTGCGCTGGGGCGCCCGCCGCCCGCCCCCGGTGCGCCCGGCGCAGCCCTGGACCGACCGAGAGGTGCTTCGGGTCGGACCGATGACGGTGACCCTCGGCGACGGAGCGATCACCGCCGTGAGCTGGGACGGCCGCACCGTGCTGACCGGTCCGATCCGCGCCACGCTCGCCCGGGCCCGGATCGACAACGACGGCCAGGAACAGGTCGGCATCGTGGGGCCGGGGGCCCGCTGGCGTACGTGGGCGCTCGAGGCGGCCGAACGCCGGTGCGTCGGGGTCCGCACGGCCCGCAATGCGCTCGTCAGCACGCACGAACTGCAGTGCGCGGCCGGGACGCTCGTGCACCAGCGGCGGCTCGCGGTCCTCGAGGACGGCACGCTCGTGGTGACCGAGGAGTTCCTGCTTCCGGCGACGCTCGGCGATCCGCCTCGGCTCGGGGTGCTCGCCGAGGTGGCCGCCGGCTTCGAGTCGTTGCGCTGGTACGGGCGCGGTCCGCACGAGAGCTATCCGGACCGGTGCGCCGGTGCCCCGCTCGGTGTGTGGCGCTCGACGGTCACCGAGCAGTACGTGCCGTACCTGCACCCGCAGGAGCACGGGCACCACACCGACACCCGGTGGCTCGAGTTGTCCGACGGGGCACTCCGGCTGGCCGTGCTCGGTGTCGACCCCACGCCGACGTTCGGGTTCTCGGCCCGGCACCACTTCGACGCCGATCTCGACGCCGCCGCCGAGCCCGCCGACCTCGTGGCCCATGCGAGCACCGAGCTGCATCTCGACCACCGGATGCGGGGCCTCGGCACGGCATCGTGCGGCCCCGACACGCTTCCGGCGTACCGGATCCTCCCCGGTACGCACCGCTGGTCCTGGGCGCTGCGGGTGAGCCCGGTCCTGCGCCGGCGGCGATGACCCCCGCCCTCGACCCCCTCGCCGAGCTCCTCGGACCGGGCGGGTTGCTGCGGCCTACCGATGGCCTCGACCGCTACGAGTACGACGCCCGTACCGGACGGGGCCGAGCGCTCGCCGTCGCACGCCCCATCGACGTCGACGGGGTCCGGGCCGTGCTCGGGTGGGCGTACGGCCACGGCGTTCGGGTGCTGGCCCAAGGGGCCAACAGCGGCCTCGTCGGAGCGTCGGTCCCCGACGCATCCGGCGACATGCTGGTGCTGTCGACCGAGCGGCTCGGGCACCCCCTTGTCGTCGACCGCTCGGAGCGCACTGCGACGGTGGGCGCCGGCGTCCGGTTGTCGGCGTTGAACGGCGCCGCCGCCCCGCACGGTCTGTGCTTCCCCATCGACCTCGGCGCCGACCCGAGCCTCGGCGGGATGGTCGCGACCAACACCGGTGGTGCCCGGATGGTCCGCTACGGCGACGTGCGGGCCAACCTGCTCGGTCTCGTCGCCGTGCTCCCCGATGCGGCGCTCACGGTCGTGCGGTGCGGCCGAGGCCTACGCAAGGACAACACCGGGATGGACCTCGCACAGCTGTTCGTGGGCACGGGTGGCGAGCTCGGCGTGGTCGTCGAAGCCACCGTCGCCCTCCACCCGGTGCCGCGCGCCCGGGCCGCTGCGTTCGTCGCGCTCGACGATCTCGATGCTGCGGTCGCCCTCTGCGGCGCGGTGCAGGACGCCACCGATCTGCTCGCTGCCTTCGAGGTGATCTCGGCCGAGGCGATGCGGCGGACGTTGCGGCACACGGGGACCGCCGACCCGTTCGGGCGGGACCAACCGGCTCCGGTGACCGCGCTCGTCGAGGTCGTCTCGAACGACGCGGCCGCCGACCTCGACGCCGTGCTGGCCGGGGTGCTGGCCGGGGTGCTGGGCGAGGTGCACGCCCACGGACCGGGTGGGCGACTCGCGGCTGGCGGCGAGACCGCAGTGCTGGTGCCGGCGAGCAGGGCATGGGCGTTGCGTCACCGGGTGACCGAGAGCCTGCGGGCGTCGGGGACCGTGACCGCGTTCGACGTGTCGGTGCCCCGGTCCCGGCTCGGCGAGTTGCGCCGGCGAACGGTCGTCGTGCTCGCCGCGCTCGATCCCGACGCGGTCCTGTGCGAGTTCGGCCACATCGGCGACGGTGGCGTGCACCTGAACGTGGTGACGCCGACCGGGCGCCCGCTGGCATCGGCGGCCCAAGAGGCGATCTACGAGGCCGTGGCCGAGCTCGGCGGCAGCTTCTCGGCCGAGCACGGCCTAGGTCCGCGCAACCTCGCCGTCGCGAGCCGTCACGGTCTGGCGGGCCAGTCCGAACTGCTCGGCGCCCTGAAGGCGATCTGCGATCCGGCCGGGGTGCTCTCCCACGGGGCGTGGCCGGTCGGCCCGACCACCGGGTCGTCCGAGGCGCCCGGTCAGTAGCTGCGCGGTAGGCCGAGCACGTTCTGGGCGATGTAGTTCAGCGTCATCTCCTGGCTCACCGGGGCGAGCCGCTGCAGCCGGGCCTCGCGCCAGTACCGCTCGACGTGGTACTCGCTGGCGTAGCCCAGGCCGCCGTGGGTCTGGATGGCCTGGTCCGCTGCGGCGTAGGCGGCCTCGGCAGCCAGGTACTTCGCCGTGTTGGCCTCCTCCCCGCAGTCGTGGCCGTGGTCGTAACGCCAAGCGGCCAGCATCGCCATCTGCCAGGCGGCGCGTAGCTCCATGTGCGCCCGGGCCAGGGGATGGGCGATCGACTGGTTGGCGCCGATGAGCCGGCCGAAGACCTCGCGCTCTTTGGCGTAGCGGGTGGCGCGCCGCAGCGCGGCTTCGCCGATCCCGCAGGCCATCGCGGCGAGCAGGATCCGCTCCGGGTTGAGCCCGTGGAGGATGTGCTGGAACCCCCGGCCGCGCTGGCCGACGAGGCGCCAGCCCTCGACGGGCAGGCCGTCGTAGGCGACCTCGCAGGACGCGACGGCGTTGCGACCCACCTTAGGGATCGGGCGGATGTCGACGTAGCGCCGGTCGAGATCGGCGAGGAACAACGACAGGCCCTCGAACCGGTTGCGGCCGGGGCCGGGCTCGTCGGTGCGCACGAGCAGCAGCACCACCTCGCTCTCGAGCGCCTTGGTCGTCCAGATCTTGCGGCCGTGGACCACGAACCCGCCGCTGCCGTCGTCGACGGCCCGGGTGGTGATCCGGCTGGTGTCCGTGCCGGCGTCAGGCTCGGTCACCCCGAACGCGACGTGCAGGTCGCCGGCGGCGGCGCGGGGGAGGAACGCGTCCTTGAGGCGGTCGTTGCCGAACTTCACGACCGGGTTCAGGCCGAACATCGTGAGGTGCAGCGCAGCCGAGCCGTTGTGCGCGGCGCCGGACGCGGCGACGCGGTTGAGCACGAGGGCGGCTTCGGTAATGCCCCGCCCTCCGCCGCCGTAGACCTCGGGGATCGCGATGCCGACCCAACCGCCCTCGGCCATCTTCCCGTAGAACTCCCACGGGAACCGGTGCTCGGCGTCGCAGGCAGCCCAGTAGGCGTCGTCGAAGGCGGCGCAGACGCGCTCGACGCCTTCGACGATCGCCTCGTGGTCGGGATCGGCAGAGAAGTCCACGGCCGACCGATCGATCACTTCGGGGGCATGCGGATGCCGCCGTCGACCCGGATGGTCTCGGCGTTCATGTAGCTGTTGCAGACGCACTCGACGACCATCGAGGCGAGCTCCTCGGGGAAGCCGAGTCGCTTGGGGAACAGCACGTCTTTCTGCAGGTTCGCCTTGAACGCCTCGCTCGCCTCGCCCGTGCCGTAGATCGGGGTGTCGATGAGGCCGGGGGCGACGGTGTTGACCCGGATGCCCACGGCGGCGAGATCGCGGGCCATCGGCAGCGTGAGGCCGACGACGCCGCCCTTGGAGGCCGAGTAGGCGACCTGGCCGATCTGGCCGTCGAACGCAGCGACCGATGCGAGGTTGACGATCGCGCCCCGCTCACCGGAGGCGAGCGGTTCGGTCTGGCTCATCGCCGTGGCGGCGATGCGGCTCACGTCGAACGTGCCCACGAGGTTGATGTCGATCACCCGGCGGAAGGCGTCGATGTTGAACGCCGAGTCGTAGCTGCCGTCCCGGCCGATCGTGCGGCTGGCCCAGCCGATGCCGGCCGAGTTCACCAGCGCCCGCAGCGGCCCCATCTCCTTGGCCGTCTCGACGCAGGCGATGATCTCGTCGGTCTTGCGCACGTCGACGTGGCAGAACGCACCGCCGAGCTCGGTGGCCAGGGCGTTGCCCTTGTCGTCCTGGAGGTCGGCGATGACGACCTTGGCGCCGCGGGCGGCGAGCAGGCGGGCCGCCGCCTCGCCGATGCCCGACGCGCCGCCCGTCACGATGGCGGAGCAACCATTGATGTCCATGGCGGCGACGCTAGGCCCCGACTCGGGAGGGACCCAACCCGGAGCCCATCGGGCGCGCGTAGGGTGCGGACCATGAAGAACCGGGTCTGCGAGATGTTGGGGATCGAGTTCCCGATCCTGGCGTTCACCCATTGCCGCGACGTCGTGGCGGCCGTGTCCAAAGCCGGCGGGTTCGGCGTGCTCGGGGCCGAGGCGTCCACGCCCGACAGCCTCGACATCGACCTGCGCTGGATCAAGGAGCAGGTCGGCGACCGACCCTTCGGCGTCGACGTGATCGTGCCGGCGAAATACGAGGGCAAGGCCGAGGGCGAGGTGGGTCGGGCCGAGCTGCGGCAACGGATCCCGCAGGCGCACCGGGATTTCGTCGACGACATGATGCGTCGCTACGGCGTGCCCGAACTCGATTCCGACGATCGCTCCCGGCTCGGCCGTGACGGTGCGGCACCGATGTCGTACGCGTCGGCGGCTCGGATGATGGACGTTGCGTTCTCCCACCCGATCTCGTTGATCGTCAACGCGCTCGGCTCCCCGCCGCCCGACATGGTCGAGCGCGCCCACGCCCTGGGCATCAAGGTCGGAGCCCTCGCCGGGAAGCCGGCGCATGCGGTTCGTCACGTGGCCGCCGGCGTCGATCTGATCATCGCCCAGGGCTACGAAGCCGGTGGGCACACCGGTGACATCGCCACCATGGTCCTCGTGCCCGAGGTCGTCGACGCGGTGGCGCCGGTGCCCGTGCTCGCCGCCGGCGGGATCGGCGGTGGTCGCCAGATGGCGGCGGCCCTGGCGCTTGGGGCCGAAGGGGTCTGGTGCGGCTCGGTGTGGCTCACGACCGAGGAGGCCGAGACCCACCCGACGGTCAAGCAGAAGTTCCTGACGGCGACCTCGTCGGACACGCTGCGGTCCCGCAGCCGGACCGGCAAGCCCGCCCGTCAGCTGCGGTGCGGGTGGACCGACGAGTGGGAGGGCCCGAACAGCCCGGGGCCGCTGCCGATGCCCTTGCAGCCCTTGCTCGTCGCCGAGGCCTCGACCCGGGTCGATCGCGCCGCCCACGACCCGTCGTCGGCGGCGGCCAAGCTCGCCGGCTACTTCGTCGGGCAGGTCGTCGGGTCGATGAACGAGATCAAGCCGGCCCGTCGGGTCGTGCTCGACATGGTGGAGGAGTTCATCGACGCCATGCAGCGGGTCGGCTCGATGATGGAGTGACCACGATGCCCCCGGCGCGCTACGACCAGCGGACCGCCCTCGTGGTGGTCGACGTGCAGAACGATTTCGCCGACCCCGGCGGCTCGCTGTTCGTCCGTGGCGCCGGGGCGGTGGTCGACGCCGTCAACGCCGAGGCCCAGGCGGCGCGTCGCGCCGGGGCCTTGGTCGTGTACACGCAGGACTGGCACCCGGCTGACACCCCGCACTTCGCCAAGGACGGCGGGGTGTGGCCGGTCCATTGCGTCGCGGGCACCTGGGGTGCGGCCTTCCACCCGGGATTGGTCGTCGACGGCCCCGTCGTGCACAAGGGCACCGGGGGCGAGGACGGGTACTCGGCGTTCACGATGCGCGATCCCGTGAGCGGCGAGGCGCGCTCCACCGGGATGGGGGAGTTGCTGAGGGCTCACGGCGTGGAGCGAGTGGTCGTCGTCGGTCTCGCGACCGACTACTGCGTCGTCGCCAGCGCGCACGACGCCCGCGCCGCCGGCTTTGCCACGACCGTCGTGCGCGCGGCGGTGGCGGCGGTCGACCTGGCAGCGGGCGACGGCGACCGAGCCCTGGCCGAACTCGCTGCGACCGGCGTCGCCGTCGTCTGAACCGCTCGGCCCGACCGGTTCCTGCGGCACCGTCGAGGGTGCACGGCGGGTGGCTCCGAGCGGTCGTGCGTCCGCCGGGCTCCCTACAGTGCGGCCATGAAGCTTGCGTACAGCACCGGATACTGGGGATCGGGACCGCCGGCGGACGCCGTGGAAGCGATCAAGGAGGCCGAGAAGCTCGGGTTCGATTCGTTCTGGACCGCCGAGGCCTACGGCTCCGACGCCATCACGCCGCTCGCCTGGTGGGGTGCGCAGACCGAACGGATCAAGCTCGGCACGGGCATCATCCAGATCTCGGCCCGTACGCCGGCCGCCACGGCGATGGCGGCGATGACCCTCGACCATCTGTCCGGCGGTCGCGTGATCCTCGGGCTCGGTGCCTCGGGACCGCAGGTCGTCGAAGGATGGTACGGGCGGCCGTACCCCAAGCCGCTCGCCCGCACCCGCGAGTACATCGAGATCGTGCGCCGCATCGTCCGGCGCGACGTGCCCGTCTCGTTCCAGGGCGAGCAGTACCAGATGCCGTATCCGGGAGGCATGGGGTTGGGCAAGCCCCTCAAGTCGACCATCCATCCGTACCGCACCGAGATCCCGATCTACCTCGGGGCCGAGGGCCCGAAGAACGTGGCGCTCGCCGGTGAGATCTGCGACGGCTGGCTGCCGTTGTTCTTCTCGCCCAAGGATGATGCCCACTACCGGCGCTGCCTGGCCGAGGGGTTCGCGGCCGCCGGGGATCCGGGGAAGGCGGAGCGCTTCGAGGTGGCGTCCGGGCTGTTCATCATCCCGGGTGACGACGCGGAGAAGTGCGCCGATGCCATCCGGCCGTTCGTCGCCCTCTACGCCGGTGGGATGGGGGCCAAGGGCGCCAACTTCCACTTCGACGTGTTCGCCCGCATGGGGTGGGAGGCCGAGGCCACCAAGATCCAGGAGCTCTACCTGGCCGGGAAGAAGAACGAGGCCGCTGCGTCGGTACCGCTTGCGATGGTCGAGGACGTGGCGCTCGTCGGCCCGCTGGACAAGATCCGCGACGAGCTCCAGAAGTGGAAAGAGACGTGCCTGACCACGGCGCTCATCTCCGGTCCGGCCCGGAACCTGGCGATGTACGCCGAGATCCTGGGCGACTGACGACACCGGGCGCGCCGGTCG
>JBJTVH010000037.1:0-46875 GCA_046081125.1 Acidimicrobiales bacterium
AAGCGGTGGTCGAACAGCTCGACGAACCCGGCGGCCAGCTCGGCCTGCTCGACGAGGGCTCGTTCGATGGTGGCGAGTGAGTGCGGAACGAGCGCTTGGTGGACCCAGCGGGCGTAGGTCCGTACGACATGGACACCGCGAAGGGTCAGCCCACCCGCAAGAACCAAGCGGTTGAGGTCGTCGTCGACGGCATCGCCGTCCCACACCGCAGCGACCGCTCGCTCCCAGGTGGCGACGACGTCGGGGTTCGGCGCTGGAACGACGGCCCGCAGACCGAGGTCGGACAGCACGACCCTCGCAGGCGCACTCTCGCCTGCGACGTCGTCGATGAGGTAAGCGCGCTCGTCTTCCACGGCCACGCCGAGGCGTTCGAGCACGGGGAGCACCTCGGAGAGCACGACGGCCCGAGGACTGAAGAGCCGGCAGCGTGGCGCTGCTCCGACCGGGAGGGCGAGCTGGGCCCGACTCCGTCCCGATACGGCGACGACTGCGGCGAGCTCGAGGTCGGCGGCGTCCACCGCGCGTGGTCCGCCGCGAACGACATCCCGGACGCGTGGTGCCACGACGGCAGCGTATGCAGGAGTTGACGGATCCTTGCGACGGATCTGATTCCTCCCTGCGTGCGATCTGCGACGCTTCTCTCGTGCGGCGGGGGACCGCAGTGGCCATCGTCGGGATGCTGTCGAGCCTCGGGGTCTCCGCCTGCTCCGGTACGGGTGGTCGCTCGATGGTGTGGCCCGATGGTGTCGAATCCCTGCGCACGGGTCCGCCACCGAGCGCGTCGCCGGAGGGGGCCTCGGAACCGTCGGCGGTCTTGCCGGTGTTGTCGGCCCCGTCGGACCCTGACGCGGACGTCCTGGCGTCGGCGATCGGCGACTTCCTGGCGTCGGAGCGGTGGTACCTCGCCGTTGTGCGAGGTCTCCCGGACGCTGATCCGGAGTCGTTGCGGGCCTTCGCCACCGGCGCCGTGGCCGACCGGTGGATCGCCGGGATCGAGCGATGGCGCCGCGCCGGCTGGCGGGTTGCTCCCGGACCACTGGGGATCGATCGGACCGTGGTCGAGCGAGGACGGCGACGCCCCGACGGCGCCGTCGAAGTGGAGAGCTGCACGGCGAGCGATGGGATCCTGTTCCGACCCGGACCCGTGCCGGGGGAGCGGGTGGTGCTCGACGATGTGCTCGCAACGGTTCGGCGCCGGGTGGTGCTCGTCCGCGGGCCGACCGGATGGCAACGGACCGAGGTAGAGGAGGTCTCGTGGCAGGAGGGGGCCGACCGGTGCGGGGCCTGATCGCGCAGTCCTGCGTTCGCGTGCGCCGTTCGGGCCGGTGGCGAACGGCCCTTGTCGTGGCTGCCGTCGGTCTGGGATGCGCCGCGCGAGCTCCCCTGGCCCATGCCGACACGAGCGGCGGCGGTGGTGTCGAACAGGATGCCGTGCATGCCTGGATTCAGCGATTCTCGAACGGTGCCTTCGGTTCTCCACAGTGTTCCTGGACGCCACCCGTCGATCCTGTCCACAGGCCTGAAGGTGTAGTAGAGGTTGATGGTAATGGGGTGGTTTGGGTCCTCTACCTGCGGGTTTGTGACGGCATCGGCTCGGCGATCTGGGTGCCGACGGTCGCCCCGGGCCTGCTGGCCGAGGTTGCTGCGGATCGGGCCCGGCGCGCCCTGCCCCGGCCGGAGGTGATGTTGTCCCCAGCCCTTCGCAGCGTCACGCAGCTGCCGACGTGGTTCTGGACGGCCGGGTGGGCGCCCGTCGAGGCGGTCGCCGCCGTCCCCGGTGCGGTCGCCCGCGCACGGGCCGAACCGGTTGCACTCGAGTTCGAGCCCGGCGACGGGGCCCGGGGCGATGGACCGGTGTCGTGCCCCGGGCCCGGCCGGCCGTGGCACGCTTCGGACGCCGATTCCGACAGCCCGTGCCGGGTCACCTATCGGCACACCCCGGCGGTCGAAGGCAAGGCTCGCTGGTCCGCGCGGGCCACCATCCGATGGCGGATCTCTACCGTCGTCGCCGGTGCCCCGGGGCCGGTGGTCGACGCGACGACGACGACGGTCGTGCCGGTGGTGGTCGTCGAGCTCCACGGGCTCGTCGCCCGTTGAGCCCTAGCATCGACGGCATGGGTGATGCCTGGATCATCGGTGCGTGGACGTCCCGGTTCGGCAAGCGCACCGATGACAGCTTCAAGGACCTGACCCGCGAGGCCTACCTCGGGGTCCTCGAGGATGCTGGCCTAGGCGGCTCCGGCGGCATCGACATCGAGTCCGTGTGGTTCGGGAACTGCCTGATGCACACCTGGGGCCAGGGGGGCATCCGTGGGCAGGTGTGCACCGTCGAAATGGTCGACGAGGGGCTGTTCCCGGCTCGTGTGCCGATCGTCAACGTCGAGGGGGCCTGTGCGACGGCGTCGATGGCGTTGTTCGCGGCGGTGAAGGACATCCGTAGCGGGGACGCCCGGATGTCGCTGGCCATCGGCGTCGAGAAGATCGCCCGGGCGGGCGCCGACACCGATCCGGCGGTACGCCAGCAGGTGTTCGACTCCTTCGGTGCCGGCGTCGACAACTTCGATCTCCCACGCTTGGTCCGGGAGTACGACAAGGCGGCGGCGTACGCCGGGTGCTCGTTCGAGCAGGGGCCCGGCCGCACCATGTTCATGGACACCTACGCCCTCCAGGCGGCCGTGCACATCAGGCGTTGGGGTACGACCCAGGCGCAGATCGCCGCCGGAGCTGCCAAGAACCACACCTACGGGGTGCTGAACCCCAACGCCCAGTATCGCTTTGCGATGACCGTGGAGGAAGTGCTCGCCGACCGGCCGGTCTCCTGGCCGTTGACCCGCTCCATGTGCGCGCCGATCGGAGACGGGGCGGCGGCCGCCATCGTGGTCGGTGACGACGTGCTCGCTGGTCTTCCCGAGGCTGTCCGTGCACGTGCGGTTCGGGTGGCTGCGACGGCGCTGGTCGGCGGTCGGTACCGAGCCATCGAGGAGCCGTCGCTCGCGCGGCACGCCGCGCAGCGGGCCTACCATCTCGCCGGGGTGCGGCCCGCCGATGTCGACGTCGCCGAGGTGCACGACGCCACGTCGTTCTGCGAGCTCTACCAGTGTGAGATGCTCGGCTTTTGTGAGGACGGGGAAGGCGGCCCGTTCGTGGCGTCAGGTGCGACCGGCCCCGGCGGCTCGATCCCGGTGAACACCTCCGGAGGTCTCGTGTCCAAAGGTCACCCCGTGGGCGCGACCGGGCTCTCGATGATCCACGAACTCGTCACGCAGCTGCGGGGTGAGGCGGGCGCCCGACAGGTCTCCGAGGCTCGGATCGCACTCGCCGAGAACGGTGGCGGTGTGATGGGTCTCGAGGAAGCGGCGTGCGCGGTGACGATCCTGGAGCGCCGGGCGTGATCACCGACCTGCTGCACCCCACGACGCTCGCCGACCCCTATGCCGTCTACGCCGACCTGCGAGAGGCCGGGCCGCTGGTGTGGCTCCCCGAGCACCATGCTTGGTTCCTCTCCACCTACGAGGCGGTCCACGCAGGATTCCGGGATGCCGCCAACCTGTCCTCGGACCGGCTCACGCCGCTCGAGCGTCGTCTCGACGAGCGCCGCCGGGCCTTGCTGGGGCAGACGTTCGAGCTGCTGCGGGGCTGGATGGTGTTCCACGACCCGCCGGACCACGAGAGGCTCCGGGCGCCACTGCGACGGACCTTCACCCCTCGCATGGTCGAGAGCCTCCGACCGCGGGTCGAGTCCCTCGTGGAGGAGCTCTGCGACGGCATGGCCGTCACGGTCGCCGAGCGTGGCAGTGTCGACCTGATCGCCGATTTCGCCTTCCCTCTGCCCGCGATCGTGATCGCCGAGCTTCTCGGCGTGCCGCCCGCGGACCGTGATCGCTTCAAGACCTGGTCGGCCCAGCTCGCAGCCATCGTGTTCGGTGCGTCGAACCGGCCCGACCAGGCCGAGGCCGCTGCGGCCGGGAGCGCCCAGTTCGCCGAGTACTTCTCGTGGCTCATCGATCGGTACACCGCAGATCCGGCCGACAACCTCATCTCCGCGCTGATTGCGGTCACCGGGAGCGAGGACGGCAACGGTCTGTCGCCGTCCGAACTCGTCGGCGCGCTCACCCTGCTCCTCTTCGGCGGCCACGAGACCACGACCAACTTCGTCGGCAACGCCGTCTACGCACTCCTTAGCCATCCGGACCAACTCCGATGGCTCCGCGAGCAGCCTGGTGCGATCGCCGGGGCGGGGGAGGAACTCCAGCGCTACGACGGGTCGACCAAGCTGATGGTGCGCATCGTGGCTCGCGACCACGACCGCCACGGTCAGTCCTTGCGCACCGGTCAGACCGTGTTCCTCGGCGTGGCGTCGGCCAATCGACCCGGCGTTCTGGGGACACGACGCCGACACGTTGCGACTCGATCGGCCGGATGCCGCCAAGCATGTCGGATTCGGATACGGGCTGCACTTCTGCCTCGGCGCCCCGCTCGCCCGGCTCGAGTCCACGATCGCCTTCAACGGCCTGCTGCGGCGATTCGGCACGATCGAGCTCGCTACCGACGCCCTCGAGCATGGCGGCACTCTGCTCGGCCGTGGCCTGCGCACCCTGC
Organism: Acidimicrobiales bacterium; assembly: GCA_046081125.1. Lineage (GTDB taxonomy): Bacteria > Actinomycetota > Acidimicrobiia > Acidimicrobiales > Ilumatobacteraceae > JBEIFW01. The sequence goes on from JBJTVH010000037.1 coordinate 4,600, forward strand.
CGGTGCGTCTCGTATGAGCCGCCGCGTGGTGGTCGCCGCCCTGATCGACGTGGTGGCGCTGCTCGGGTTCGCGCTCGCCGGTCGCCGCTCCCACGGCACCGACGACGCCGTCAGCGATGTTGTCACCGTTGCAGCACCGTTCCTGATCGGCCTGGTCGTCGCCTGGATGGCTGCCCGGACGTGGCGTCACCCGACGGCATGGCGACCTGCGGTACCAGTGTGGATGATCACGCTGGCCGTGGGCTTCACGCTGCGGGCGCTCGTCTGGGACCGAGGACTCGCGCTTGGCTTCGTCGTGGTGGCGTCGGGGTTCACCGGCGCGACGTTGGTCGGCTGGAGGCTCCTGGCGCGCGCCGTCCGGCCTCAGTGGGCGCCGGTCAGCTCCTGCCAGCGCCCCGGGTAGGCGGCAGCCACCTGCTGCGGGGTCATCCGCAGTGTTGCCTCGGGGACCTGATCGACCAGCGCACGACCGTGCTCGTAGTGATGAGCGGTGTTCGCCACCCCGGCGAAGGCGGAGCGACGGGCGGTGATCAGCTCGGCCGGCGGCGCAGGGTCGAGCCAACCCCAGATGGTGAGGGCGATCGACAGGTCGTGGACAACGGGTGCCCGTCCGAACAGCGAGGCACGACGGAGCCCGATCAGCAGTGCGCCACGGAGCGCATCGTCGACGGACTCGCCCGAACCCGTTTGGACCTTGCTGCGGAAGGACTCGGCGATCCTGATCCCGAACCCCTGGTCGGGCCCCTGGAAACCCAGTCGGGAACCCTGGGGTTGGCGGCCGCGGATCTCGGCCGGCCGATCGGGCCGCCAGGAATCGGGCACGTGGTCGGGCGACTCGTAACCGCGGGCCCGGTCGGTGGGCGGGACGGGGACGAACTTGGGGGCGGCCATGCGACGATCAGTGTGCCAGATCGACCGACGCTGCACCGGCGTGGACCAGCGCGTAGACGACCGAGTCGCTGAGCGCTTGCCACGACGCTTCGATGATGTTCTCCGACACGCCGATCGTGGACCACGAACGTTCCCCGTCGGTGGCATCGAGCAGCACGCGGACCACGGCGCCCGTCCCTCGGGCCGAATCGAGGATCCGTACCTTGTAGTCCGTCAGGTGGACGCGAGACAACGTCGGGAAGCGGCCCGCGATCGCGGCCCGCAGCGCAGCGTCGATAGCGTTGACGGGGCCGTTGCCCTCCCGAGTGGCGATCACGCGTTCACCTCCGACGTGCACCTTCACCGTGGCTTCGGTGGTGAACGAGCCGTTCGTCGCTTCCTCGGTGATCACGCGCATCGACTCGACGGTGAAGAACGGCTGGGTCCAGCCGGTCGCCCGCCGCATCAGCAACTCGAGCGACGCGTCGGCGGCCTCGAAGTGGAAGCCCTCGTGCTCGAGGCGCTTGAGTTCGTCGATCACCTGGTTGACGGCCGGGCCGTCCAGATCAAGGCCTAGTTCGGTCGCCTTGACTGCAATCGTCGCCTTGCCCGCCATCTCCGACACCACGAATCGGGTGCCGTTGCCGACCAGCTCGGGCGCAACGTGCTCGTAGGCGTCGCGCGCACGGGCGATGGCCGATACGTGGAGCCCCGCTTTGTGGGTGAACGCGCCGACCCCGACGTAGGGGTCCTGCGGGTCGACGGCTTTGTTCACCAGTTCGGCGACGTGATGGCTGACGGAGGTCAGCCGTTCGAGTCGACCCTCGGGCAGCGTCTCGAACCCCATCTTGAGCGTCAGGTTCGGGATGATCGTGCACAGGTTGGCGTTGCCCGTGCGCTCACCGAGGCCGTTCATCGTGCCCTGCACGTGTCGGGCTCCCGCTCGCACGGCGGCGAGGGAGTTCGCCACGGCGCATCCGGTGTCGTCGTGGCAGTGGATACCGACCGTGACCGTGTCCCCGAAGGCGCGAACGACCTCGGCGACGATCGACTCGACCTCGAAGGGCAGCGATCCTCCGTTGGTGTCGCAGAGCACCAAGTGGGTCGCACCGTTGATCACCGCGGCTTCGAGGACCCGCATCGAGAACTCGGGATTGCGCTTGTAGCCATCGAAGAAGTGCTCGCAGTCGACGAGGACCTGCTTGCCGTTGGCGGTGAGGAACCCGACGGATTCCCCGACCATCGCGACGCCTTCATCGAGCGAGGTGAGCAACGCGTCGGTGACGTGATAGTCCCAGGACTTGGCCACGATGCACACGGCGCCGGTACCGGCGTCGACGAGGTGCCGAAGGGTCGGGTCGTCGTCGACCTTACCCTTGGGCCGCCGCGTCGAGCCGAAGGCGACGAGCGTGGCATTGACGAGCTGAAGCTCCGACGCTGCGCGCCGGAAGAACTCCTCGTCCTTCGGGTTGGCGCCGGGCCAGCCGCCCTCGATGAAGGTCACCCCGAGCGCGTCGAGTTGCTCGGCGATGCGCAGTTTGTCGTCGACGGTGACGGAGATGCCCTCGAGCTGGCACCCGTCCCGAAGGGTGGTGTCGAAGATCTCGATGCGGCTCATGGCGGTGGGCTCCTGTGTCGTCGTCTGGTTGGTGGATCGGCAGTTGGGCGGAAAAAGGAAGGAGCCGCCCCAGGGGGCGGCTCTGAGCGCACGGCGGGTGGCCGTGCGCTACCGAATGATGATGATGCCGAAGTGGGGCGTCACGGTCGTGCATGCTGCCATGGGGCGTGGTCCTGTCGCAACGCGCCCCGGCCCGGCTTGCGGTGCGGCAGAGCGTTCGACCGAGGCTCAGTCGACGTACTCGACCCAGTCCTTGTAGCGGTCGATCTGCCCGCGGACGGCCTTTGCGTACTCCTCGGCGATGGCCTTGGTGACCGGGCCGGGGCACGGGATGGCACGGTCGTCGACGGAGTTCACCGCAGAGACCTCGGCGGCCGTGCCGCACACGAACATCTCCTCGGCGATGTAGAGGTCGCTGCGGGCGAGGTCGTCGATGACGACGTCGAAGCCGAGATCCCGAGCGATGGCCATGACGGATCCCTGGGTGATCCCCTCGAGAGCGCCAGCGGTGAGCGGCGGGGTGATGATCCGGCCGTTGCGGACCACGAAGATGTTCTCTCCGGTGCACTCGGCGACGAGGCCGGACGGGTTGAGCATGATCCCCTCGTCGTAGCCCGCCTTGAGCGCCTCGACCTTGGCCAGCGACGAGTTCACGTAATTCCCGGTGGTCTTCGCCGCCGGAGGCATGGTGTTGTGATCGTGCCGGGTCCAGGAGCTGATCTTCATGCGGACGCCCTTGCTGACCGCGTCCTCGCCCAGGTAAGCGCCCCATGGCCAGCAGGCGATGGCGACGTCGACACGGCACGGCAAGGTGTTCAGCCCCATCTCGCCGTAGCCGTAATAGGCGATCGGCCGGACGTAACAGCTCGGGAGCCCCGTGGAGCGCACGGTGTCCTTGCAGGCCTGGACGAGCTCCTCGACCGAGTACGGCATCGGCATCATCAGGATCTTTGCGGAGTTGTGAAGGCGGGCGATGTGGTCCGTCAACCGGAAGATCGCCGGGCCTCGTTCGGTCTCGTAGGCGCGGATCCCCTCGAACACCCCGCTGCCGTAGTGGAGCGTATGGGTCAGCAGATGAACCTGGGCCTTGTCCCACTCGACGAGGTTGCCGTTCATCCAGATGTAGGGCGTGGGCGTGATGGGCACGCCTGACATCCTCGCGCACCCCGATCCCGGGTGTGCACGAGATCACACCTGCGTCGGTGCCGGCGTGAGCCCCTGCTGGATGAGCTGGCCGACCTCGGCGCCGTCGATGGTCTCCTTCTCGAGCAGGGCCTGCGCGATCAGGTCGAGCCCGCGGCGGTGCTTGAGCAGGACCTCCCGCGCCCGCTGCTCCTGGTTGCGCAGAATCGAGGAGATCTCGGTGTCGATGAGCCGAGCTGTCTCGTCGGAGTACTCGCGCCCGCTCGTCATCAGGTCTTCGCCGAGGAACACCTGCTGCTGGCTGTGCCACGCCATCGGGCCGACCTGGTCGCTCATGCCCCACTCCCGGACCATGCGGCGGGCGATACCGGTCGCCTGCTCGAGGTCGTTTGCGGCGCCGGAGTTGAGTTGCCCGAACACGACCACCTCGGCGACGCGACCACCCATGGCCTTGCAGATCACGTCCTCAAAGAACTCCTTGGAGTACGTGTGTCGTTCCTGGGGGAGCGTCCAGGTGACGCCGAGGGCCATGCCACGCGGAAGGATCGTCACCTTGTGGAGAGGGTCCGAGTGCGGAAGCACCGTGGCGAGCACGGCATGACCCGCCTCGTGGTACGCAGTGGCCCGCTTTTCTTCGGCCGACAGCACCAGGCTCTCGCGCCGAGCCCCCATCACCACTCGGTCACGGGCGTTCTCGAAGTCGAACCGCTCGATCTCCCGTGAGCCGCGTCGGACGGCGAACAGCGCCGCCTCGTTGACAAGGTTCGCCAGGTCGGCACCCGACATGCCGGGCGTCGCCCGTGCCATGGTCTCCAAGTCGACGTCGGCCCCGAGGCGCTTGTCGCGGCTGTGCACCTTCAGGATCGCCAGACGTTCCTCGAACTCCGGAAGCGGCACCACGATCTGGCGGTCGAAACGGCCGGGCCGCAGCAGCGCCGGATCGAGGATGTCGGGCCGGTTCGTCGCGGCCATGATGACGATGCCCTCGGAGGTCTCGAAGCCGTCCATCTCGGCGAGCATCTGGTTCAACGTCTGCTCGCGCTCGTCGTGACCGCCGCCGAGACCTGCACCGCGTTTGCGGCCGATCGAATCGATCTCGTCGATGAAGATGATCGCCTTGCCCATCTTGCGGGCCTGTTGGAACAGGTCGCGTACCCGGCTGGCGCCCACCCCGACGAACATCTCCATGAAGTCCGAGCCGGTGACCGACAGGAAGCCGACCCCGGCTTCGCCGGCCACGGCACGGGCGAACAGCGTCTTGCCGGTACCGGGAGGACCGACGAGCAGGATGCCCTTCGGCACCCGGGCACCGATCTCTTTGAACCGTTCCGGCATCCGCAGGAAGTCGACGACCTCTCGGATCTCCTGCTTCACGCCGTCGTATCCGGCGATGTCGGCGAAGGTCGTCGAGGGCTTGTCGGTGGTGTACGCCTTGGCCCGGCTCCGCCCGATCGACATCACGTTGCCCATCTGACCGGCGGCCCGCCGCTGCATCCAGACGAGGAATCCGATGATCAAGATCACGGGCAGCAGGAGCGGGATCAGGCTCGACAACCAGTTGGATGACGGCGTGCGCGGCTCGATGCGCACGCCGGACTCGCGCAGGAGGGCGAGGTCGGCATCCGGGAACGGGATGAGTCCCGTCGTCGTGAACTTCTCCCCTGTCTTGAGGGTGCCGGTGATCGTCGCCGACGAGTTGTTGTACTGGACTTCGCTGACCTGGCCCGACTTTGCTCGCTCGAGGAGGTCCGAGTAACCGATTCGGCTGCCCTGGTCCTCGGCGAGCAGTTGGGTGCCGAGCAGCAGCGCGAGCACGATGCCGATGAGGATCCAGACCGACCACCGGGGCAGTCCGGAACTCGGCTTGCCCGAACTCGGGCGGTTCGCGCGGCGGTCTGGACCTGGACCGGCGCCGGGTCCACCATTCCCCGGGCCACCAGGCGGCGGGGGAACGGGCCCGCCCGGGCCGCGCGAGGGCGGTGGAGGGGGCGGAGGAAGAGTAGGCATGCTGCAATGCTACGGCTGCGCGTCGTCGGTGGGCGGTCGTGGAGGCCGTTGTTCACACGGCACGCCGGCATCCACCTACGGCGTCGCGCCCGTCGCTAGCGTCCACAGGATGCGTCAGTGCTCCCGCCCCGCCTGCGCCGAGCCGGCCGAGGCCACGCTGACCTACCACTACGCCTCGGGGACGGCCTGGATCGACGGTCTTTCGGGGGAGCGGGAGCCGCATCGGTACGACCTCTGCTCGGGCCACGCGGCGCGTGTCCGGGTGCCCCACGGGTGGACGTTGGTGGACCGCCGGTCGCCCGTGGCCGCCTGATCGGCGTGCAATCCACGGTCGGACCGTAGGCTGCGCCGCCGTGCGTCCGACGCGTGACGACCACCGATTCCACGTGGGCCACGCCGTGCTCGGCTGGCTCGCGGCGTTCGTGCTCGGGGTGCTCGGTGCTGCGCTGGTCGTCGCCGCCTTCGGTTACTCGGGGACACCGCGCGCCCAGGTGCCGCTGTGGGTCACCTTCGTCGCGCAGGTCCCGCTGTGGTCGGCGCAGTTCGCCGTCGTCGTCGCGATCAGCAGGGTGTGGGGCACCGGTCGATGGCGTGACGATTACGGCGTCCACGTGCGGCCGGTCGACGGCATCGGGATCGTCGTCGGGGGCATCCTGCAGCTGGTGTTCGTGCCGTTGCTCTACAAGGGGCTCGAGGTGTCCGGCCTCGACGGGGTACTCCGCATCGACGTGGGAGAGGTGGAGTCGAGCGCTCGCGAGTTGACGGATCAGGCGCACGGCGCGGGCATCGTGCTCCTGGTGGTACTCGTCGTGGTCGGTGCTCCGGTCGTGGAGGAGTTGTTCTTCCGCGGTCTCGTCCTGCGGTCCCTCCGCAATCGCTACCGGGATCCGATTGCGCTGGTCGGGTCGACAGTGATGTTCGCCGCGATCCATTTCAACTGGACCACCTTCCCGGCGCTCGTGATGTTCGGTCTCGTCGCCGGCTACGCCGCGCAGTACACCGGTCGACTCGGGATGCCGATCGCGATCCACGCCGGGTTCAACGGAACGACGCTGCTGGCCCACGCCCTGACCTGACGACGGGTCGGCGACCGCAGGGGCCCGCACGGCGAGCCTGTGGCAGCATCGCGCCGTCATGAACCAGTCAACCGACGACCCTGCGCTCGGTCAGACGACCGACGCCGTCTTCGCCGACGACGAGGGCGGGACGCCACCTGCGACAGCAGCCACGGAGGCCGGGATCGACACGCCCCGGTGGGCGACGATCGACAAGGTCGTGACCGCCGTAGTGGTCGTTGGCTGCGCGCTCTACACCCTGTTCCAACTCCACCCGGACTGGGTGTTCACCGACACCACGCCGGCGGGCGGGGACCTTGGTGCACACGTCTGGGGGCCTGCGTTCCTGCGCGACCACCTCTTGCCCGACTTCCGGCTGTCGGGTTGGTCGCACGACTGGTACGCCGGCTTCCCGATGTACCACTTCTACATGGTGGTCCCGGCGCTGGTCGTCGTGCTGCTCGACGTGGTCCTGCCTTACGGCGTTTCCCTCAAGCTTATCTCGATACTCGGGCTCGTCACGCTTCCGGTGACGAGTTGGGCGTTCGGTCGGCTCTCCCGTCTCCCGTTCCCGGTACCTGCCCTGTTCGCCGTCGGCGCAACGTTCTTCCTCTTCGACGACACCTTCCTCATCTTCGGAGGGAACATCGCCTCGACGATGGCAGGGGAGTTCTCCTTCTCCGTGAGCCTCTCGTTGACGATGCTCTTCTTCGGCACGTTCTCCCGTGGTCTCGAGACCGGTCGGTGGCGAGTGCTCAACGCCGTGCTGTTCGCCGTGGCGGCGCTGTGCCACGGCATCGTGGCGATCTTCGCCGCCGTGGGTGCGGTCCTGCTCGTGCTCGTCCATCTCGAGCGGCGCGACCGCCGGTGGCGGACTCGCCTGTGGTACGGGGTCTCCGTCGGCGTGCCCGGTTCGCTGCTCACGATGTTCTGGATGCTCCCGGGCTTCCTGTCGAACTTCCTGAACCTGACCGCGGACTACACGACCGACATGTACTACGAGCGTCGGCCGTCGCTCCCGTACGGCCGTACGCCCGACGGCAAGCGGGCCGACTCGTACTGGGAGATGCTCTTCCCACAGTCGACGACGATCGACCGGGCGCTGTTCGTCCTGGCCGCAGTGGGCCTTGGGGTCTCGATCTGGCGGCGTTGGAAAGGTGGCATCTTCCTCGGGATCACCGGCGTCGGCTTTGCCGTGTGGGCGTGCATCTGGCCGCAACACCGACTGTGGAACGCACGGTTGCTTCCGTTCCTCTATCTGTCCCGCTACCTGCTCGCAGGCATCGGCGTGGTCGTCGTCTTCGAGGCCCTTGCCCGACTCATCCGGCCGGGCAGTCGTCCGGTTGCGCGCTGGGTCTCCGCTGCGGGTGCGATCGCAGTGGGTGTTGCGTCCGTCGGGGCGATGGGCTTCCACCTCCGGAACCTTCCCGGGGGTACCTACGACGGTGAGGGTCGCTACACCTGGGGGCCGTTCACTGCGGGCAAGGACGACCCGGCGGGCTTCGTGAGCGGCTGGGCGTTGTGGAACTTCAAGGGATACGAGGAAAAGGCGGCCTACGGCGAGTACTACGGGCTACTGACCACGATGCGCGACCTCGGGCGCGATCGCGGCTGCGGCCGGGCGTTGTGGGAGAACAACAACGATCAGGACAAGTACGGCACGCCGATGGCCCTCATGTTGCTGCCGTTCTGGACCGACGGCTGCATCGGTTCGATGGAAGGGCTGTTCTTCGAGGCCTCGGCGACGACCCCGTATCACTTCCTCGCCTCGGCATCGGTGAGTGAGCGGGCGTCGAACCCGGTGCGCAGACTGCGTTACTACGACGGCGACCTCGACCGCGGTGTGACCGAGTTGCGCAACCTGGGCGTGCGCTATTACGCCACCTATCGCCCGGCGATGGTCGCCAAAGCCGATCAGGAGCCCGAACTCACCAGAGTCGCCGTCACCGGACCGTGGCATGTGTACGAGGTGCGTGACTGGGGCTTGGTCTCCCCGTTGCCGTTCCAGCCCGTCGTCGCTCGGGGGGTCCTCGACGGCGGTGATCCCTGGCTGGAACTCGGGACCTCGTGGTTCCAGTCCCCCGTCGACTGGCCGGCGTTGCCGGCCGCGAGCGGACCGGCCGACTGGCAGCGTGTCGACCTGGTGCGCACCCCTGACGCCGATGCTCGTTACCTGGGCACCGTTGCGGCGGAGCAGCCGGTCGACAAGGTGCCGCTCCCGGCGGTCACGGTCAGCGACGTGCGGCTCGACGACGAGGAGGTGCGGTTCACCGTCGACAAGGTCGGAGTCCCGGTGCTCGTCCGGGTCAGCTACTTCCCGAATTGGCGGGTGGAAGGAGCCTCAGGGCCCTACCGGGTTGCCCCGAACTTCATGGTCGTCGTGCCGACCTCGAACACGGTCCGGCTCACGTACGGCTACACAGCGCTCGACGTCGCCGGGTACGGCCTCACGGTCGTCGGGATCGCCCTCCTTGTCGTCCTGTGGCGGCGCGGCCCACTGCGATCGGTCGCTGCAGCGCACGGCGTCGTCGCCGCGACCGAGGAGGGCACCCCGGCCGGCGTGATCCGCAGCCCGTTCATCGAGCCGGACGTGACCCAACCAGACGGTCAGTTGCGGGGCATCGACCCTGCGGTCCCGACGGACGTACCCGACGTCCTCGTGGGAGAGACGACGCCGCTTGACTGGCCCGACGACCCCGGTGCGGATCCTGATCCTCCCGGGGACGAGGCGACGGCATCCCTGAGTCCGGCCGTCGCCGTCTTGCCGCCACCGGCGGGCGAACCCGTCCCCCCGATGGCCCAACCAGACGGAACGACCAGAGCGGACACGCCGCCACCGCCTCCGCTCCCGCCGCCGATCTGACCGGACGGCCTGTTTGGTCGTCCCGATCGCCACGCGCGGTCGTACCATGACCGCTGCCATGCCTGCCCTCGACGCAATCTTCAAGGCGTACGACGTCCGTGGGGTCGTCCCCGATCAACTCGACGAGGCCTCGGCCCGGGCGATCGGTTCGGCCTTCGCTCAAGTCAGCGGTGCCGATACGGTGCTGCTCGCGAGAGACATGCGCCCCAGCGGGACGGCGCTGGCGGCGGCGATCGCGGACGGTGTCACGAGCCGGGGCGTCGATGTCGTGCATCTCGGCCTCGCTTCGACCGACCTTCTCTACTTCGCCTCCGGCCGTCTCGACGCGCCGGGGATCATGCTCACGGCGTCCCACAACCCGGCCCAGTACAACGGCATGAAGTTCTGCCTGAGCGGGGCCCGCCCGCTCGGTCTCGACTCCGGCCTCGACCGGGTTCGCGATGCCGCTGCAGCGGAACTGGCCGGGCCCCCGGTTCCGAAGCCCGTCACCCGAGGGTCGGAGCGCCATGAGGATCTGCTCGGTGCGTTTGCCGACCACGTCCGGTCGTTCGTCGATGTCGCAACACTGCGGCCGTTGCGCGTCGTGGCGGATACGGCCAATGGCATGGGTGGGCTGGTGGTGCCGGCGGTGTTCGCCGGGTTGCCCTTCGAACTCGAGGTGCTCTATCCCGAACTCGACGGCACCTTTCCCAACCATCCCGCCGACCCCCTCCAGCCGGCCAATCAACGCGATCTGCAGCGGCGCGTGGTCGCCGGAGGCTTCGATGTGGGCCTCGCGTTCGACGGCGATGCCGACCGGGTCTTCCTGGTCGATGAGCAGGGCCGGGGTTTGTCGGGCTCGACGACCACGGCGATCCTCGCTGCCGGGGTGCTCGCCCGGGAGCCGGGCGCGACGATCCTGCACAACTGCATCTGCTCGCGAGCCGTTCCCGAGGTGGTCCGCGAACGCGGTGGTGTCCCGGTCCGGACCCGGGTGGGCCACTCCTACATCAAGCAGGTGATGGCCGAGACCGGGGCGGCCTTCGGTGGGGAGCATTCGGCGCACTACTACTTCCGGGACAACTTCCGAGCCGACTCCGGGATCATCGCCTCGCTGATCGTTCTCGAGCAGTTGAGCGCTGCGGGGATCCCGTTGTCCGAGCTGCGCCGGCCCTTCGAGCGGTACGAGGCGTCCGGCGAGATCAACACCGAGGTCGCCGATGCGGTCGCAGTGATGGCGCGGGTCGCGGCGGCCTACCACGGATACGAACAGGATCGCCTCGACGGGCTCACCGTGGACTGCGGGGAGTGGTGGTTCAACCTCCGTCCGTCGAACACTGAACCGCTTCTGCGTCTCAATCTCGAGGCGCCGACGCGAGCCGAGTGCGATGACCGGGTTGCGCAGGTGCTCCACCTCATCGCCGGATAGCGGCCGTCGGCCCCGGCCGCCGGTAGCGTCTGGGGGATGGCACTCGACCCGGCGCTGTTGGAGATCCTGGCCTGCCCGCAGGACAAAGGACCGCTGTACGAGTTGGTCGACGAAGCCGTGCTCTACAACCCGAGGCTGCGGCGCAAGTATCGGATCGAGGCGGGCATTCCCGTGATGCTGATCGATGAAGCCGAGACCGTCTCCGACGCAGAACACGACCGGATCATGGCGAAGGTCGAGACCGCCGGTCTCCGCCTCAACTGGACGGCCTGAGACGGTTCGGGGGCGGGCTAGCTTCGCCGGTCCGAGGGCCGTAGGGGCCCGAGCGCCCGGAGGTGTGGGGATGACGAACTGGACCACGGTGGCCGAGGGGTTGCGATTCCCGGAGGGTCCGATCGCCATGCCGGACGGATCGGTGGTGCTGGTCGAGATGTTCGGACCGCGCATCACGCGGATCCGTCCCGACGGATCGCAGGAGGTGGTCGCCGAGGTTCCTGGCGGGCCGAACGGGGCCGCGATCGGCCCGGACGGAGCGCTCTACCTGTGCAACAACGGGGGCTGCTTCACCCCGGTCGAACTCGCCGGCATGCTCCTGCCGGGGCCCTTCGATCCCGACCGTTACCTGGGAGGGCGCATCCAGCGGGTCGACCTGGCGACGGGCGCGGTCACCGATCTCTACACCGAGTGCGATGGCCATCCGCTGCGGGCGCCGAACGACCTCGTGTTCGACGCAGCAGGTGGCATGTGGTTCACCGATCACGGCATCCGTCACGGTCGCCTGAGCGACCGGACCGGCATCTACTACGCACAGCCCGACGGCTCTGCGATCCGCGAGGTCGTGTTCCCCGTCGACGGCCCCAACGGGATCGGCCTGTCCCCTGACGGCTCGGTGCTCTACTGGGCCGAGACGCACGCAGGTCGGGTGTTCCGGCGCCGGGTCGTCGCACCAGGGCAGCTCGAGGACCCAGCCCCGCTCGACCCCTGGCCGCTGCTCGTCGGCCTGCCGGGGATGCAGTTGCTCGATTCCCTCGCCGTCGACGGCGCCGGAAACGTCTGCGTCGCCACCCTGGTCAACGGCGGGATCACGGTGGTGTCCCCCGAGGGAGAGGTGCTCGATCACCTTGCGACGGGCGACGTGATCACGACGAACATCTGCTTCGGCGGACCGGATCTGCGCACCGCATGGGTCACGTGCGGTGCGAGCGGTCGGCTGCTGTCCACCACCTGGCACTGGCCCGGACTGGCGCTCGCCTTCTGACGCAGCGCGTCGGGGCCTGCCTGCCGTGCCCGCAGGCCCCCCGGCCCGGTCGACCGGGTCGCGGGTAGCCTGCGGCGCATGGCGCAGCGTTTCTGGATCGAGACGCTCGGATGCCCGAAGAACCAGGTCGACTCCGACAAGTTGGTGGGCACGCTCGTCGCCGACGGCTACGAGCCGGCCCGTTCCGTGGCGGATGCCGACCTCGTCGTCGTCAACACCTGCGCCTTCATCGAAGATGCCCGCCGCGAGTCTGTCGACACCGTCCTTGCGCTCGACGGGGTCCGGCGTTCGGGCAGCCGTCTCGTGGTCACCGGATGCATGGCGGAGCGGTACGGCGAGGAACTGGCGGCCGTCCTCCCGCAGGCCGATGCGGTGCGCGGCTTCGGCGTGCCGGTGCAGCTTTCGCGCAAGCAGGCGCCCGTCCCGTCGCTCGACCTGTTGAACCTGCCCCGGCCGCGGTCGGCGGCGCCCTGGGCCTACGTCAAAGTCGCCGAGGGATGCGACCGGAACTGTGGGTTCTGCGCCATCCCCTCGTTCCGGGGTCCGCAGCGCAGCCGCACGCCGGCGTCGGTCCTGGCCGAGGTCGAATCGCTCGAGGTGCAGGAGGTCGTGCTGGTCGCGCAGGACCTCGCCTCCTACGGGAAGGACACCCCCGAACTCGGGGCTGGCGCGATCGTCCCGCTGCTCGCCGCCGTCGCGGCGTCCGTCCCGCGCGTGCGCCTTCTCTACCTGTACCCGTCCGATCTCACCGATGCCCTCGTGGACGCGATCCTGGCCACGGGCGTGCCGTACTTCGACCTTTCTCTCCAGCACGTGTCCAAGGCGCACCTGCGCCGAATGCGCCGATGGGGTGACGGGGCCCGCTTCCTACGCCGGATCGAATCCATCCGGTCGCTCGCCCCGGATGCTGCGTTCCGCTCGAACTTCATCGTCGGTTACCCGGGCGAGACCGAGGAGGACCACGACGAACTCCTCGCCTTCGTAGAGGCCGCTCAGCTCGACTGGTGCGGGTTCTTCGCGTACTCCGAGGAATCGGGGACCCATGCCGCCGATCTGCAGCCGAAGGTACCCCAGGCCCTTGCGGCGGAACGCCTCGCCGAGGTTCGGGAACTCCAGGACCGGATCACAGCGGCCCGACGCGACGCGCTCATCGGAACAGTCGTCACGGTCCTCGTGGACGAACCCGGCATCGGCCGTTCGCATCGGGAGGCGCCCGAGATCGACGGGGTCGTGCTCCTACCCCCCGATCTGCCGGTCGCAGATCTCGTCGAGGTCGAGGTGATCGATGCCCACGGACCGGACCTCGTGGGCCGGCCACTAGGGTCCGCCCCGGGAGGGCCGGGGGGCCGATGACGAACACCTACAGCCCGACAGCGATCGCCACCTGGGCAAACGCAGTCACGGTGGCGCGGGTCCTGGTATCCCCGCTGTTGTTCTTGCTCATCGGCGGCGGTGATGGGTCATGGGCGGCGCTCGGGCTCTGGTTCGTGCTGTGCGCAAGCGACGGGGTGGACGGCTGGCTTGCCCGCCGAATGGGTGCCACCCGGTCCGGGGCATTCCTGGACCCGCTGGCCGACAAGATCCTGGTGCTCGGCGCCATGTTCACCTTGGTCTCCTACGAGGTGTTTCCCCTCGTGCCCGTGCTGCTGATCGCCGGACGCGAGGTCGCCGTCAGCGTGTACCGCACGGTCGTCGGCGCTCGTGGGGTGAGCGTCCCCGCCAAACGGCTGGCCAAGGCGAAGACGGTGACCCAGCAATTCGCCGTGGCCTTTGCGCTGCTGCCGATCACCGCCCGGAACGCCACGTGGTCCTGGACGATGCTGCTGTGGGCTGCGGTCGGACTCACCCTCGTCACGGGCTGGCAGTACTTCGCAGCGGCTCGCCGGCCCGCGGCGACCGGCCCACTGCACTAGACCAGCGACCCATGCGCTGCGAAGTCCTCGCCGTCGGCACCGAACTGCTGCTCGGCCAGATCGTCGACACGAACTCGTCCTGGATCGGTGACCAGCTGGCTCAGGCGGGGATCGACTCCCTCCACCAGACCAAGGTAGGGGACAACCTCGGTCGGATCGTGGACGCCTTGGCGCTGGCCCTCACCCGGGCCGAGGCGGTGATCGTGTGCGGCGGCCTCGGACCGACCCATGACGACATCACGCGCGACGCCGTCGCCCGGGTGATGGGTGTGGAGCTCCGCCTCGACGAATCGGTGGCCGACGTGATCCGCCGGCTCTTCGCCGCCCGCGGTCGGGTGATGCCGGACAACAACCTCCGCCAGGCGCTGGTGCCGATCGGCGCCACGGTCATCCCACAGACCCGGGGCACCGCACCCGGGCTCGTCTGCCCGGTCGGCGACCGGGTCGTCTACTGCGTGCCGGGGGTGCCCCACGAGATGCAGGACATGGTGCAGCGCGCCGTCCTGCCCGACCTCCGTCAACGATCCGGTGACCCGTCCGTCATCGCCAGCCGGGTGCTGCGGACCTGGGGTGAGAGCGAGAGCGGGCTCAACCAACGGCTCGACGGGATCATCGAACGCCTGGAGACCGAGGGGAATCCCACGCTGGCCTTCCTGGCGTCCGGATGGGAGGGCATCAAGGTCCGCCTCACGGCCAAGGGACCCGATGCAGCATCGGTCGCAGGCGTGCTCGACCGGTGGGAGGCTGAGGTCCGCGCCGTGATCGGCCCGATCGTGTTCGGCACCGACGGCGACACGATGGAGTCCGTCGTGCTCGATGGCCTGCGCAGGCGGGGACTCACGCTGGGACTGGCGGAATCGGTGACGGGTGGGCTCGTGTGTGGTCGCCTGACCGGCATCCCGGGGGCGAGCGACGTAGTCCGGGGATCGATCGTGTCGTATGCGAGTGAGGTGAAGTTCAGCCTGCTCGGGGTCCCGGTTGGACCGGTGGTATCGGAGTCGTCGGCGATCGCCATGGCCGACGGGGCGCGCCGCGTCCTCGGTTCGGACGTCGGGTTGTCGCTGACCGGGGTGGCGGGCCCTGCGGAGCAGGACGGCATGCCGGCCGGCACGCTGTTCGTCGGCCTGGCGACGCCCGGCCGGGAGACGCAGGCCTACGCGTTGCGCATGCCCGGGGTGCGCGACCAGATGCGGCAACTCAGCGTCATCTCCTCGCTCGACCTCGTGCGACGCTGGCTGCTCGCCGGCTCGTGACCCGGCTGTTCGTGGCCGCCCGCCCAAGCGCGGCCGTGGTCGAGGCGCTCCATCGTGTCGAGCGGTCGGATCTGTCAGGGGTGCGATGGGTCCCACCGGAGAACTGGCACGTGACGGTCCACTTCATCGGGAGCGCCGACGAAGCACGATGCGCTGCATCGCTGCAGGCCCTGGTCGCCCCGGCGGCCGAGGCCGTGATCGGTGGCCGGCCGGGACGGCTCGGTGCCGACGCCCTGGTCGTGCCGGTGGACGGTCTCGGGTCGCTCGCTGCGAAGGTTCGTGCCCGGTTCGAGGGGGCTGGACAGCGCGACAACCGGCCGTTCGTCGGCCATCTGACCCTCGCCCGACTTCGCCGGCGCGCCGCGTGCGGAGTGCTGGCTCCGTTCCCGACGATGGGTTGGCGCGTCGACGCGTTGGGGTTGCTCGCCTCCGAGCCGGGCGTGGTCGCCTATCGCACCGTGGCCGTCGTCGCGCTCGGCCTCAGCTGAACCAGCCGGCGATGTCGACCACCACGTGGACGTCGGCGACCCCGGTCATCAGGGCGATCCGCCCACCCGACAGTTCGACGACGGCGAGGTTCGCTCGGGCGGCGTCCGCTGCGGTGAGGTTCACGTTGCTCACGAACGATGACGCGTTGGCAGCCGTGGCCCGCAACCAGGTGGTGTTGCGGGCTTCGGTCGCCGTCAGGGTGACGACGGCCGCCGTTGCGTCCACAGGAAGGCCGTCGAGCGTTACCTCGACCGGCCGGGCGCGCCGCAGTGGCCCGACCGTGCCGCGCCCGTTGCGCGAGTCGACGGCTCGTACCGGTGCGACGGCCGAGGTGTAGCGGGCCCCACCGGCTGGAACCAGGAACCCGGTGAGATCGACCACGACGTGGACCGCGCCGGCGTTGTTGAGCAAACGCATGCGCCCGTCCGGCGAGAGCGGGACCACGGCGGCGTTCGCGATATCGCGTCGAGGCACGACGTTCAGGTTGCTCGTACCGGGGTAGGGCTGGTCGGCCGCCCACGCCGCAAGCCAGCTCGGGGCCGTTCCTTCCGTCGCGGTCAGGTTGACGACGGCGGCAGTTGCGCCCGGCGGCGCACCGGTGGCGACCACGAGCGATCCGCCCGGGCCGAGTGGACCGGGGGCCTGACGGGTATCGAGGATCCGGCGAGGTCCGGTCGTCACGAGGCCGCTCGTCGAGGACGGGGTGACGTAGCCGACGAGGTCGGCGACGACATGTGACCGTCCACCGCTGTTGAAAAGGCGGATCCGGCGGTCGGTGCCGAGCCGTGCGACCGCCAAAGCGGCGCGGGCCTCGCCCGGCTGGGCGTTCAGGTTCGAGGTGCCGGGCCGCGTGGTGCCGTTCGGATAGGCGGTGAGGTGCGTGGGCGCCGTGGGCTGGTCGATCGTGAGGTTGAGCACGGCAGCGCTGGCATCGGCGGGGACCCCAGCCTCGGGTCCGATCGCGAGCTGTACCTCCCCGCCGGCGTCGAGCGCGCCCGACGCCCCCAACCCGATGCGGGTGTCGAGTACCCGGCGTGGTGACATCGACACCATCCCGCCGGTGCTGGCTGCAACCGGGATCTCGGGCTGGTCGAGCGCGCGCGACACGAGCTCGTCCCACCCCATCACGATCCGGGGGCGCTTCGCAGGATCGAGCCACCGCAGCAAGGTGAGCACATCGGCCTCGGTGAGCGCGACGCACCCGGAGGTCGGCGAGGCTCCCACGTGAAGGAACATGGCGCTGCCCCGTCCGGGCTCGACGGGCGTGCGGTTGAAGTCGATCACCGCCGCATAGCGATAGGCCTGCTGGTACTTCTGATCGGTCAGCAGCTCACCCCGGGCCGGATCCCACCGGCCGTCGGGTGGGCCGGGTTGGTAGGTGTTGTAGAGGGCCGAGGCCGGATCGGAGATCCACCAGTCGCCCGGTGCCACGCGCCGGTACGGGACGCCGCTGCCCGGGTCGGGCTGCAGACCGAACGCCTCGGTCACGGTGAAGACCCCGGTCGGGCTCGACCCGTCTCCTTCCGCCCGGTCGGGGTTCCAGCCGCTGCGCCCGATCCAGGCGCGGAACGGTCCATGGACCCGGGTCCAACCCGATCCGTCGTGTTGGTAGGCCTCCACCGTGCCGCTCGTCGCGGTTTTCGACATCGTTCGCACCACGATCACCTGGTGGGAATCGGCAATGGCGACACTCAAGACGCGCGCTTGGGCATCCTCGCTGCGTGTCGTGACGAAGCCGAGGATCACCGCGGCGACGACGAGGGCGAGCACGCTCTCCTTGGACAGCAGGGCCTTCATCGGCGCCGGTCTCGAAGGTAGCGGCGACCTGCCTCTCGGGATTCGGCGTCGGCGAGCGCGACGACGAGGACATCGGCGTCGCGAAAGGACTGCGCCGTCGAGGCCAGCTCTTCCGCAGCCGCGTTCACGGCGGTCTTCGTCTGGAACAGCGCATATGCCGGCTTGGTTGCGAGCGACGCGGCCAGGTCATCGACGGCGCCGTCGAGTTCGGTGCGGGGAACGACCCGGTTGACGAACCCGGCGGCCTTGGCTTCATGGGCGTCGAAGGGACGGCAGGTGAGCACCAGTTCCTTGGTGAGCGCCGGGCCGATCTCGCGCACGAGTCGCGGGATCCCACCCCACGCCAGCGGGATGCCCAGGTCCACCTCGGGGATGGAGAATCGGGCGTCGTCGGCGGCGATCCGTAGGTCGCAGGCGGCGGCCAGTACGAGCCCGCCGCCGACGCAATGACCGTGGACGGCCGCGATCGTGAGCGAGCGCATCCCCGTGACGGCTTCGGCCATCAACCGGCCGAGTTCCGCGTCGTCGCGCATCGTGATCTCGGGGTCCGGGTTGGAGAAATCGCCGAGGTCGAACCCGGCGCAGAACGCCCGGCCGCGACCGGTGACCACCGTGGCTCGGACGTCGCGGTGACGGTCGAGAAACCGTGCGGCTTCCGCGAGATCGGCGAGCGTTCGGCGCGACAGCGAGTTGAGCCGTTCGGGCCGCTCCAGCGTGAGTCGAGCGACCGAGCCCTCGATCGCCACCGACAAGGTCTCGAACGTCTCGGCGGTCATGGCCGCAAGCTTTGCACCCGGCCTGGCGCAGCGCCGCTACACGACGGGACGCAGGGGTGCTCGCCGGCGACCTCCGGCGGCGGCGGCGAGTTGGGCTGCGAGCGTCTCGTGGCCGTCGCTCACGAGTCCGATCGTCACCCGTAGATGGTCACCGGATGCGCTCCCGACGACGAACGGATGCCCCGGGGCCACGGCGACACCGGCGGCCGCCATCGCCACCTGGGCCCGGCGCTCCTCTGCGACGGGCAGCCAGAGGTTGATGCCGTCGCCGGGCGCCAATGCGATCCCGTGGTGGGCGAGGGCATCGGTGAGGGCCCGCCGTCGCTGGCGATACACGGTGCCCGCCCGCTCGACCTGCGCCTGCGCGACGGGGTCGACGAGCAGCGCGTGCAACACGGCCTGGAGGAGCCGGCTCGACCAGCCCGGACCGAGGAGGCGTCGTTGCACGAGCGAATCGACGACGGCACCGGCGCCCCCCACGGCCGCGAGCCGGAGGTCCGGGCCGTGGCTCTTGGAGAAGCTGCGCACGAGGACCGTGCGATCCGGGAGCCAACGCCCGAGGCTGACCGGCTCGGCCGAGGCGATGTCCCCGGCGTGGTCGTCCTCGACGACCAGCACCCCGGGGTGGGACAGCAGCACCCGGGCCAGTTCCCGGACCCGGTCGGCCGGCATCGACGCGCCCGTCGGGTTCTGGGCTCGGGGCTGGAGGAAGACCGCGACTGGATCGAGTCCGAGCGCTTCGGCCAGCGCGTCCGGCCGGACACCGTCGTCGTCGAGCGCCACCGGAACGAGTTCGGCGCCCAGTGCGTCGAGCAGATCGAACAGCGGCGGGAACCCCGGGTCCTCGACGACGACCCGATCCCCGAGGCGCACGACCGCCGAGGCGATGCGGTCGAGTGCGTCCTGCGCTCCGTCGACGACCGTGAGTGCTTCGGGCCGGAACGGCCAACGGCCCCGGAGCGTCGCCCCCAAGGCAGGCAGGACCGGATCGTCGACGTAGGACCGTGTGAGGCGTTGACGGGCGACGTCCGCAAGGGCGCTGGACAGGTCCGGGAGCAGGGCGCGGTCGGGAGTGCCGGTCGACAGGTCGAGCGCGACCTCGCCGGATCCTTCGGTGACGTCGCGGTACCGACGGCGCCCGTCGGGTGTTCCCGCGCGAACGAACGACCCGGACCGCCCGCGCGACTCGATCGCCCCCACGGCGGCCAAGCTCTGCCACGCCTCGCTGACCGTCGTCGGGCTCACGCCGAGCTCGCGAGCGAGATCGCGCACCGTGGGCAGCCGGGTGCCCACCGGCAAGGTCCCCGTCGTGATCAAGCGGTTGAGGGCCGCGGCGATCCCTCGCGCCGACCGATCTTCCACCTTGTCGACGATCGTCGCGAGCACGTCACCATCCGGAAACATCCGGTAACGGTGATCGTATTGTCACCCTTGGCGTGTGTCGTTACCTTGGGCGGCACCGGGAGGGATGTCAACGGGGATCAGGAGGCAGAGATGGCGAACGTCGTGCGCGCGGCCCTCGTACAGACCCGCTGGACGGGCGACAAGGCGTCGATGATCGACCTGCACGTCGAGTACGCACGCAAGGCGGCTTCCCAGGGCGCGCAGGTCATGTGCTTTCAGGAGCTGTTCTACGGCCCGTACTTCTGCCAGGTACAGGACGTTGAGTTCTACGACTACGCCGAGCCGATTCCCGACGGGCCCACCACACAACGGATGTGCGCGCTCGCCAAGGAGTTGTCGATGGTGCTCGTGGTGCCGATGTACGAGCAGGAACAGGAAGGCCTTCTCTACAACACCGCTGCTGTGATCGATGCGGACGGCTCGTACCTCGGGAAGTATCGCAAGACCCACATCCCCCAGGTGAAGGGGTTCTGGGAGAAGTTCTACTTCCGTCCCGGCAACCTCGGGTATCCCGTGTTCGACACGGCGGTCGGGCGGATCGGTGTCTACATCTGCTACGACCGGCACTTCCCCGAAGGCTGGCGGGCGCTGGGGTTGGCCGGAGCGAAGATCGTGTTCAATCCCTCCGCCACAAGCCGCGGCACGTCGGCCTACCTCTGGCAACTCGAGCAGCCCGCAGCGGCGGTCGCCAACGAGTTCTTCATCGGTGCGATCAATCGGGTTGGAGTCGAGCCGCTGGGAGAGAACGACTTCTACGGGCAGTCCTACTTCGTCAGTCCCTACGGGCAGTTCGTCGGCGATGTGGCGAGCACGTACGACGAGGAACTCGTCGTACGTGATCTCGACCTCGACCTGGTCAAGGAGGTCCGGGATCGCTGGGCCTTCTACCGGGACCGCCGTCCCGAAACCTACGGCCCGCTCGCCTCCGCCTGAGCACCTGGAAGGATCACGCCATGGCTCGCATCCTCATCAAGAACGGCAAGGTCATCTCGCCCACCGGGGTCGTCGCCAACGACGTCCTCATCGAGGGCGAGACCATCGCGGCCCTCGGCGCGCCAGGGTGGTTCGCCACGACGGAACCGAACTGCGACAAGGTGATCGACGCCGCCGGCAAGTACGTGATCCCCGGTGGGATCGACGTGCACACGCACATGGAACTGCCGTTCGGTGGGACGTTTGCTTCCGACACCTTCGAGACCGGCACGATCGCGGCGGCCTGGGGAGGGGTCACGACGATCGTCGACATGGCGGTCCAGCGCTACGGCGAGAACGTCCAGGACGGTCTCGCCGAGTGGCACCGCAAGGCCGCCGGCAACTGCGCAGTGGACTATGCGTTCCACCAGATCATCGGCGGCATCGACGACGAGTCGCTCAAGGCCCTCACGTACCTCACCGAGCACGAAGGCGTGTCGAGCTTTAAGCTCTTCATGGCTTACCCCGGCGTCTTCTACTCCGACGACGGGCAGATCCTGCGGGCCATGCAGGTGGCGAACGACTGCGGCGCAACGATCATGATGCACGCCGAGAACGGGATCGCCATCGACGTGCTCGTGCAGCAGTACCTGGCGCGGGGCGAGACCGATCCGAAGTACCACTCGTTCAGCCGTCCCTCGCTGCTCGAAGGCGAGGCCACGAACCGGGCCATCGTGCTGTCGAAGGTCGCAGGCAACGTGCCGCTGTACATCGTGCACATGGCGGCGGCCGAGGCCCTTGACGCCGTTGCCGAGGCCCGCCACGAGGGACTCAACGTGTTCGCCGAGACCTGCCCGCAGTACCTCTACATGACCCTCGAGGACCATCTCGCCCAGCCGGGCTTCGAGGGCGCCAAGTACGTGTGCAGCCCGCCGATCCGCTCCAAGCACGATCACCGCCACCACCAGAAGGATCTCTGGAAGGGCCTCCGCATGAACGAGCTGGCCGTGGTGTCGACGGACCACTGCCCGTTCTGCATGAAGGACCAGAAGGAACTCGGCCGGGGTGATTTCTCCAAGATCCCGAACGGCATCGGCGGTGTCGAGCATCGGCTCGAACTGATCTACCAGGGTGTCGTGCTCGGTGAGATCACCCTCGAGCGCTGGGTCGAGACGTGCTGCACGACCCCGGCTCGGATGTTCGGCATGTACCCCCGCAAGGGGATCATCGCTCCGGGTGCCGACGCCGACGTCGTCGTGTGGGATCCGAACGCAAAGACCGAGATCGGCTACGGCCGCAAGCACCACATGAACATGGATCACTCCGCCTGGGAAGGCTGGGTGATCGACGGCAAGGTCGACACCGTCCTCACGCGGGGAGCGGTCGCGATCGAGGACGACACCTTCACGGGCCGGAAAGGTCACGGCCAGTATGTCCGCCGTGGCCTGTGCCAGTACCTCGTCTGAACGCGAAAGGACTCCCGTCATGAAGCAGATCCACCACTACATCGACGGCCGAAGCGTGCCGGGCACCTCAGGGCGCCGGGGTCCGGTCTGGAACCCGGCGACGGGTGAGCTCCAGGCGGAGGTCGACTTCGCCACCGTGGCGGAGGTCGATGCCGCGGTCGCTGCCGCCAAGGCGGCCTTCCCCGCATGGAGGTCCACGTCGCTCTCGCGTCGGGCCGAGATCATGTTCCACCTCCGCGAACTGATCGACGCCAACCGCAAGGAACTCGCCTCGGTGCTCACGCTCGAGCACGGCAAGGTGCCGTCGGACGCGCTGGGGGAGATCGCCCGCGGACTCGAGAACATCGAGTTTGCGTGTGGTGTTCCCCACCTGCTGAAGGGGGGCTACTCGGAGGGCGCGTCCGGTGGGGTCGACGTGTACTCGATTCGCCAGCCCCTCGGGGTGGTCGCCGGCATCACGCCGTTCAACTTCCCGGCGATGGTCCCGATGTGGATGTTCGCGAACGCCATCGCGTGCGGGAACACCTTCGTGCTCAAGCCGTCGGAGCAGGACCCGTCGTCGTCGTTGTTCCTCGCCGACCTCCTCAAGCAGGCCGGACTGCCCGACGGGGTGTTCAACGTGGTCATGGGCGACAAGGTGGCGGTCGACCGCCTTCTGGAGCACCCGGACATCGCTGCGGTGTCGTTCGTGGGTTCGACCCCGATCGCGAAGTCGATCTACGCGACGGGTACGGCGAACGGCAAGCGGGTCCAGGCCCTCGGTGGGGCCAAGAACCACATGGTGGTGCTGCCCGATGCCGACGTGGCGATGGCCGCCGACGCCGCGGTCTCGGCTGCCTACGGCTCGGCGGGGGAGCGCTGCATGGCCATCTCGGTGGTCGTCGCCGTGGGCGAGGTCGCTGAGCCGCTCGTTGCTGCGATCCGTGAGCGGATGCCTGCGGTGAAGATCGGCCCGGGCACCGACCCCGACGCGCAGATGGGTCCGTTGATCACCCGCGAGCACCGCGACAAGGTCGCCAGCTACCTCGACGCCGCCGTAGAGGACGGCGCGACGGTCGTCGTCGACGGCCGCGCCGAGCGCTTCGACGGCGACGGCTTCTTCATCGGGCTCAGCCTGGTCGACCATGCCCGCCCGGGCATGCGGGTCTACGACGAGGAGATCTTCGGGCCGGTGCTCTCGGTCGTCCGGGTACCGACCTACCACGACGCTGTGTCGCTGGTGAACGACAACCCGTACGGCAACGGCACGGCCATCTTCACCCGTGACGGCGGTGCGGCCCGGCAGTTCCAATTCGAATGCACGGCCGGGATGGTCGGGGTGAACGTGCCGATCCCGGTGCCGGTCGCGTACTACAGCTTCGGTGGCTGGAAGGCGTCGCTGTTCGGCGACACCCACATGTACGGCCCCGACGGGGTCCACTTCTTCACTCGGACCAAGGTCGTCACGTCTCGATGGCCGGACCCGTCGACCTCCTCGGTCGATCTCGGGTTCCCGCAGGTTCGTTGAGCACCATGGACTTCGGCGTGGTGCTCCAGACCAATCCGCCGGCCTGGCGGGTGGTCGACCTGGCCCGCAAGGCCGAGGCGTTCGGGTTCAGCCATGTGTGGACCTTCGACTCCCACCTGTTGTGGGAGGAGCCGTTCGTCATCTACAGCCAGATCCTCGCCGAGACCCGCAAGGTGATCGTGGGGCCGATGGTGACCAACCCGGCCACGCGGGACTGGACCGTGACCGCGAGCCTGTTCGCAACGCTGAACGAGATGTACGGCAATCGCACGATCTGCGGCATCGGTCGGGGTGACTCTGCGGTCCGCGTGACCAACGGGGCCCCGACCACGCTCGCCACCTTGCGTGAATCGATCGAGGTGATCCGGGAGCTGGCCAACGGTCGGGAGGTCGACTACAAGGGTGCCACCCTGCGGTTCCCGTGGAGCGTGGGCAGCGCGCTCGAGGTGTGGGTGGCGGCCTACGGCCCCAAGGCGCTCGCTCTCACCGGCGAGGTCGCAGATGGGTTCATCCTCCAGCTCGCCGACCCCGACATCACCGCGTGGACGATCGGCGCGGTCCGCCAAGCGGCCGAGCGCGCCGGGCGCGACCCGGCGTCGGTGCGGATCTGCGTGGCCGCACCCGCCTACGTCGGCGACGACGTCCCCTACCAGCGCGACCAGTGCCGCTGGTTCGGCGGGATGGTCGGCAACCACGTCGCCGATCTCGTGGCGCGCTACGGCGGCGACGGCTCGGCCGTCCCGACGGCGTTGACGGCATACATCGAGGGTCGTCAGGGGTACGACTACAACGAGCACGGGCGCAGCGGCAACACCCACACCACGTTCGTTCCCGACGAGATCGTCGACCGCTTCTGCCTCCTCGGTCCGGTCGAGGACCACGTGCGCCGGCTCGGTGAGCTGCAGGAGTTGGGTGTCGACCAGTTCGCCATCTACCTCCAGCACGACGGCAAGGAAGCGACGCTCGAGGCCTACGGCGAGCGGATCATCCCGGCGATGGCAGCCAAGGTGATCGCCAAGCGATGACGTCGCTGCGCGCCGCCCTTCGCCCGATGGTCCTCGGCGTCGTTGCCATCCTGCTCGCGGTCGCGGCCTGGGAGGCATTCAGGGCGATCGGTGGCGGCGATCGGTTCCTCGGGGTCAACACCGACGCGCGGTCGATGCCGCATGTGTGGGACATGATCACTCGCCTCGCCGATCCGGAGAACCGCGGGACCGACCGCGCCGTTGGCTTCGCCGTGCTCGCAGGGGCCTGGTACAGCCTCCGCCTGGCCTTCGCCGGCTGGGTGCTCGGCATCGTTGTCGGCCTCGGCCTGGCGGTGGTGATGCAGCGGTGGGGATCGGCCGAACGGGCGCTGCTGCCGTACGTCGTGGTGTCCCAGACCATCCCGCTGATCGCCCTGGCGCCGTTGATCGTCGCCTGGGGCGGGGAGCTGTCGGTCGGCCCGTTCGAGTGGCAGGCGTGGATGTCGGTGGCGGTCGTCGCGGGCTACCTGGCCTTCTGCCCGATCGCCGTCGGGGCGCTGAAGGGCCTGCAGTCCCCGGCCCCGGCGGCCGTCGAGTTGTTCCGGTCGTATGCCGCCGGCCGGCGGGCCGAGCTGGTGAAACTCCGGTTCCCGTCCGCCGTGCCGTACCTCGTGCCGGCCCTGCGGTTGTCCGCTGCGCTCAGCGTCGTCGGTGCGATCGTCGCCGAGATCTCGACCGGGCTGCGGGGTGGGATCGGACGGTTGATCCTCGAGTATTCCCGTGAGGCCACGGGGGACCCGGCGAAGGTGTACACGGCGATGTTCGGGGCTGCGGCGCTCGGGGTGCTCGTCGCCGGTCTGGTGCTCGGCCTCGACGCCTGGCTGATGCGGAACCGTCCCAAGGAGGCAAGGGCATGACTCCTCCGGGGGAGACCGCAGCGGTGGAGATCGCCGGAGTCGGCAAGGTGTTCAACGCCGGCAAGCCCGGCCAGGTCGACGCCTTGCAGGACGTGTCGCTCACCGTCGCCAGCGGCGAGTCCGTCGCCCTCATCGGGCCCTCGGGCTGTGGCAAATCCACCCTGCTGCGCCTGATCGCCAACCTGCTCGAGCCGACGGCGGGCACGGTGACGGTGAACGGCAAGTCCGCCGCCCAGGCGCGTCAGGACCAGGACTACGGGATGGCGTTCCAACAGGCGTCGCTGTTCGACTGGCGCACCGTGGCTCGCAACATCGAGCTCCCCCTCGAACTCAAGGGATGGGACAAGCGGCGCCGTCGGGACAAGGCCCTCGAGATGCTCGAGCTGGTGCAGTTGCGAGACTTCGCCGATCACCACCCGTGGGAGCTCTCGGGCGGTATGCAGCAACGCGTCGCCATCGCCCGGGCTCTGTCCGTCGACCCGCCGCTGCTGCTGATGGACGAGCCGTTCGGGGCGCTCGACGAGATGACCCGCGAGCACATGCAAACCGAGCTCCTGCGGATCTGTCGCCAGCTCGGTACCACGGTCGTACTCGTGACCCACTCGATCCCCGAGGCCGTCTACCTGGCGAACCGTGTGGTGGTCATGTCGCCTCGGCCCGGGCGCATCACGAAGATCGTCGACGTGCCGCTCGGGGAGCGCACCGAGGCGACCCGGGAAGACACGGCGTTCTTCGAGAAGATCACCGAGGTGCGGGAACTGCTGCGCGGCGTCGAGGCGAGCGCCCGAAGCCACGAGGCGGCCTGGTGACCGCTCGCCGCTTGCGCCTCGTCGTGCCGCCGATCGTGGTGGCGTTGGTGTTCCTGGGCGTGTGGGAACTCTTCGTCGTCGCGCGCGACATCAAGCCGTATCTGCTGCCCAAGCCGAGCTTCATCGCCGAGAACATCTCCGAGCAGTGGGACGGCATGTGGGAAGCGGCCCGAAACACCGGCACCAATGCGGTGATCGGACTGCTGTCGGGCGCCGTGGCCGGGGTGGTGATGGCCTTCGTGGCCAACCGGTTCCGGGTGTTCCGCGAGATGTTCTCCCCCCTCGCTGCGGCGATCAACGCCATGCCGATCGTTGCGCTCACCCCGATGTTCAACAACCTGTTCTCGATCACCAGCACCACCCCTCGGCGGCTCGTGGTGACGATCGTGGTGTTCTTCCCGGTCTTCTTGAACGTGCTGCGCGGCCTCACGGCGGTCGACCCGGCGCAGGTGGAGTTGCTGCGGTCCTACGCCGCCGGTGATGCCACGGTGCTGCGCAAGGTTCGGGTGCCCAACGCGCTGCCGTTCCTGTTCACCGGGCTCAAGGTCGCAGCCAGCCTGTCGGTGATCTCGGCGATCGTCGCCGAGTACCTCGGGGGACCGCAGAACGGGCTCGGCAACCGCATCACCTCGGCGGCCTCGAACTCGGCCTATGGCCGGGCCTGGGCCTACGTGGCAGCCGCCTGCGTGATGGGGCTCGTGTTCTACGTCGGGGCGTTCGTGGCCGAGCGGTTGGCCATGCCCTGGCGTTCCAAGCGCGCGGCGGCGCAGGCGGGATGACCCGGAATGACCCACACCAAGCGAGGACCCCAACGATGAGAAGAACCATCCGGATGACCGCCGTGGCGGCCTTGAGCCTCGGACTCGTCGCTGCCGCGTGCGGCGACGACAGCTCCTCCTCCAGCGGCGGGGGCGGCACGCCCAAGAAGGTGAAGCTGCAGCTCCAGTGGGTGACCCAGGCCCAGTTCGCCGGGTATTTCACCGCCGTGGAGAAGGGCTTCTACAAGGACTTCGGCCTCGACGTGACCATCGTCGAAGGCGGCGTCGACATCGTCCCGCAAACGGCGCTGGCCAAGGGCGACGTCGATTTCGCCATCGCCTGGGTGCCCAAGGCGCTGGCGTCGCGCGAGCAGGGCGCCGGCATCACGAACATCTCGCAGGTCTTCCAGCGGTCCGGCACGTTGCAGGTGTCCTGGAAGGACTCGAACATCACGAAGTCCGCCGACCTGAAGGGCAAGAAGGTCGGCAACTGGGGCTTCGGCAACGAGTTCGAACTGTTCGCCGGCATGACCAAGGCGAGCCTTGACCCCGCCAAGGACGTCACGCTCGTCCAGCAGCAGTTCGACATGAACGCGCTGTTGAAGAAGGAGATCGACGCGGCGCAGGCGATGACCTACAACGAGTACGCCCAGGTGCTGGAGGCCAAGAACCCGGCCACCGGCAAGCTCTACCAGCCGAGCGACTTCAACGTCATCGACTGGAACAAGGAGGGCACGGCGATGCTCCAGGACGCCATCTGGGCGAACACCGACAAGCTCGACAAGGACTCGGCCTACAAGGACACGGCGACCAAGTTCGTGGCGGCGTCGCTCCAGGGCTGGGCGTACTGCCGGGACAACGCGCAGGAGTGCGCGGACATCGTGGTGAAGAAGGGCTCCAAGCTTGGCGCCAGCCACCAGCTCTGGCAGATGAACGAGATCAACAAGCTGATCTGGCCGTCGCCCGCCGACGGCGCCGGCACGCTCGACAAGGCGGCCTGGGATCAGTCGGTGAAGATCTCGAAGGAGACCAAGAACGCCGAGGGCGCCACGGTGCTGAAGAAGGATCCTGACGCCAAGGCGGCGAACTTCGACATCAACAAGGCGGCGGTAGCGCTGCTGAAGGGCAAGAAGGTCGATGTCGTCGGGTCGGGCTTCAAGCCGGCCACCGTCGAACTGAAGGAGAACGGCCAGTAACTCGGCCGTCTGTGCACACATGAGGGTGGGGGGGCGGACCCCCCCCCCACCCTCGTACGCGAGGATGATCCCCATGACCACGCTCGAGACCCGCCCGTCGCAGACCTACGCCGACGACCGTGCCCACGTGTTCCACTCGTGGTCGGCGCAGGGTGCGCTCACCCCGCTCGTCGTCACCGGCGGCGAGGGCTCCTACTTCTGGACCGAGGACGGCACGCGCTACCTCGATTTCTCCTCGCAGTTGGTCAACGTCAACATCGGGCACCAACACCCGAAGGTGATCGAGGCGATCAAGGCCCAGGCGGATCGCCTCACGACGATCGCGCCGTTCCACGCCAACGACGTCCGCTCGAGAGCGGCGCGCATGATCGCCGAGCGTGCACCGGGCGATCTCGACATGGTGTTCTTCACCAACGGCGGGGCCGAGGCGACCGAGAACGCCATCCGGATGGCCCGCCTGCACACCGGCCGCCACAAGATCATGGTCGCCTACCGCAGCTATCACGGTGCGACGGCCGGCGCGATGACCATGACCGGCGAGCCGCGTCGTTGGGCGAGCGAACCGGGGATCCCCGGCATCGTGCGGTTCTGGGGTCCGTACCCGTACCGGTCCGCCTTCCATTCCACGAGCGAGGCCGAGGAGTGCGAGCGGGCGTTGAAGCACCTGCGCGACACGATCATGGTCGAGGGGCCGGCGGCGATCGCCGCGATCATGCTGGAGACCGTGGTCGGCACCAACGGCATCCTCGTGCCGCCGGACGGCTACCTCGCGGGCGTCCGGCAGATTTGTGACGAGTACGGCATCGTGATGATCTGCGACGAGGTCATGTCGGGATTCGGCCGCTGTGGCGAGTGGTTCGCCGTGCAGCGATGGGACGTGGCGCCCGATCTGATCTGCTTCGCGAAGGGCGTCAACTCCGGCTACGTGCCGCTCGGCGGTGTGGTCATCAGCCGGCGGATCGCCGAAACCTTCCGTGACCGGCCCTATCCCGGCGGTCTCACCTACTCGGGTCACGTGCTGGCGTGCGCAGCTGCGGTCGGCTCGATCGAGGCCTTCGAGGAAGAGAGCGTGCTCGATCACGTTCGACGCCTCGAGCGCGAGGTCGTCGCCCCCGAGCTCGCGGCGCTGAAGGAGCGGCATCCCTCGGTGGGTGACGTGCGCGGCGTCGGCATGTTCTGGGCGATCGAGCTGGTGCTGGACCGCTCGACGCGCGAACCGTTCGTGCCGTTCAACGCCGCCGGCCCGGCGGCGGCGCCGATGGCGGAGCTCATCGCGGCCTGCAAGGCCCGCGGTCTGTGGCCGTTCACCCACTTCAACCGGATCCACGTCGTGCCGCCGTGCACGATCAGCGACGAAGACCTGCGCCGCGGCATCGCCATCCTCGACGACGTGCTCACCCTCGCGGACGCCCGCGTCCGGGGGTGAACGGGCCCGATCGGGTCCGCCTCGCAACCCTCCCGACGCCGCTCGAGCGCGGGCCGGGGTTGCCGGGGGGAGCCGGCCTCTGGGTGAAGCGGGACGATCTGACCGGCCTCGGGGCGGGTGGGAACAAGGCGCGCAAGCTCGAATTCCTCGGTGCGGCGGCGGTCGCCGACGGTGCCGACACCCTCGTCACGGTCGGTGCCGGCCAGTCGAACCACTGCCGGACCACGGCTGCTGCGGGCGCCGTGCTCGGTCTCGACGTGCACCTGGTGCTCGGCGGAGTGGAGCCGGCGGAGCTGGCGGGCAACCAGCTGCTGTCGGCGCTGTTCGGCGCAACGGCGCACTTCGCGGGAACGTCGTCCTGGGCCGAGCTCGAAACGGCGAAGGACTCGTTGGTCGACCGCTTGCGCCAGCAGGGGAAACGGCCGTACGCCATCCCCATCGGGGGCTCGACGGCGCTGGGAGCGTGGGGGTTCTGCCAGGCGTACACGGAGCTGCTCGACCAGTGCGACGCAGCAGGGGTGCGGCCCGTCGCGGTCGTCGTCACGAGTTCGTCGGGCGGTACCCATGCCGGGCTGGTCGCCGGGCGCGTGCTGGCCCGGCGCGAAGGACGCCACGCACCGCCGGTGATCGGGGTCGCCGTCGCCCCCGGGGTCCGCTCTCCCGGATCGATCGCGCGGTTGGCCCGAGCGGTCCTCGCCCTGGCCCCAGGTGACGATGCCACGACGGGGCTCGCCGAGGACGACGTCGAGGTGGTGGGGGAGTGGATGGGGCCGGACTACGGCGTGCCGACCACCGATGCGGATGCGGCCATCGTCTGGGCGGCGCGGCACGGGGCCTGGGTGCTCGACCGGGTGTACACGGGCAAAGGGTTCGCAGCCCTGCTCGGTCTCGCCGCCGCCGGGCGCTGGGGCGCGGGGGACGACGTGGTGTTCTGGCACACCGGCGGCCTGCCGTCGGTGTTCGCTCCCGGTGGGCTCAGCCTGCCGGGGTGACGGTACGGCTGAACCGTCCGGCGGTGCAGGCGAGGGTCAGCAGTACGGCGCTCACGCCGAGACCGAGTTCTGCTCCGCCGACGTACCGGCGGCCGCCGGCGAGGTCGATCGCGGCGATCACCAAGAGTTCGGCGGCGGCGAGGCCCGACAGGGTGAGCGGGCGGGGTAGGTCCAGGACGATCGCAGCCAGGACCGCGATCGGGGGGATGACGAGCAGGTACCACCAGTCGAGCCACGGCACGGGGTCGCCCATCCGCACCGTCGAGCGGGCGACGGTGGCCGACGCAACGACCAGGACAAGCCATCCGACGGCCAGCACCCAGCGGTAGCCCCGCCGGAGCCCTCCGCGTGAAGGAGCCAACGCTGCGGGCTCGGGCCGGGTCGACGGCGGTGGGCTCGAGGGCGGTGGGCCGGGCAACGGGAGGGGCGGCGGCAGCGACATCGTCGCCGGCAGGGTACCGGCCACCTGCTCCCGTAGGCTGGCACGCTCGTGAGCAAGCGTGCGGTGTTGTTGCTGTCCTGCCCCGATCAGCCCGGGGTCGTCGCCGCCGTGGCCGATTTCGTCTACCGCTACGGCGGCAACATCGTGCACGCCGAGCAGCACACCGACGCTGCGGAGCGGGTGTTCTTCCAGCGTGTGGAGTTCGAGCTCGATGGCTTCGGGCTCGCACCGCACGAGATCCACCCCGCCCTGCAGCCGATCCGTGACCGGTTCGGGATGGCAACCGACGTGCGGCTCACGGCCGAGCGGATGCGGGTGGGAGTGCTGGCGTCCAAGCAGCCGCACTGCCTGTACGACCTGCTCACCCGGTGGCGTACCAAGGAACTGCCCTGCGACATCCCGGTCGTGGTGTCGAACCATCCCGACCACGCCGACCTCGCCGACTGGTGCGGCGTCCCGTTCGTGCACCTGCCGGTGACCGCAGCGACCAAGCCGAATCAGGAACTCGAGGTGCGACGGGTCCTGCGCGAGCACGGTGTCGAACTGGTCGTGATGGCGCGGTACATGCAGATCCTCACCGGTGCGTTCATCGCCGAGTGGCCGATGCGGATCATCAACATCCACCACTCCTTCCTACCGGCCTTCATCGGTGCGAAGCCTTACCACCAGGCCTACGAGCGTGGGGTGAAGATCATCGGGGTCACCGGTCATTACGCCACCGAGGATCTCGACGAAGGTCCGATCATCGACCAGGACGTCGTGCGGGTGAGCCACCGTGACACCGTGGAAGACCTGATCCGCAAGGGCCGGGACCTCGAAGTGGCCGTGCTGGCGCGGGCGGTGCGCGCCCATCTCGAACATCGGGTGTTGGTCTACGGGCGCAAGACCGTCGTGTTCGGCTGACGTCTCACGTCACGGGGCCAGCGAGAGGAGATCGGGACGCGGGCCGATCGGGTGACGGTCAGACCGAGAGGCGGTCGAGGAGGTTGCGGGTGACCTGTTCCACGGTCGGGTCCTCGCCTTCGAGGCCGTAGGCCCAGTCGGTGCATCCGGTCGTGACGACCGTGCCGCGGCCGGGCGCCGTGAAGGTGCCGAGCACTGCGGAGCCGTGGGCGATCCGGGCGACGCTGCGTGCGGAGTCGTCGCCGAAGAGCACCTTGGCGACGTCCTGCAGTTCGCCGCGGGGCCGCATCGCCCGCAGCCCGGTCGGGTAGTCGTTCTCGCCGGTCGATGGGTCGACGGACCACAGGCGCGCCGGGGCGGAGGCGAGCACCTCGAACCCCTCCGGGCACCCGTCGGCGTGGGTGGGAACGGGCAGGCCGTCGCGCAAGGTGAGCTCGCACCCGTCGCACTCGTATCCGACGACCCCGTGGATGCCGCCGAGGAGGTCGCCGTAGCGGAGGTCGGTGCCCTCGAACACCCAATGCCGGGGTTGCCAGACGGTGTAGCCCCGCTGTCCGGCCGGGGTGGCCCCGGCGATGCGGGCGTACCCGCCGCGGGTGAAGCTCACCCCGGTGAGCGAGTGCTCGGACCGCCCGATCCGAGGGTCGGACCACATGCCGGTCATCCGGGCCGGTTCGGTGCGCGCGAGCGGATCGTCACGCCGGGCGGTCCCCTTGTAGCCGACCATGACGTGACGGTCCGACGGGTCCACGCCCGAGTCGGCCGATTCGAAGCGGACCTGCCAGAAGCTGGTGTTGCCGGAGCAGAACACCGCATTGCCGCCGCCGTGGACGAATCGCTCGACGGTGTCGCGCATGGGACCCGACCAGTACTCGTCGTGACCGACCGACAGGTACAGCCGGTGCCCGTCGAGCACCTCGGGGCGCTCCTCGAGGTCGGTCGACACGGCGTAGTCGAAGCGGTAACCGGCACGCTCGGCCCAGTCGACGAACGGTGCCTCCCACGTCGGCCAGCCGGCACAGGCCGACCACGAACAGATGCCCTCGGACCGGAAGTGCGCGGCCCACAAGGCGCCTTCGACGTCGGGGACCTCGGCGGCGTTGCGGTGCCGGGCCGGCTCGGGCCGGTCCAACAGGCCACGCGCGAAGGGTCGGCGGAACGACACCCGCACGCCGCCCGTGTACAGGTTCGGACCACCCCAGTCGTTGTAGGCGTTCCAGGTCGAGGTCGACAGCACCAGCAGGATCGATGACGTCGGTCGGCGAGCGGGCGCACGCACGCAGAAGCCGGCATGGCGGAGCGTCTCGCCGGTGGGGCCGCTGGTGCGGATCCGGACCTCGTACCACCCCGGTGCCCACTGCGCGCCGACCCGGACGCTCCACGTCGGTGACCAGCCGGCACTGCGGGCTGCCGCGTCGGCAGGTACCGCGCCGGGTGCGACCTCGAGCTCGGTCCGGGCGAGGACCGGTCCCCCCTGGGCACGTGCGACCTCGATCCGGCACGGCAGTGGACCATCGGCCGCCCGCACCCGCCCGGAGAGGCGCGCGACGGTCGCCCCGAAGTGCAGCCGGACCTCGTCGCCGGGCTCGTACGAGAGGTGTTCGGGGTAACCCTCGACCGCAGGACCGGGCTCAGTTGTCATGGAACCGAAGGTACCGGACGGTCCCAGTTTCAAATCGAGTGGGTGTAGGTTTCGTCACACCGTGGTCGCCAACGGGGACGACCTCGGAGAGGTGAGGGGGTTGAGGCGATGACCGATATCGCCGATCAGCAGTCGGATCCTGCGGAGTTGCTCGACCACGTCGTGATCCGGTTCGCCGGTGACTCGGGCGACGGGATGCAACTCACGGGCGACCGGTTCACGTCCGTGTCGGCCTCGTTCGGGAACGACCTGTCGACCTTGCCGGACTTCCCGGCCGAGATCCGGGCCCCTGCGGGCACGGTCAACGGGGTGTCGAGCTTCCAGGTCCACATCTCGGACCACGACATCATGACCCCGGGTGACGCGCCGAGCGTGCTGGTGGCCATGAACCCGGCGGCGCTGAAGGCCGATCTCGGCCGACTCGAGCAGGGCGGAACGTTGATCCTCAACAGCGACGCGTTCGAGGCTCGCGACCTCCACAAAGCGGGCTACGACGTCGATCCGCGCCATGACGGGTCACTCGAGGGCTACCGGGTGATCGAGGTGCCGATGACGTCGCTCACGATGAAGTCGGCCGAGCCGCTCGGGGTGAAGCCGCGCGACGCAGAGCGCAGCAAGAACTTCTTCGCTCTCGGGTTGATCTCGTGGATGTACACCCGACCGATCGACGCGACGCTGCAGTGGATCCAGGACCGCTTCGGCCGCAACGCCCAGGTCGCCGGGGCCAACCGGGCAGCGTTCCTCGCAGGCTTCCACTACGGCGAGACGACCGACACCTTCGGCCACCGCTTCCAGGTGCGTCCGGCGGCTCTGCCGCCGGGTGAGTACACGAACATCAACGGCAACACGGCGCTCGCCTGGGGACTCGTCGCCGCCGGACAGCTCGCCCATCTGCCGGTCACGCTGGGCTCCTACCCGATCACACCGGCGTCGGACATCCTCCACGAGCTGTCGAAGCACAAGAACTTCGGCGTCCGCACCGTCCAGGCCGAGGACGAGATCGCAGCAGCGGGCGTCGCGCTCGGTGCTGCGTATGCCGGCCACCTCGGTGTCACGACCACGTCGGGTCCCGGGGTGGCGCTCAAGAGCGAGACCGTGAGCTTGGCGGTGAGCCTCGAACTACCGATGCTGATCATCGACATCCAGCGGGGCGGTCCCTCGACGGGGCTCCCCACCAAGACCGAGGCTGCGGACCTCAACCTCGCGGTGTTCGGCCGGCACGCCGAAGCGCCGGTGCCAGTGGTCGCGGCGTACAGCCCGGCCCACTGCTTCGAAGCCGTGATCGAAGCCGCTCGCCTCGCGCTGAAGTACCGCACGCCGGTCTACTTCCTCTCCGACGGCTACCTGGCCAACGGCTCCGAGCCGTGGCGGCTCCCCGACGTAGAGGGCCTTCCCGACATCTCCGTCGCGTTCGCCGAGGGCTTCAACCACGTCGACGAGGACGGCAACGAGGTGTTCTGGCCGTACAAGCGCGATCCTGAGACCCTCGCCCGCCCCTGGGCCATCCCGGGCACGCCCGGCTTGATGCACCGCATCGGCGGCATCGAGAAAGAGGACGGCACCGGGAACATCTCCTACACGCCGGACAACCACTCGACGATGGTCCACCTCCGGGCGGCGAAGGTCGCCGGGATCGCCAAGGACATCCCGCAGGCGACGGTCGTCGGGGACACCGACGCCGAGCTGTGCGTGCTCGGCTGGGGATCGACGTGGGGGGCCATCGCCGACGCCACCCGGCGGGTGCGGGCCGGGGGAGGCAAGGTGGCGTGGGTCCACCTGACCCACGTGAATCCGTTGCCGGCCAACCTCGGCGATGTCCTGCGTCTCTACCCGAAGGTGATCGTGCCCGAGCTGAACCTCGGCCAGCTGTGCCGCATCGTGCGGGCCGAGTACCTCGTCGACGCTCGCCCGGTCACGAAGGTGGCCGGTCTGCCCTTCACCGCCGCCGAACTCGAGTCGGCCATCACCGCAGCCCTCGCCTGACGGAGCACGACCATGAGCGACACCATCGTCCCCATCACCACGAAGAAGGACTGGACCAGCGACCAGGAGGTTCGCTGGTGCCCGGGTTGCGGCGACTACGGCATCCTGCAAGCGGTCCAGTTCCTCATGCCCGAACTCGGTGTGTCCCGTGAGAACACCGTTTTCGTCTCGGGTATCGGCTGCTCGAGTCGGTTCCCGTACTACATGAACACCTACGGGATGCACTCGATCCACGGTCGAGCCCCGGCCATCGCCACCGGTCTCAAGGTGGCCCGCCCCGACCTCGACGTCTGGGTCGTCACCGGTGACGGCGACGCGTTGTCGATCGGGGGCAACCACCTGATCCATGCGCTGCGCCGGAACGTGAACCTCACGATCCTGTTGTTCAACAACCGGATCTACGGACTCACGAAGGGGCAGTTCTCCCCGACGTCGGAGCTCGGCAAGGTCACGAAGTCCACCCCGATGGGTTCGGTCGATCCGCCGTTCAACGCACTCAACGTCGCCATCGGCGCCGAGGCGAGCTTCGTGGCCCGCACCCACGATCTCGACCGCAAGCACATGATGGAGACCTTCCGGGCCGCCCATGCCCACCACGGGGCGTCGTTCGTCGAGATCTACCAGAACTGCAACGTCTTCAACGACGGAGCCTTCGACGGGGTGACCGCGAAGCAGTCCCGCCCGGCGAACATGATCAACCTCGTCCACGGGCAGCCGATCCGGTTCGGGGCCGACGACGAGCGCGGCGTGATGATGGGTGCCGACGGGCAACTGCGGATCGTCGAGGTGGCCGAGGTCGGGGTGGACGCCCTGCTGGTCCATGACGCCCACCGCAGCGATCCGAGCCTGGCGTTCGCCCTCGCCCGGTTGAACTCCGACGACCGTTCGCCCACCCCGTTCGGGATCTTCCGGGCGGTCGAGCGGCCCGAGTACTCCTCGGCGGTCGCCAATCAGGTGATGGAGGCCTCGGCTCGCAAAGGCCCCGGCGACCTCGCCGGCCTGCTGCGCTCCGGGGGAACCTGGTTCGTCAACTGAGCGCACGATCGCGGCCTCACGGTCGGGTTTCGGGACCAACGGTCTCGAAACCCGACCTTCGGTCGTTTCGCGGGTCGTTCGGAGCCGACCATGATGCCCCCATGACCGATGACGTCATCCGGGTACGGGAACTCGTGAAGGTCTACGGCGACAAACGGGCCGTCGATGGACTCGACTTGACCGTCGGCCGAGGCGAAACGCTTGCGCTGCTCGGCCCCAACGGTGCCGGCAAGACCACCGCCGTCGAGATCCTCGAGGGGTTCCGGCGACCGACTGCCGGTGAAGTGCGGGTGTTGGGGGTCGATCCTGCGCACGGCCGGACTGCTTGGCGCAGTCGGATCGGGGTGGTGCTGCAATCGACCGGTGCATTCGACGATCTCACCGTGTTCGAGGTCGTCGCACAGTTCGCCTCGTTCTTCCCCGGTGCCCGCGATCCCGCGGCGGTGATCGACGCGGTCGGCCTCACGGCCAAGCGCGCCGCGCGGACCGCGTCGCTGTCGGGCGGCCAACGCCGTCGCCTCGATGTCGCCATCGGGATCGTCGGGCGTCCGGAGGTGCTGTTCCACGACGAGCCGACGACCGGGTTCGATCCGGAGGCCCGCCGGGAGTTCTGGACGTTGATCGCAGGGCTGCGTGAACACGGCACGACGATCCTTCTGACGACGCATTACCTCGAAGAAGCAGAAGCGCTCGCAGACCGGGTCGCGGTGATCGCAGCGGGTCGTCTCGTCGCACTGGGGGCGCCCGGTGAACTCGGTGGACGCCAGGAGGCGCCCGCCGTCGTTCGGTGGTGCGAGGAGGGCCGGCATCACGAGCGCCACACGCACACCCCGGCCGCAACCGTTGCGGAACTCGCCGCCCGGTTCGGCGGGGAGGTGCCGGAACTCACGATCACCCGGCCGACGCTCGAGGACGTGTACCTCTCCCTGATCGGGGCGTCCCGATGACCCGGATCGCAGTGCGGGAGGAGACGACCTCGGTTCCCGCAGGCGATGTCCTACGCCTCGGGATGGTGCGGGCGCGGCTCGAGCTCAAGCAGTTCTTCCGGTCGAAAGAGGCGGCGTTCTTCGGCT
Source organism: Acidimicrobiales bacterium (assembly GCA_046081125.1). GTDB lineage: Bacteria > Actinomycetota > Acidimicrobiia > Acidimicrobiales > Ilumatobacteraceae > JBEIFW01. The sequence continues at coordinate 42,480 of JBJTVH010000037.1, forward strand.
TCGCATTCCCTGTCATGCTGCTCGTGCTGTTCTCGAGCATCTTCGGCAGCGGCACCGTCGACGGCACCGGCGTCCGGTATGCCAACGTCCTGCTCGCCGGGCTGATGGCGGCGGGCATCATGAGCGTGGCCTTCACGACGCTGGCGATCTCGATCGCGATGGAGCGCGACGACGGCACCCTCAAGCGCCTGTGGATCACCCCGATGCCCCGGGCGTCGTACTTCGTCGGCAAGGTGCTGTTCGTGCTCGTCACGGCCTTCGCCGAGACGGTGGTGCTGATCGTCGTCGCGGTCGCCTTCTACGGCCTCGAGCTCCCGAACGACCTCGGCCGGTGGATCACCTTTGCCTGGGTCTTCGTGCTGGGGGTGTCGGCTTCCACGGTCCTGGGCATCGCCGTGTCGTCGGTGCCGCGCAGCGGCCGCGCCGCGGTCAGTGTCGTGCAGCCGCCGTTCATCGCGCTGCAATTCATCTCCGGCGTCTACGTCGACTGGACCTCGCTCCCGGAGGGCCTGCGGATCGCTGCTTCGGTGTTCCCGCTGAAGTGGATGGCCCAAGGGTTCCGGTCGGTGTTCCTACCCGACTCGTTCCTCGCCGTCGAGCCGGGCGGCTCCTGGCAGCACCCCGCCGCCGCTGTCGTGCTCGGACTCTGGTGCCTCGGCGGGTTGGCGCTGTGCGCGAAGACGTTCCGGTGGAACGTCCGGGACGGTCATTGACCCCCGGCCGGAGCCGGCGGTTCGCGCTCGGTTCTCGGGCTACGTAGATTCCCGCCATGGCACTGGTCGACTTCCACGTCGAGGGACACCTCGGCTTCTTCACCCTCAACCGCCCCGAGGCCCGTAACGCGGTCAACGGCGATGTCGCCGAGGCTTTCGAAGCGGCGCTCGACCGATTCGAGGAGGACCCGGACGTCTGGGTCGGCATCCTGCGGGCCAACACCGAGGGGCAGACCAACCCGGTGTTCTCGGCGGGGGCGGACCTCAAGGCGGTCAACTCGGGCGGCAAGCCGCTCGGGACCGCCCGGGGTGGGTTCGCCGGCTTCACCAACCGGGAACGTCGCAAGCCGGTGATCGCCGCCGTCGACGGCCTCGCCACCGCCGGTGGGTGCGAGATCGTCCTCACGTGCGATCTCGTCGTTGCCACGACCCGCTCGTCGTTCGGGCTGTTCGAGGTCAAGCGGGGGTTGGTGGCCGCCGCGGGCGGGCTGTTCCGCTTGCCGCGCGCCATCGGCCGCGCGGCCGCGATGGAGGCCATCCTGTGCGCTTCGACGTTCACGGCGGAGCGCGCCTATCAACTCGGCATGATCAACCGGCTCGTCGAGCCCGGTCAGGCCGAAGCGGCGGCCCGTGAACTCGCCGATCAGATCTGCGCCAACGCACCCCTCGCCGTCTGGGAGAGCCGCACGGTGGTGCTGGCGTCGGACTGGGCCGACGACGCGACGCTCTGGGAGATGTCCAATGCCGGCGCTCGCGTGGTGATGCGGTCCGAAGACCTGAAAGAAGGGCTCGCCGCGTTCGTGGAGAAGCGTCCGCCCGTGTGGCAGGGGCGCTGACGCAGGGCCGGTACGCGCCGGCGGGCGATCAGCCGTAGCGGCGGGTGCCGCCGCCACGCTGCGTCCGCCCGCCGGCGACCAGCAGGTTCTCGCCCGTGACCCACGAGCCGGCTGGTGAGGCCAGATACACAACGGCGGCGGCGATGTCCTCGGGTGTGCCGAGGCGACCGAGCGGTGTGGCCGCGGCGAGTTCGTCGAGGCGGTCCGGGTCGCCCGCCAAGGTGGTCCGGAAGGCCTCGGTCGGCACCTGGCCCGGAGACACGGCGTTGACCCGGATGGCGCGCTCGGCAAGCTCGAGCGCCAGCGTCTGGGTGAGGTTGAGCATCGCGGCTTTGGCCGCTGCGTAGGGGCCGGTGAGCGGCGAGCCCCGCATGCCCGCGCCGCTCGAGATGTTCACGATGCAACCACCGTTGTGCATCCGGGCCGCGGCGGCCTCCGCCCCGCAAAAGGCGGTCGTGACGTTCAGCTCGAGCATCGAACGCCAGACGTCGTCGGGGGTGTCGACGAGCGGGCGCAGGGCCTTGTCGTCTGATCCGCCGACGTTGTTCACCCACACGTCGAGGCGGCCGAAGGTGTCGACGCAGACCGCACCGAGGCGGTCCATGATCGGCTCGGTGCGAACGTCACCATCGACGACCGCGGCCCGCCGGCCGGCTGCGGTGACGAGCCGTGCGGTCTCCGCGCAGTCCTCGAGCCGGCGTGCGTTCACGACCACGTCGCACCCCATCTCGGCCAACCCGACCGCGATACCCCGACCGATCCCCTGGCCGGATCCGGTGACGACGGCGGCGAACCCGTCGAGCTCGAACCGCTCCCGCAGCGCCATGGCACCTCCGTTCGATCGGTGCCGAGGGTAGCGGGGGCTAGCGTGCCGACCGCATGACCGAGGCAACCCCCGGCCGAGGGACGTTGCCCGAGGGCTTCCGCGTCCTGATTGCCGCACAGTTCCTGTCGACGGTGTCCACGGTCGCGCAGGCCACGGCGCTCGGCGTGCTCGTGTTCGGCATCACCGGCCGCGAACTCGACCTCGGGTTGCTCGGGCTCGCCGAGTTCCTGCCCACGGCGCTGCTCGCCCCGATCGCCGGCCCGATCGCCGACCGCGTCGATCGTCGCCGCATCGCCGCAGTTGCGCTGTCATGCGAGGCGATCTGCGCGTTCGCGCTCGCCTGGTACGCGTCGACCTCGCCGACCTCGGTGACCCCCGTGCTGATGCTGGTCGTCGTGTTCGGGGTGGCGCGGGCCTTCGCCGTGCCGGCCTCCCGGGCGCTCCCGGCGGATCTCGCCGCCCGCTCCGGGGCGCTCCCGCGGCTGGTGGCGTTGAGTTCGATCACCTGGCAGTCGGCGCTCGTGGTCGGCCCGGTGATCGGAGGGTTCCTCTACGCCGTGGACGAACCGTGGCCGTTCGTGGTGGCCGCCGCCGGCTTGGTTGCGGCGGCGGGTGCGCTGCTGCGTATCCCCGTTCCGCCGGTTCGCCGGGTGGCCACCGACGCGCGGGCCAGACCGCTGCACGAGGCGCTCGAGGGGCTCCGGTTCGTGCGCCGCAACCGGGTCGTTCTTGCTGCGGTCTCCCTCGACCTCATGGCGGTGCTCTTCGGCGGCGCAGTGGCGCTGCTGCCGGCGATCGCCGAGGAACGCCTCGGGGTCGGTTCCGTCGGTCTCGGGTGGCTGCGTGCCTCGGTTGGTATCGGCGCCGGACTGGCCACGTTGACGCTCGCGGTCCGGCCGGTGCGCCGCCACGTCGGCACGGTGTTGTTCGTCGCGGTCGGGCTGTTCGGGGTGTTCACCGTCGTGTTGGGGGTGACGACCAGTTTCGTGGTGGCCTTCGGTGCGCTCGCGGCGCTGTCCGCCGCGGATTCCGTCAGCGTCTTCATCCGGGGCACGATCGTGCCGCTCGCAACCCCCGAGGAGATGCGGGGCCGGGTGCTGGCCGTCGAGAACGTGTTCATCGGCGCCTCGAACGAACTCGGCGCCTTCGAATCCGGTGTGGCCGCACAGGTCCTCGGCCTGGTGGCAGCCGTCGTTTTCGGCGGGGCCGCCACCCTTGCCGTGGTGGCGATCTGGGCGGTGCTGTTTCCCGAACTGCGCCGCGTCGATCGCTTCGACGAAGTGGTCGCAGTGACATGAGGGCACGACCCACGGGCGGCCTTCGGCGGCAGGCCGTCGGTGCAGTGCCGGGGTGGGACAATTCGCCCCATGGGGCTGCTCGATGCGCTGGGCGAACCCGAGCGGTCGCACCTGCTCGCCCAGATGCGGGTCCGGCGGTACCGGCGAGGTCAAACGGTGTTCAACGACGGTGCCCCGGGTGATTCGCTTCACCTGGTGCGTTCGGGCCGGCTGGTGGTGCACGTCGGAACCCCGTCGGGCGCCTCGGTCGCCGTCCGGGTAGTGCACCCGGGCGAACTCGTCGGCGAACTGGCCCTCGTCCATCGAGCGCACCGTCGTACGGGGCGAGTCGCTGCGCTGGAGGAGACCGAGACACTCGTGCTCGGTCGGAGGGATTTCGAGGAGTTGCGCGACCGGTACCCGAAGGTCGATCGGTTCTTGGTCGCTGCGCTCGCCGAGCGACTCGTCGACACCACGGTGGTCGCGAACGAACTGCTCCGGCCGCCCGAGCAGCGGATCTGGCGACGCGTTGCGGTTCTCGCCGACGCCTACGCCCCCGAGCCGATCCGCATGAGCCAGGAGGATCTCGCTCTCGTGGCCGGCACGGTGCGCCAGACGGTGAACCGCGTCCTGCGCAGCGGCGAGGCCGCCGGAGTGGTGCGGCTCGGACGCGGGCTGATCGAGGTGTTGGACCGCAACCGCCTGGGCGATCTCGTCGGGGACTGAGGCCGAGCCGATCGAAGC